>DAOPKY010000056.1:0-29598 GCA_035391465.1 Thiolinea sp. | reverse complement strand
TGATCTTTCAAATTTTCCTATCTACCAATAAGCTCAATTTTTGAGATAATGTCTAGGGTAAAGGTCAATTGCAGCCGACCGGCCTGTGGTGTCAGAATGGTGGCAAATGTTTTTTCAAGGAGCAGATAATGGCGGTAAAACCCAAACTGGAGTTGGTGAGTTTCAAGATTTGTCCGTTTGTACAGCGAGCCGTGATTGCGCTGAACGAAAAGGGAGTCGATTATACCCTGACGCATTTGGTGCCGGGCGAGGAGCCGGACTGGTTCAAGCAGATTTCCCCTATGGGCAAGGTGCCGGTACTGCTGGTTGATGGCACACCCGTGTTTGAGTCAGCGGTGATTATGGAGTACGTGGATGAGGTCTACGGGCCGCAACTGCATCCGGTGAATGCGTTGCAAAAGGCATTGCACCGGGCCTGGGTGGAATACTGCTCCAACCTGCTGGGGGCGCAGTACCGCATGGTGACATCCAGGGACCGGGAAGGCTTCGAGACAGCGCGTATCGAGCTGGAGCAGGGGCTGCAGCGGGTGAGTGACGCTTTGCCGAAAGAGACGCCTTATTTCTCCGGTGAGCATTTTGCCCTGGTCGATACCGCGTTTGCACCACTGTTCATGCGTCTGGCAATCCTGAAGCGTGATTACGCGCTGAAACTGAAGTTCAGTGATCGGGTACAGGTCTGGAGTGATGCGCTGCTGGCTCGCCACTCGGTGCAGACCTCGGTGGTGGAGAACTTCGGGGACGTATTCGGGATGTTCCTGAACAAGAGTGAAGGCTACCTGGTTTTCAGAGTCTGAAGCCGACTGCCCGACGATAACAGACTGAACGGGCAATATGGGAATTTGTTTCTATACTCCATGCTGGCCTGTCTGACTTTTAGACAGTATGTTGTGATGACAAAGGCAAGGAGATTGCATGAAAACGAAAACGCTGTTGCTGGGTTCGCTGGTTTTTCCTCTGGTGCTGCTGGCTGGTTGTAGTGGTCCATCCGTTGAGGATGCAACGCAACAGTTCTGTCAGAGTCTGGGTGATCTGGAGCAGGCGCTGGACAAGGGTGCTGCCCTGACGGCAGATTCCACGGTCAGGGAAACCGAAGCAGTGCAGAAAGAAGTACAGAAAGCCATGGAAGGGCTGGACAAGGCGGGCAGTCAGGTACAGAAGGCCCGTCTGGACGATGTCAGGAAAGCAGCCAAAGCACTGAACGACAGTATCGACTCCGTCAAGGGCAAGGACACCTTGGCGGAGGCCCAGGCCAAAATCGCACCGGCTATTGAAACGTTTCGTACTGCACGGCAGCAGGTCTATCAGGATGTACAGTGCAAATGATGTTATCATGGACCTGAAATGCAGAAGCGTTGTTGTATAACAACGTTAATATCGTCTGATTTTTACTCCACTGCCCTCGATCCGGAGGGCAGCTTTTTTGGTTTTTTCAGCTACCGGCCCGTATCGCACACCGTTTCCATTGAGACAAAAGTCGAGGTATGTGCCACATGTGGCAGGCGGGCCAGCTGCTCACCCAGCAACTGGCGGTAGGACTGGATGTCACGGGTGCGCACCTTGAGCAGATAGTCGAAATTCCCCGCAATCATGTGGCACTGCTCCACTGCCGTCATCCGGCTGACGGCATCATTGAATTCCTGCAGTGCCTTGCTGCTGGTGTTGCCCAGCGTGACCTGGATAAAGGCAATGTGCGCCTCGCCCAGCAGTTCGTAATTCAGGCGTGCCTGATACCCGAGAATATAACCCCGCTGCTCCAGCTGTTTCAGGCGTTTGAGTGTTGGCGTTTTGGACAGACCGATGCGCCCGGCCAGTTCGGATGCACTGATGCGTCCTTCATGGCTCAGAATGGCCAGTATCTGGCGGTCGTAATGATCCAGTGTATTCATGCCTGCTCTTTTAATGCCAAAGTGCATTGGACCAAAAAATAGGATTCATGTAGCCCATTTTAGCATTAATAAACTGAAAATGAGTCTATATCACCCTGATTCTGATAAATTATGGTGTATTGTCTTCAGGGCGTCCTGTTATGCTGATTTTATTCTGATTCAGTTCAAGCCGGAGGACCGACCATGACGACCGAGACCCTGACTACCTTGCGCCAGCAGATTCAGACTGCAGTACCAGGCGATGAGGCGACCACCATTCAGCAGCTGCTGGACGGCATCCAGATCGACGACCACCAGCGCCAGGCCATTGTCGAGCAGGCTGCCGGCTGGGTGAAAGCCATTCGAGCCGATAACAGTCCGGGCCTGATGGAAAGCTTTCTGGCAGAGTATGGCCTGTCCACCCAGGAAGGCGTGGCACTCATGTGCCTGGCCGAAGCTTATCTGCGTGTGCCGGATGATGAAACCCTCGATGAGCTGATCAATGACAAGATCACGCCGCAGGATTTTGCCCGCCACCTGGGCCATTCCGGTTCACTGATGGTCAATGCCTCCACCTGGGGGCTGATGCTGACCGGCAATATCCTGTCCGAATCCGACAAGGGTGGCCTGCTGCCGGTATTGCAGGGGCTGGTACGCCGGGCCGGGGAGCCGCTGATCCGGGTTGCCGTGCGCCAGATGATGAAACTCATGGGCGGGCAGTTTGTGCTGGGGCAGGACATTGAGGAAGCCATCCGCAATGGCCGAAGCTGGCAGGGCAAAGGTTATCGTTATTCTTTTGACATGCTGGGCGAGGCCGCGCTGACCCAGGATGATGCCAATCGTTATCACCTGGCCTATGCCGATGCAATTACCGAACTGGCACAGCATTGCGAGGGCCGTGACGTGCGTTTCAATCCCGGCATTTCGGTCAAGCTCTCCGCCCTGTATCCACGCTATGAGACCCTGCAGAAAGCCGAGGTCATGGATAATCTGCTCCCGGCCATCCGTTCGCTGTGCATACTGGCCAAGAAAGCCGGTATGGGTCTCAATATTGATGCGGAAGAAGCCGAGCGGCTGGACCTGTCGCTGGAGATTATTGAGGCACTGCTGGCGGATGGCAGCCTGAAAAACTGGAACGGGCTGGGCGTGGTGGTGCAGGCTTACGGCTACCGTGCGCCGCTGGTGCTGGACTGGCTGTACGCTGTTGCGCAGAAATACCAGACCCGGCTGATGGTCCGGCTGGTCAAGGGAGCGTACTGGGACCGGGAGATCAAGCGCTCACAGGAGCTGGGCCTGCAGGGGTATCCGGTTTATACCCGCAAGAACAATACCGATGTCAGCTATTGGTATTGTGCCCGGAAACTGCTGGGACAGCGTGATCATATTTTTCCGCAGTTTGCCACCCACAATGCCCATACCATGGCTGCCGTGCTGGCCATGACGGCAGGTGAGGACTACAGCGCCCACAGTTTTGAGTTCCAGCGCCTGCATGGCATGGGCGAGGCGCTGCATGAGCGCGTGCGGGAACAGAGCGGGATTCCGACACGTATTTATGCCCCGGTGGGTGTGCATCAGGACCTGCTGGCCTATTTGGTGCGCCGTCTGCTGGAGAACGGGGCCAATGCCTCTTTTGTCAACCAGCTGCTGGATAATGCCATTCCCCCGCGTGAGGTGGTGGCCGACCCGCTGGCGGTGGCACAGGCCTGGCTGGAGCAGCCACTGGTGGGCGTTGCCGCACCCGGTACCCTGTTCCTGCCCGAACGTGCCAATTCACGCGGTTTTGACTGGCAGGATACGGCGGATCTGCAGGCACTGGAGGCTCTGCGTGCACCGTATCGGGAGACTCGCTGGGAGGCTGTCCCGCTGCTGGTGCCCGAGGCTGCCGCACTGGACGCAGGGGCGGTAGTGGCGGTGCACAATCCGGCAACGCGGGAGCCGGTCGGACAGGTTACGGAGGCCAGCCTGCCACAGCTGGAGCTGGCGGTGCAGGCGGCCATGCAGGCCCGGGCGGACTGGCAGGCACTGGGAAGCCCTGCCCGTGCTGCGTGCCTGAATCGGGCGGCACGGTTGTATGAGGAACATGCCGGTGAATTCTTTGCCCTGCTGGCCCGTGAGGCCGGCAAGACCATTGCCGATGCAGTGGCCGAATTACGCGAGGCGGTGGATTTTCTGTACTATTACGCCGCACGCAGTGAGCGCATTGCCGATGACCGGCCAGCCCTTGGGGTAGTGGCCTGTATCTCGCCCTGGAACTTCCCGCTGGCAATTTTTACCGGCCAGCTCAGTGCCGCACTGGCAGTCGGCAATACCGTCCTGGTCAAACCGGCGGAAGCCACGCCCCTGATTGCCCATCTGGCCGTCCGACTGCTGCATGAGGCCGGGGTTCCGGTGGCGGCTCTGCAATTTCTGCCCGGTACCGGGGGCGTGATCGGGGCGGCGCTGTCGGGTCACCCGGGGATACAGGGACTGGTCTTTACCGGCTCCACCGCCACCGCCAAACGCATTGAAACGGCCATGGCGGAAACCGGTGATCCGGATGCGGTGCTGATTGCGGAAACCGGCGGGCTGAACGCCATGATTGTGGATTCTTCCGCCCTGCCGGAGCAGGCCGTGAATGACATTCTGACCTCGGCTTTCCGCTCTGCCGGTCAGCGCTGTTCCGCCCTGCGCCTGCTGCTGGTACAGGAGGATGTGGCCGAGCGGGTGCTGGACATGCTCAAGGGGGGTATGGCCATGCTGCAGGTCGGTGATCCCTGGCAGTTCAATACCGATCTGGGGCCGGTGATTGATGCCCGCGCCCAACACAGTATCGCTGAATACATCGATGCGCACCAGGCCGCCGTGCTGGCCCGGCTCACCGTCCCCGAACAGGGGCATTTCATTGCCCCGACCATGATTCGGGTGCAGGGGATGGCCGATCTGACCCATGAAGTGTTCGGGCCGGTGCTGCATGTGGCCACTTTCAAGGCGGGGGCACTGGCGCAGGTCGTGGCTGACATCAATGCAGCAGGCTATGGGCTCACCTTCGGCCTGCACACCCGCATTGATGCGCGGGTGCAGGCGGTGGTGGATGCATTGCGGGTTGGCAATATTTATGTCAACCGCAATCAGATCGGAGCCATTGTCGGCTCTCAACCTTTTGGTGGTGAGGGGCTGTCCGGTACCGGTCCCAAAGCGGGCGGGCCTTATTATCTGGAACGCCTGGTGCGCAGCAGTCCGGCTGCTGCAGTTTCCGCTGCCGACACGGCCCCGGTGGCTGCCGATCCGGTGCCCGCCACGGCTTCCCGTGCCGAAGTCGAGTCGGCGCTGGCAGGTCTCATGGCGCAGCCGGCAGGAGTGTTTGGCCGTCTGCCGCCCTTGGGTGAAGCGCTGGCACATTATTCTGCCGTAATCAGTGCCTGCCGCCAGCAGCTGCCGGAAATGGTGCAGCTGCCGGGGCCGACAGGTGAGGATAACCTGCTCAGCCTGCATGCACGGGGGTTGACGGTGGTGCTGAGTCCTGATCCTGATACCGCATTCCGGCAGGCACTGCAGGCGCTGTATTGCGGCAATCCGGTACTGGTTTGCAACGGGAGGCTGGATGGGCAGCAGCAGGCCTGGCTGCAGACCTGTCCCCAGGTGGTGTTACTGGCCGCCGTGCCCGATTGGGTGCTGCTTTCGACCCTGCCTGAGCTGGCCTGTGTGGCTTTCACGCCGGTCGGGGAGGTACCCGCGCAGCAGCGCCGCGACCTGCGCCGGAAACTGGCGGCCCGTTCCGGACCGATTGTGCGTCATGTGAGCGAGGTGCTGGCTCCGGCACTTTATATGCACGAGCGCCATCTGTGTGTGAATACTACGGCTGCCGGGGGGAATGTGAGCCTGATTGCCGGGGCAGGCTGAGCCGGAACCGCGCATGGATTTAGCGCTGCCAGCTGGTTGCGGGAGTGATACGATGACAGGACATTGATCATGGGAGTCCGTTATGAAGCGATGGTGGTTGGCGGCCCTGTCGGGGTGTCTGGTATCGGGGGTGCAGGCTGAGCTGAAGTGGCCCGATAATATGGGCCTGGTTGTGCGGTTGCAGCAGTCGCCTTTTGTCGGCGGGGAGACCTGGCAGCGTATCCGGCCCATGCTGTTGAACAAGGACGGGCTGGCCATCAGCCGCCCGCGCTGGTCATTTCTTGAGTTTCCTGCCGGCGCGGTTTATCTCGGGCTGGGGCTGGACGATTGGGACCATGACCGTGGTGACAGTGCCGAGCTTAAGGATATGAAGGCGCTGGATCAGGCGCTCAATGCGCGTCTGGGGACCGCACTGCGGGCGGGTAATGGCGTTTTCACGCTGGAGCTGGGGCAGGACATGCTGGCCCACAAGGGGGCACAGGCCAAACTGCGGTATGCCCATGATCTGGTGTCGGGCCGGGTACGTCCGTTTGCCGAGCTTCAGTGGCTGTCGGCGGATATGACGGATTACTATGTGGGCGTGGATGCGGATGAAGTCACCACCGACCGGCCAGCCTATCAGGCCGGGGATGCACTCGGGCTCAAGGCCGGTCTGGTGCTTGAGTATCCGCTGACCCGCAATCTTACTGTACTGGGCGGTGTCAACCTGACCGGTTGGGACAATGCCGTCACGGACAGTCCGATTGTGGACCGGGACAGCATCTGGGGTGGTTATGCCGGGCTGAACCTGCTCTGGTAGTTGGCCGGAGGTGCTGTTCCGGCAGGTTGCCGGGGTTGGCTGTCAGTGTTTTTCCTGCAATTCCGACTCGCTGTCGGTGTGTTCGGCATGGGCGTCTGCCTTGATCGGTTTGCTGCGTTCATTGCGGTAGCGGATCGCGTGCCCGAAGATATAGGTGCAAACCGGTACACCCAGCACCAGCCCCCAGAAATGAAACAGCTTGCCGCCCACGGTCAGGATGATCAGCACAATGACCGGATTGATGCGCAGGCGTGCCCCGTAGATCATGGGGTTGAGGGCGTATCCCTCGATCATGTGAATCACCACGATCAGGCCGATACACAGCAGGGCCAGGTTGAGGCCGCCGGTATTGATGGCAATCAGGCAGATGGGGACCGAGCTGATAAAGACACCGGCCACCGGAATGAAGCTGCATAGGAAAACAATAACCGATAAAAAGGCGACCTGATCCTGCATGCCCAGCAGCACCAGTCCCAGTCCGGTCAGCAGGGTGTTGACACAGGCGATGTAAAACTGGGCCTGCATGGTTTGTCCCAGCACTTTACCGAACTGGTAGATATTGTCCGCCACCTCGTTGTAGATAAAGCCCAAGCGGGTATGCGCCAGCCCGCGCACACTGGCGGACAGGTGTGGCAGGTCCAGCACGATCAGAAAGGAAAACAGGAAGGCCAGCAGGAAGGTACCCATCATGGTTGCGGCCTGGCGGCTCAGGTTGGCCATGCGGTCCAGCAGGCTTCTGAGGGTTTCGCGTCCGTTGGCCTGCTGCTCGCCGTTGCTGGTCAGCAGCTCCAGCACGGCACCGGTGGGCGATTCCTGAAAGCTCTTGGGCGAGCTCTGTTCATCACCATAGAGCCAGGTGGTCCAGCCTGTGGTTGGCTGCTCCGGGCGCTTCAGTTCGGGAACCGCCTCCTGCAGCATGGGATAGCGGTCAGCCAGTTTCAGCAGTTCCTGATCCATGCGCTCCATGTAGACCGAAAAGCGGCTGGCGAAATGTGCCGTCTGCTCGTAGACGCGCGGAGCCAGAAACACGGCAATGGCAATGGTACAGATCAGGAACAGGGCACCGACCCCGATCACCCGCAGCGGGCGCACACGGGGAATCAGGCGTCCAAGCCAGTCTACTGCACTGGATTGCAGGTAGGCGAACACAAAGGTCAGGAAAATCAGGGTGAAAAACGAGCTTAGCAATGCCAGCAGACCAAACAGCAGGCCCCAGACCAGCAGCCGCATAATCAGCGGTGCCAGGGTATCCAGGCTGACCCGGTAGGCGGTTGCCGGCAGGGTGGAGGTTGCAATGGCCTTGCGTTCAGGGGTTGTTTGCAGATCGGACGCCATCCTTATTCCTTCTGGTTCTGCATGAAGTGGAGAAATGCCGTTTCTGGCATGGTAGGGGCGATATGGTAGCCTTGCAAATAGGCTGAAGGGAACCTGCGGAGATAATCATGCTGTGTTTCGGTCTCAATACCCTCGATCACGACTTCGGCACCCATGGCCTGCACCAGCGGAATCAGGCTGTGGATCAGGGCTTTTTCCGGCTGGGCCGGGTCCAGGCGCTGCAGGAAGCTCTTGTCGATCTTGATCCGGTCGGCAGACCGGCTTTGCAGTTGGGCCAGATTGGAGTAGCCGGTGCCGAAATCATCAATGCAGATATGCCCGCCCAGACGCCTGATCAGGTCCAGGCTTTCCTGGGTGGTCTGATCACCTTTGAGGTACACGCGCTCGGTGATTTCAATATCCAGATGGGGCACGAGGCGGGGAGAGGCATTCAACATCTGCCGGAACGGGGAGGATGCCAGCCCCAGGGCGGAGAGATTGATGGCCAGGGAAAAGCCCGGCGGCAGGGCTGTCAGGTGCCGGTGCAGAAACAGCATGCCCTGTTGCAGGACAAACAGGTCCACCTGCCGGATCAGGTCGGTTTCTTCCGCCACCGGAATGAATTCGTCCGGCATGATCAGGCCGCGTGTCGGGTGGTTCCAGCGAATCAGGGCTTCGGCTTTGGTAAAACGTTGTGTGCGGTTGTGGAAAATTGGCTGAAAGCACAGCTCCAGCTCGCCCTGTTCCAGCGCCTGGTGCAGTTCATTTTTCACCTGCAGGCGGTGCCTGACGATCTGGTTCATCTGTGGCGAGAAAAAGTGAAAGTGGTTGCCGCCCTGCTTTTTGGTTTCGTACATGGCGGTATCGGCATGCTGGATCAGCAGCTCAGCATCCAGACCGTCATCCGGGGCGCGTGAAATACCCATGCTGGCACTGATACGGTAGGTGTGTTCACCATAGCGCAGGTTCTGGGCCACGGTTTCCAGAATGCGTCGGCACAGGGATTCAATGGTGGACAGTGAGGCCGGGGAGATGACCAGAATGGCAAACTCGTCGCCTCCCAGACGTGCCAGCATGTCGCGGGGCATGACGCTGCGTGTCAGGCGGCGTGCGATGGTCTGCAGGATGTAATCGCCCGCACTGTGTCCGCTGGAGTCATTGACTTCCTTGAAGCTGTCCAGATCCAGCAATAACAGGTAGCAGGTCTGGTGCCCGGAGCTGAAATGACTGAGTCGTTCCTCCAGATATTGCTGGAAGAACTGGCGGTTGGGAAGGTGGGTCAGCGGGTCGAAATTGGCCTGTTCAAAGATGACACCTTCTGCCCGTTTTTCCTCCGTAATATCCTGGACCACGGCAATGGACAGGCCCTGGTGGGTGTTGCTGGGGGGGATGAAACTGACGCTCAGGTGGCCCCAGACGATCCTGCCGTCACGGGTCAGGTAGCGTTTTTCCAGATGGTAATAACGCATGCGTCCGTTCAGCACCTGCTCGAACAGTTCCAGGTCACGCTGAATGTCATCCGGATGGGTCACATCCCGGAAGTGGATGGTACGCATTTCCTCGGGGCTGTAGCCCAGAAATTCACAAAAGAAACTGTTGGTGTTCAGCACCTTGCCCTGGATGTCGACAATGGCGATACCGATGGCGGCAAACTCGAACACGGAATGGAACAGGGCTTCGCTGTAAGTGAGTCGTGCAGTCAGCTCCATGGTGCGGGTGATGTCGGTGGCGCGGCCAACCATGAATTTCAGCCTGCCATGACGGTCGTGGATGCCCTTGCCCTGCTCATTGATCCAGAGGGTGCTGCCGTCGGGGCGCACCACCCGATACAGGATGTCCCAGTCCTCCCCGTTGTGTCTCTGCAGCGTATCCAGCACCCTTTGCCGGTCCTCCGGGTGAATGCCGAGGGTAAAGTCACGAGGGTTCTGGTACAGCGCCTGAAGCGGACGTTGCCAGATTTGTTCATAAGCCGGGCTGACATAAAGCAGGCGTCTGGCTCCGGGGGAGTACATCCAGACCACTTCCTGCAGGGACTCCGTGATGGTGCGGAAGCGGTTTCTGGCCCGTGTCAGCCTGGTGATCCTTGCTTTCAGTTGATGAATTTCTTCTGAATACCGGCAAGGCATGGCGTTCAGATTCCGGGAGTGTCGGAGTGATTTGGATAGCTGGTCTGCATGGTTTGTTATTGCGTCAGTTTTTTGTTTTACCCGCGTTATTATGAGCCCACCCCTCCAAGCTTACAGGGTTTGTCCGGAGTCGGAAAAGGTTAAAAGCAAATTATTTTGCAAACGCTTTCATTTGACATGATTTTTCATCTGAATGTATACTTTTCCCTCTGAGTGGATAAGGGGTATTAAATGCCTGTCAATAGCTATGTACATTGAAGATAAAGGCAAAGCCCGGCAGTCCACTCTGGCGGATGTTGCATTGTATGCGGATGTAAGCGTTGCAACCGTGTCACGCGCTTTGCGGGAGCCTGAAAAGGTTTCGGCCAAGGTGCGTGCCCGTATTCAGCAGGCCGTCGAGATTCTGGGCTATATCCCCAATACCGCTGCCCGTGCCCTGGCCACTTCCCGCACCGATGTGATCGGCGTACTGGTGCCATCCGTGACCAATATTATTTTTGCCGAGGTGCTGCGCGGTATTTATGACACGGTTGGGCAGACGCCGTATACCGTGCAGCTGGGAAACACTGATTACTCACCACTGACAGAAGAGCGCCTGTTACGCCTGTTTCTGGGGCAGCGCCCGGCGGGGTTGGTGATCAGCGGGCTGGACCAGTCACCGTCGGGGCTGGCATTGCTG
The DNA here is from genome assembly GCA_035391465.1 of Thiolinea sp. GTDB lineage: Bacteria > Pseudomonadota > Gammaproteobacteria > Thiotrichales > Thiotrichaceae > Thiolinea. The sequence goes on along the minus strand of DAOPKY010000056.1, from coordinate 18,936 downwards.
CGTACTTCCCAGTGTCCGGTGGTGCAGATCATGGACGTGGGCGAGGAGGTGGTGGATATGGCGGTGGGTTTTTCCCATCTGGATGCCGCTGCCGACATGACCCGGCATCTGGTGGACAGGGGCTATCGCCGCATTGCCTTTCTGGGGGCGCGCATGGACCCCCGCTCCCAGCGCCGCCTTCGGGGCTATCAGCAGGTGCTGGAGAAGGCAGGGCTGTTTGATGAGCGCCTGATTGTCACCACGCCACGTCATTCCACGGTGTCATTGGGCGGGGTACTGCTGGCCGAGCTGTTCAGTCGTGAGCCGCTGGCCGATGCGGTGTTCTGCAATAACGATGCCCTGGCTCTGGGAGCACTGTTTGAGTCCCAGCGCCGCCGTATCCGGGTCCCGGAGCAGCTTGGTATCGCCGGCTTCAGTGGCGAGGAAATGATGGCAGACACCTTTCCGTCCCTCTCCACGCTGCATACCTATCGCTATGATATTGGCCAGCGGGCGGTGGAGATGCTGCGTGTGGCGATTGAATCGGGTGTGCGGCCGGATGCCGTTGTGGACATGGGTTATCGCCTGATCGAGCGCGAAAGCACACAGAAATCCAGGGAGTCGAACTGATGGAAATTCGATATTACGACAGCCGTCAGGCGCAGGCCGATGCGCTGGCGACACAGGTGGCCGGGGAGCTGAAGCAGGCGATTGTGGCGTGCAGTGAGGCCCATCTGGCGGTGCCGGGCGGGACCACGCCGGCCCCCTTCATGCAGGCACTGGCCCGGATTGAGCTGCCCTGGCACCATGTGCGGGTCACGCTGACCGATGAGCGTCAGGTTCCCGATACCCATGAGCGTTCCAATGCACGGCTGGTGCGGGAAAACCTGCTGCAGCAGGTGAGTGCCAATTTCATCCCCCTGTACCGGGAATCCCGCAGCCATTGCGGGCTGGGGCTGCTGGAGCACGACCTCACTTACCATGTACTGCCGCTGGATGTCTGCGTGCTTGGTATGGGGACGGACGGACACTTTGCCTCGCTGTTTCCGGGGGGCGATAATCTGGCCCGGGGGCTGGACCCCGACAACAGTGCCCACGTTATCTACATGCGGGCACCGGGAGCCGCAGAAGCCCGTATCTCCCTCACCCTGTCGACCCTGCTGACAGCGCAGCATATTCACCTGCTCATTAGCGGCCCGGAAAAGCTTGCGCTGCTGGAGCAGGTCGGTATCGCACTCATTACCGGAAAGGATAGCGGGCTGCCGGTGCAGCAGCTGATCCGGCATGCTGCCAGCCTGACCGTACATTATACGGCATGATGCGACATGCGCTGGAAAACCCGAATCAGGATTAAACCATGACATTGAATACCACCGTTGCGGCAGTGACTGACCGTATCCGCGAGCGCAGCCGGAAAACCCGTACTGCCTACGAACAACAGATGCAGCAGGCTGCGTCACTGGGTGATAAAACCATCCTCAGCTGCGGCAATCTGGCCCATGCCGTGGCCGCCAGTCCGGATACCGATAAAAGCGTGCAGGCCGCTTATCGTGCCCCCAATATCGGTATTGTCAGCGCCTATAACGACATGCTGTCTGCACACCAGCCGTATGGTAGCTATCCTAACCGCATCAAGCTGGCTGCGCGTGAGCAGGGTGCCACCGCTCAGGTAGCCGGCGGGGTTCCGGCCATGTGTGACGGCGTGACACAGGGCCGGCCGGGCATGGAAATGTCGCTGTTCTCCCGTGATGTGATTGCCCTGAGTGCGGCCATTGCCCTGAGCCACAATACCTTTGATGCCGCCATTTTTCTGGGTGTGTGTGACAAGATTGTGCCGGGACTGGTGATGGCGGCGGCCAGCTTCGGGCATTTGCCGGCCATCTTCCTGCCGGCCGGCCCCATGCCTTCCGGCATCAGCAATGGCGAAAAGTCCCGTGTGCGGCAATTGTATGCGGCGGGGCAGGTCGGTCGTGACGAGCTGCTCAGGGCCGAGATGGCTTCTTACCATGGCGCTGGAACCTGTACTTTCTATGGCACTGCCAACAGCAACCAGATGCTGATGGAGTTCATGGGGCTGCAGCTGCCGGGCAGCAGCTTTATCAATCCCAATACGCCGCTGCGTGATGCCCTCACGGATGCCGGGGTACAGCGCCTGTTGAAGTTGACTCCTGATGGGGGCGAGTTCACACCGGTCTGGCAGATTCTTGATGCCCGTGCATTTGTGAACGGGATTGTGGGTCTGAATGCGACAGGCGGCTCGACCAATCTGGTCATGCACCTGAGTGCCATGGCGCGGGCAGCGGGCCTGATCGTGACGCCGGAGGATTTTGCCGAGCTGTCGGCAGTCACACCACTGATGGCACGGGTTTATCCGAACGGTGCGGCGGATGTGAACCATTTCCATGCAGCTGGCGGATTACAGTTTGTGATTCGGGAACTGCTGAGCGCCGGTCTGCTGCATGAGGATGTGCTGACCGTGGCCGGGCAGGGACTGGGGCATTATGTGCAGGAGGCCCTGCTGGATGCCGAGGGTCGGGCGCGCTGGCAGGATGGGGCCAAGCAGAGTCATGATCCTGACATCCTGCGCCCGCTCAGTGATCCGTTTCAGCCCAGTGGCGGTCTGGTGCGTCTGCAGGGCAATCTGGGCGAAGCCGTCATCAAGGTATCGGCGGTCAGGCCCGAGCAGCGTGTGGTGGAAGCCCCGGCACGGGTATTCCAGGACCAGTCCGAGGTCAAAAAAGCCTTTGAGGCCGGGACGCTGGACGGGGATTTTATCTGCGTGGTGCGCTTCCAGGGGCCGAAAGCCAATGGCATGCCGGAACTGCACAGCCTGACACCGATACTCGGGGTGCTGCAGGATCGGGGACAGAAAGTGGCACTGGTTACGGATGGACGCATGTCCGGAGCCAGTGGCAAGGTACCGGCGGCGATTCACCTGAGTCCTGAAGCTGTGGATGGCGGGCCGATCGCCTGTATTCGGGATGGTGACCGGATACGGCTGGATGCCGGGGCCGGGACGCTGGACGTGGTGGGGGATGCCCTGGCCGGACGCATGCCGGCGGGAGCGGATCTGGCGCATTATCATCATGGTCTGGGGCGTGAGTTGTTCCATGTTTTTCGCCATCATGTCGGGCTGGCCGCTGCCGGTGCCAGCGTATTGTTTGATGACAGGGAGGAAGAATCACAATGAGCCGTCTGGATCAGCAGTTGGAAGCCTTGCGGGCCCGGGGAGCACGTTTGCAGCAGACACCGCTGCGTGAATTGTTTGCAGCAGACAGCCAGCGCTTTACCACCCTGAGTGTGCAGCAGGATGATTTGCTTTATGATTTTTCCCGCGAACAGCTGGATGTGCCTGCCCTTCAGGCTCTGCTGGCACTGGCGCGCAGTGCCGGGGTGGAGTCGCAGCGGGATGCCATGCTGGCTGGTGCAAAAATCAACTTCACGGAAGGCCGTGCCGTACTGCACACCGCGCTGCGTGACGGGGCTGATGCCAATGTGCAGGTTGATGGCGAAGCGGTGATGCCGGCAGTGCATGCCGTGCGCCAGCGTTTTCTGGCTTTTGCCGAAGCGGTACGCAGTGGTAATTATGCCGGTGTCAGTGGCAGGCCCTTCACCGATGTGGTGAATATCGGTATTGGTGGTTCGGACCTGGGGCCGGTGATGGTGACGCAGGCCCTGTCACCCTGGCATGACGGGCCGCGTATCCATTTTGTCTCCAATGTCGATGGTGCACATGTCATTGATACCCTGGCGGCGCTTGATCCACAGACGACGCTGGTTATTGTAGCCTCCAAGACCTTCACCACGGCAGAAACCATGCAGAACTTCGCCACTGCGCTGGCCTGGCTCAAACAGGCGCTGGGTGAGCATGCCGGGGCACATCTGGCGGCAGTTTCCACCAATCTGGAAGCTACCCGCAGTTACCGGATTGATGATGAGCGGGTATTCGGATTCTGGGACTGGGTAGGGGGGCGTTATTCGGTCTGGTCGGCGATTGGCCTGCCGGTGGCGATGGCTATCGGGGCTAAAGCCTTTGAGGCATTTCTGGCCGGGGCCGGTACCATGGACAGGCACTTTCGCACGGCACCACTGGCGCAGAATCTGCCGGTATTGATGGCGCTGGTCGGTATCTGGCGGCGCAATGTACTGGGATACCCTACGGTGGCCCTGATCCCTTATGACCAGCATCTGGCACGTTTTCCCGCCTATGTGCAGCAGCTGGATATGGAGTCCAGCGGTAAACGCATCACCCGCAGCGGTGCCGAAGTGGCACACGCCACCGGGGCCGTGATCTGGGGTGAGCCGGGGACCAATGCCCAGCATTCGTTTTTCCAGCTGATTCATCAGGGCTCGGACGTGATTCCGGTGGATTTTCTGGTGGCGGCCAATCCGTCGGTCAGCAGCGATTATGGGGATGTCCAGGGGCATCATCAGGCCCTGCTGGCCAATGTACTGGCTCAGGCGCGGGCACTGGCTTTCGGGCGGGATGAGCAGGCAGTGCGTGAAGAAATGCAGCAGGCTGGTGCCCGTGCCGACAGCATTGCGCAACTGGCGATACACCGGAGCTTTCCCGGCAACCGTCCCTCCTCGTTACTGGTCTATCGTACCCTGAACCCGGAAACGCTGGGGCGGCTGGTGGCCTTGTTTGAACACAAAGTGTTTGTGCAGAGTGTGATCTGGGAGGTGAATGCCTATGATCAGTGGGGCGTTGAGCTGGGTAAACAAATGGCAAAGCAGCTTGAAGCTGCCATCCGTATGCGCCAGGTGCCACCGGGTGTCGATGCGGCAACCGCAGGGGTGCTGACGCACCTGTACGGGCTGCAGTCATGATAAAACGGAAAACAAGCAGGAAAATGGTGTAATGAGCAAAATATTACAGGTATGTCAGCAGGCACCGGTTATCCCGGTGCTGGTGGTCGAACAGCTGGCGCAGGCGGGGCCGCTGGCGGGCGCGCTGGTCCGGGGCGGTCTGCCGGTGCTGGAAGTGACCCTGCGCACGCCGGTGGCGCTGGATGCGATCCGTGCCATGCGTGAGGTTGAAGGCAGTGTGGTCGGGGCCGGTACGGTGCTGACGGAAAAGGATGTCAGGGCGGTCAAAGCAGCCGGTGCGGATTTCATCGTCTCACCCGGTGCAACCGAGCGCCTGCTCAAGGCGGCACAGGATGCAGAGCTGCCACTGCTGCCGGGTGCTGTAACAGGGTCTGAGGTCATGTACCTGCTGGAGCAGGGGCTGGATGTCCTGAAGCTGTTTCCGGCAGAGGCTGTGGGGGGCATGGCGTTGCTGAAGTCGCTGTATGGGCCATTGCCACAGGCACATTTCTGCCCCACCGGCGGAATCAGCCCGGCCAATGCCGCTGCTTATCTGGCATTACCCAATGTGGTGTGTGTCGGGGGTTCGTGGGTGGCACCGAGGGCCCTGCTTGAGGCGGGCGACTGGGCTGGAATAGAACGGCTGGCACGTGATTGCCGGCAGCTCGGAAATGAGGGAAAAGTATGAGTACTACGGTAGCAAGCCCGTTCAAACTGGATCGGCGTACCAAAATTGTGGCGACACTGGGGCCGGCTTCCTCGTCCGAGGCGATGATCCGGAGCCTGGTTGAGACCGGTGTCAATGTGTTCCGGCTCAATTTCAGTCATGGTTCCCATGAGGATCAGCAGCAGCGTCTGGAAACCATCCGCCGGGTCGAGGCTGAGGTCGGGCGGCCCATCGGCGTGCTGCTGGACCTGCAGGGACCGAAGTTGCGCATTGGCACTTTCGGTGGCGGGCGGGTGACGCTGGAGAAAGGGCAGCCGTTTACCCTGTACCTGGACAAGCGTGAGGGGGATCAGACGGGTGTCTGCCTGCCGCATCAGGAAATTTTTGCGGTACTGAAGCCGGGGCATGACCTGCTGGTGGATGATGGCAAGCTGCGTCTGCAGGTGCAGACGGTGGAGGAGCGCCGGATTGTGACGCGGGTGATGGTGGCCGGGGTCATTTCTGATCGCAAGGGCGTGAATGTGCCCGATACCCAGCTGCCGATCAGTGCCCTGACCGAGAAGGATCGCAGGGATCTGGCTTTCGGGCTGGAGCTGGGTGTGGACTGGGTGGCGCTTTCATTTGTTCAGCGGGCCGAGGACATGATGGAGGCCCGTGCCCTCGTGGATGGTCGTGCTGGCGTCATGGCCAAGCTGGAGAAACCTTCAGCGCTGGATGACCTGTCGCGCATTCTGGATTATTCCGATGCAGTGATGGTGGCTCGGGGCGATCTGGGGGTCGAGTTGCCGCCGGAACGGGTGCCATCAATCCAGAAGCGCATCATTGAGTATGCGCGCCTGCGGGGCAAGCCGGTGGTGGTGGCGACCCAGATGCTGGAGTCCATGATTCAGGCTCCGGTTCCGACCCGTGCCGAGGCCTCCGATGTGGCAACAGCCATTTACGACGGAGCCGATGCCGTTATGTTGTCGGCAGAGACCGCTGCCGGGCAGTACCCGCGTGAGGCAGTTGAGGTCATGGGGCGTATCATCAGTGAAACCGAGCATGATGGTTATTATCGCAAGTTGTTGAAAGTCTATCCGATCGAGGGGGAGACTTCGGATGCGGATGCCATTGCCATGGCTGCTTCCCAGATTGCCACCAGCCGCCGGTGTTCCGCCATTGTGACTTTTACCAGTACCGGTTCCACCACCTTGCGGGCGGCACGAATGCGGGGTGAAGTGCCGATTCTGGGGCTGACGCCTTCCACGCATGTGGCCCGCAAGCTGGCCTTGGTCTGGGGGGTGTACTCGGTGCAGACCCAGGATGTGGAATCGTTCTCCGAAATGGTGGGCAAGTCCGTGCGTATGGTGCAGCGTAAGGGTTTTTCCCGGCTTGGGGACCGGATTGTGGTGACGGCGGGGGTTCCGTTCGGTACCCCCGGCTCGACCAATATCATTCGCCTGGCCGTGGTCTCCAGCAAGCATGACAAGGATAAACCGGAGTAAGTGGTTCCGACAGGTTTGAATCAGCAGGCCGGTTTCGGTGCACTCATCGGGCCGGTCCGGTTTCCGGGTCTGATACCACGGTCTGATGCGATTCTGGTGTATCCATCGTTACTGTGATTTATGCTATGGTGGGTGCTGAGGAGAAAACGAGAAGCCAACAACCTTTGTGTATGGAAGGAGACATATGATGGCTGACAATACCAAAGAACCTCACCGCATGAAAATGGCGGGAGACCTGTCCCGGAAGACGCTGGCTCTGGTACTGGCTGGTGGCGAGGGGTCACGCCTGAAAAACCTGACCCGCAACCGTGCCAAGCCTGCCGTTCCCTTTGGCGGCAAATACCGCATCATCGATTTTACCCTGTCAAACTGTGTCAACTCCGGCATCCGCCGGATCGGTGTGCTGACACAGTACAAGGCTGACTCCCTGATCCGGCACCTGCAGCGGGCCTGGAGTTTCATGCGTGTCGAAGTGAGCGAGTTCGTGGAGATTATCCCGGCCCAGCAGCGCACGGAAAAAAAGGAGTGGTATCAGGGAACGGCGGATGCGCTGTATCAGAACATTGACATCTTCCGGCGTCATGATCCGGAATATGTGATTGTGCTGGGCGGAGATCATGTCTACAAGATGGACTATTCCGACATGCTGCGCCAGCATGTGCAGTCCGGTGCGGATTTTACCGTGGCCTGTATCGAGGTGCCTGTAGAGGAGGCAAGCGCTTTCGGGGTGATGTCGGTCGATGGGGACATGAACATCACCGAGTTCAGGGAGAAGCCGGCCAGGCCGGATTCCATGCCTGGCAAACCCGGCATCGCGCTGGTTTCCATGGGTATCTACGTGTTCTCGCGCGACTTTCTGTTTCAGTCCCTGAGCGAGGATGCCAACAGCGATCATTCCTCCCATGACTTCGGCAAGGATATCATTCCCACCTATATCCATACCGCCAAGGGTATTGCCTATCCGTTCCGTAACTACTATAACAATGAACCGGCTTACTGGCGTGATGTCGGGACACTCCATTCCTACTGGAAGGCCAATATGGAGCTGTGCGAGGTGGAGCCGGAGTTGAACCTGTATGACCGCAACTGGCCGATCTGGACTTACCAGCCTCAGTATCCACCCGCCAAATTCGTGTTTGATGACGAGGGACGCCGGGGAGAAGCGATTGATTCGCTCATTTCTGCCGGTTGCATCCTCTCCGGTGCCCGTCTGAAACGTTCGATCCTGTTTTTTGCCACCACCATTGGTGAACGTTCGCTGGTCAAGGACAGTATCATCCTGCCCAAGGTCAGCGTCGGTCGTAACTGTCGCCTGTCAAAATGTGTGGTGGACAAGGCCTGTGTCATTCCGGATGGCACCGTTATCGGGGAAAACCGGGAGGAGGATGCCAGGCGCTTCTATGTCAGTGAGGAAGGCATCACACTGGTGACGCCGGAAATGCTGGGGCAGGATGTACGCAGCCGTGAGAAGGAAATGATCTGGCGCATGCAGACCTGACAGGCCGGACTGATTAATGATCGGCAGGCACGGGCTTTTTGCTTCTGCCTGTCGGATTAATCATCAGCGTGCACTGGTTGAGTTGCGTACAATCAGGTCGATTTCCAGCACCTGCTGAAAGTTTTTCTGGATGGAAGCTGGCTGGTACAGTTCCGGCGATTCGATCAGCGTGTGCAGTTTGCTGGCAATCAGATACCCGGCGCGGCAGATGGAGGAGGTGACTGCCGTCAGCGGGGGGTTGAACTTGTTGGCTTGCAGGTAAGGAAGCTCATCATCATGGGTGATGATGGAGACATCCCGTCCCGGACGCAGACCACTTTCCCGGATGGCACGCTTGATACCCAGCGCCAGAATAATGCTGGAGGCCAGAAAGGCCGTCGGAGGGCGGCTTTTTCGCAAGGCGACGCTGGCAGCATGAAAACCCCGCTCCTCAGTCATTTCATCCGAGTAGACGTTCTCGGGCCGGAATTTCAGCCCGCAGTTCTCCAGTGCCATTCGATAGCCTGTCAGGCGGTGATGGGCAAAGGTGAGGTGGGGATCATCATTCACCAGAGCAATATTTTCATGGCCCATGTCAATCAGCAGGCGGGTGGCGCGTTCAAAGGCTCCCTGATTGTCGATATCAAGATAAGGGAAGGTGACATGGCCCGGATCATTGACGGTATCGTCCGGATGCAGGCGGCCATGCATGATGTAGGGCACATCCAGATCGGACAGGCAGGCTATGCGGGGATCATTCAGTTGCGGCGTGCTCAGGATCAGGCCATCCACCCGACCGGAGTTGGCCAGCGCACGATAGGCCTGCAGCTCCTGTTCCGCTTTGACCGGCATAATGGTCAGGTCCATGTCTTTTTCCACCAGAAACTGGGAAATTCCTGACAGGAACTCATTGAACAGGGGTGTGGCCAGCAGCTTGCGCTCCACCGGGAAAATAATGCCGATATGACCCGACTTGCCGGTCGCCAGCGATTTGGCAAACCGGTTTGGCCGGTAATTCATTTCAGCAGCGACTTTCAGGACCCGCTCACGGGTTTTTGCCCCCACTTCCGGGTAACCGTTCAGGGCCCGACTGACCGTAGTCTGGGACAGTCCGAGTTTTCTGGATAGTTCTTTAAGGCTCATGGCTCTGTTTTGCTTGTACTCCCGGCCATCAGGCATTGTGGCCGGCTGGTTATATGTCTATCTAGCATACTGGTATGGTCAGTAGGAGGTCCAGTACCGCCACTGGCCGGCATGTAATTTTCAAACCGCTTTGTCTTATTGAGCTTGTTGGTTGATCCAATTTATTGATCAATTTGAGTGATTTAATCGCCCATGGTTCTGGGCTATTTATTTAATATATTGATTTTTAAGAAAAATTATCAAAATTCTCGGCTGTTGTAGTTCATTTTTAAGTTGAGTTTTTGTTGTGTTTTTACTACAAAAAACGTTCAAAGTTTTTTGAAAATGTGATTTAATAAGCGCAGAGGAGTCAGGTTAAGCCCATCGTCCATCTGGATTCAATGAGTTGCAGGCGGGTGTCTGTCGGGGCTGTGGTGTGGAAAAGCCTTTTTCAAGCTGCTTTGGCGGAGCGGATTTGCTTTGCCGGCGTTTATTTAACTATAGGTGAGAGCAATGAAAACCCAATTCTGTGTAAGCGTTCTTTGCGGGATGGTTGGCCTGTTTGCTGGTACGGCACAGGCTGCTGAAAAAACATTCAATATTGGTGGTGATATTGAGCTGGATGCTGTCAAAATCATCAGTAACAATGAAAATAACGACACCGTCACTCATGGTGGTCGTGCCAAACTGAGTGCTGTTGGCGAGGTCAGGGATGCAAACTGGTTTGTCAAGGGTATTGTTCAGCCGATGGTTCCATTTGGTGAGTATGACCTGAATGATGATGGCTTCAGTGACAGTGAAATCGATTATGATGATGTCTTTCTGCAATTCGGTTCCAATGCCTGGGATCTGCAACTGGGCCGTTTCGAGGCCATGAATCTGTTTCCGGCGGGCAAAGATCCGATTATTGTTCATGCTGGCGGTGTCAACGTTTATGAGGCCAACAAGCTGCGCGGGCGGACTGCCGACCGCATGCACGGTGCCCTGCATTTCAAGGCCGGTGCTGCCAATATTGAGCTGGGTACCCAGTTCAGCAAGGATGGTGAAGAGGATTTCACCGGTTTCCGTCCCGCCATCAACTTTGATGTGGGTAGGGCCAATATTTTTGCCGGTCTGGAAACCATCAAGGGCCACGACAGTAATGGTGATACCAACAATGATTTTCAGGGCTTCGGTCTGGGTGCCAGCGCCAAGGTCGGCGGCGGTGAGTTGACAGGCAGGGTGGCGCATGGTAAGGACAAGCTGACAGATTACAAAACCACTTCCTTTGGCCTGAACTTTATTCAGGGTGCTTGGGGTGCGGCTTATGTGCATTCGACAGAAGACCGGAATACCTCTTCTGATCCCAAGGTTGATACCCTCTATGGTGGCTACACCATTCCGCTGTTCAGCCCGGAAAGTGGCGCTACCATGACGTTTGGTTTCAGTACCTCCAAGTCCAAAAATGCCGGTGCAAACGACAAGGTAACTGCTGGACTGTTGCGTTTCAACTACGGTTTCTAAGTCGAGACTTGATAGTCTCCTCCATCCTTTCAGGATGTTCCGGGGTAATTCTGCCGGGGTATCCTGGCGCAGTCAGGGGTTGATTTTTCATTCCACCGTTGCAATCCTTGATTTTCCTCCTCTTTCCGGAGTCCCATCCGGAAAGGGAGGACTTTTGGACGACATGAATCCTTTTCTGGCGAGAATCTGATTTCTCCTTGCCACTTTCAAAGTAAGTCCTGTTTTAGTCGACAGGCTGGGGTTTGTGCGAATATTACCATATTCTGATTCAAAGCGCTTTGGTTTTGTGCTTTAATGTCCTGTCTGTGGATCAAATCCGGGGTCAGGTGAAAAAATGACAGTAATTTTGCAGGGCAAGCAGTTGGGTGGTGATGCTGATTGGTGGCGCAGCGCACTGATCTATCAGGTGTATCCGCGTTCCTATCAGGACAGTAATGCGGATGGCATTGGTGATTTGAAGGGGGTTCACGAAAAGCTGGATTATCTGGCCTGGCTTGGGGTTGATGCCGTGTGGTTGTCGCCGTTTTTCCAGTCACCCATGAAGGATTTTGGCTATGATGTGTCGGATTACCGTGCTGTTGATCCGATGTTCGGGACACTGGAGGACTTCGATGCCTTGCTGGCGCGTGCCCACCAGCTGGGTATCCGTATTCTGATCGACCAGGTGCTGTCCCATACCTCGGATCAGCATGTCTGGTTCCGGGAAAGCCGGCGTTCACGGGATAACCCCAGAGCTGACTGGTTTGTCTGGGCCGATCCTCAGCCGGATGGTACCCCTCCGGCCAACTGGCTGTCGATTTTTGGTGGTCCGGCCTGGGAGTGGGATACGCAGCGTCGCCAGTATTACATGCACAACTTTTTGGCCAGCCAGCCCGATCTTAATTTTCATAACCCTCGGGTACAGGATGCCTTGCTGGATGAAGTGCGTTTCTGGCTGGATCGGGGTGTGGATGGTCTGCGTCTGGATACCGCCAATATGTATGTCCATGATGCGCAGCTGCGCAATAACCCGCCGCTGGCACCCGGCGAGGTGGTCAACGGGGTTGGCAGGGAAAACCCCTATGCCATGCAGAACCCGATGTACAATATCAATCGACCGGAAAATCTGGTGTTCATGGAGCGCCTGCGTGCTTTGCTGGATGCCTATCCGGCCACGACTTCGGTGGGTGAGCTGGGTGCCGTGACCAATATGTATAAAACCGTGGCAGCCTATACCGAGAAAGGCCGGCGTTTGCACATGGGTTACAGTTTCGACTTCATGACTCCGGAGTTCAGTGCCTCCCATGTACGTTCGGTGCTGGAGCGCATGCAGGCCGGAATCGGCTCGGGCTGGCCCTGCTGGGCGTTTACCAATCATGATGTGGCGCGTGTGGTGACACGCTGGGGGCAGACATCGACGCAGGCTCCCCTGATTGCTGCTTTGATGCTGAGTATTCGTGGTACACCCTGCATGTATCAGGGGGATGAGCTGGGCCTGCCGGAAGCCGATGTCCCGTTTGAGCTGCTGCAGGACCCTTATGGCATTCGTTTCTGGCCGGACTTCAAGGGCCGGGACGGTTGTCGCACGCCGATGCCATGGCAGCATGATGCCGTGAATGCCGGTTTCAGCGGGGTGCAGCCCTGGTTGCCGGTATCGCCCGAGCATGCTGCGAGGGCGGTGGATGTGCAGCGTGCAGACCCGGCATCGGTTCTGAGTCGTATTCGCCGTTTTATTCATTGGCGCCGTACCCAGCCCTGTCTGCTGCGTGGAGAGCAGCGCATGCTGGATGCGCCTGACGGGATGGTGGCATTTGTGCGTGAGCAGGGTGGCAGAAGTCTGGTTTGTGCATTTAATCTTGAGGCAGCAGCACAATCCTTTGACAGCAGACTGCCCGGTCTGGAAAATCTGAGTGGGCATGGCTTTCAGGGGGACTGCCGCGCTTCGGTAATTGATTTGCCGCCCCATGAAGTCTTTTTCGGAATGATGGATACCTGAACTTGAATACAGCAAAAATGGCTGAAACCAATACCTCACCGACATCGACAGTCATGACCGGTCTGCTGTTCACGCTGGCCGGTTTTGCCGTCTTTTCTGCCCATGACGCGCTGGTAAAGAGTCTGTCCGGCTATTCGGTATTTCAGACCATTTTCTTTGCCATGTTGTTTGGTTATCTGCCTTTTTCCATGGCGAGAGTGGTGGACGGACGGGCAGTTTCCCTGCGTCCCCGGCATCCGGGGCTGGTTTTTCTGCGGGCGCTGGCCATGGTGGGCAGTCTGTGCTTTGCCTTTATGGCGTTCTCCATGCTGCCGCTGGTGCAGGCTTACGTGCTGTTGTTCACCACGCCCTTGCTGATCTCCCTGATGGCCATTCCGGTGCTGGGGGAGAAGGTGGGCATGTGGCGCTGGAGCATGATTGTTCTGGGGCTGGTGGGCGTGCTGGTGGTATTGCGGCCCTCGCCGGAGCGGCTGGAGCTTGGACATCTGCTGGGGTTGCTGGCAGCTTTCTGTGGGGCCGCAGCGGCTGTGATTTCGCGCAAGATCGGGAACCTGGAAAATTCGGCCACCCTGATCCTGGTGCCGCTGATCATGAATATCGTGGTCTCCGGTGGGATGCTGTACTTTGTCTATCAGCCCATGCCGCTGCAGGATTTGTCGGTCATGTTTCTGATTGGCGGCATGGCTCTGCTGGGGCAGCTGCTGGTGCTGAACGGTTATCGGCGGGCGCCGGCAGCGATGGTGGCTCCCATGCAGTACAGTCAGCTGTTATGGGCGATCCTGTATGGCCTGCTGTTTTTCAATGAAACGGCAGATGGCATGGTGTTGCTGGGAGCGGCGATTACGGTACTGTCCGGTATCCTGATTGTCTGGCGTGAGGGCAAGGTTTCCAGTCAGCAGCCTGTGCTGCGTACCCGCAATACCCGCATGGTGGGGGGGGCAGCCGTGCCGGGAGTGGAGGTGGATGAGGCGGACAATGAATTTCAGCCCTGAAAACAGCTCGGGCAGTCAGGGTGCTTTCTGCTAATATAAGACTTTGACAATATTCTGCAAGCCCGGAGCCATTCGCATGTTTGAGCGCATTCGCGAAGATATCAACTGCATTTTTGACCGTGATCCGGCGGCCCGTAATGTGCTGGAAATCCTGACTACCTATCCGGGCATCCACGCCATTCTGTTTCATCGCATGGATCACTGGCTCTGGCAGCGGGGTTTCAAGTGGCTGGCCCGTTTTCTGTCCAATATCCCGCGGCTTTACACTGGCATTGAAATCCATCCCGGTGCCACGATCGGGCGGCGCTTTTTTATTGATCATGGCATGGGTATTGTCATCGGTGGTACCGCAGAAATCGGCGATGACTGCACCCTGTATCAGGGCGTGACACTGGGTGGAACCAGCTGGAAGCCGGGCAAACGTCATCCTACCCTGGAGAATAATGTGGTTGTGGGGGCTGGTGCCAAGGTGTTGGGGCCCATCACGCTGGGCAGTGGTGCGCGTATCGGCTCGAATGCCGTCGTGGTCAAGGACGTGCCGGAGCAGATGACAGTCGTCGGGGTGCCGGGGCGTGAGGTGAAACGTCGCACGGTGACAGAGAAGCGGCGCGAAGCGGTGGCGGCGAAACTGGGTTTTGATGCTTATGGGGCCACCCGTGATATGCCTGACCCGGTGGCGGATACGGTAAACCGCCTGCTGGATCATATTCACCTGATGAATGAGCGCATGGATAATATGTGTCAGGAGCTGCAGCGCCTCGATGCCGGTTTTGATCCGGGTGAACTGCCCAGGCTCAAGGTGGAGAAGATTGCCTGTGATGAGGCAGCTGAATAGGTGGCTGCGTAAAAGCGTTTCTGCTGCCACGACGAGCGTAGAGACGGGTTTGCAAAAAAACCTCAAAAAAACATGATACTTGACTGATTTTGTCGGCTATTGTTAGCATTTTGCAGGCAAACTTGGAGAGCCTGCAAAATGCGACTAACGACCAAGGGGCGGTACGCTGTGACCGCAATGCTTGATCTGGCAATACATGATGGCAGTCAGCCGGTTTCTTTGGCTGAAATATCAGCGCGTCAGGAAATTTCCCTTTCTTATCTGGAGCAGCTGTTCGCCCGTCTGCGTCGGGCGGGGCTGGTATCCAGTATCCGGGGGCCGGGCGGAGGGTATCAGCTTAACAATCTGCCGGGACAAATCAGTATTGCCGATATTATTGCTGCTGTTGATGAAAGTGTGGATGCAACCCGGTGCGGAGGTCTGGGTGACTGCCAGGACAGCAAGCGTTGCCTGACTCACGACCTGTGGATGGATCTCAGTAACCAGATTCGGTTATTCCTGACGGAAATCAGCCTTGCTGACATGATGGCCCGTTCGGAAGTCATTGAGACTGCCCGGCGTCAGGAACAGCGAATTGGTTTTCATCCTCCGGGAGCCGGGGGCAGTCCGCCCCGAGGGGGGGTGTTGCGATAATATTCTGTGGCTTTGGTGGGGCATGCATGATGCCCGCACCGCGTTTGACGGGATAAATGACCGAACAGGTTTGATCAGTGTGGCCTGTCGGCGAGTGGGAGCGGCAGGGCCGCAAACCCGCTACTGTCGGCTGATTTGGGTTCAGCCGCCGAACTGCTGCCGGATATTGCGCTCTATCGAAGCTGTTTCACGCAGTCTTGACAGTTGATTGTTCATATTTCTGGCCAGCCGCCGGAAGCTGTTTATTTCCTGCTGGCTCAGGATGCCTTTTTCGGGCAGCTTGACCTTCATCGGATTCTGTGGCTCGTCGTTGACGTGAAATTCGTAGTGAACATGGTTGCCGGTCGAGCGACCGGTTGATCCGACATAGCCGATTGTCTGGCCGCGTTTGATGGTATCGCCGGGCTTGAGGCCGGCACGAAAGCCGGACATGTGTCCGTAAAGGGTATCTATGTTTCCACCATGGGAAATCATGACCGCATTGCCGTAGGCTCCTTTCCTGCCCACGAAGCTGATGGTGCCATCACCTGTTGCCTGTATCGGTGTGTCTTTGGGGGCAGCAAAATCCACGCCGCTATGCATGCGGCGGGAGCGGAAAATGGGGTGGCGTCGAGAGCCGAAGCCGGAACTTAATCGCCCGCCCTTGATTGGATAGCGGTCAAAGGCAGTCTGCTTGAGCGCCAGGTCACTCTCCGGGTTCAGGTAGCGGACCGAGCCATTGCCCATGGCGAAGCGGATGCGCTGGTATACATTGCCTTTGTGGTTGAATTCGGCGGCAAGAATTTCGTCAGTATAAATGCGTTCGCTTTGGTAGAAGTAGTCTTCAAAGATAACGCTGACCTGGTCTCCGATCTGGATGCGGCGGAAGTTGACGTCATTCCGGAAAATCCGGGTCAGTTGCCGGGTGATGGAGATCGGCAGACCGGCCTTGCTGGCATCATAATGAAACGGATGGTGCAGCGTGAAAGCGATCTGAGTCTGTTGCTCATCAAACAGCTCTTTGCTCCACTTGCCGCTGAAAAGCCCGTCCTGCAGTGATACCACATAGGCATTGCGACCTGCGGGTGCGTAGATCAGCTGTTTGATGGCCTGGTTGTTGAGCTGGATAAACAGCCTGGCTTCCGGTTTCAGGCCAGCCAGTGTTTTGGCAACGTCCTTATTGCCCAGCAGCTCTGTGGCTGTCGTTGTGGTCTTCAGTGAGGACAGGATGCCTGTCAGGGTATCGCCCTCGGTAATGCGGTGCAGCTCCCATTTGCCGATGGTGGCCGAAGGCAGTGCCTCGACTGCATAACCGGTATAGGTTTCCACATGATCGGGTAAATCCAGTTGCAGTGGTTGGTTCAGGCTGTGCAGGGTTTCTGTTACTTCGCTGCTGCCTGAACTGAGGCTGGCGTCCTCCTCACCGGAGGTGATTTTGGAGTAAACCGGAATATTGCCGAAGCCGGCCAGCAAACCGGCGAAAATCAGGGCGCGACTGGCGACATAGCGTGCCGGACCATGACGCCGGGAAGGGGCAGGATTGCGGGGGGATGCCATGGGTGGCCGGATATCAGCCTTGGGTGGGGTTGAGCCTGGTTTTCTGGTGGCAGTGACCGTTTCGGGGCGGGACGATCGGCTCCCGCTGATTATGACCTCGATACCGCCAACGGGTAAGTTGTACCGCGCCATTGCCTGATTCCATTTGTTGTTATTGTTATGGGGTTGGGCTTGAGGCGTTTGTCCCTTGGTTAACAATGTTGATAACTCCCTGTATGCATCGCCTTTTACCGATTTTCTGTAAAAATTAAATTACGGAAAACCTTAAAAAGACTAGGCAGGCAACACTGAACAGACACTGAATTGACTGCTGTGCGGTCACAAATGGATGCACGGTGTGTTGCTGTTGCTCACAAGCCAGAGCACCAATGACGCTATAAAAAAAAGCGTTTCGTGATAAGCTTGTGCCGCCTTTTTATGGGAAAAAAATTCTGTTGTCAATAAGTGGGAATGGTTAGATGGAGCAGTTTGCTGACATTTTGGCTGAGCTGATGCGTGGTACCGATGAAGTGTTGGTGCAGACGGAACTGGAGCAGAAATTGAAGAAGGGAGGGGTGCTGCGAATCAAGGCCGGTTTTGACCCGACCGCTCCCGATCTGCATCTCGGTCATACCGTACTGATTAACAAGATGCGCCAGTTTCAGGAAGCAGGGCATCAGGTCATTTTCCTGATCGGGGATTTTACCGGGCTGATCGGCGATCCGACCGGCAAGTCGGCCACCCGTCCGGCCCTGACGGAAGCGCAGATTCAGGCCAATGCCACCACTTATAAGGATCAGATATTCAAGATACTTGATCCGGATCGGACCGAGATCGCCTTTAACTCGGCCTGGATGGGGGCGATGAAACCGGCGGAGATGATCCGGCTGGCGGCCAGGCATACGGTGGCACGCATGCTGGAGCGGGATGATTTCAACAAGCGTTACAATGCCGGCCAGCCGATTGCCATCCATGAGTTTCTGTATCCGCTGGTGCAGGGCTATGATTCGGTTGCCTTGAAGGCTGATGTCGAGCTGGGTGGAACGGATCAGAAGTTCAACCTGCTGGTCGGACGTGAGCTGCAGCGGCAATATGGGCAGGAGCCGCAGGTGGTAATGACCGTGCCTTTGCTGGAAGGGCTGGATGGTATCAATAAAATGTCCAAGTCCCTGGGTAACTATATCGGTATCACTGATGCACCCAATGACATGTTCGGCAAAATCATGTCCATTTCGGATGATCTGATGTGGCGCTACTTTGAGTTGCTCAGCTTTCGGTCTCTGGGGGAAATTGCCCGCTATAAGGATGATGTGGCGGCTGGTGCCAATCCGCGTGACATCAAGTTCCTGTTGGCGGAGGAAATCATCGCCAGATTCCATGACCAGGCGGCAGCACGACAGGCACGGGATGCGTTTATTGCCCGATTCCAGAAGGGGGCGCTGCCTGAAGATGTGGAAGCCATTGTGCTGGCTGTCGGCGCCGAGGGGCTGCCGATTGCCAATTTGCTGAAGGATGCGGGGCTGGTTGGCAGCACGTCGGATGCGTTGCGCATGATCAGGCAGGGGGCGGTCAGGATTGACGGTGAGCGTGTTGAGGATCGGGGGCTGCTGCTTGCCAAAGGCACCTCGGCTGTATTCCAGGTAGGGAAACACCGCTTTGCCCAGGTGACACTTAAGTAAGTTATTATAAGTTAAACGTGTTCTGGCCGGTTTGGCGGTGCCTGCTGCCGGCCAGAGCCAGCCGGCCATAAAAATATTTCAGTTTTTTGGGGAAAGGTGCTTGACGGTTGGGATATGGTGCGTATAATGCGCAACTTCTTCAGGACGACGACGAAACAAAACGACTGACAAAACAGTAAGTTATGTTGAGTTAAGTGCTGAGACGGGATCGAAAGCGGAAGCAAAAAACTGGTTGACAGTTTGGCGCAGGAAGCATAAGATTCGCG
>DAOPKY010000055.1:0-29625 GCA_035391465.1 Thiolinea sp. | reverse complement strand
CCCCATCCACCACCAGGAAGGCACAGGAACGGATATGATCCGCAATCACCTTCAGGGACGGGTTGTCCAGGTCCGTGGTATCAGCCAGCCGTGCTGCAGCCCTGATCAGGGTCTGGAACAGGTCAATCCCGTAGTTGCTGTGCACCCCCTGCAGAATCGCAGCCAGCCGCTCCAGCCCCATGCCGGTATCCACCGAAGGCTTGGGCAATGGCATCATGGTACCGTCACGAGTACGCTCGTACTGCATGAATACCAGATTCCAGATTTCAATGTAGCGGTCGCCGTCCTCTTCCGCCGAGCCGGGCGGCCCGCCCCAGATGCCTTCACCGTGGTCATAGAACACTTCGGAGCAGGGTCCGCAGGGACCGGTATCACCCATCTGCCAGAAGTTGTCAGAGGCGTATCGCTCCCCTTTATTGTCACCAATCCGGCTGATGCGCTCAGTCGGAAAGCCAATGTCATGAGTCCAGATACCGAAAGCCTCATCGTCCTCGGCATAGACCGTCACCCAGAGTTTCTCTTTGGGCAGCTTGAGCACCTCCGTGAGGAAGTTCCAGCAGAACCGGATGGCATCACGCTTGAAATAATCGCCGAAGCTGAAGTTGCCCAGCATCTCGAAAAAAGTGTGATGGCGGGCGGTATAGCCGACATTTTCCAGGTCATTGTGCTTGCCCCCGGCACGCACGCAGCGCTGCGATGTGACCGCTCGCTGGTAAGGGCGCTTTTCAAGTCCGAGGAAAACATCCTTGAACTGCACCATGCCGGAATTGGTGAACAGCAGGGTAGGATCATTACCGGGCACCAGTGAACTGGACGGGACATGTTCATGCCCGCGCTCTTCAAAGAAGTTAATGAACTTCTGTCGTATTTCAGCACTCTTCATGGAAAACCGCATTAATGGTATCGACATAAAAACCGCGCCCGGCCAGAAACCTTGACTGGCGGGCGCGTTCCTTGAAATCACGGGGTGTATCGGTACCGAACCGGCGCTCACGCTGCTGCCGGGCCAGCGCCAGCCAGTCCGTCCCGCACGCATCCATCAACACACGGATGCACTCACTGCTGACACCCTTTTCCCGCAGGGCATGGGTAATTTTCATCGGCCCCTGCCCTTTGGCTTGTGCCGAGCGCAGCACCATCCGTGCATAACGCTCATCACTCAGATAACCGGCCTGTTCCAGCTGATCCAGCAACTGCTCCAGGCTTCCCTGCGTCAGCACATGCCGCAGCAGGATTTTCCGCCCCAGCTCCTGACGGCTGTGCTCACGTCGTGCCAACAGGCCAATGGCTGTTGCCCTGGCTTGCGACATCCCCTCAGGGCTGGCTGACGCCGGCATCAGTCATCCACAACCTCGGGGTCGGCAGTCTCCTCATCAGAAGCAGAAGATACCGGCAGGTTCAGCGCCTGCTCGCGGATGGCCTGCTCAATGGCGGCTGCCGCTTCCGGATGTTCCTTGAGGTACAGGCGCGCATTATCCTTGCCCTGCCCGATCTTGTCATTATTGTAGCTGTACCAGGCTCCAGCCTTGCCCACCAGACCCAACTTGACGCCCAGCTCCAGCAGTTCGCCCTCGCGCGAAATGCCCTCACCATACAGAATCTCAAACTCGGCCTGCTTGAATGGTGGTGCTACCTTGTTCTTGACCACCTTGACACGGGTTTCGCTGCCGATCACCTCGTCCCCCTTCTTGATCGCACCGATACGGCGGATATCAAGGCGCACGGAGGCATAAAACTTGAGCGCATTGCCCCCGGTCGTGGTTTCGGGGCTGCCGAACATGACCCCAATCTTCATGCGGATCTGGTTGATGAAGATCACCAGCGTATTGGAACGCTTGATATTGCCGGTCAGCTTGCGCAGGGCCTGAGACATCAGACGCGCCTGCAGCCCCACATGCGAGTCCCCCATATCGCCTTCAATTTCGGCTTTGGGCGTAAGGGCTGCCACCGAATCGACCACCACAATATCCACCGCCCCGGAGCGGACCAGCATGTCGGCAATTTCCAGCGCCTGCTCACCGGTATCAGGCTGGGACACCAACAGATCATCCACGTTTACGCCCAGCTTTTCCGCATACACCGGGTCCAGCGCATGTTCGGCATCCACAAATGCCGCCGTGCCGCCCTGACGCTGGCACTCGGCGATGACCTGCAGGGTCAGGGTGGTCTTGCCGGAAGACTCCGGCCCGTAAATCTCGACCACACGCCCCTTGGGCAGGCCCCCAATGCCCAGCGCAATATCCAGCGTCAAGGAGCCGGTCGAAACTGCTTCAATATTACGCACTGCCGCCGCATCCCCCATGCGCATGACGGCACCCTTGCCAAACTGGCGCTCAATCTGCCCCAAAGCCGCTGCCAGGGCTTTTTTCTTGTTGTCATCCATGCGGTTACTCCTTCGTGTAACACTGGCCAGAGAAAGACGCGATTATTTCACAACTTGGCAGGGGGCAAAAGGAGCGTTGGAAAAAGTTGGGTGAATAGGCCGACAACCGACGGGTAACATACCCATTTGCCAACCCAAAAGAATCTCCTGACTACTTTGGCCAGATCAGGGAAAATCCCCGTCGCACCGGAAAAGCCAGGCCGAAACCATTTGACAACGCCAAATCCTGCTCAAGCTGCTCTGGCTCATGACCAACTACAATCAACAACCAGGGTGCCTGTTCTTTCTGTGCATAATCCAGCAGCTGCCCCATGGCAGTACGGATAGCGAAACGCACATTATCCGGCGTGCAGGGCTTGATCTCGGCCAGCACCAGCTCCCCCTCATCCCTGAAGCGAACATCAACACTCGCCATATCCGACTTGATTTCCTTAAAGCCCTTTCGCTGAAGAAAGTGTTCGAAAGCCTGCTGTAATTTATGATGCTCAGGAGAAACCGTCACCTCATGTGCCTGAATATATCGCACATAGGGACTGGATGCCGCAGCAGGCGTATTGGGCATCCTGAGTGTTTTTTCCACCTGCCCATCAAGACCAGCAGCTACTGTCTCCAGCAACCCTCGTACCTGGTCTACAAACTCTCTCACTTCACCAACAGCATTTTCAGGTGGATACCACCAAGGGGTCATCCCCATAAATCCGGTACCACTTCCCATCCTCACCTGACGCTGTTTCACATCCAGCCTGACACAATTCTGCGATAAACCCCGAATCCGGTATGACTTCAGATCATCCCGCTGATGTTGTTCAGACACGGCTTCAGAGAAAAACTGACGCTCACGAAAAACCGTTGCATTTTTATACCATCCAACAACATAACGCCCTCCAGTCGATGGATTCTTCGCAGTCCAGACCACATCAACACCAGAAACAGAGTGCCCACCCCCACCTAATCGCTCCAAAGAAACTTTCCTGTCGACATCACCTTTGCCGGTTTCCACATAACCGTACACAAAGCCGTCATCAGCCACCAGAAAATTGCAAACCTCCCCACCCCAGCCATTTTCGTCAACAAAACTGCCACCGCCGATTAAACGGTCTGCCTGCCCTTCCAGCCCTTCATACCAATTCATCCAGCCTGTATTACAGAAAAACAATGGGTTATCCACCTTCCGACTCATTGTAGCGGCCATCCACTCTTCAACAGCAAATAAACCCAAAAAACAGGCAGATCACTCCCCCCCAAACACATACCCCAGATCAATCCCCTGTGCATCGAAGGGAGGAATGAAAAGCTGCCGGCAATCCCCTGGCGCGGTGCACTCGCAGGAAAAAATGACCCGATAGTTTTCTCCGGCCAGTTCATAAGCAATCAGGGTTTTGCTCTCGGGGGAAATGACCCAGTAGTAAGGTACCTGATAGCGTTGCAGGCGCATCAGGTGCATCACCAGATCCTTGCTTTCATGTCCCGGCGAAGTAATCTCACACACCCAGTCAGGCCGTACCGCCACAACACCGCTCGGTGGCTCGGGCATGTGCTGCCTGCGCCACCCGGCCAGATCGTGAGTCGGACAATGGTGCTCGCTGTAACGCACACTGATTTCGGTCACAATCCACCAGCCCCCCTCCCCCTTGCACCGCCGGAATGGCGAAACTTCGTCCGACAGGCCGGATTGTACCCGGGCATGCGCAAACCGGGCCATCGGGCGCTGGACGATTTCGCCGTTGATCAGCTCCACACGCTCATTGACCGCCACTGCACGCAGCCAGTCAGCGACCGTTTCCCATTTCCGTGCTGCCATCTCTGCACCTCTGCCTGTCCCGAATGCCTTGCGATGTACTACAGAGTACCCGAGTCCGGGGCAAACACAAAAACCTACTCACCGCGCAAGGCCCCGCCCACACTGATGGCACCGATCCGGTACACCGGATACACACTCGCCACCAATGCCGCCAGCAGGGACAGAATCAGGGCCTGCAAGGGTACCAGCGGGAAAAAATGCAGCTGCATGGTCCAGCCGAAGGAGCGCAGGTTGATAATGTCAATCAGTACCAGTGACAACAGCCCGCCCAGTGGCAGGGACAGCAACCCGGCCAGCAGGCCGATCAGGGCCGCCTGTCCCGTGACCAACCCGCGCAGCTGGCCCGGCGTCAGGCCGGTGGCACGCAGCACGGCATAATCCCGCCCCTGCTCCAGGAACAGTCCCATCAGGGCACTGAATACCCCGACAAAGGCGACAATAATCACCAGCACCCGCAACACCTGCGTCACGGCGAAAGTACGGTCAAACACCTGCAGTGAACGCTCCCGGATGGCCTGATTGGAACGCACCACCATACGCTGTCCCGGCAAGGCCAGCTCACCAACCCAGGATTCCAGCTGCTGCTGCACGGCCACGGCATCCGCCCCCGGCTGCAGCACCATCCCTATCGAGGTCATCCCGTGATCCTCCTGATAACGCGCATACAGGCGCTGCGGTAGCACCAGCATGCCCTGGGTGGCGCTGTAATCCCGGAAAATCCCCAGTATCGGCAGCGTGACTTCACCCGCCAGCGCGGTATCCAGGCGCACGCCATCCCCCACCTGTCGCCCCCGGTGGTAGGCAAAAGGTTCCGATACCAA
Source organism: Thiolinea sp. (assembly GCA_035391465.1). GTDB lineage: Bacteria > Pseudomonadota > Gammaproteobacteria > Thiotrichales > Thiotrichaceae > Thiolinea. The sequence goes on along the minus strand of DAOPKY010000055.1, from coordinate 24,620 downwards.
CACCCCTTCACCCCGTACAAACCGGTCCCAGCCCACCTGGGCATCCTGACCAATAAAATCATAGCCCTGGCGACTGTGTGCCCCCGGCTCCGTGACCAGCACCGGTATCGGCACCCCGTCCACCTTCAGCCTGACCCGGCGGCCTGTGGTTACGGATGCCACCATCGGCAGCGCCTGAACCCGTGCCAGCCAGCGTGAATCGAGATCACCGCTGACATGGGCCTCATCCGGGCTCACAGCGGAGACATACAGATCACTGGAAAGCGTCACCCCAAGCCAGTCTGCCACACTGGCCCGGAACGAGCCGATCATCAGGCTGACCCCGACCGTGGCAGCTACCGCCATCGACAGCGCAATCAGCGCCAGACTGGTACGGCTGAGATTGGCCTCCACCCCGCGCACCAGCAAGCGCGAGCGAAAACCGGCCCGCTGCAACAGGCGCAGCAGCAAGGCCAGCAGGCCCTGCAACAGGCGTGGCAGGCACAAACCGTAGCCCAACACCAGCACAAACAGGCCCAGAAAGCCCAGCATCAGACTGCGTTCGGACAACAGGATCAGCCCGCCCCCAAGCAACATGATACCCAGCCCGCCCAGCAACAGGCGGTTACCCAGCCGATACCCGAGCTGCTCCAGCCCTGAACGCCGCTGGACCTGCAACGGCGAAACCCGACCCGCCTCCAGAGCCGGAGCCAACGTGGCCAGCACCACCACACCCAGTGTTACCCCGGCACCCCGCAAAGCCTGACCGGGGGTGAGCAGCAGCTCATGCAGGCCTACTTCCACATACAGGTCGGAAAGGGTCTGTGTCACCAGCACCAGCAGGCCCTGCCCCAGCAGAATGCCCAGCCCCAGCCCCAGAACACTGCCTGCGACACCCAGTACCAGCGCCTCCAGCAGCAGATGCCGGAACAACATGGCCCCGGTGACACCCAGCATGCGTCCGATGGCAAAATGCTGACGTCGCTGCAGCACGGAAAAGGTCATGGTATTGTAGACCAGAAAACTGCCAACCAGCACCGCCAGCAGGCTCATGGCCGTCAGATTGGTACTGAAGGCGGCAGTCATCTGGTCGAAAACCTGCTGCTGACGCGCAATCGGCTCCAGCGTTATTCCCGGTGGCAGGCGGGCACTCAGTGCGGGCACGGCATCCGGTTCCAGCTGCAGGCGAATGGCCGTCAGCCCCGCAGCTTGCCCGTGCTCAGCCCCGGTCGCTGCCAGGGCCTGTGCCACGGCAATATCCGCCAACAACAGATTGCCATCCTGAGCACCGCGCAATAGCCCGGCCACCTGCAGGCGGCGTACTTGCCCGTGAATCTCTGCATCCAGTTCCTGCCCGACGCCGACTCCCCATTTCTCAGCCAGCGCCTGCGGTACCAGCACGGCATCCGCCGCCAGCAGCAGGGTGCGGACATCCGTACCCTCCCCCAGCAGCGTACCGTCAGCCTGGGTCGGCGCACGGGCAAAGGGATCGGTTCCCAACAGGGTATACTCCAGCCCCTGCACCGCGACCGGCACCCGGACCATCGGAACGGCGCTGCGGAATCCCCACTCCACCCGCAACTGACGATAAAAGTCATCGGGAATCAGGCCATCAGCAGCGGTGAGTTCATGCGTCAGGGTGCCACTCAGTACATTGACCGAGCGTGCAAAAGAATGGCGGGCACTCTGATTGGCAATATCCACCGCCACCATGACTGCCGTACCCAGTGCAATACTCAGCAGGGTCAGCCACAACTGCCAAGGATGGTGTGAGAAAAACCGCCAGCTGGCACGCAGCAACAGGGAATTCAGCATCGGCGATCAGCACTGCAGCAGTTCATCCAGCCTCCGGCCCCAGTTCACGCGCCCGTTGCCGCAGCACGTATTTCTGCACCTTGCCGGTCGAGGTTTTGGGGAGCGCCTCAAATACCACCTTCCGGGGCAGCTTGTAACCGGCCAGATGCTGACGGCACCAGTCCAGCAGCTCCTGCTCCGTGGCGGATTTCCCGGTTTTCAGCTCGACAAAGGCACAGGGACGCTCTCCCCACTTTTCATCCGGCATCGCCACCACAGCTGCCGCCGCCACGGCAGTGTGCTTGAACAGTGCATCTTCCACCTCGATGGAGGAGATGTTTTCACCACCGGAAATAATAATATCCTTGGAGCGGTCCTTGAGCTGGATATAACCATCCGGATGCATGACCCCCAGATCACCGGAATGAAACCAGCCCCCGGCAAAAGCCTCTCCGGTCGCGGCAGGATTCTTGAGATACCCCTTCATGACCACATTGCCCTGAAACATGACCTCACCGATGGTTTTCCCATCATCCGGTACGCTTTCCATGGTCTCGGGATCACGCACACTCAGGCCATCCAGTGCCACATAGCGCACCCCCTGACGTGCCTTGCGGGCTGCCTGCCCGGCAGAATCCAGCTGGTCCCAGGCTGCATGCCACTCGTTTACCACTGCCGGCCCATAGGTTTCCGTCAGCCCGTACAGGTGGGTGACATGGAAACCGGACTCCTTCATCGCCGCCAGCACCGCTTCCGGTGGTGGTGCTGCAGCGGTCATGAACGCCACCTGCTGACTGAAGCTGCGCTGCTCTTCCGGGGTCGCGGACAGCAGCGTGGACATGACAATCGGTGCACCGCACAGATGGGTCACGCCATGGTCCGCCAGTGCATCCCACATGGGCTGCTGGCGCACCCAGCGCAGACAGACATGGGTACCGGCCACCACCGACAGGGTCCAGGGAAAGCACCAGCCATTGCAGTGAAACATCGGCAGGGTCCACAGATAAACCGCATGGCGCGGCATGGATGCCGTCAGGGCATTACCCTGGGCCAGCAGGGCAGCCCCCCGGTGGTGATAGACCACACCCTTGGGATTGCCGGTGGTACCGGAGGTGTAATTGAGCGAGATGGCATCCCACTCATCCTCAGGCCGCAGCCAGGTAAACTCGGGGTCACCTCCGGCAATGAAGTCCTCATAATCCAGCATCCCCAGACGCTCACCGTTCTGGGGAAATTCGGGGTCATCATAGTCGATCACCAGTGGCTTGACCGTACACAATTCCAGCGCTGCCTTGATGGTGGGCGCAAACTCACGGTCCGTGATCAGCACCTTCGCCTCGGCATGATCAAGCTGGAAAGCAATAATCGCAGCATCCAGACGGGTATTCATGGAATGCAGCACTGCCCCGCACATGGGGACACCGTAATGCGCCTCCAGCATCGGCGGGGTATTGGACAGCATCACCGATACCGTATCATTCCGGCCGATCCCGCGCTGGCTCAAGGCCGAAGCCAGCTGGCAGCTGCGGCGGTAAAAGGTCAGATAATCAGTGTGCTGGCGGCCATGAATAATGGCGGTATGCGCCGGAAACACGCTGGCCGAACGGGCCAGGTAGTTCAGCGGTGTCAGGGGTTGATAGTTGGCCGGGTTCTTGTCCAGTCCACTCAGGTAGGCTTGGGTCATCTTGTTTGTTCCTCCAGGTATGCCGGTACAGCATGGCAGCACGGTTACACCGGCCTGCAAACCGCACTGACGTAATCGCTCGGTTTCAGGCATCACGCCAGTGTGGCTGGCGCTTCTCGACAAAGGCATTGATGCCCTCTTCGGCATCGGCCTTGAGCATGTTTTCCACCATGACGTCCGCCGTATACGCATAGGCTTCAGCCAGCCCCATTTCCAGCTGGCGATAGAATGCCTGCTTGCCGGTTTTCAGGGTCATGGAGGATTTGGAGGCAATCGTATCCGCCAGTGCCTGCACACTGCCATCCAGCGCCTCGGGTGCCACAGCCTGATTGATCAGGCCAATTGCTGCTGCCCGCTCCGCCGCCACCCAGTCCCCCGTCAGCAACATCTCCATGGCATGCTTGCGCGAGATATTGCGCGACAGTGCCACCATGGGGGTGGAACAGAACAGACCGATATGCACACCCGGTGTGGCAAAACGGGCTGCCGTACTGGCCACAGCCAGATCACAGCTGGCCACCAGCTGGCAACCGGCAGCCGTGGCAATACCCTGCACCGCAGCAATTACCGGTACACGATGATGCACGATGGTCTGCATCATGCGCGCACAACGACTCATGATGTCGGCAAAATAGGCCCGGCCACCATCCCCCCGGGTGCGGGCTGCCGTCAGTTCCTTGAGGTCATGCCCGGCACAGAATGCCGGCCCTTCGGCACCCAGTACAATCACCCGACAGGCCGGATCGGCTTCAGCCGTCTCCAGTGCCGTCTGCAGCGCATCCAGTACCGCCTCCGACAGGCAGTTGCGCTGGCGGGCACGGCTCAGGGTCAGGTACAGCACACCATTCGGCTGCAGTACGCTGCGTAACGGTTGGTCAGGATCGGAATGGGTCGCAGGGTAAGCAGGTTTGTCGTTCATGACGGGTTCCTCCGAAAAATACCTGCCCTGATTCTACTGCAGCACGGGAATCCTGCAAATGCCGAAACCTGGCAGCAAACCGGCACCAGTCCGGTTGCAGCACCTACCAGGCCCTGTTGCCACCGCCCGCCAGCAACACACCATCCCGCAGGCACAGCTGGCGTCCGGCACGCCCGGCCACCGCCTGACTGTGCGTCACCACCAGCAGGGTCTGGCTGCGGGCCTGCGCCAGATCAAACAGCAGCGCCAGTATCCGCTCCCCGGTCTGCAGGTCCAGATTCCCGGTCGGCTCATCAGCCAGAACCAGCTTCGGCTCATGAATCAGGGCACGTGCAATCGCCACCCGCTGCTGCTCACCACCGGAAAGCCGGTCAGGAAAGTCCTCCTTACGCCCCGACAGGTCCACCGCCGCCAGCCAGTCTTCCAGCTTCCGCTGCTGCAAGGTCTGCGACACCCCCAGCAGCTCCAGCGGCAGACGAATATTCTCTGCCACCGTCAGGGTCGGAATCAGGTTGAACTGCTGGTAGACAAAGCCGATATGCGCCCGCCGGAACAGGGTCAGCTCAGGTTCCATCAGGGCGGAAAACTGCTGGCCATCCAGCTGGATGGTGCCCGCTGCCGGACGTTCCAACCCACCTAACAGGTTGAGCAGGGTGGATTTCCCCGAACCGCTGCTGCCAACCAGGGCCACTTTCTCCCCGACCTGCAGTTGCAGATCGACGCCCTTCAGTACCGGCTGCACCTGCCCGGCCTGCTGATAACGGTACTCTAACTGGCTGGCCTGTAACATGCCGGTTTCTCCTGCTGCTGATTTCTGCCTGACCATACACAACTTCCACCGACGGATGAAGTCCAATGGCAGTGATACCGGTATCATCAACCCATACACAGATTCATGCACATCATGTGTTACAACACGAGGGAACATCATGCGACTGACCAGGACCACCGCTATGGCGCTGCTTACCCTGTCGGGTCTTTTCACCACCGCACAGGCTGACCAGTGTGCCTACATCAGCCAGCAACAGGCTGGTGCAGCCCTGGACCATATCAAACCGGGGACAGAATTCCTGGCCTACTGCGAACCCTGCGATGAACCGACACCAGCCCGCAGCGCGATGCAGAGCGTCCAGGAACTGAGGGCGGCACCGACCGGTTATGAGAATACCTGGGAAATCAGTGTCAATGGCAAGGGCATTGATCTGGCCTATACCTTTGTCAAAAGGGCAGATGGCTCGTTTCTGAACCTGTCCAAACTGGCCGGCTGTCCTTCGGATGATGTGTCGTTCGGGTTGCCGCCTTTCAGCTAAACACTGGCCAGAGGCTTCCGGGCAGCCCGTTTTTGTGCCAAGCTCCAGCAGGTGCCTGTCAGGCGGTTTCGGGGAAATACCCCCGAAACCGCCGGGCAGCAAAACGAATACCGGCTGAAATGCCGACACAGGGAAACACCATGCCGACTGATACCACCCCCTTTCTGGAGCTGCACCAGGTAACAGCCTATCAGCAGCAACACCGCGTACTGGAACACCTGAACCTGCGTATTGAGATGGATGAGCGGGTGGCCATTCTGGGGCCGAACGGGGCTGGCAAAAGCACACTGCTGAAACTGATCAGCCGTGAACTCTATCCGGTGGACCGGGAGGGCAGCTGGTTACGCCTGTTCGGGCAGCAGCATTTCAATCTGTGGGCCATGCGTGCCCGGATCGGTTTTGTCTCCCTGGACCTGCAGGAAGACTATACCCCCTACACCAATGCGCTGGATGTGGTCGTCTCCGGTTTTTTCGGTGCCATCGGTGCCCATGGCCACTTGGCCCCCACCCCGGAACAGCTCGACAAGGCACGAAACTTCATCGAACAGGTTGGCATGGCCGGTTACGCGCAGCAGATGTACCAGCGCCTGTCCACCGGCCAGAAACGTCGCCTGCTGCTGGCACGGGCACTGGTGCATGAGCCGGAGTCCCTGATTCTGGATGAGCCCACCACCGGTCTGGACATGGGAGGCACGGCACAGTTGCTGGGCCTGCTGCGCGGTTTTGCCCGCAGCCAGCGCGCCCTCATCATCACCACGCACCACATCGAAGAGGTAATCCCGGAAATCGAACGCGTCATCCTGTTAAAAGACGGGAAAATCCTGGCCGACGGTCCCAAGGCACGGGTGCTGACCGCAGAACACCTGTCCGCCCTTTACGAGACCCCGCTGGAAGTCAGCACCCGCCACGGTTGGTACCGCTGCTGGTACTGAGGCACTTTGTTGACATTGATCAGGACAGCCGCCCCCGGAAGTCTTCGTAGCCAAATTGACGCACCACCCGAAAATGGTCCGTATCCGAATTCCAAAGTGCCAGTGACGGCAGGTTGATGCCATTGAAGGTTGAAGTCTTAACCATGGTGTAGTGTGCCATGTCATCAAACAGCAGGCGCTGTCCCACCTGCAGCGGCTCGTCAAAGGAATAATCCCCCATCACATCCCCGGACAGGCAGGTCTGCCCCCCCAGACGGTAGGTATGGGCTTTCTCCCCCGGCAGGCCCGAGCCGATCACATGGGCACGGTAGGGCATTTCCAGGGTATCGGGCATGTGGCAGGTTGCTGAAGTGTCAAGAATGGCAATGTCCACACCGCTGTTGCGGGTCAGATCCAGCACCTCGCACACCAGCACGCCGGTACGGATCGCAATTGCTTCACCCGGCTCCATATAGACCTGCACCCCGTAGCGTTCCTGAAACATCTGCAGACGTGCAATCAGGGCATCCAGCTCATAATCCGGATGGGTGATGTGATGTCCACCACCGAAGTTGACCCAGTCAAGCGTCGGCAGTATGTCAGCGAACGCCGCTTCCACCGCATCCAGTGTGCGTGCCAGCGGGGCGTAGAACTGTTCGCACAGGGTATGGAAGTGCAGGCCCGAAATCCCTTCCAGAGACTGGCCCTCAAACCGGGCGCGGGTAATCCCCAGGCGGGAACCGGGTGCACAGGGGTCATAGAGCGGCACGGCACCTTCCGAGTGCTCCGGATTGATGCGCAGACCGAAAGACAGCTGCGGATGCACGGTTCTGGCGGCACGGATCAGGGGCTGGAACCGCTGCCACTGGCTGAAGGAGTTAAACACCACATGATCGGCAAGCTTCAGAATTGCTTCCAGTTCCGGGGCACTGAAGGCGGCACTGAAAGCATGGAGTTCCCCGCCAAACTCCTCAGCCCCCAGACGGGCCTCGTGCAGACCACTGGCACAGGTACCGGACAGGTAGCGACTGATCAGCGGGGCAAGAGAAAACATGGAAAAAGCTTTCAGGGCCAGCAGAATCCTGGCTCCCGATTCCTGCTGTACCCGGTTGAGAATGCGCAGGTTGTGCTCCAGTGCCACCTCATCCACCACATAGCAGGGCGAAGGGGCGCGACGCGCATCAAAATGCGCGAACGTATGGCTGGCTATCATGGGGCTTATCTACACCAAATTGAAGTCGGGATTTTCAAGCACCTGAACCGGCAGGCCGTAGCGGTTCAGATCGGCAATAAACGGATCGGGATCCAGCTGCTCCACATTCCAGACCCCTTTCTGCATCCAGCGGCCTTCCAGCATCAGCTTGGCACCGATCATGGCCGGCACCCCGGTGGTATAGGAAATGGCCTGGGACTGGACTTCACGGTAGCAATCCTGATGGTCCTTGATATTGTAGATGAACACGCTGTGCCGGCGGCCATCCCGGATACCGGTGACATAACAGCCGATACAGGTCTTGCCCACGGTACGCGGCCCCAGCGAGGACGGATCCGGCAACAGGTGCTTGAGGAACTGGATCGGAACAATCTGGCAGCCATTAAATGTCACCGGCTCAATCCCGGTCATGCCGACATTGCCCAGCACCTCCAGGTGCTGGAGATAACTGTCCCCGAAGCTCATCCAGAACTGGGCTTTTTTCAGGCTTGGAAAGTGTTTGCTGAGCGACTCCAGCTCCTCGTGGTACATACGGTAGATATTGTAGGTACCGACAGCATCCGGGCAGGTAAAAGACTGTCTGAGCGACATGGGCGGTGTGGTGACAAAGCCGCCGTTCTCCCAATGCCGGCATTCTGCCGTAACCTCGCGGATATTGATCTCGGGGTTGAAATTGGTGGCAAACGGATAACCATGGTCACCGCCATTCACATCGATAATATCCAGCGTGTGAATCTCGTCGAAATAATGTTTGGCCGCATGGGCGGTGAAAATATTGGTGGCACCGGGATCAAAACCACACCCCAGCAGCGCCATCAGCCCGGCCTTGTCAAAGCGCTCCTGATAGGCCCACTGCCACTTGTATTCAAATTTTGCCACATCGGGCGGTTCGTAATTGGCAGTGTCCAGGTAGTGCACCCCGGTCTCCAGACAGGCATCCATAATGGTCAGGTCCTGATATGGCAACGCCACATTGATCACCAGCTCAGGCTGAACCTCCCGAATCAGGGCTACCAGCTCCGGCACCTTGTCCGCATCCACCCGTGCAGTCCGGATCGGACGCTCCAGCTGGGCGGCAATGACTTTGCATCTGGACTCGGTGCGGCTGGCCAGTGTGATATCGGAAAACACTTCCGGCAACTGCGCACACTTGCGGGTCACCACCTGCCCGACCCCTCCGGCCCCAATGATCAATACCCTGGACATTATTCCTGCATTCTCCTGTTGCGCTGGATAATAATTAAAACCTGATAAGCAAAAACCCGATAATCACCGTGCGGATATGACCGGCCCGTGATGGCCGGATGATGAAACCCTGCCCGGGTTCAGCTCGGGGTATTTCCTGCCACGGCACCCGGTGCACTGCCATCCCCGGTATTTTTGGACCGGGTCCGACGTCGCCGACGCTTTTTCCTGCTGCCATCCTCCGCAGTTGCTGCCCCGCCGATCACGGGGGGATTGGCATCACCGGCAATATTGGCCGGGTTCAGGGAGACCATCACTTCCACCGTCGGTGTGGTCGTGGAGGAAACGGGCGCGGATGGGGCTGTAGCCACCACTGCCGTATCGGTCACTCCATCGGCAGCGGGTGCCTCCGGCCCCTGTTGGCCACGCCGGGATGGCCGTGAACGGCGCTCCCCACCCCCGGTACCCGCACGGTTTTCACTCCGGGGCCGATGCTCACGCCGACTGTCCCGCCCGCCCTCACGACGGCTGCCACCGCCGCCGGCATGCCGCCGCCGACCACCCTCCACACGCTCCCGCTGAATGCGCTTGGGTCGCTCCAGTGCCGGCAACAACACGGGTTCAATGGCAACCACCGGAATCGACTTGCCGATATACTCCTCAATTTCGGGCAGATAAAACGCCGTATCCTCACAGGCAAAACTGTGCGCCTCACCCGAAGCCCCTGCCCTGGCGGTGCGCCCGATACGGTGCACATAATCCTCGGCAATCTGTGGCAGGTCGAAGTTGAAGACATGCGATACATCCGGAATATGCAGCCCGCGGGCCGCTACATCGGTGGCAATCAGTACCTGGTGCCTGCCCTCGGCAAACTCCTTCAGCAACCGCTCCCGTTTTTTCTGGCGCACATCACCGGAAATCAGGGCAGCACCGATACCGTTACCCAGCAGGTAGCCCTCGATACGCTCGGCACCGTGCTTGGTATTCACAAACACAATTGCCCGATGCGGTTCCAGCTTGCGGATCAGCCCCACCAGCAGGGGAATTTTCTCCTTGTTGGCAGGCAGGTAGACAAACTCGTGGATATTGTCAGCACTGACAGATTGGGCTTCCACCTTGACGGTGGCCGGGCTGTTCATGTGCTCATAAGCCAGCTCCAGCACCTTGTGTGACAGGGTGGCGGAAAACAGCATATTGAGGCGCTCGGTCGGTGACGGCAGCTTGCGCAGCAGGTAACGCACATCCTGGATAAAGCCCATGTCGAACATGCGATCCGCTTCATCCAGCACCATCACCTGTGCCTGCCTGAGGGTGAATACCTTCTGTTTCCAGTAATCAATAATGCGGCCCGGTGTCCCGATCAGGAGATCAACCGGCTGCTCGAACTGGCGACGCTGCTGCTCGTAACCGGCCCCGCCGTAGACAATCACGCTGCGCAGCCCGGTGTGTTTACCCAGGGTTTCGGCATCGCGGGCAATCTGCAGCGCCAGTTCACGGGTGGGAGCCATAATCAGACAACGCACCAGGCCGGGCTGTGGATCAGCCACCGGCTGGCTCAGCAGACGCTGAAACGCTGCCACCAGAAAGGCACCGGTCTTGCCGGTACCGGTCTGGGCCTGTCCGGTCACATCCTTGCCGGCCAGACTCAGGGGCAGGCTTTCAGCCTGAATTCGGGAACAGTATTCAAAACCGGCATCCTGCAGGGATTGCAGAATGCCGGGATCAAGTTCAAACGTGTCAAAACGTGTCGGGGTAAGGTACTGATTTTCCATTTGTGCAGGATACCATATTCGCCAGCGGGAAGCGCAGCAGGAATTCAGCCTGCCACTGATTGAGAATATCCTGTTATTGTCGACAATTTAACTTATAATCAACTTCCCTTTCACCAAGCCAATCATTTCTGTCGACATCATGAGTATTGCAAATCTGTCTGAGCATCTGGCACACACGCTGGGCTTAAAAGCCGCATCACAAATTCACTGGAATCTGTCAACCCCGGCCCTGTTTGAAACCGCAATCCGCAGGCAGGAAGCCCGGGTCGGTATGGGCGGAGCCCTGGTGGTCAACACCGGTGCCTTTACCGGTCGTGCGCCCAATGACAAGTTCATCGTCAAGGATGAAGAGACCCGCGACACGGTATGGTGGGGAGAGGTCAACCGCAGCATCAGCAGCGATCATTTCGGACGACTGCTGGATGACATGATCAGCTTCCTCAAGGGCAAGGAAATTTTTGTGCAGGACCTGCTCGCGGGTGCCGATCCACAGAATGAGCTGCCGGTACGCATCATCACCCAGCATGCCTGGCACTCGCTGTTTGCCCGCAATATCTTCATCTGCCCGGATGACCTCAACCGTACCCTGGCTGTCGATGAGCCGCGTTTCACCGTGCTGCACGTTCCGGAAATGCAGGCCGACCCCGCCCGTCACGGTACCAGGTCCGGCACCTTTGTCCTGCTGGACTTCAGCCGGCGGCTGGTCCTGATCGGCGGCACCTATTACGCCGGCGAGATCAAGAAATCCATTTTCTCGGTACTGAACTACCTGTTGCCGCGTCGGGGCATCATGTCCATGCACGCCTCGGCCAATGTCGGTAAAAACGGTGATGTCGCCATCCTGTTCGGGCTCTCAGGTACCGGCAAGACCACCCTGTCCGCCGATCCGGAGCGCAAACTGGTCGGTGACGATGAACACGGCTGGGGAGACCAGGGGGTTTTCAACCTGGAAGGCGGCTGCTACGCCAAGGTCATCAACCTGTCACCGAAACAGGAGCCGATGATCTACGCCACCACAAAAACCTTTGGTACCGTGCTGGAAAACGTGGTCATGAATGAGCAGACCCGTGAACTGGACCTGTTTGATGGCAGCGTCACGGAGAACACCCGCGCCTGCTATCCGGTCAGCCAGATTCCCAATGCCCTGTTCCCCGGCAAGGCCGGCCACCCGCAACACATTATCATGCTGACCTGTGATGCCTTCGGTGTATTGCCACCGGTCTCGAAGCTGACCCCGGCACAGGCCATGTACCATTTCATCTCCGGTTATACGGCCAAGGTGGCCGGTACCGAAAAAGGGGTCACCGAACCCACCACCACCTTCAGCACCTGCTTCGGTGCACCGTTCATGGCCCTGCATCCGTCCGTGTACGCAGACCTGCTGGGCAAAAAAATCAGTGAGCACGGGGTATCCTGCTGGCTGCTGAATACCGGCTGGAGTGGCGGCCCGTATGGTGTCGGTGAACGCATGAAGATCAGCCACACCCGCAGCATGCTGAATGCGGCACTGCGCGGTGATCTGAAAACGGTGGAAACCCGGCTGGACCCCATCTTCGGCCTGCATGTTCCGGTCAGCTGCCCGGAAGTCCCCGCCGAAATTCTCGACCCGGCCAATACCTGGACTGACAGGGCGGCCTATCAACAGAAAGCCGAACAGCTGGCTCAGGCGTTTCATGCCAACTTTGCCCGTTATGCTGACGGTGTCAGCCCGGAAATCCGGGAAGCCGGACCACTGGCAGGTCGATAAGTCGGCCAGTCACCAGCCCTGCCCGCCCTGAAAAAAGCCTCCCGCCCTTGTTACGGGACGGGAGGCCGGGAAAGTAAGGATCAAGGGGCTCGGTCAGCTCCCCAATCGCTCAGTCATGCCTCAGTTCTGACAACCGGCCCACCAGCACGGATTACTGCGAATGAAGTTCAGCAGTGCGCGGTGCTTGGGTGCCTGGCTCAGCGGCTGGGTGATATATTCCTTGCTGCCCCAGGAGCCGTAGCGGCGATAGGTACGCGGTGCGGTATAGTGCATGAACAGGGTGGCCCCTTCACGCTTCCAGCCCGCCAGAAACTGGTTGTAGAACTGCTCCATCCGGGGGTGACGGTTGGCCTCGTACAGGAACGGGTTGGGTGGTTCCATGTCACTGGTGGTCTTGAAATCGACCAGTCCCTGCCCGCCCTCATAGGCCATCAGTTTCACCCCGTACTTGTCGGCAATCGCTTTTTGCTTACGAATAAAGCCCAGCACGTTATTGATGGAATAACGGTAACTGTCATCCGTCATGAGGCGGAAGGTTTCATTCAGGCTGCGCACCAGACGGATCGACTGGTGATCACCGAAAAAGTACGGCGCAATGGCAAAGGCATCCGCATATTTATAGGCATCCTTGTGGCCCAGCACGATATTGGCCACCTCCTCATTGATGGTCCAGCCGGACAGGATGCGCACCAGACGCTGGGGACCGCCGAATACCTGCTCCCAGATGCGGAAGATTTCCACCGAGCGCTCGGAGTAATAACGATAACCGGCCCGATTCTTGTTGGTATCCAGTCGCCGGGCCATGCCCATATCACGCACATAGTTCCCCTGCAGAAAGATGAAGTTCCAGGTTTCGTTGCTGTACTCAATGTGCGGACGCAGGTTGGGACGCAGGCGCTGCCGGGCCAACTGGGCGAACTGGCGAATGTAATTGTCATCCGCTGCATGCGGAATGGTGAACCAGGGGTGGGCATTCAGGCGGTTGGCCAGCTCGATCTGGATTTCAATCGGTGCCCCCCGGTTGCCCTTGTTACCCCCCCAAGTGGCGTGTGGAACCTGCTGGCGTTCATTCCAGGTACGCTCGGGGTCATTGTTCACCCCGCTTAACCCCATGAAGCGAATCACCTTGAAATCCTTCATGTAATTCAGGTAATCCGGGTTAAACAGTATCTGGGTGTAATGCTGAACAAAAGACTGGAAATTACCCCGACAGGCACTGGCATCCGCCACCCGCTGGTAAGGGTTGTTGGCACAGATACCACCGGGCGGCAAAATACGGATGTCACGGATATAATCGTTGGGGTTGGACTCCAGAATGCGCAGGGTGGCATCGTATTTGTTGTCCTGGCCCGGCTGCAGGGTAATGACATCATGGCCGGGCTGGCTCTGGACCAGACGCGCATCGCCCCCGTACTGAATCTTGCCCTGACCGTTGTAAAGCACGGTATAGTTGCCGGCCGGAATGGCCGCAGCCGGCAGATGGCTCAGAAAACGCGAACCGGCCATCTGGCCATTCAGGCGGGCCGGCCAGCCATTGGCATCCAGCTGCACATTATTACCGGTCAGCCAGGGACGGGCGTCCTCAAACGGCATGGCGGCACGGAACAGGTCAACAAAAGGAACACTGGCATCTTCTTCAGTCAATTCATTGGTGTTGGTACCCAATGGTGAAGTCTGGTTAGCCCCTGCCGTGGATGCGTACAGCATGGCAGCCAGCAGCATCCCCGCTCGCAGCCCGTGTTTACTCAAAGACAATAACATCTGATTTTTATCCTCTGGGTCATTTCGCATGGTGCCCAAGCTTACGCAACGTCCGACCCGGCATGAAAGTCATGCATGATGAGCCGGGCCTTTTGCCGCCTGGGCGTATTTTTCCGGATAGCCTGCCACCGGCAAGCCGGTCAGGGCAAAACCCGATAAGCTGTTTACCTGCAGGGCATGCAGGCTATACAATTGCGCCGCATTATAGTTTATATCCCATTTTCAAGACACTGGAGACAAAAATCATGGCACAAGAGCGCACCCTTTCCATCATCAAACCGGACGCCGTGGCCAAAAACGTGATCGGAAAAATCTATCAGCGCTTTGAAAATGCCGGCCTGCAGATCGTGGCAGCCCGCATGGTGCAGCTGAGTCAGAAACAGGCGGAAGGCTTCTATGCCATCCACCGTGAACGTCCGTTTTTCAAGGATCTGGTCAGTTTCATGACGTCCGGCCCGGTTATGGTTCAGGTTCTGGAAGGCGATAATGCCGTCACCAGAAACCGTGAACTGATGGGAGCCACCAACCCCAAGGATGCCGCACCCGGCACCATTCGCGCCGACTTTGCTTCAAGCATAGACGAAAATGCGGTGCATGGCTCGGACAGCCTGGAAAATGCCGGTATTGAAATCGACTTCTTTTTCGGCAAGGACGGTCTTTGCCCGCGCACGCGCTGATCCGTCAACCTGCGCCTACAGGGACTGATAATGCCAATGACCACGCCTGAGCCGATCCGGAAGACCAACCTGCTGGACTTCAGCCATGAAGGGTTGAAACAGTATTTTGTCACCCTGGGTGAAAAACCTTTCCGGGCCACCCAGGTCATCAAATGGTTACACCAGATGATGGTGGACGACGTGGATCAGATGAGCAATATCAGTAAAGACCTGCGTGCCCGGCTCGGGGAAAAGGCCGAGATCCGGGCACCGCAGGTGATGCTTGACCGGGAGTCGGCAGACGGCACCCGCAAGTGGCTGTTCCGGCTTGATGACGGCAATGCCATCGAGACCGTATTCATTCCGGAGGGTGATCGCGGCACCCTGTGCGTATCCTCACAGGTCGGTTGTGCGCTGGACTGCACCTTCTGCTCCACCGCACGCCAGGGTTTCAACCGCAACCTGAGCCTGGCGGAAATGATCGGCCAGCTGTGGGTGGCACGTCGCAGCCTGCAGCAGAACCCGCGTGCCAACCGGGTGATCACCAATGTGGTCATGATGGGCATGGGCGAACCCCTGCTCAACTTCGACAACCTGATTCCGGCTCTGGAGCTGATGATGGATGACAATGCCTATGGCCTGAGCCGCCGACGCGTCACTGTCAGCACCTCCGGGGTACTGCCGGCGCTGGACCGGCTGGGTGACACACTGGATGTCGCCCTGGCCATTTCCCTGCATGCCCCGAATGACACTATCCGCGACCGGCTGGTGCCCTTAAACCGCAAATACCCGATTGCCGAACTGATGGCAGCCTGTCAGCGTTTTCTGGATAAAAAAACCACCCAGCGCAAACACATCACCTGGGAATACGTTATGCTTGACGGTGTGAACGACAGTGAAAACGAGGCCCGGGAACTGGCGGTACTGCTACGCAACATTCCTTCAAAAATCAATCTAATACCTTTTAATCCCTTCCCGGATACCCGCTACCGGCGCTCCAGCAACAACCGTATACACCGCTTTCAGGACATCCTGATTCAGGCGGGCTATACTGTAACCATCAGAAAAACAAGAGGCGACGATATTGACGCCGCCTGCGGGCAGCTGGCCGGACAGGTAAATGACCGCAGCCGCAGGGAGGTGCATTTCGCACGTCTGGAACAGGGTTGATCAACAATGAAAACAACACCATTACCGGCAACACTGTTGCTGTTTTTGATACTGTCGCTTGGCCTTGCCGGCTGTACCACCACGTCTTCTTCCAGCAGACCTGATCGTGCCAAGGCTGCCGAATACAATGCCAAGCTGGGGGCGGGCTATCTGCAGCGGGGGCGTTATGACCTGGCCAAGGAATATCTGGAAAAAGCCCTGAAAAAAGATCAAAATTCCAGCATGGCCCAGCACTATTATGCCCTGCTGCAGGAAAAACTGGGGCGTGATGATCAGGCCAACCTCTATTTCCGGCGCGCATTAAAACAGGATGGCAAAAATCCGGACCTGCTGAACAATTTCGGTACCTTTTTGTGTAAACAGGGTCAGTACCAGGAAGCGGTAACCGCCTTCCTGCGGGCCGCCAGCGACCCCTTGTACAAGACCCCGGCGTTTGCCTACACCAATGCCGGTATCTGTCTGGAAAAGCAGGGAAGAAAAAATACGGCCGAAGCCTATTTTCGCAAGGCACTGACCTATAATAACAAGTTCCCGCTGGCACTTTACAATCTGGCCCAGCTGGCGCATGAACAGAATGAAAATGCCAAGGCGCAGGCTTTTCTTTACCGCTATAATGAACTGGCTCCCAGTAGCCCGGAAACACTGCTGCTGTGTTACCGGATACACAAGAGCCTGCATGAAGACAGCAAGGCGGAAAACTGTGTCAATAACCTGTTGGCACGTTTTCCGGACAGCCCCGAAGCAAGCGAACTAAACTGAGACTGAATGGAGTAGGGCGTGACGGACAACACTTTGACAGACATGGAAGCAAAAGCGGAAAACCAGACCACGGACAGGACCGATGCCGGGCCGGACACCCCGCTGGCTCAGGACGATCTGGGTGGACGCCTCAGAAAATGCCGTGAAAGTGCCGACCTGACCCAGGAGCAGGCTGCCAGCGAGATGCGCCTGCCCCTGCATGTCCTCAGGGCGCTGGAAAATGAAAAGCTGGCCGAACTGCCCGAGCCACCTTATGTACGTGGCTATCTGCGCAGCTATGCACGCCTGGCCGATACCGATCCTGCCCCCCTTATCACTGCTTACGAACTGCTGCGCGGCGGCAATCCGGACGATATCAGCTACTCGCCGGCCACCCCCCTGAACCGGGTGGCAGCCAAACAGCCCATGTCGCCGAGTACGGTCAAACTGATCGCCCTCTCCGGACTGGTACTGTTTCTCGGCCTGCTGTCGATGATCCCGGGAATTACCGAATGGGCCAGCGATGCCTGGGAAAATTTTTCACGCCAGACCACCGAATCCCAGCCCCTGAACGCGCCGGTTGAGGCTGGCGTAGGCCAGATCCAGCGTTCCGGCCAGGCAACAACCCCGGAGGAACAGGCCAGCAGCCGGAACGATACACCGGCCCCCATTGCCGATGCTGGCAGCCAACTGGCACTGGCTGCACCGCCGGTTGACAATCCCACCCCGAACGGCCAACCGGACAACAGCAGCAGTCAGACAATCACACCGACAGGGGTTCAGGATAACGGTGATGACCCGGTGGACGCAGGTGATCCCGACAGCGAAGCAGGTATTGCCCCACCACCGGAAGATGATGGTGACGAAGACATGGGAGCCACCGTCACGGGAACAGCTGCTACCAATACCAGTACCGCCACCGACACGGCACGGACGACCGCACCCGGTACTGGAATCAGTGAAGCCGATACCACTGCCGGTGCTGCCACTTCGGACAATGCAGGCGAAGCCGTGGGCAGCACAACGGCAACTGACAACACGTCAACCGGCACAGCCACTGGTAGCGGCAATACTGCAGCAGCATCGCTTTCACCACAGGCCAGTCCGACCCAGCCATCGGCGGCTGTCACCAACGACTTCCAGCAACCGATTGACGGCGAAGTTTCCGTGCGTCTTGAATTCAGCCAGGAAGTCTGGATGCAGGTCAAGGATGGCAACGGCAAACGCCTGTTTGAAGCCCTGAACTCCCCCAACACCTGGAAAGCCTTCAAGGCCCGTACACCACTGGTTTTCAAGATCGGTAATGCAGCGGGTGTCCGTGTGCTCCTGAATGGCCAGATTTACAATCACCAACCCCATACCCGAGGAAACGTCTCCAATTTCAGGATCGACTGACTCATGCTAAAAAACATTCAATCCATTCGCGGAATGCACGATATTCTGCCGGATGTTTCTTTTGTCTGGCAGCATCTGGAACAAACCGTATCCACCTTGCTGGCCGAGTATGGCTACCAGGAAATCCGTATGCCCCTGCTGGAGCAGAGCGAGCTTTTCCATCGGGGCGTAGGTGAAGTCACTGACATTGTAGAAAAAGAAATGTACAGCTTTGAGGACCGCAATGGTGAAAGCCTGTCCCTGCGTCCCGAAGGAACGGCCAGCTGCGTGCGTGCCTGTATCCAGCATGGCCTGCTGCACAACCGGCAACAGCGTCTGTGGTACAGCGGCCCCATGTTCCGTTATGAACGCCCGCAGAAAGGCCGCTATCGCCAGTTTCACCAGTTCGGGGCTGAAACCTTCGGTATCCCCGGACCGGATATTGATGCCGAACTGATTGCCATGACAGCACGGCTGTGGGAGCGCCTCGGCCTTTCCAATATCCGCCTGGAGATTAACTCGCTGGGGGTTCCTGCCTCACGCCGGGCTTATCGCCAGTTACTGGTGGAGTATTTCTCTGCTCACCGGGAACAGCTGGACGAAGACTCAAAGCGCCGCCTGCAGACCAATCCACTGCGTATTCTGGACACCAAAAATCCGGACCTGCGGGCGCTGGTGGACGCGGCTCCCAATCTGCATGATCATCTGGACCCGGAATCGGATGCCCACTTTACCGGCCTGCGCCAGCTGCTGGATGGCATGGGTATTGAGTACCGCATCAATCCGCGTCTGGTCCGCGGGCTGGATTACTATACCCATACCGTGTTTGAATGGATCACCGATGAGCTGGGCTCACAGGGTACGGTCTGCGGTGGCGGACGCTACGACGGACTGGTGGAGCAGCTGGGCGGCAAATCCGTTCCGGGCTGTGGTTTTGCCATGGGGACAGAACGCCTGCTGGAACTGATGCAGGATCAGGGCAGTCAGCCGACCGCCGCAAACACGAACTTTTACCTGATCATGGCCGGTGAACAGGCTGTTGAACAGGGTCTGGTACTGTCGGAGTG
This sequence comes from Thiolinea sp., assembly GCA_035391465.1. Taxonomy (GTDB): domain Bacteria; phylum Pseudomonadota; class Gammaproteobacteria; order Thiotrichales; family Thiotrichaceae; genus Thiolinea. The sequence goes on along the minus strand of DAOPKY010000055.1, from coordinate 5,340 downwards.
CCTGCGCTCGGCCTTGCCGGCACTGCGCCTGACCTGCAATGTCGGTGGCGGCAGTTTCAAAACCCAGATGAAACGTGCCGACAAATCCGGGGCACTGTATGCCCTGATTCTGGGTGAAGATGAACTGGCGAAAAGGCAGATCACGCTCAAACCCCTGCGTGACAGTACGGCCGAGCAGCAGAGCCTGACACTGGACAATCTGGCAGCAGAATTGCAAAGCCGGTTGTCATGAGGCAAGCCGCCGGGTAATAATCAAAGTTAATCAACCAATTGGAATTGGCAAGGGCTTGAAATGGCTGAACATCTCAAAACCGACGAAGAAAAAGCAGAAGAACTGCGAGCCTGGTGGCGCGAAAACGGCATTTCTGTCGTGGCTGGTGTCGGGCTGGCCATTGCCGGCCTGTTCGGCTGGCAGTACTGGCAGGAACACCAGATCAAAAGCGCCGAGTCAGCCTCGCTGCTGTACAGCAAATCCAAGCAGACAACATCGCATGATGAAGCCGTGCAATACATGACCGAACTACAGGAGGATTACCCTTCCACGCCGTATGCCGCCATGGCCATGCTGGAAAGTGCCAAGAATTATGCGGCGGAAGGTGATTATGCCAATGCCGCCGGTTCACTGCACTGGGTGGCTGAAAATACCAAAGAAGCAGAATACCGGGATGTTGCCCGCCTGCGGCTGGCACGGGTACTGCTGGCGGACAACAAGGCGGACGAGGCGCTTGCCCTGGTGGATCAGGGCGACTATCCGGCAGCCTATGAATCCCTGCGCGAGGAATTACGTGGTGATATTTATGCTGCCAAAAATGAAAATGACAAGGCCCGTGCGGCCTATCAGCGTGCCATCGTCACCAACAGCGACAGTGCCAGTGACCTGATTCAGCTCAAGCTCGACAACCTGCCAGAGGACAGGAAAGCCTGATGGCAATACTGCGTACCAGCCTTTTGTCGGGGCTGCTGCTGGCTGCCAGCCTGCTGTCAGGCTGCAGTTTTTTCAGTAATAAGGACGACACCAATGAAGCCGTGCCACTTGACCCGCCCAAAGCCCTCAAGGCGCTGGAAGCTGCCCGCACCGTGCGAACCCTGTGGTCAGTCACTCTGGACCGGAAAGGCCCATCCACCGGTGGCCTGAGCTGGGGCTTCGGTTCCGGTAGCACGGGGAAAGTGGTCAAGCTGTATCCCTGGGTCGACGAGCAGCAGGTCATCGTAGCCGCCGGCTCTCAGGTCAGGGCTTTTGACAAGCAGACCGGAGCCCCACGCTGGAGCACGCCGGTGGATACCGTTGTCAGTGCGGGTGTCAGCGGTGCTGACGGGCTGATACTGGTGGGTACCGGCAACGGTAATGCCATTGCACTGGATGCCGGTAATGGGGCGGTACGCTGGGTTGAAAAGCTCAATAGTGAAATCCAGTCCGTGGCCCCTCCCCATAACGGACGCGCCCTGTTCCGCAGTGTTGACGGCAGCCTGAGTGCACTGGACAGCACTACCGGTGAACTGCTTTGGACCCAGACCCGCTCTGCCTCGGGGGGACTGACCCTGTACGGTGCCGGGGTTCCGGTTGTCGTCAGCACGCTGGCAGTGGCAGGCTTTGACAACGGTTCGCTGGCCGCCTTTGAACTGGACAGTGGCAAGCCGGTCTGGGAAACCCTGCTGTCAGCAGCACGCGGCCCCAGTGAGCGTGACCGCATCACGGACGTGGACGGACGCATCAAGGTCGTGGGTTCAGCCCTGTTTGCCGGGGCTTATGGCGGCAGGCTGGCCGGTATCAACCTGCAGAACGGCCAGCTGGCCTGGGAACGTCCGTTTTCCACCAGCGCAGGTCTGGATGCCGATACCGGCGGTCTCTACGTCACGGAACAGAACGGTGATGTATGGAAACTCAATCCCCAAAGCGGAGAGCCGGTCTGGAAACAGGACGACCTGCAATACCGTCGCCCGACCGCACCAACCCTGAGTGGTGACTATCTGGTGCTGGGGGATTTTGAAGGCTACCTGCACTGGATTTCACAGCAGGATGCCCTGATCTACGCACGCCTGCGTGGTGACCCTGCCGGTTACAGCGTACCACCGCTGGCAGACGGCAATGTGATTTACACTTTCGGCAAGGGTGGCATACTGGCTGCCTACAGCCTGCAGTAAACTGACTTCATGAAACCTGCCTTCGCCCTGGTGGGCCGCCCCAATGTCGGCAAATCCACCCTGTTCAACCGCCTGACCCGCTCCCGTGATGCGCTGGTTGCCGATTTTCCGGGGCTGACCCGTGACCGCAAATACGGAACCGGCCAGCTGCTGGAACGTGAATACCTGGTTATCGACACCGGCGGCCTCAGCGGTGAGCAGACCGGTATTGACGAATACATGGCGCGCCAGACCCTGGCAGCCATTGAGGAAGCCGATGCGGTCCTGTTTCTGGTAGACGGACGTCAGGGACTGACCGGGGCTGATGAGCAGATTGCCACTCACCTGCGCCAGACGGGCAAACCGGTCTTTCTGTTGGTCAACAAGACGGATCATGTCGACCCGGATCAGGCAGCCGCTGAATTTTTTGCCTTGGGATTCAGCCAGGTATTTTGCATTGCTGCCGCCCACAACCGGGGGGTCACGGTGATGATGGAAGCGGTACTGGACAGCTTCCCGACGGATGCCGATGATCATATTCCACCACCGGAAGAAGACGAAACCCGTATCCGCATTGCCTTCGTCGGTCGCCCCAATGTCGGCAAGTCCACGCTGGTGAACCGCATTCTGGGTGAGGAACGCGTGATTGCCTTTGACCAGCCCGGCACCACCCGCGACAGTATCTTTATTCCGTTTGAGCGTGACGGGCAGCAGTACACCCTGATTGATACTGCCGGGGTACGCCGACGCAGCCGGATCAGCGAAACCATTGAGAAGTTCAGCATTATCAAAACACTGGATGCCATTCGTGCCGCCCATGTGGTGATCATGCTGGTGGATGCCCATGACAGCATCACCGAACAGGATGCCCACCTGCTCGGCCTGATCCTGGACACCGGTCGTGCGCTGGTGCTGGCCATTAACAAATGGGACGGGCTGGATCAGGATGAACGCGATACCATCAAGACCCAGCTGGAACTGAAGCTGCCCTTTGTCGATTTTGCTGAAAAGCACTTTATCTCCGCCCTGCACGGCTCCGGTGTCGGCCTGATTTATGAAGCGGTGCAGCGTGCCTACCACTCGACCATGCTCAAGGTACCGACCTCGCGCCTGACCCGGATTCTGGAAACGGCCCTGATGGCACATCAGCCCCCCCTGATCAATGGCCGGCGCATCAAACTGCGTTACGCACATCAGGGCGGCAGCAATCCGTTCCTGATCGTGATCCACGGTAACCAGACCGAACGGGTCCCCAACAGTTATGAGCGCTATCTGGTAAACTATTTCCATCAGACCCTGAAACTGCAGGGTAGCCAGGTCAAACTGGAGTTCAAAACCGGTGATAATCCTTATGAGGGCAGGCGCAATAAACTCACGCCCCGACAGGCGTACAAGAAAAAACGCCTGATGCGGTTTGTGAAGAAGAAAAAATAAGGGAGAGGAAACATGGCACGTACAATGATGCTGGCATTCAGCCTGATGACCGCCGGGGCCGGGGCCATGACCTGGTATAATGTCGGGCTGGAAGAAACCCGTTATGATCAGCAAAGTGTGCGCACCGGCAGCCAGGTGGGTCGGCTTGGTGGCGGTTATCGTACCGGCAAATGACGCTCTCCGCCGATGGACATGAAAGGGGCTGCCACACAGGCATCTCCCGTCAACAGGAAATACATTCATGACAGCACAACTCGGCTTTGAATACCTGCTTTCCAGTCTGGTTTACGGTGTACTGGGCTTCGGCCTGTTCATGCTTTCGCTCTGGGTCATGGAAAAGCTGACGCCGTACTCACTGGAAAAGAAAATCACCGAAGAAGGCAATCTGGCCCTCGGCATTGTCGTGGCAGCCATCGTACTGTCACTCGGCATCATCTACGCCGCTGCAATTCACTAGCACCCGGTACCCGCTTGACACCTGCTACCCGTTTCCCGCAGCAGCTGGCCCTGCTGGCGGCCACCTTTGTCATTGCCATCTGCGGGCTGGTTTACGAACTGCTGGCCGGCACCCTGTCGAGCTATCTGCTGGGTGATTCGGTTTACCAGTTTTCACTGGTGATTGGCCTGTTCATGAGTTCCATGGGTATCGGTTCCTGGCTCTCACGCTTTGTGGATGGTGCCCTGCCACTGCATTTTGTGCGCCTGCAGCTGCTGGTTGGACTGACTGGCGGGTTCACGGCTCCCATCCTGTTTTTTGCCTTTGCCATCCTCGACAACTACAGCCCGCTGCTGTTTCTGCTGGTGATACTGCTTGGGGCCATGATGGGTATGGAAATTCCGCTGGTAGTCCGCATTCTCCGGGAGCACTTCAGCCTCAAAACCAATCTCTCCAATGTCTTCACCGCCGACTATATCGGTGCCCTGTTCGCTGCCCTGCTGTTCCCGCTGGTGCTGGTACCGCAGCTTGGTCTGCTGCAGACCGGCTTTCTGTTCGGCATCCTCAATCTGCTGGTGGGCCTGCTGGCGCTGTTGGTATTCCGCAACACCGTTGCAACTGCTCCCCGCAAACGCCTGCAGTGGTCGATACTGGCCGGACTGCTGATGCTGGCACTCGGGTTTGTACTGTCCGAGCGTTTTACCGCCAGCATGGAAACACGCCTGTATCAGGATGAAATCATCCATGCCGAAGACTCACCCTACCAGCGGCTGGTGCTGACCCGGCGTCAGGGACGGCTGCGCTTTTACCTCAATGGTGCGCTGCAGTTCGACAGCATCGACGAATACCGCTACCACGAAACTTTGGTACATCCGGCCTTGGGATTGCTGCCCCAGGTGGAAGAAGTGCTGATTCTGGGTGGCGGAGATGGCATGGCAGCCCGTGAACTGCTGAAAGACCCGCGCATCAAGGCCATTACGCTGGTTGATCTGGACCCGGCGGTCACCACCCTGTTCAGCACCAGTCCGCTGCTGACCCGCCTCAACCGCCACAGCCTCACCGATCCGAAACTGACCCGGGTGAATACGGATGCCTGGAAGTTTCTGGAACAGAGCCGGACCCTGTATGACCTGGTGGTCATCGATCTGCCCGACCCCAACAATGCCAGCCTGTCACGCCTTTACAGCCGCAGCTTCTACCACCTGGTGAAACAGCATGTCTCCCGGACCGGGATTATCCTGACCCAGGCGACTTCCCCCCTGTTCTCGCGAGCCGCGTTCTGGTCAGGCCCAGGGTCTGGTTGATGCACCAGAACGCGGCCCGCGAGAACAGGGGGGAAGTCGCCTGGG
>DAOPKY010000054.1:0-29706 GCA_035391465.1 Thiolinea sp. | reverse complement strand
ACGTGGCGGCATGGTCAGCCCGCTGCGTTTGTCGCGTTCACGGTTGCCGCTCACCAGGGTATCAACCGTCAGGCAGAGTGCATCAAAGTCAGCCGCCTTGCAGCGCTCAATAAATTCTGTGGTCAGGGAGCGATCCTTGTGAATGTAAATCTGGAACATCTTTGCCCCGGCTGTCGCCTGGCCGATGGCTTCAATGCTGACTGTTGACAGGGTGGAGAGGCTGTAACAGGTCCCCGCACTGGCGGCAGCCTGTGCCACCGCCCTTTCTCCATCAGGATGAAACAACCGTGACATGCCGGTTGGTGCACAGAACAGCGGCATTTCCAGCCTGCGCCCCAGCAGGGAGGTGGAAATATCCAGACCGCTCAGGTCTGCCAGGGCATCCGGCACCAGTGCAACCTGCTCAAAGGCGGCTGTATTGCGCTGCAGGGTGGTTTCGTCTTCCGCCCCCCCGTCAATATAGTGAAACAGGGGGGCAGGCAGCCGCCGTTTGGCGAGGCGTCTGAAATCGGCAAATTGATGACAATGCTGAAGGTTCATGCAGGACTCCGGCGTAGCAGGATGGTCAGTCAAGGCGGCACTAATAGCACATTTTGGCCGCAGGCTGCAGTGAAGGCTTGACAGTTTTGTTGCTGGCGCATGAAATGGCAGGGCTTTTTTCAGTTTGGCAGCCGGTTCATGATGTACTTCCGATTTGCACAATGGCTGGACCGGATGACGGTCTGGCTCTGTATGGCGGCCTTGACGGTGCTGGTCAGCATGGTGCTGATTATTGTCATGCTGCGTTACGGTTTCGGCGTTGGTTTTATCCAGCTGCAGGATGCGGCATCCTATGTTTTTGCTGCATTGCTGATTTTTTCAGTACCTGTCACGCTGGTGCGTGCCGGTCATGTGCGTGTGGATATTTTTGCCGAGCGCCTGGGAGCCGGCTACCTGCGCAAACTGGATACTTTCGGGTTGCTTTTCATGCTGATTCCGGTGTTTGGCCTGCTGATCTGGGCCTGGCTACCCTCGCTGCAGTACGCCTGGTCCATTCGGGAAGCCTCGGTGGAAACGGGAGGACTACCGGGTCTTTATCTGGTGAAAACCACGCTGCCCGTTGCTGCGGGACTCACAATCATTCAGGGCATTGCTGCAGTGCTGGCCCTGTGGCAACAGCGGACGCCGACATGACCATACAGGAAGGTTTTCTGCTGTTGCTGGTACTGGGCCTGTTTGGCGGCATTCTGAGTGGTCTGCCTGCGATGCTGGCCATTGCCGGGGTCCCCCTGCTGGTTGCGGTAATCGGGCATTTTGCCGGCGTGTTCGACCTCAGCCTGCTGCAGCTTTATCCGGCCCGGGTCTGGGGCATTATGGCCAATCCCCTTTTGATGGCAGTACCCCTGTTTGTACTGATGGGGGTGCTGCTGGAGCGTGCCCGGCTGGCGGAACGCATGCTGGCGGTACTGGCACAGCTCATGGGCGGGTCGGCACGCGGCATGGCGCTGTCCGTGCTGCTGCTGTCGGCCATGATTGCCGCATCCACCGGTATTGTGGGTGCTACCGTGGTCATGCTGGTCATGGTGGGTCTGCGTCCGATGCTGCAGGCCGGGATTCCAAAGGCGCGGGCCGCCGGGCTGATCTGTGCCTGTGGCACCCTGGGGCAGATTATCCCGCCTTCGGTACTGCTGGTATTGCTCGGGGACCAGATCGGTAATGTCTACACCGAAGCCCAGCAGAAGGCCGGTAATTTTGCACCCGATGCGGTGTCGGTCGGTGATCTGTTTGCCGGGGCCGTGGTACCGGGACTGCTGCTGGTGCTGTTGTACGGCCTTTATGTTTTCCTGACCCTGCCAAAGGCCGATGCAACCCGTAACAACTCATCGGCAACGGCGACAGCCACAACAGCCGCCGATTGGCTCCGGCTGGTGGGGACGTTCCTGCCGACCCTGCTGCTGATTCTGGCCGTGCTGGGTTCGATTCTGGCCGGTGTGGCAACACCGACCGAGGCGGCGGGGCTGGGCGCGATCGGGGCCTTGCTGCTGGCGGCGCATGCACAAATGCAGCGGGTTGGACGGGCGCTGGTGCTGGCTGCCGGTGCAGGGGCGCTGGTACTGGTCGGGTTGCGTACCCTGAGTGGTGGTCAGCCACTCATGCACGGAGCCGGGCTGGTGCTGGCCGTGGCTGCCAGTATCGTGATGCTGACCGGTGTGCTGGTGGCGGGTTGGGCGCTGGTACGGACCCGTCTGCTGCAGCCTGTCGCGGTGGAAACCATCAAGATTTCCGGAATGGTTTTTGGCATTATTATTGCTGCCTCCCTGCTGGCACTGGTCTTCCGGGGACTGGGAGGCGAGCATGAGGTGGCCAAATGGATGCAGAAGTTGCCAATGGGCGAGTGGGGTGCCCTGCTGGTCATTATGTTGATCGTGTTTCTGCTGGGCTTTATTCTGGAGGCGGTGGAGATTATTTATATTGTGGTACCGCTGCTGGGGCCGGTGGTACTGGGGGGTGATATTTCACCGGTCTGGTTTGCGGTGCTGCTGGCCATGAATCTGCAGACCAGCTTTCTTACCCCGCCGTTCGGGTTTGCCCTGTTTTATTTTCGCTCCGCTGCACCGCCCGATCTGAATACCCTGCTGGTTTACCGGGGTGTGGTGCCCTTTGTGCTGCTGCAGTTGCTGGTGCTGGTGACGATTATGCTGTTCCCGGAGTTGGCCACCTGGCTGCCCCGATCATGATTTATACCACCTGTGACAATTATTATCTGGAGAACGTGTGATGAAACGTAGGGAATTTTTAACGGGGAGTGCCGCTGCCGGTCTGGGCGCAACCGTGATGCTGAGTCCGGTACTGGCTGAGGATAAGGCCAGCCTGAACTGGAGGCTGCCAACAGCATTTCCCAAGGCAGCCCCCGGTGTGGGTACCAATATCACCGCTTTTGCGGAGAAGGTTGCCGCCATGTCGGATGGTCGCCTCAGCTTTGAGGTATTTGGTGCCGGTGAGCTGGTGCCGCCGTTCGGGGTGGAGGATGCGGTACAGGCGGGAAATGTGCCGGTAGGGCATGGGCCGACGTATTACAGCGCCGGCAAGAATCCGGCCCTGCACTGGTTTACCGGGGTGCCGTTCGGCATGACGTCCAATGAGCATGCGGCCTGGCTGATCTGGGGGGGCGGGCAGAAAATCTGGGATGCGATTTATGCCGAGCGCCAGCTCAAGCCCCTGTACTGTGGCAGCTCCAATGTACAGGCCGGAGGCTGGTTCAAGCGGCCTGTGGAAAAGCTGGATGACCTCAAGGGCCTGAATATGCGCATTGCCGGTTTGGGGGGCGAGGTGATGCGCAAGCTGGGGGTGAATGCCGTGCTGACGCCACCGCCGGAGATTTTCCAGGCCCTGCAGTCCGGTGCCATTGATGCGGCTGAATGGGTCGGGCCGATGCTGGATCAGGCTTTCGGTCTGCAGAAAATCTGTAAAATCTGCTACCTGTCCGGTTTCCTGGAACCCGGTGCCGGTCTGGCAGTGGTGTTCAATCAGGAAAAGTGGGACGAGTTGCCCAAAGACCTGCAGGCCATTTGTGAGGGAGCAGCACTGGCCATGAGTACGGAAACCTGTGCCCAGTTTGATTACTTCAATACCCAGGCACTGGAGAGGCTGACCGCAGAAGGGGTGGAGTTCCTGCCATTCCCGGATGAAGTCATCAAGGCTCAGCATGCAGCCTGGGAGGAGGTCAAGGCCGGGTTGGTGAAGGATAATGAGGATGTTGCCAGGGTGGTGGCAAGCTATGATGCCTATCTGGCACAGGCCCGCAACTACGACGCCAGGATGACGGCACCGGTGCTGGCGGGGCGCGGGTAAGCAAGGGATGGAGCCTTTCGTGCGATCCTGCCATCGGACGGCCTGACGATGGCATGAAAGGCTTCTGTGACTGTTGCCGTTACGGGCTTGGCCTCCCTCAGGTGCGAATCCCCACACCCCGGTTCAGCAGGCTCAGGCTGAAACTGCCCAGTGCCACGATAAAGGCCAGCGCCACCAGATAACTGAGCCACAGGGGCATGTCCGATACCCCCAGTATCCCGTTGCGGAAGCCGTTGACCATATACAGGATCGGGTTGAACAGGGACAGTTTCTGCCAGAGCGGGCTGAGCATGGTGATGGAATAAAATACGCCGCCCAGATAGGTCAGCGGGGTGAGCACAAAGGTCGGGATGATGGAGATGTCATCAAAACTTTTGGCATACACGCCATTCACCAGCCCGGCCAGCGAGAACAGAATGGACGTCAGCAGCCCCATGCTGAGGGTCACCAGAATATTCTGCAGCTGCCAGTCACTGAACAGCATTGAGACGACGGTCACTGCCAACCCTACGGCCATGCCGCGTGCCACGCCGCCGGTAATGAAACCGGCCAGGATGATCCAGTTCGGCAGCGGAGAAACCAGCATTTCGGCGATATTGCCCTGAAATTTGCTGCCGTAGAACGAGGACACCACATTGGCATAGGAGTTGGTGATCACGGTCATCATGATCAGGCCGGGCATGATGAAGTTGATATAACTGTAACCATCCATATCGCCGATCTGCGGGCCGATCAGGTTGCCGAAGATAATGAAGTAAAGGGCGGTGGTAATCACCGGCGGCAGGATGGTCTGGAGCCAGATGCGGGAAAAACGCAGCACTTCCTTGATGACGATGGTGTAATAAGCCACCCATTTCTGTTGCGCATTCATGCCTTGTTACCCTCTACCAGATCCATGAACAGCTGCTCCAGCCGGTTGGTGCGGTTGCGCATGCTGCTGATTTTCAGATTGTTGCGGTTCATGAAATCAAATACCTGATTCAGTGAGTAATGGCCCTTGTGAAATTCGACATCAATGGTGCCGGGGTCGCGCAGCCGGATGCTGCAGTGGGCATCGGTCGCGGGTAAGGCCTGCACCTCCTGTTCCAGATCGAACACGTAATGCTCGCTGTTGAGGCGGCTGAGCAGCTTTTTCATGCTGGTGTTTTCAATCACCTCGCCTTTGTCGATGATGCCGATATTGCGGCACAGGCTTTCGGCTTCTTCCAGATAGTGGGTGGTGAGAATGATGGTGACGCCGGACTGGTTCAATTCGGTCAGGAACTCCCACATGGAGCGACGGATTTCAATATCCACCCCGGCGGTCGGCTCATCCAGAATCAGCAGCCGGGGCCGATGGATCAGGGCGCGCGCAATCATCAGGCGGCGCTTCATGCCACCAGACAGCTCCCGCGCCTGGTCCCTGCGTTTCTCCCACAGTCCGAGCTGCCGAAGCAGGTGTTCGGCACGCGTATTGGCTTCCGGTCGTGGAATACCGTAGTAGCCAGCCTGATTGATCAGGATTTCCCGTACCGGCTCGAATACATTGAAGTTGAATTCCTGCGGTACCAGCCCGATCCGGGCTTTGGCCTGCTCACGCTGGGTATCAAGGTCATGGCCGAAGATGCGGACTTTGCCGTCAGTCTTGTTCACCAGGGAGCTGACGATACCGATAGTGGTGGACTTTCCGGCACCATTGGCCCCCAGCAGGGCATAAAAATCACCTTCTGCCACACTCAGGTCAATGCCTTTGAGGGCGGTGAAGCCATTGCCATAGGTTTTTCTCAGCCCCTGTATTTCCAGTGCTGCACTCATCTGGTGGTTATCCGGTTGCAAATTGAAGTGCGGATGGTAGCACGGGTGACAGGCAGGCTGAAGTAGGGGCGTCGCTTGCCGTTTCCGGGGCAGGGATGCTTGAGCCCTTGCCGCCATCTGGTTAAAGTGCAGGCTGTTTGTCAGGCTATGGGGACCCACTTGATCAATCCGTTTACCCGTCTGTCATGGCGCTGGTTGCACTGGCTCTGGCGCTTGCCCCTGTTGCTGCTGGTGCTGGTGGTTCTGCTGCTGCTGCTGTGGCGGGTGGTGCCGGTCACGTTTTCCGCTTTCATGCTCCAGCAGCAGGTTGCCGCCTGGTTTGATCCCGAGCATCCGGGGGTCAACCAGACCTGGGTCGATTGGGAGGACATCAGTCCCCAGCTGGTGCTGGCGGTGATCGCTTCGGAAGACCAGCTGTTTCCGCAGCACACCGGGATTGATCACAAGGCGACGCTGCAGGCCATTCAGGCTGCACTGGATGGGGAGTCGGGTGGCGGGGGCAGTACCATTACCCAGCAGGTGGCCAAGAACCTGTTTCTGTGGAGCGGGCGCAGTTATGCACGCAAGGGCCTGGAATGGGGGCTGGCACTGCTGATCGAACAGTTGTGGGACAAGCGCCGCATTCTGGAGGTTTATCTTAATATTGCCCAGTTCAGTGCCCGTGATTACGGTGTCGGGGCTGCGAGCCAAAACCTGCTGAACACCACACCAGAGCGGTTGACACGCCGGCAGGCCGCCTTGCTGGCTGCTGTCCTGCCGGCCCCTTCCCGCTATGATGCTGTCAGGCCCTCGGCTTATGTCCGCAAAAGTCAGGCCCGTATCCTGCGTCAGATGCAGTTGCTGGGCGGGCTGACTTATCTGCAGTTTCTGCAGGCGGAGGAGTGAACCGGGGGGAGTACCGGTGGCGACCGGAAGCTGCCGGACAGGAAGCTCCCGACCGTCTGACAGTCGGGAGCCAGGTGCTTTATTCCGCCAGTACCACTTCGCCCAGAACTGAAGGGTTGCGATAGGCATTGTCGGTGCGGTCGCGCCAGACCAGCTTGCCCTCGCGGTCGCCTCCATCATCGTCATCATTGACATGAACATCAATACCGATGCGGTGTCCGATGCGGGGGCGGGCATGCAGGGAATTCCAGGGAATGCTCAGGGTGAGGACATAATAGCCCTGGATGTGTTCGGCCTGATGGGCGATGGCCAGCATGGCCGAGTTCTTGCCCAGACGCAGGCTGCGGTCACGCCAGCGGTACAACAGGTGGTAGTCATTGTAGTTGTCGTACTGCTGTCCCATGCTGGCATCGGCGTCAATAAAGATTTCGATGCTGTCATCCTGCCAGTTGAATTCCGAATCCCTCACCAGCCGGTCATCACCGACAGCAACCCTCAGGTAGAAATTGTTGCTGTCCCAGCTTGACTGCCAGAATGCAGCCAGATCACGGGAGCCGTCAATGCGGCCACTGGCCACCGTGCGCAGCTGATAGCCCGAGGCCTGACTGAACGGGTCACGCGGGTCGCGTGCACGCAGTGAGACGGCCTTGTTGCCGAAGACGTATTTTTCTTGGGGCGGATTGCTCAGTGCAACCAGAATCGGACGGCTCCAGGAGGAAACCTGTGGTGCCAGCGGCTCCAGCTGGGGAATGTTGGTAATGACATTGTTGCCCGGCCCGGTCGCCCGTGTACTCGGGGCGGGTGTGGTGGCCGGTGCACTCAGCTGGGGAATGTTCGCCACCATATTATCGGTTTTTTCATCCGGCGTATTGGGTTGCGGGCGTGGTACATCACCATTGATAACGGACAGCTCCGTTGTGGTACGTACCGCCGGTTTCTGGGTCCGGGTCGTTACGGGGCTGGAACAGCCATTCCACCAGCACGGATTGGATTTTATGAAAGATTCGATGGCCAGGTGTTTGGGGGCTTCCTTGTCCGGCTGGGTGATGTATTCCTTGGTGCCTTTGCTGCCAAAGCGGTTATAGGTCCGGGGTGATGAAAAATGCACAAACATCTTGCCACCCGCCTGTTTCCAGCCTTCAAACAGGCGCTTGTAGATCACGCCCATGTTGGGATGGCGGTTGGCGGCGTAGAACAGGTCGTTGGGGTGCTGGTCATCCCGCTTGGTTTTATCATCAATCAGGTGCTGCCCGCCTTCATAGGCGATCAGGTCGACCCCGAACTTGCTGGCCAGGGCGGACTGTTTGCGAACCGCTTCCAGCACGCGGGGCAGGGAATGGTAGTAGCGCCGGTCCTGCATGATCTGGAAGACCTGATTGACGCTGCGCGCCTTGCGCAGGGCGTCGTAATCACCGAATACGTAAGGGGCCACGGCGAAGGCATCGGTATGCTGGTAGGCGTTTTCATAGCCCAGCATGGTTTCGGTCATTTCCGTGCTGCCAGTCAGTCCGGCCAGCACCCGTATCAGGCGATCCCGGCTGCCGAAAACCTGCTCGAAAATGTCGAAAATTTCCACCGAGCGTTTGGCGTAGAACTTCCAGCCGGCAATATGCGGGGCATCGCTGGTCAGGCCCAGTTTTTTGCCACCCTGTTTCATGTAGGCATGCTGACTGAAGATACCGTTCCAGGTCTCGTTGCTGTATTCAACATAAACCTTCAAGCCCGGATTCAGGTTGTTCTTGACGTACCTGGCGAAATGCGTGATGTAGTCATTGCTGGCGGCATGCGGAATATTGAACCAGGCATCGGCATGCAGACGGTTGGCCAGTTCCACCATGATTTCCAGTGGTGCCCCGCGTATTCCCTCTGCACCGCCCCAGGTGGCGTCATCGACCAGCGAGCGGTCAGCCCAGTCCCGGATCGGATTGCGCGTAACACCCCCCATGTTCATGAAACGGATGACCTTGTAGTCACGCATAAAGGTCAGATAGTCGGGGTTGAAGATGATCTTGGCGTAATTGTGCTCGAAATCAAGGTAATCCCCCTTGCACTGGCCGGCGCTGTTGACGCGCTCAAACGGGTTGCCGGCACAGATGCCGCCGCTGGGCAGCACCCGGATATTGCGCAGGGGATTCTGGGGATTGCTGGACTTGATGACGACTTTGGCGTTGTATTCCTTGTCCTTGCCGGGATCCAGCATGATGACATCACGCCCTTTCTGGCCCTGGACCAGTTTGGCATCCAGGCCGTATTCGAGCTTGCCGTCCCCGTCATACAGCACCACATAGTAGCCCCGCGGGATGGCGTTTTCGTGCAGCTTGCTGATCAGGCGGGTACCGGCTTCGCCACCGGGGGCGATATAGGTAGGCCAGCCATAGCGGTCATAATCAACCCGGCCTTTGGTCAGATAGGGTGCGGCTTCCCGGAATGGCAGGGAAGCCTTGAACAGGTCGATGAAGGGGACACTACTGTCATACTCCAGCACTTCATTGGTATTGGTGCCCATGGGAGAGCTGGAGTTGAAATAGGCCGATGCATCGGCGCAGACCAAGGCTGACAATGCAAGGATGATGGACGCAAACTGGCGACGACCCCCTTTGATTCGATTTATCATTGTTATTGTGCCCCTGTTTTATTTTTTTTATTTGCTTTGCAGCCTAGCGGAAAATGGCTTCAACGGAGGGAAAAAGCCGACGAGCTGCATGCTGACGTTTTTAAATGGTAAAGCTGTCAGGCTTAGCCCTGACTGAAAACGCTTTGTCTGTTTAAAGTCAGTTCGCCTGTGCAGAATCAGACAGTGATGCTATCACAGGGTTCAATGGGGTATTCGGTTGGTTTATTAATTAACGGTAATAATAATCGTATTGCAGCGGTTGCGGCTGCATCATCTGCTCCAGCACGCCGCTGGTTTCCAGATACCAGCCCAGTGCCAGCAGGCCCGCCAGAATCAGCAGGGCGGTCAGGGCGATCTTGACCGGACTGTAGGGGCGCTCCCCCTGAGTCTGGCCGTTGCGGCCATTGATGACAAAGCGGTAGGTCTTGTCCTGGTAGCGGAAGGCGGCAGACCAGACCGGCAACAGAATGTGTTTGAACGTGGAGCCGGAGTGCCGGGTCTCAAGGGCGCTAATCTGCTGCTGGTCGCCACCGATGTCGCGCATGACCGCCTGACGGATGGCCTGATCCATGAGCTGGCGGGCCTGCTGGAAGCCTTCATCCAGATCGACCTGATAGATTTCGCTCTGGAAGCCGCTCAGATAAGCCTGATCATAAACAACCAGATTTTCCAGGTCCCAGGGCCTGATGCTGTCCAGGATGGTACGGGGCAGGGCACGGGTGGCCCCGATCAGTACGTCATCGAAAAACTGCCGGACCTGCCCGGATACCGGCTGCCAGCGAATGCGCGGCACCATCACCACCTGCTGTACCTGACGCCCGTTCACGACCCGTGTCACCAGCTGACGCTCGTAGTACACCGTACCGCGCTGACCCCGGTATGCCGTGTCGGTATGGCTGTCATAAGTCCAGTAGGGTACATAGATGCCCAACAGCTTTTCATCACGTCTGGCGCGATCTTTCAAGGCCGAAGGGGCGAACCACAGACTTTTGAGCCACTTTTCAAAGGCTGTCCGGGCCTGTTTTTCGGTAATCCGGAATGGTAACAGGGATTTGGGCTGAAACAGGCGCACCTGTTCGGTACCTGTCACGACCGGTGTGCCGCAGAATGGACAGTCCCCGGCGTGAACGTTGGTTCTGAGTTCGAACAGGGCGGCACAGTTCGGGCATTTGATCACCTGGGTGCTGTTCAGCGGTTGCCGCTCTGCCTGAGCCAGCTCCTGCAGGGCGGTGGCCAGATTATATTCCCGGATGACCGTCACCCGTTCCGGGATCGGATTCTCGTGGCCGCAGTATTCACAATGCAGTGAACGGGTGCCGGGCTGGTAGATCAGGTCGGCACCACACTGGGCGCAGGGAAAATGCTGCTGTACGGTCTGCGGGTTATCGGCAACCTGCTGCTGCTGTTCCGGTGTCATCTGACAGACGGGTTCAGGGCAGCGGTGGGGGTGTCCGGGGGCGTAGCAGCCCGGACAGTTCGGTCACATCCGCCGCCGGCTGCCAGTTTTCCATCCCCGATTTCCACACCAGCGTCTGGCCGTTCAGCTGGCCGCCCAGAATCAGGGCACGTACCTGCTCCATGCTGTGCGGGCCGGTGCTCTGGTTGTTTTCCGCCACATACCACTGGCTTTGCTGCTGCAGGGGGGGCGGAGCAGCCGCTGCCGGTGCGGGACCGGTGTTGTTGCCGGGGCTGTTGAGGCCCTCGGCCATGCGGTTGGCCATGGCAAAGCCCATCCCCATGTCCATGGCGTTGTTGCCATTGCCCTTGCCGAGGCTTTCTGCCGCCTGATACTGCAGGTAGCGGTCCAGATTGCCGATCATGCCCATGCTGGTACGCTTGTCAAGTGCGGCTTCCACCTCCGGTGGCAGGGAGATGTTCTCCACCAGTACCTTGGTGAGTTCGATACCGTACTCGTTGAATTCCGGCGAAATTTTGCGGGTGACAAACTCACCCAGCTGCTCATAGTTGCCGGCCATGTCCAGCACCGGGATGCCGGCCTGTGCCACAATGGTGGAAAAGCGCGACACAATCAGGTTTCTGAGCTGGTCGCTGATTTCCTGCACCGTGAAGTGTCCGTCGGTTCCCATGATTTCATTGATGAACTGGCGTGCATCGTGAATGCGGCAGGCATAGGTGCCGAAGGCCCGCAGGCGTACTGCGCCGAACTCCGGATCACGCAACGTGACCGGATTGCGTGTTCCCCATTTGAGGTTCACGAACTGGCGCATGTTGAAGAAGTAGACTTCTGCCTTGAACGGGCTCTGGAAGCCATGATCCCAGTGCTGCAGGGTGGAAAGGACAGGCAGGTTGTTGGTTTCGAGCACGTAAAGTCCGGGCCCCAGCACGTCGGCGATCTGCCCTTCGTTGACAAATACCGCCACCTGTGATTCGCGCACGGTCAGTTTGGCACCGTACTTGATTTCGTTGCCATGGCGTTCGAAACGGTAAACCATGGTGTCGTTGCTGTCGTCAGTCCAGGCGATGACATCAACAAATTCACCCATCAGTTTGTCCCACAGTCCCATGCTTACCTCCTTGGGAGCGAGTCAGTCAGGCTTGGTGCTGCTGACCCCGGAATGATTGTCGGAGCCGGTCGGGCCGGGATTGTTTCAGGCTTCACCCTTGCGGGCCTTGGCGGCAATCAGGGCCTGGCGCAGTTCGCTTTCCATGGTCTTGACTTCCTGTTCCGCTTTGGCACGCTTGGCCTTGCCTTCCTCGGCAATGCGCAGGGAGTCATTGATGGTTTCGATCAGGCTGTTGTTGGCTTTGCGTACCGATTCGATGTCGAATACTCCGCGCTCCATCTGCTGACGTACCTGGGCATTGGCAGTACGCAGATTTTCAGCATTGGATTCCAGCAGCTCGTTGGTCAGGTCCGTGGCCTTCTTGACCGTATCGGCGGCATCACTCATGCGGAAGATGGTGACTGCCTGTGCCAGCTGGTTTTTCCACAGCGGAACGGTATTGATCAGGGTCGAGTTGATTTTGTTGACCAGGGTCTTGTCATTTTCCTGCACCAGACGGATGCTGGGCAGACTCTGCATGGCGACCTGTCGGGTCAGGCGCAGGTCATGGACGCGTCGCTCCAGGTCATCACGGGCGCTGCGCAGGTCACGCAGGTTCTGGGCTGCCAGCATGTCCTCCGAATGCGCCTCGGCATTGGCGACCAGAGCCGGGATGTCCTGACTGTCCATGCGGCGTAATTTTTCCTCACCGGCAGCAATGTAAACCTCCAGCTTGTGAAAAAAGTCGAGATTGGCTTCGTACAGTTTGTCGAGGGTGACAATGTCGGTCAGCAGCTGGGTTTTGTGGCCTTCCATGTCATCGGTGATGCGGTCAATCTGCTTGCGCACATCTTCGTAGCGGTTGAGAAACTGGACAACCGGTTTGGCTTTGCCGAACAAACGCTCAAAAAAGCCCTGTTTGCGGTTGGGATTGAGCTCATCGACATCAAAACCCTTGATGGCCGTGACCATATTGCTGAGGGCACCGCCTGCTGCACCAAGGTCCTTGTTCTTGACGCCCTCCAGCATTTTTTCCGAGATGGCCGTCATCTGCTCCTGGGTTTTGCTGCCGAAGAACATGATGCTGCTGCGGTCTTTGAGGTCGATTTCCCCAATGACAGATTCAATTTCCTGTTGTTCCCGGGTATCGGCCTGCTGATAGGGAACGATTTCCTGGCGCAGTGCGGGTTCTGCCTTGATCTCGGTTCCGGGTAAAACGGCGATATCCGTCGTGGTCACAGTCTGGACGGCAGTCTCGGTCATCTTTGTTGCTCCTGATGGGTTTTTGGGGATCGGGTCCAGTTGTTTCTGTCGTCAGAACACACCTTCACGTTTTAATTGTTGTTCCAGGACAGTGATCTGGACATCCAGATCGAAGTTGTCATTCGACAGCAGTTTGGTGTGCTGTTCGTCAAAAGTCTGCTCAATGGCGTTGAGTACATTGCTGAAGTCGGTTTCCAGGGCCGGACTCACGCCGCTTGGGCCTGCATGGCTTTTGGCATAACCTTCCGTCACTTTGCGGGTACCGTCCAGATAGACTTTCAGAAATTTGCGCGCCCGTGCCAGCCGGGTCGGATCGTCCTCGATACTGCCCAGAATGTCTCGTGCCTTGACAGTGATACGGCGCAGTTGCTGGCTGTAGGCCGAATTGTTAATGCTGTTGCCGGCTTTCTCGATGTCACGGATACGCATTTCTGCCGCCTCCAGGGCATCAATGATCTCATCGGCAGAGACACCGAGTGCCAGCTTGCCGACCTTGTCCCGGCGCGGGTCCAGGCCGTAATAAAGGGTAAAGCCGAGCAGGGCGGCCAGTCCGATCAGGATGGAGGCCAGCAGTCCGTAGCCGGCTCCCAGCCACGCCAGCACCCCGGTGGTCATGCCGGTGAACAGGGCGGCCACACTTTTGTAGGGTGTTTTGGGAGCCCGTGCCAACCGGTGGCGTTTGTATTCACCCTCACGTCGGAAGCCCTCACGTGCAATCACGGCGGAAATCATGTAGGCCGCAAAGGCACCACCGGTAATCAGCGTGCCGGCAACATCGCCCCGCAACATGGAAATGATACCGGCGATCAGGGCCGGAACCGGCAGCAGAAACAACAGCAGACCCTTGATGCCGTAGCGGATGGCATGGGCTGCGTCTTTGGCAACCGGGGTGTATTTCTTGGCTTTGGAGAGGGTGTTGTTCATGCAGCTGTAAACAGGTGGATGATGGATTGGAGACTGACCAGACCGATGGTCGAGGCAAGCAGGAGAAAACCGACGATTTTTCTGACAGTATAGGCCATAAAAGATGATCCACGGAAATCCGGTTACTTGTTATAGACAATAGCTTGTTTTGGCCGGGATATGGTATGCAAAGCAGATGCAAACTACAAGAAACCAATGCTGCGGCTGTTGTTAAGTTGATAGAAAAACATTATTTTAAATAAAAAACGCGGTATGACCGAGGTCGTACCGCGTGCTTTGTGAAGGTGACTCAAGAACTCCAGAGCACCAAGCTCTGGATGATAAAACGGATCATGTCCGCGTTATCGTTTCGTGATCGGGTTCGCAATGATGAAAACCGTTTCACTGATTCTCAGCTTACCAACAACCAGCTCCCCAATGATTGGCCGGTTGTGGCAGGGTTGAAAATAACTCCAGCACGCGCCAGTTCGAAACCTTTAAGCCATCGAGTGTCAGAACGGCATGAATTTAATTTTTTTATTACAGTCGCTTGTGACGACGGAACCACTACCACAAACCCCAATATTTCGTGATTCCTGCTGAAGTTGAAGCCCATTCTATGGAGCAGGCACTGAATCAAACCTTAATGCGTGGTTGGTTTTTTAATCAGTAATTTTTCTGGAGGAATAAAGCCGGGTCAACGGCCTCCCCGTTCAGGTACACCGACCAGTGCAGATGGGGGCCGGTTGCACGCCCGGTTTTGCCGGACAGTCCCAACACCTCGCCCTGACGCAGCTGCTGGCCCGGCCTGACCCTGATTTTACTCAGGTGGGCATACATGCTGATCAGGCCGGAACCATGATCGACGTACACCACATTGCCACTGAAGAACAGGTTGCCGGTGTACAGAACCGTGCCGGATGCGGTGGATTTAACCGGGGTGCCGCTGGGTACCGCCAGATCCATGCCACTGTGCGGGCTGCGTTTCTGGCCGTTGATGATGCGGCGTGAGCCGAAACGGCCACTGTCCCGGCCGGATGCCGGTTTTATGAAGTGATAATCGGCTTCACGTGTGCTGAAATGATTTTTCAGCCGCTCCTGTACCTTGAGCTCAGCCAGAATGCGCTGACTGGATGCCTCATCCGGTGTGACCTTGTTGCGGTCCCGGATACGCAGGCGCTGGGTCTTGTACCGTTTGCTGCTGACGGCGAAAGAACTGCTGAAGCTTTCTCCACTCTGGGGATTGATGACCTGCAGGGACTGCCGGCCGGGTGTGGCATCCAGCGGAATGCCCACCAGTGCGACCCAGCTGTTCTGATAGGGAATGACGGTGACACGGTGCCCGTCGTAGTGAATGACCGGTCTGGCAGCGCTCAGCGGCGCAATGCCGATGGCGGCGATACCACCGGGTACCGGCTGGTGGACAAAAGCATGCAGCGTGCTGCTGCTGCAGAACAGGGCCAGCCCCAGAAACAGGCTGGCCGGAAAAGTGATTCCATGCATGTGCGCTTACCTTTGGGATGCATTGATTATTGGTCGGTTGGTTAGCGCATCAGAGTCTAGCAGCGGCAGGGAACACGGTTAATGAATGTTCCCTGTTGCGTGCGTTGCAGGTTGTTGGTTACTGCATTACTGCTGCATTACTGCAGGTCGGCGAAGGTGTCACAACGTTGCAGGTCACCATAACGCAGGCCGGTCGTGAACCACTGCATGCGCTGTTCGGAGCTGCCATGGGTGAAGGCATCCGGATTGATGCGCCGCCCGGCCATGCGCTGCATGCGGTCATCACCGATGGAGGCGGCGGCCTGCAGTCCCTCTTCAATATCGCCCTGTTCCAGCACGTTCATCTGCTGGTGGGCACGATTGGCCCAGACCCCGGCGTAGCAGTCGGCCTGCAGCTCCAGCAGCACCGAAAGCCGGTTGGCGTCCGTACTGCTGACCCGGCGCTGCAGGTTTGTCACCTTGCCGGAGGTTCCCAGCAGGTTCTGGACATGGTGGGCGACCTCGTGTCCGATGACGTAGGCACGGGCGAAATCACCCGGAGCCCCGAGTTTTTTCAGCTCCCGGAAGAACCCCAGATCAATGTAAACCTTCTGGTCAGCCGGACAGTAGAACGGACCGGTGGCTGCCGAGGAATAACCGCAGCCGGAAGTGGTTTCGTCGGTGAACAAAACCAGCGTCGGTTCCCGATAAGTGGCACCGGCGGCTTTGAAAATCGGGTTCCAGACATCTTCGGTCTGGGCCATGACGGCAGAGACAAACTCCCCGTCTTCCCGGTCTGCTGCTGAAAGCTGTACCTGGTCGCTGCTGTCGCTGCCCCCCAGGTTGCTGCCGGCAATACCCAGTAACTGGATCGGGTCGGCTCCCATAAGCCAGGCCACCACCAGCATCAGTACCAGTCCGATACCGCCTGCCTTGGCCGGGCCTCCGATGCCGCCACGGCGGTCTTCTATGTTGCTGCTGCGTCTGCCTGTTCTCCAGCGCATTGGTCTGTCTCCTGAAAAAACCGGATTCCGGGTTTGGATGCAATGATTTTACGGAAATTGCGGCAAGTCGGGTCTATTGTCAACTTGTGAGAAGATAAAACGTTAAGTGATTGAGCTGTACGATGCCATTATTTCAATCCCGTAATGACAATGGCCAATTTGCCGACCTGCAGGGGATTCATGCAGGAGTGTCCGGCAGACAGGGTAGCAGAAGGAGCATGCACTGAACTCGAAAGCCGTTATGGAGCGCTTTCTTCAGTCGGTGGAACGTCGGGCGTTTGTGACCGCCCGTATGGCGACCCACGATGATGAGGAAGCACTGGATATTGTGCAGGACTCCATGTTGAAACTGGTTAAAAAATATGCAAACCATCCGGAGCAGGAGTGGGGACCGCTGTTTAACAGCATTCTTCACAGTCGTATCAATGACTGGTACCGGCGGCGGGTGGTACGGAACCGCTGGCGCGTGTTCTGGAATGGGGATGGGGATGAAGAGGCTGCTGCAGGGCCGGAAGAATGGGTGGCACAAACCCTGTTTCCGGAGCCGGAACAGCAGATGGACAGTGATATTTTGGGCGAACGTCTGACAGGGCTGATCAGCCAGCTGCCCCTGCGGCAGCAGCAGGCCCTGATGCTGAGAGCCTGGGAAGGTTACAGCATTGAGGAAACGGCTGGCATCATGGGCTGTTCGATAGGCAGCGTCAAAACGCATTTCGCACGGGCCGTCAGCAACCTCCGGGCAAAACTGGGAGAATACCGATGAACAATGAAAGCGGGCGTGATGTAGGGTTTTTGGTGAAACAGGGGCTGGATGCCAGTCTGGAACAGCTGGAGCCGGGGGTTGTGGCACGTTTGCAGCGGGGACGTGAGCAGGCGCTGGGTGCCATGCAGGCACCGGCGTCCGATACGGACAAAGGCGTCACTGCGGGGCCGGGGCGATGGGCGGCTTTCTGGCGCGGTCATGGCTGGATGCGTACCGGTTGGGTTCTGGTCGTGCTGATCAGTGCTACACTCTGGCTGGACAGGGTGTCTTTTATGTCCGGAGCGAATGTCCCGCCTGCCTCCCTGGTTGTGGAGGATATGCCAATTGAGCTTTTCATGTCCAGGGAAGGGGTGGAACTGGAACTGCTGGATAATCTGGACATGTACGAATGGCTTGCCGCCGAATACGGCTAGGTTAGGGAGATCAGCATGAACGTCAGGAAAGGATTCCGTCTGTTGGCACTGGGTGCATTTCTGTTTCTGCTGTCGGGCATGATCGGCAGCGGTAATGCCGGGCAGGGTGAAGATGTGGTGGCCATGATGACCTGGTGGGAAAATTATGGCCGTTACTGGGTTGAAATGGGCACCGTGTTGCCCGAAGACGGGGACATTGTGTTTGCCTGGCTGGAGAGTGCCCAATGAAAGCCGCTGCATTTTATTCCGGAAGCCGAAAGCTTGTCTGCCGGTTTCTGGCGCTGGGGTTGTTGCTGGGTTGTGGTTTGGTGCGGGCGGAGAGTGTTGGCTGGGAGCAGCTTAGTGCAAAGGAGCAGCAGGTACTGCAGGAGTATCGGGGGAGCTGGCAGACACTGCCTGATGCGACCCGCCTGCTGCTGCGCTCCTGGGCCGGCCTGTCGGCGCAGCAGCAGCGTCAGATCCGCCAGCGTCACCAGGAATGGCTGGCGCTGCCGCCGGCCAGCCGTACCGCCATTATCCGCAAGCTGGAGCGCTACAAACACCTGCCGTTGCAGCAGCGCCTGCGTATTGTGGCCTGGCATGCCTGGGTCAAGAAACTGCCCGGCAAGGAACAGCAGCAGTTGCGCCAGCGCTGGCCTGCTATGGATGATGCCCAGCGCAGGGCCTATATCCAGGCCCTGCAGAAAAAATACGGTGCCGATTAACCGTTGTCATCTGGGTTTGCCCCCGTTTTCTGCCGCTTCCCGCACGGCTGCCGCTGCCGTTCACTCCCTCAACTTGCCCGCCTGTCCGTTGAAATACCGGTTTGCCGCCGTTCGCCTGTTGTCGGGGCGAGCAGCTGATTATCATGAACAGCCAGAAGAGGTGTGGCATGACATTTGAGGATGCGGTTGCCGCCTGGGGGCGGGGAGAACGTGAACAGGCCGTTGCTGCATGGCAGCAGCTGGCCAGTCGGGGCGATGTCCGTTCCCAGTACAATCTGGGCGTATTGCTGGATGAAGGCCGGGATGTGGCACGTGATCCGGTACTGGCTGCGAGGTATTACCGTCAGGCTGCCGAACAGGGTTTTGCCGATGCCGCACTGAATCTGGCCATGCTGATGGAGCAGGGAGACGGGCTGCCCCGTGATTCCAACCAGGCTTCACGCTGGTACTGGGTGGCGGCGGAACAGGGTAATGCCCAGGCACAGTTCAAGCTTGGGCTCAAATTCGATACCGGTGACGGTCTGCCGGCGGACCCGGATCAGGCGGTCAAGTGGTATTTTCTGGCTGCATCACAGGGTTATCCGGAGGCCTGCAACAATCTCGGACGCTGTTTTGCCCTGGGTGAAGGGGTGGAGCGCAGTAATTTCGAAGCCTTTAAATGGTTCAGCATTGCCGCTGAACTGGGTGTGGTCAATGCCGCCCGATACCGGGAACGGGTGGCCAGGGAACTGACGCCCCAGGCGCGTTTGCGGGCCGGGAAACTTTCTGATGAGTGGTTGGTCAAATTAAGGTCCCGTTCAGAATAAGACTATCCGATTCTTATCAAGTTTTGTTTTAATTATTTGAAAAGATTGAAGATAAAAAATCTGTTAAGTTTTCGTTAAGCTCTTTTCAGCCCGAATAAGATATGTTAACTTGTGCCGGAATAAAGAAGAGCATCAATAGAGTGTTGACTTGGGGATGTAGGGCAGCGGACTACTGGAATTTGCTGCATTGTCCTGAATGTAATACCAATAGGAGTCTTTCCCATGTCTGTTTCGCAGGCTCAAGCACATCTTGGCGTTGATCCCGATAATGATGATTTTGCCCTGACTGCAGGAAATCAGCAATTCCCGGTCATTTTGCAACTAAGTAATTGATAAAAAATAACATTTTCTTTGAATTTGCACAGTGTTAATTTGTAAGTAGTTGATTTTAATAAATTTTTATGTAATTCTATCAGTAAGAAAACCACTGAGTTTTCAATTACTTACTTTTGTCAACTGTGCAGATGAACGGTAAAATCCTATTTTTTTCAATAAGATAACTTTCAGATGACCGGGAATTGCTGGCAGGAAATCCCGGCGACGATTTTGAGGCGGATACCGATACCGATGACAAGCTGGATGACAGCACGTTTTCCGGTGTGATTGATGAAACGGACCCCACTGCGGTTCCCCGTACCCCTGATTACCTGCCGATGCCTGAGCGCGATGCGACCCGGCTTTACCTGCGCGAAATCGAGTTTTCCCCCTTGCTGAGCCCGGAGGAGGAAGTGCATTACGGGCGTCTGGCGCGCTCCGGCGATGAATTCGGGCGCAAGAAGATGATCACCTGCAACCTGCGTCTGGTAGTCAAGATTGCCCGGCGCTATGTCGGGCGGGGTCTGGCGTTGCCTGACCTGATTGAAGAGGGCAATCTGGGCCTGATTCATGCGGTCAGCAAGTTTGACCCCGAGCGTGGCTTCCGCTTTTCAACCTATGCCACCTGGTGGATTCGCCAGAGCATTGAGCGCGCCCTGATGAACCAGACCCGCACCATCCGCCTGCCCATTCACGTCAACAAGGAACTGAATGCCTACCTGCGCAAGGTGCGTGAGATGACCCAGACGCTGGGGCGTGAGCCGGTGCTGGCTGAAGTGGCCGAGGCGCTGGACAGGCCGCTGGAGTCCCTGCGCCGCCTGCTGAACTTCAATGAAAATGTCTCCTCGCTGGATACACCGGTTGGCAAGGAAGGTGACAACATGCTGGTGGATTTCATCGGTATGGAGGAAGATCAGGAGCCGATGTCGCTTATGGAGGAGGAGGATGTCAACAACTCGGTGGAAAACTGGCTTGGTCAGCTGGAATCCAAGCAGAAGGAAGTGATCGTGCGCCGTTTCGGCCTGCATGGACACGAGCGCTCAACACTGGAGCAGGTGGGACTGGAACTGGGGCTGACACGTGAGCGGGTACGCCAGATTCAGATGGATGCCCTCAAACGCCTGCGCCGGATTCTGGAAAACCGGGGCCTGACCAGTGAAAGCCTGCTGGGTATCTGATCAGGGAAACAGCGCTGCAATCGTGCGCCGGTTCTCCGACAGCAGTACACTCAAGGTTCGACATGCTGCCCCGGTTTCCATCAGTTCAAAGCCGCTTCCCCCCTGGATCAGCGTCTGCCAGGCGGCTGCCGGGGGCTGCCGGTGCTGCGGGCCGGTACCGATCAGGATAATCTCGGCTCCATAATCCAGCAATGGTTTCAGGTGCACCGGCTGGAGCTGGTCCAGGGTGGCAGGCAGCCAGTCCGGCACCAGCTGCTCGGGGCTGAGGATGAAGGGGTGTGTCAGTCGCTGTTCATTGACACGGATCCAGCCGGGTCCGTATTCCCGAATGCGGTATTGTGTATTGCCAAAGTCTTCACTGAATTTCATTGCCTTATCCCCGGCGGTTCAGGTAATTGACAGCCCATATAGGGGTCTGTAATGTGAGTGCCTTGAATGGTCCCGGGCCCGAGCGGCCATTTCCTTGCCATACCTGATACTGGTATTGACCTTTTCATGGACTTACATTGTGCAGAATGAATTTCAAAGAATAAACCGGCTCCCCACTTATGTCTTCAAAATAACCGATGCCCTCAAGCGTGAAGCCCGCGCCAAGGGGGAGGATATTGTGGATTTCGGCATGGGCAATCCGGATCAGCCAACCCCGAAGCATATCGTGGATAAGCTGGTGGAGACGGCCCGGCGTAATGATACGCACCGCTACTCACAATCACGCGGCATCCCGCGCCTGCGCCGTGCCATCTGCAACTGGTACCAGCGCAAGTATGATCTGTCGCTTGATCCGGACAGTGAAGCCATTGTCACCATCGGCTCCAAGGAGGGACTGGCGCACCTGACGCTGGCGACCCTGAGTCGGGGCGATACCGTGCTGGTGCCGAATCCGGCCTATCCCATTCATCCTTATGGCAGCATCATTGCCGATGCCGATATCCGCCATGTCCCCCTGATTGAGGGCGTGGATTTTTTTGAGGAGCTGGAAAAGGCGATCCGTTTATCCTGGCCACGTCCGAAAATGCTGATCCTGAGCTTCCCGGCCAATCCGACCGGGCAGTGTGTGGACCTGCCGTTCTTTGAGCGTGTGGTGGAAATTGCCAGGGAATACGGCATCTGGGTGGTGCATGATCTGGCCTATGCCGAAATCGTGTTCGATGGCTACAAGGCCCCGTCCATTCTGGAGGTACCGGGTGCCCGGGATATTGCCGTGGAAAGCTACTCATTATCCAAAAGCTATAACATGCCGGGCTGGCGTGTCGGCTTCATGTGTGGTAACCCGACACTGATCCGTGCGCTGGAGCGCATGAAGTCCTATCTGGATTACGGCATGTTCACCCCGATTCAGGTGGCTGCCATTGCCGCACTGGATGGCCCGCAGGATTGTGTCGAGTCCATCCGCCTGATGTATCAGAACCGGCGTGATGTGCTGTGTGACGGCCTCAATGCCCTGGGGTGGGCCGTGGAGAAGCCCAGGGCCACCATGTTTGTCTGGGCCAGAATTCCACCCCGGTATGTTGCCATGGGGTCGCTGGAATTTGCCAAGAAGGTGTTGAGGGAGGCGCGGGTGGCGGTTTCTCCCGGTATCGGTTTTGGTGAATATGGTGATGATCATGTGCGTTTCAGCCTGATCGAGAATGAGCACCGCACGCGTCAGGCCCTGCGTGGCCTGAAGCAGATGTTCCGCCAGGATGCACAGGGTGGCTGAGCCTTCATGCCGCCGTGAGGTGGCCGTCAGGGCTTTCCGGACATTCCCCCATTATGTGAGCCGGTTACAGGCGGCTGAAGAAACCAAGGAGCAAGTATGAAACCTGTCAAGGTCGGGTTGTTGGGATTGGGAACGGTCGGTGGCGGTACTGCTACGGTACTGTCCCGCAATGCGGAAGAAATTGCCCGCCGGGCCGGGCGTGGCATTGTGATTGACCATGCGGCTGCACTTGATACCAGCCATGCCGACAATCTGGGGCTGACCGGAACCCGCCTGAGCAATAATGCCCTTGATGTGGTGGAAGACCCTGAAATTGAAATTATCGTCGAGCTGATCGGCGGTTATACCATTGCCCGTGATGTGGTGATGAAGGCGATCCAGAGCGGCAAGCATGTGGTGACGGCCAACAAGGCCCTGATTGCCCTGCATGGCAACGAAATTTTTGCAGCTGCCCAGGCCAATCATGTCATCGTGGCTTTTGAGGCGGCAGTGGCGGGGGGGATTCCGATCATCAAATCCCTGCGCGAAGGGCTGGCTGCCAACCGTATCGAATGGCTGGCCGGGATTATCAATGGCACCGGCAATTTCATCCTGAGCGAAATGCGCGAGAAAAACCGTGCCTTTGATGACGTTCTGACCGAGGCCCAGTCCCTGGGCTATGCCGAGGCCGACCCCACTTTTGATGTGGAAGGCATTGATGCGGCGCACAAGCTGACCATCCTGTCCTCGATTGCCTTCGGGATTCCACTCCAGTTCGAACACACCTATGTGGAAGGCATCAGCCGTGTGACTCGGGAGGATGTGGCCAATGCGGCGGAGCTGGGTTATCGCATCAAGCACCTGGGTATTGCGCGTCGTACCGAACAGGGTATTGAACAGCGTGTGCATCCGACCCTGATCCCGTCACAGCGTCTGATTGCCCATGTCAACGGGGTCATGAATGCCGTAGTGGTCAAAGGCGATGCCGTCGGGCCGACACTTTACTACGGGGCCGGGGCCGGAGCAGAGCCGACTGCCTCGGCGGTGGTGGCCGATATTGTCGATGTGGTGCGTGCCATGACGGCTGATCCGAACCATCGTGTACCGCATCTGGCCTTCCAGCCCTCGCGGCTGGCGGATACCCCGATCCTGCCGATTGAGGCGGTGGAAACGGCTTTCTACCTGCGCATGCGTGCCAATGATCGTCCGGGGGTGCTGGCGGACATCACCCGCATTCTGGGCGATCGCGGCATCAGCATCGAGTCGCTGATTCAGAAAGACCCGGAGCTGGTGGATCAGGATGTGGACATCATCATGCTGACCCAGCGCGTGCGTGAAGGCAACATGAATGAGGCAGTTCAGGCGATTGAGGCGCTGGATTCCATCTGTGGCAGCGTGACCCGTATCCGGGTTGAGTCACTGGGGTAGGCGGATATGCAGTATATTTCTACCCGTGGACAGTCACAGCCGCAGACTTTCAGCGAGATTCTGCTGGGGGGACTGGCACCCGACGGCGGTCTTTACCTCCCGGAAACCTATCCGCAACTGACGGATGAGGACCTGACCCGCCTGCGCGGCATGAACTACCGTGAGCTGGCACTGGCGGTGCTGTCGTATTTCATCACCGACATGCCGGCAGCCGACCTTAAGGCCATTGTCGATAAAACCTATACCGCCGCCGTCTACTGCAACAACCGTCCCGGTACCGATGCTGAAGCCATTACGCCGCTGCTGGAACTGGAGCCGGGACTTGGTCTGCTCGGGCTGTCCAATGGCCCGACCCTGGCCTTCAAGGACATGGCCATGCAGCTGTTGGGCAACCTGTTTGAGTATGTGCTGCAAAAGGCGGAACGTCACATCAATATTCTGGGGGCCACTTCCGGCGATACCGGTTCATCAGCGGAATATGCCATGCGCGGCAAGCAGGGCGTGCACGTATTCATGCTGTCGCCGTATCAGAAAATGAGTGCATTCCAGACCGCCCAGATGTTCTCGCTCCAGGAGGCAAATATTTTCAATATTGCCGTGCGCGGGGTGTTTGACGATTGTCAGGATATGGTCAAGGCAGTATCCAATGATCATGCCTTCAAGCAGCAGTACCGGATCGGTGCGGTTAATTCAATCAACTGGGCCCGTGTGGCAGCCCAGGTGATCTATTATTTCAAGGGCTATTTCGCCGCTACCAACCACAATGTGCAGCAGGTGAGCTTTACGGTACCGTCCGGTAATTTCGGTAATGTCTGTGCCGGGCACATTGCACGCATGATGGGGTTGCCAATCCGGCATCTGGTGGTGGCCACCAACGAGAATGACGTGCTGGACGAGTTCTTCCGTACCGGTGTTTACCGTCCACGGGCATCAGCACAAACCTTCCATACCAGCAGCCCGTCCATGGACATCTCCAAAGCCTCGAATTTTGAGCGCTTTATCTTTGACCTGAGCTGGCGTGATGGCGAGCGGGTGCGTCGATTGTGGTCAGCGGTGGAGCAGGGCGGGGCCTTTGATCTCACTCAGGAGCAGGACGACGAGGATACCCTGTTTGCCCGGGTACCGGGCTTCGGCTTCCGGTCCGGTTCCAGCTCGCATGCCGAGCGCATGGCGACCATCCGTACCTGTTGGGAGCGTTATGGCATGATGATTGATACGCATACTGCCGACGGACTCAAGGTGGCGCTGGAACAGCGTGAAACCGGGGTGCCGATGATCGTGCTGGAAACCGCCCAGCCAGCCAAGTTCGAGGCGTCCATTATCGAAGCGCTGGGGCACAGACCGGCGCGTCCGGCAGGGATGGAAGACCTGGAACAGCGGCCACAGCGTTTTGACGTCATGGATGCGGATGTCGAGGCCATCAAGCACTTTATTACCGAGCGGGTCTGAGGCGGCGCTGCGAATACAGGTGACACCCCGGCGGCGGCTTGTCATCGCTGATGAAAGCCGCCGCTGTGGCTCGTCTCGTCAGGATGCAGGCTTATGCCGCCTGCATCGCCTGTGCTGCAATTTCCAGTGACCGCAGCCTGAGTGCAGGGTCGTAAATATCACAAACCAGCATCAGTTCGTCTGCCTGAGTCAGTGCCAGCAGATCCTGCAGCCCCCTGGCAACGGTAGCCGGGCCACCGATAACGGCTGCTGCAAGAAAATCATTGATTGCTGCCTGTGCCTGTGGATTCAAACCCTGCACGAAGTTTGCAACCGGCGGGGGCAGTTTGACGCGCTGTCCTGTCAGGATACCGAGCACCCGCTGATAGACACTGCTGGCCAGAAACGCCGCCTCATCATCCTGCTCAGCCGCCACCAGCGGTACACCAATAATCACATAGGGCTGTTTCAGGGTGGTGGAGGGTTTGAATGCACGACGGTAGGTCTGCAGGGCCTGCAGCAACAGGCGTGGTGCAAAATGGGAGGCAAAGGCATAAGGCAGGCCGCGCTCAGCCGCCAGCTGTGCGGAAAACAGACTGCTTCCCAGCAGCCAGAGGGGGACTTCGGTGCCCGCCCCCGGTGTTGCTACAATGCGCTGTCCGGCCTGCGGTACGGCCAGCAGTTGCTGCAGTTCGCTGACCTCACGCGGGAAGTCCGCTTCACTCTCCATCCGGTTGCGGCGCAGGGCACGCATTGTCGGCTGGTCAGTCCCCGGTGCCCTTCCCAGACCCAGGTCGATGCGGCCAGGATACAGCTCCGCCAGGGTTCCGAAAGCTTCGGCCACCACCAGTGGCGCATGGTTGGGCAGCATGATGCCGCCCGATCCCACGCGCAGCGTTGTGGTTTTGCCGGCAATATGCCCGACCAGTACGGCGGTAGCCGAGCTGGCAATACCGGCCATATTGTGGTGTTCGGCCAGCCAGTAACGCTTAAAGCCAAGGCTTTCTACATGCTGTGCGGTGGTGACACTCGTCTGCAGGGCCTCTGCCACTGAGCCCCCTTCACGCACGGCAACCAGATCCAACATGGATAGCGGCGTTTTTGCCAGAGAATCAGACATACTCGGCTCCATCAGGTTTAAAGCAGGGACTTTGCCATATCCGGCCAGGCTTCGGCAAATTCCGGCAGGTGTAAATTCTGTCATATTGCACCATCAATGCGGTGTCCCCGGCCAGCCACAGGCCACTCCACTGCAGACTGCCACCATCGATTTCCGGGCTGTGCCGCCCGGTAAAATGGGGCAAGCGGGGATACTGTCATGGTCCGATATCCGCTACACTGATCTTTTCAATGCCAGTCAAATCAGGGAGAAGTGCGATGATCAAGGTGGGAGAGCGTATTCCGGCAGTGAATGTGACTGTGGCCGCAGCGGGCAAGCACGAAAGTGTGAGTGCGGCAACACTGTTTGCAGGCCGGAAAGTGGTGTTGTTTGCATTGCCGGGGGCCTTTACCCCAACCTGCTCGGCAGCCCATCTGCCGGGTTATGTGGTGAATGCGGAGGCTTTTAAAGCCAAAGGTGTGGAGATGATTGCCTGCCTGTCCGTCAATGATGCCTTTGTCATGGAAGCCTGGGGACAGGCACAGAATGCGGATGCCATCACCATGCTGGCGGATGGTGCTGCGGCCCTGACCAGAGCGCTGGGGCTGGAAATGGAGACCGGCGACTTTGGTGGTATCCGCTCGCAGCGTTATGCCATGATTATCGAGGATGGCGTGGTGAAAACCCTGAATGTGGAGCAACCCAAGCAATTCGAGGTCAGCAAGGCCGAGGTGCTGCTGGCGGCACTGTAACGTAACTCCCGTGAATGAGCGCCTGAGCCATCATTGGCTCAGGTGCAAGCGCCTGCTTGATGCAGCGATGCTGAAAACGGTGGCTGCGCTGTCCCGCTGCATGGGGGGACTGGCAGTACCGCAGGTAATGCCAGTCCTGGAAGAATACCTGACAGGTCAGGACCCGCCGTATCAGCTGAATGGTCTGTTGACCTGGACCGGCGTCGGAGCAACGGTCGGAGCAGGTCCCGGATTACCCGGTGTGCCGGTGCGCTCGCCGATCAGCAGGTGAACCTGCGCTTTGCTGCCGTCTTCCCGTGCATAGGAAAAGCTGTCATAACCCTGGAAACCGGCATTGGGGGTGTAGACGAAGCTGTTACCGTCCTGTGTCACACTGCCGTTGGCGGGTTGGGAAAAGCCCTGGATGCTGCCGTTGGCCGAACTGTAATCATTCCGTAATACATCAATACGCACTGGCGTATCCAGTGGTGTGGCGCTGATATCCTGAACAGCATGTTGTAACGGCACCGGTGTGGGTATGCCGTTCGGTGGAGCCGGTACTGGAGCCGGTACCGGACCCAGCCCGGCGTTGCCGGTGCTGACCTGTACCAGGGTGGTATTGCTGCCGGCTCCCTGGTAGGAGAAGGTATCCGTACCCTCGAATCCCGCATCCGGGGTATAAAGCAGCTGGCTGCCATTCCGGGTCACGCTGCCATGTTGCCCCTGGGTAAAGTCGGTAATGCCTTCTGCACCCGCGGCGTAGTCATTGGCCAGTACATCCAGACTGACCGGGGTACCGGGTGTGGTGGTGGCAAAATCCGGGTTCGGGTGTGGCGCATCCACGCCGACCCTAACAGTCCCGGTGCCGGAGCCGGTGTCATAGGTGAAATCGTCGAATCCCAGAAAGCCGGGATTCGGTGTGTAGACCAGCGTATTGCCATCCTGGGTCACGGTACCGTTCTGCGGCTGGGTGAACTGCTGTATCTGCAGGTCGCCATTGGCATTAAAGTCATTGGCAAGCACGTCAATGCGTACCGGGGTACCCGTGAGGGTCAGGGTGAAGTCTCCGTTGGCAGTCCCGGTTCCACCGCCTGTGTGAACGGGAGCCGGAGCCGGAATCTGGGAGACATCACCCACCTGAATGCCGACATTGCTCCGGTTGCCGTCACTGGTCAGGTAGCTGAAGTTGTCATGACCCTGGAAGTTCGGGTTCGGGGTGTAGACCAGTTTGTTGTCGACAATACTGAGGCTGCCGTTTTGGGGCTGGGTAAAGTTGGTGAGCCGGGTATCGGCCGTGGTAGCCGAATCATTGGCCAGCGCATCAATCGTGACCGGTGTGTTCACTGGCGTTTGGGCGTTGTCATACATTGTTGACCCCGGCCCTGGTGGTGTCAAAGCAGCGGGAGGTGGGGAGGGCGTCGGTATGGGTGTTATCGGTCCGGGTGCTGTCGGTACGGGTGTTGTCGGTACCGGCGTAGTGCCGGTGTTGTTATCCATACCGGAATTGCTGATATTATTGTTATTGGAGCTGTTGGCCTCCGAGCCTGAACTGTTGCTGCCCTGCAACAGCTGCAACAGCTGCTGCAACAGGCTGATCAGTGCAGACAGATTGTTGTTCTGCTGGCCATTGAGCCCCGGCAGATTCTGATTCTGATTCTGACTGGCTGCGGCCTGGCGGTAGCCACGGGAGGTCCGTCGGCTGTAGAGGTCGCTTGAAACGGGACTTTGGCCGGACGTGGGGCCATTGCGTCCTTGTGTGAACGTGGAAACAGGATAAGACATCAGTATCTCCTTGATTTCAAAAATTCATTTTTCGGGTCTGAGTCCTCTTTTGAGGGCGCGCAGGGCTGTATGCCTGCCTTGTTGCTGTTCTTCTATGTTGTTCCTGTGCCCAGTCTGGAATATTTTACAACAGGCCCTCAAGCGGGGCCGGTTCTGGTGGGTGGATTACAGGGCTGAGTGGCAGGATATCCGGGAAGAATGGAGTTATAACCGAATCTGGTGTTTGAGGGTTTGAAAAAAGGCGGCGTATCTGGTTGATTTGTTATCGCCAAAAAACCAATCAGCCAAAAGGATACGCCACCATGGAAAAGAGTAACGTCATTGAATTTGAAGGTCGATCAGAGAATCCGTTGACAGAACTCCTGCGTTCAGGCGCCAGGCAGCTTCTGCAGCAGGCCATCAAGACCGAGGTGCAGGAGCTGCTGGCCGCACATTCAGATCGAACACTGGCAGATGGCAGAGCGGGCGTGGTGCGCAATGGCTACCAGCCGGAGCGAGAGATTCAGACCGGGATTGGCCCGCTGACGGTAAAGATTCCCAAGGTCCGCGCGAAGACCGGGGAGCCGGTAACGTTTCGCTCGGCACGGGTTCCACCGTATGTGCGCAAGACCCAGTCGCTGGAAGCGGCGCTGCCCTGGCTGTACCTGAAGGGTGTTTCCAGCGGCGAGATGAGCGCAGCTCTTGAGGTCCTGGTGGGTCCGGAGGCCAAGGGTTTGTCGGCCAGCACGGTATCGCGGTTGAAGCGCAGTTGGGCGCAGGAATACCAGGCGTGGCGCGAAGCGCCACTGGACAAGGATCGCTGGGTTTATGTGTGGGCCGACGGCGTCTACAGCGGTCTCAGGGCAGAGCAGACCAAGCTCTGCGCCCTGGTGGTGATCGGCGTGAATGAGCGGGGCGAGAAGCACTTTCTGGCGATTGAGGACGGGGTTCGGGAATCGACCCAGAGCTGGCGTGAGGTGCTGCTGAAGCTGAAGTCCCGCGGGATGAACATCCCCCGACTGGCGATCGGCGATGGTGCCATGGGCTTCTGGGCGGCGCTGGAGGAAGTCTATCCGGAAAGCCGGCAGCAGCGGTGCTGGATGCATAAGACGATGAATGTGC
>DAOPKY010000053.1:0-30298 GCA_035391465.1 Thiolinea sp. | reverse complement strand
TGTTCGTTTCCCACTACCAGAGCAGGAACGCCCAAAGTTGACCTAACCCGCTATAGAGCGCGTGAACGGGTACGGACGGTGTTTGAAGGCCACCACCAGCCGCTGAAGGTCTGGATATTATGCCTGTATCTGATGTCGCTGAACCTGTCGAATCAACAAATCGCCCACGAACTGGGATTGAACAAAGACGATGTGCAGGACATGACGAGCCAGTTACGGCAGGGTATTGAGAAAAAAACACCGGTAAGCCTGTCTGGGAATGTTGAATTTGATGAAGTTTACGTCAAAGCTGGGCATAAGGGACACCCGGCAGCCGTTATGCGTGCAGGCCGCAAGGGGCGATGCTGGGGGCTGAAAGGCGCACCGGGGCGCGGCACGCTGGAGAAAGACAAACCGCCCATCTTTGGCATGATCCAACGCTCTGGGGAGGTAGTGATTTGTATGTTGGCGAACGTCAAACAGGCTACGATCAAGCCCCTGATACTGGAAACTGTGGCGGATGGCACGCTGGTGTATACCGATGAGTACAACATTTACAACCGGTTGGAAGAATGGGGTTACGGCCATAAGACAGTCAACCACGGCGCGGGTGAATATGCCCGTGATGAGGATGGCGACGGTTTCCATGAAGTCCACGTCAACACCATGGAAGGTTTTTGGTCGTTGCTACGTTCATGGTTACGCCCGCACCGGGGCATTTCCCAGGAAAAACTGCCGTGTTACCTCGCGTTCTTCGAGTGCCTGCACAATATCAGGAAACGCGGACAAGCTGCGCTACATTCCTTGTTGTCCCTGCTGATGGGCTAAGACCCTGAAACACATAATGAGCCATTCATAATAGTGAGTGCCTGCTATTGCAGAACCCAAGTTGGCGGGCAGGTTTCGGGCTGTCAGTGGCGTTTTTCTGTGCTATCCATTCCGGGCTTGAGCTATTTTCCCAGTGCCCTGCGCTGTTTGCCGTCTGCATCAAAATTGGCCGGGTCGAGCCAGGTTTCAAAAGCCGCTCTGCGTGTCGGCCATTCCCGGTCCAGTATCGAGTACCAGGCGGTATCACGGTTACGACCCTTGTAGAGGGTGGCCTGGCGGAAAATGCCTTCAAACCGGAAACCCAGCCGTGCAGCAGCGGCACACGAAGGCGCGTTCAGGGCATCACACTTCCACTCATAACGCCGGTAGCCCAGTTCATCAAACACCCGGCGCATCAGCAGGTACATGGCCTCGGTGGCGAGCCGGGTTTGTTGCAGCAGCGGTGAGAAATGAATATGGCCCACCTCGATCACCCCGGTTTCAGGCGTGATGCGCAGGTAGCTGGCCAGTCCCGCCGCATTCCCCGATACCGGATCGATGATGCTGTAAAACAGCGGGTCGTCACAGCCCTGACAACCGGCGAGCCAGTGGCGGAATGTATCGGCATCCGCAAACGGGCCATAGGGCAGGTAGGTCCAGTTGCGGGCATCGGTGTCCCGGCCAAAGGACTGAAACAGGGCATCGGCATGGTGTGTCACATCCAGTGGTTCCAGGCGCACATAACGCCCTTCCAGCCCGGTTTTCGGTGGCAGGGGACGGGGTTGCCAGTCCGGTACCGGAAAACTGACCGGCTGCCCGGAAATACTGGTCTGGGAAGTGGTTGGACTTGGCATGGACATCTCCGGCTGTAACACGACAAAGCTGAATAGTACACTGCCCCTTCAGGATTTTGTACAGGAAGACCCGCATGTCGAAGCGTATTGCTCTGGTGGCACATGATGCCCGCAAACCGGCCATGATTGAATGGGCCACTGCCCATCGTGACATTCTGGTGCTGCACCGGCTCTGGGGGACCGGCACGACCGGGAGCAAGGTGCAGGAAGCCACCGGCCTTGAGGTCAACTGCCTGCTCAGTGGCCCTCTGGGTGGGGATCAGCAGCTGGGGGCGATGATCGCCGAGGGGCGGATTGACGTACTGATATTTTTCATTGATGCGCTCAGTGCCTTGCCGCACGATGTGGACGTGAAGGCGCTGATCCGGGTTTCCACCCTGTACCAGACGGTCACGGCCTTCAATGAGACAACGGCCAGCCATATCCTGCATTCCCCGCTGCTGGCAGCGTGAAAACGACTGCCAGTTATCGGCTGGAAGCACTTTCCCGGCATTTGTAACCCTGTTAACGGTTACGATTACCTGTGCAGGGTTCTGTGGTTTAGTTAGTATTCACACATAGACGATGCTTCAGGACAGAGGCTTCAGTCTGCAAGCAGTAGTAAGTGACTCGGTGTTTCGTGTTGGTTTCTTTTGGTTGATAACAGCCATCCACTGTTTCGGATGGCTGTTTTTTTATGTGCTGTCTCCCGATCCGTCTGCACGGTGTCTGCATGAATCTTCCATGCCGGGGCGGGGTATTCCTGCACACCCGCGTGCCTATACTGCGCCTCAGCTCATTGGCTGAAGGAAGCTGTCATGTACGTCAAGATGATTCTGCCCGCGCTGCAGGAAGCCGGTTCGCCCGAGTGGCGTCCGATCAAGTATTCACTGTTTCCACCCCTGGGGCTGGCCACGCTGGCGGCCTATCTGGACCCGGATGATGAAGTGACGCTGGTGGACCAGCATGTGGAAAGCCTGGACCGGGATGATGTGCCCGATCTGGTGGTGATCCAGGTTTACATCACCAATGCCAGCCGAGCCTATCGCATTGCCGACCATTACCGCGCCAAAGGCTGCCATGTCTGCCTGGGGGGACTGCATGTGACCTCGTTGCCGGATGAAGCCGCCCGCCATGCCGACTCGATCTTTCTGGGGCCGGGGGAGGAAACCTTTCCGCAGTTTCTGGCTGATTTCCGCCGGGGCCGGCCCGGAGCACGCTATCAGTCGGGGGTGCGCACCCTGGATCATCTGCCCCCGATCCGGCGTGACCTGATTCGGCGTGAGAAATACCTGGTACCGAACTCCATCGTGGTGACCCGTGGCTGCCCGTATCACTGCAGCTTCTGTTACAAGGATGCTTTTTTTCAGGGTGGCAAGTCATTTTACACCCGGCGCGTGGATGCGGCGTTGGCAGAAATCGAGCACCTGCCCGGACGGCACCTGTATTTTCTGGATGACCACCTGCTGGGTGATGCACGTTTTGCCCATGCCCTGTTTGATGGCATGCGGGGCATGGGACGCCTGTTTCAGGGGGCTTCCACCGTGAATGCCATCCTGAAAGGGGACCTGATCGAGCAGGCGGCGGCAGCGGGTCTGCGCAGTGTGTTTATCGGCTTTGAGTCACTGGGGGCGGAAAGTCTGGCCTTTTCCAACAAGGCACAGAATCTGGGGCGCGATTATGAGGCCGCAATCCGGCGGCTGGATAGCCTCGGCATCAAGATCAATGGCAGTTTTGTATTCGGTCTTGACGGGGATGGACCCGATGTGTTCCGGCGCACGGTGGACTGGGCTGTGAACCAGGGCCTGACCACGGCCACTTTTCATATCGCCACGCCTTATCCCGGCACGGCCTATTACCGCCAGTTGCAGGCTGCCGGGCGCTTGCGCTCCTGTCATTGGGATGAGTATGACACCCGCCATGTAGTGTTCGAGCCGCAGGGCATGAGCCGTGCACAGTTACAGGCCGGTTATGAATGGGCCTATCGTGAGTTTTACTCCTGGACCAATATTGTCCGCGCCAGTCACCAGCATATCGCCCTGAACCAGCGCCTGCGTCATTTTGCCTACAGTGCCGGCTGGAAAAAGGCTGAGCCGTTCTGGAATGCGCTGATCCGGCGGGGCTGGCTGGGGCAGATGCGCCAGCTGCTGGAGCTGACGCTGGACGGGCGGGAAGAGGGAGCCGGCATTGGTGCTACATGTTCGGATAGTTCGGCCCGCCACCGCCTTCCGGTGTCACCCAAGTGATGTTTTGGGCCGGATCCTTGATGTCACAGGTCTTGCAGTGTATGCAGTTCTGGGCATTGATCCGGAAGCGCTGCTCACCCGCTTCCTCGACAATCTCATACACCCCGGCCGGGCAATAGCGCTGGGCGGGTTCTGCATACAGCAGCAGGTTGCTGCCCAGTGCAATGGACGGATCATGCAGCTGCAGGTGACAGGGCTGGTTCTCCTCGTGGTAGGTATTAGAGAGAAACACCGAGCTGAGTTTGTCGAAGCTGAGGCGGCCATCCGGTTTCGGGTAGCTGATCGGTGTGCATTCTTTGGCCGGGCGCAGGCTGGCATGGTCCGGGTGATTGTCGCGCAGTGTCAGCGGCAGTCTGCCCTTGAAAACATTCTGGTCGATGAAGTTGAAAGCACCGCCCAGAAAAGGACCGAAGCGGTGCAGGGCCGGGCCGAAATTGCGTGAAGCCTGCAGCTCTTCATAAACCCAGGAATCCCGGAAGCGTTGTGCATAACCGTTAAGGTCGCTCCCGCCTTCGTTCCCGTCAGCAAGGGCCGCAAAGACTTCCTCAGCTGCCAGCATGCCGCTTTTCATCGCGGTATGGGTTCCCTTGATCTTGGCAAAGTTGAGCGTGCCGGCCTCGCAGCCGATCAGCAGCCCGCCGGGAAAGTGCATCTGCGGCAGCGCATTGAAACCGCCCTTGGCAATCGCACGCGCACCGTAGACCACCCGCTTGCCGCCTTCCAGATACTGCGCCAGCAGCGGATGATGTTTCATGCGCTGGAATTCGTCATACGGGCTCAGGTAGGGATTGCGGTAGTTGAGGTCGACGATCAGCCCCACCACCGCCTGATGGTTTTCGGTGTGATAGAGAAAGAAACCGCCGCTGGCACCGCTGCTCAGGGGCCAGCCGGAACCGTGGATCACCAGACCGGGCCGGTGTCTGTCCGGATCAATGTCCCACAGCTCCTTGAGGCCGATGCCGTAATGCTGGGCATCGCTGTCGGCATCCAGTTTGAAACGGCTGTAAAGCTGCCTGCCCAGATGCCCGCGACAGCCTTCGGCAAACAGGGTGTATTTTGCCCGCAGCGCCATGCCCGGCGTGAAGCTGTCCAGCGCGGTACCATCCGCACCCACACCCATGTCCCCGGTGATGATGCCCGCGATACTGCCATCGTCATTCAGCAGCAGCTGGCGGGCACTGAAGCCGGGGAATATCTCCACGCCCAGGCTTTCCGCCTGAGCGGCCAGCCAGCGGCAGAGGTTGCCGAGACTGACGATGTAATTGCCGCTGTTGTGCATGGTGGCCGGAATCAGGGCATGCGGAATCGATACGGCCTGCCGCTCATTGCGCAGCAGGTACAGTTCGTCCCGACTGACCGGTACGTTCAAGGGTGCGCCAAGCGCCTGCCAGTCCGGAAACAGCTCGTCCAGCGCCCGGCTTTCGATCACGGCACCCGAAAGGATATGGGCACCGACTTCCGAGCCTTTCTCCACCACACAGACCGAGAGCTCCTGCCCGGCAGCCTGCGCCAGCTGCATGAGGCGGCAGGCTGCGGACAGGCCGGCAGGCCCGGCCCCGACAATGACGACATCAAACGCCATCTCGTCACGTTCGGTATTTTCCACCTTGTTTACCTTTTCCATGGGTGCTGTTATCTCCTGGCTGCCGCTTTCTAGAACTGCGCTTCCGGCAGGGCCATGATGTGGGTGCTGCCGGCCCTGATCGCTGCCAGACAGGCCTGGGTCCGTGGCAGGAGCTGCTCCTGGTAGCAGTGCATGCTGATCAGCTTCGCATTGAGAAAATCCGTATCCCCGTCGCCGGTATCCAGCAGGGCTCTGGCCTGCAGGGCGCCTTTGGCCAGCAGCCAGCCGCCGCACAGGTAGCCGAACAGCATCAGGAAATGCACACAGGCCGTCGCACTGAGGGCTTTGTCCGTGGTGCTGTTATCCAGTACCCACTGGCGTGCGCTCTGGCCGGCGTTCAGGGCCAGCGCCAGCTGTTCCGCTGCCAGAGTGCCGGCAAAGACCGTGCTGAACTCGTCGCGCGTCTCCTGTATCTCCTCCAGCAGCAATGCCAGCGCGGCCCCCTGATCTGCCAGCATCTTGCGCCCGATGAAGTCCAGGGCCTGTATGCCGGTGGTGCCTTCGTAGATGGTCAGAATACGGGCATCGCGGTAATGCTGGGCTGCACCGGTTTCCTCGATATAGCCCATGCCGCCATGAACCTGAATCCCCAGTGAGGTCAGCTCCTGTGCCATTTCAGTGAGCCAGCCCTTGACCACCGGGGTCAGCAGTTCGACACGTGCGGCATGTAACGCCTGCTGTGCCGGATCGGTTGCATAACGCGCCCGGTCGATTTCCGCTGCCGCCACCAGCGCCAAAGCGCGCATGGCTTCTGTGGCGGATTTCATGGTCATCAGCATGCGCCGCACATCCGGATGCTGGATGATGGGGATGCGTGAACCGTCACGCCGTGTCCCCTGCAGGCGTTCTCTGGCGTATTGCCGGGCCTGCTGGTAGGCGCGTTCGGAAATGGCCAGCCCCTGCAGTCCGACGGACTGGCGGGCATGGTTCATCATGGTGAACATGTAGGGCAGGCCCTGATTGGCTTCACCGACCAGATAGCCGACGGCCTGATCAAACTCCATCACGCAGGTCGGACTGCCGTGGATGCCGAGTTTGTGTTCCAGTGACAGGCAGGCGACACCGTTGCGTTCTCCGGGTTCGCCATTGGCGTCCAGCAGGAATTTGGGCACGATGAACAGCGAAATGCCTTTCACACCCGCCGGGGCATCCGGCAGGCGCGCCAGTACCAGATGCACGATATTCGGGGTCATGGAATGATCACCCCAGGTAATAAAGATTTTCTGCCCGGAAACCCGGTAGTGATCTCCTTCCGGGACGGCACGGGTTTTGACTGCAGCCAGATCGGAGCCGGCATCCGGCTCGGTCAGGTTCATGGTACCGGTCCATTCGCCGCTGGCCATGTTCGGCAGGTAGGCGGCCTTGAGTGCCGGTGCGGCGTGGTGGGCGATACTTTCCATGGCCCCCTGGCTCAGCATCGGGCACAGGGCAAAGGCCATGTTGGCCGAGTGCCAGATTTCATTGACTGCCGTACTCAGGGTATTGGGCAGGTTCTGGCCGCCAAAATCCTCTTCCACCAGCAGCGAAAGCCAGCCGCCTGCTGCAAACTGGTCATAGGCTTCCCTGAATCCCGGTGAGGGAATCACGCCGCTTGCATCCAGCCGCGCACCTTCGGTATCGCCACTGCGATTCAGGGGGGCCAGCACTTCACTGCCGACCTTGCCGGCTTCCTCCAGCACGCTGAGTGCCAGCTCCAGGTTGACTTCATCCAGACCGGCATCGCTGCACAGCCGGTCGAAGTGAACCAGATGCTCCAGAACAAATCCGGTATCCTGATAGGGGTGAACGTAACTCATGACAGTCTCCGCGCTTAAAGTTTTGCCGCCAGTTCCGGGACAGCCGAGAACAGGTCGGCTACCAGACCATAATCAGCGACCTGGAAAATGGGGGCGTCGGCATCCTTGTTGATGGCCACGATCACCCGGGAATCCTTCATGCCGGCCAGGTGCTGGATGGCCCCGGAAATGCCGATGGCGAAATAAACCTCGGGTGCGACCACTTTGCCGGTCTGGCCGACCTGCAGGTCATTGTCGACATAACCGGCATCCACGGCTGCACGGCTGGCACCGACAGCGGCACCGAGCCTGTCGGCCAGCTGGTAAATCAGCCCGAAATTATCGGCGGAACCCACACCGCGCCCGCCGGAAACCACAATCCGGGCTGCAGTGAGTTCCGGACGTTCGGAGCGGGCCAGCTCCTCGCTGACAAAGCGGGTGTGAACAGCCTCGAACACGGTTGTGACCGGCTCGATACGGGCATCGCCGCCGC
Source organism: Thiolinea sp. (assembly GCA_035391465.1). Taxonomy (GTDB): domain Bacteria; phylum Pseudomonadota; class Gammaproteobacteria; order Thiotrichales; family Thiotrichaceae; genus Thiolinea. Next base: position 22,541 of record DAOPKY010000053.1, on the reverse strand, counting down.
TGTCGGGCACCGGATCGAACGTCGTGGTGCGCACGCTCAACAGCTTGACCGGATCAAGGCATTGCACCGTGGCAATGGCATTGCCGGCATAGATTGGGCGCTTGAACGTGTCGGCAGTGACGATTTCCACCACATCGGTGAGCGGATTGACTCCCAGCAGGGCAGCGGCACGCGGCAGCAGGTCCTTGCCGAAGGTGGTGGCAGGCACCAGAACGTGGCTGTAATCGGGAGCCAGCAAAGCCACCAGTCGCGCCACATTCTCGGCCAGACGGTGTTCATAGACGGCATGGTCGGCCAGCCTGACCCGGCTCACACCGGGCAGGGACGCAGCCTGTGTCGCCACTTCCGCACAGCCGGAACCGACCACCAGTACATCCAGCTCATCACCCAGTCGGGCTGCCGCTGACAGGGTATTGCGGGTGGCGGGCCTGAGGCTGCTGTTGTCGTTTTCGGCTATAACCAGAATACGCATTGGTGTTTCCCCCTCAAAGTACCTTGGCCTGATGCTTCAGGTGTTCAATCAGCTGCTCCACATTCTCGACCCGGATACCGGGACTGCGCTCTGTCGGCGGGTCCACCCGCAACAGGCTGAGGGTGTTTTCCAGACTGATGCCGAGTTGTTCCGGGCTGGTGGTCGCCAGCGGCTTCTTCTTGGCCTTCATGATCTCCGGCAGTTTCACATAGCGCGGTTCATTCAGGCGCAGATCGGTGGTAATCACCGCCGGCAGGTCCAGCTCCAGAGTCTGCAGGCCGCCGTCAATCTCGCGGGTGACGACAACCTGCGCTCCCGTGACCACCACTTTTGAAGCAAAGGTGGCCTGCGGGAGATCACACAGGGCAGCCAGCATCTGGCCGGTCTGGTTATTGTCCGAGTCGATGGCCTGCTTGCCGAGCAGTATCAGCCCCGGCTGCTCGGTTTCCACCACCCGGCTCAGCAGGCGGGCAATGCCCAGCGCGTTCAGTTCGGTATCGCCCGTATCGATCCAGATGCCCCGGTCTGCACCCATGGCCAGGGCGGTGCGGATCTGGTCCTGAGCCTGCTTCGGACCGATGGATACCACCACAATTTCACTGGCGACCCCGGCTTCACGCAGGCGCAGGGCTTCCTCGACCGCAATCTCGCAGAAGGGGTTGATCGACATCTTGACATTGTTCAGATCGACCTGGGTATTGTCGGCCTTCACCCGCACCTTGACGCTGTAATCGACCGCCCGCTTGACGGTGACGAGCACTTTCATGCCGGATTCTCCTCATTGGCCCACTGGCGCAGAATGAACTTCTGAACCTTGCCGGTGGAGGTGCGCGGCAGGTCAAGGAAGACAACCTTTTTCGGCACCTTGAAGCGCGCCATATGGTCACGGCAGTAATCGATCACGGCTGCTTCCGTCAGGGTCGCACCAGGTTTCAGGGTGATAAAAGCACAGGGCACTTCGCCCCATTTTTCATCCTTGCGTGCCACCACGGCGGCATCCTGTATCGCGGGGTGTCGGTAGAGCACATCCTCGACCTCAATGCTGGAGATGTTCTCGCCACCGGAGATGATGATGTCCTTGGAACGGTCCTTGATTTCGATGTAACCGTCCGGATGCCAGACCGCAAGATCACCGGAGTGGAACCAGCCCCCGGCAAAGGATTCCTCTGTTGTTGGGGGATTCTTGAGATAGCCTTTCATGACGATATTGCCGCGCATGAAGATTTCGCCGATGGTTTCGGCATCCCGTGGCACCGGCTCCAGCGTGGCGGGATCAGCGACCATCAGCCCCTCCTGCATCGGGGCGCGGACACCCTGACGCGCCTTGAGCCTCGCCTTTTCGCTCACGCTGCACCCGTCCCAGGCGTCATTCCATTCGCAGACCACACACGGGCCATAGGTTTCGGTCAGGCCATACACATGCGTGACTCCGAAGCCCATTTCCTCCATGCTCTGGATCACGGATGCCGGTGGCGGTGCGCCGGCGGTCATGACCTTGATGCTGTGGTTGATACCGGCTTTCTGTTCCGGTGGTGCGCCGGCGATCATGCTCAGCACGATCGGAGCACCACAGAAATGGTCCACCTTTTCCGTGCGGATCCGTTCCAGAATCCGGTCGGCCCGGACATGGCGCAGGCAGACATTGACACCCGTGACGGCAGCCATGGTCCAGGGGAAGCACCAGCCGTTGCAGTGAAACATGGGCAGGGTCCACAGGTAGACGGACTGGCCCGGCATGCCCCAGGACAGAACGTTGCTGACAGCATTCAGGTAAGCCCCCCGGTGGTGGTAGACCACGCCCTTGGGGTTGCCGGTGGTTCCGGAGGTGTAGTTGAGGGTGATGGCATCCCATTCATCAGCCGGCCCCGCCCATTCAAATTCCGGGTCTCCCTGGTCAATGAAGGCTTCATAATTCATGTCACCCAGCAGTTCACCACCCTCAAAGGAGGGATCATCAATATCAATAACCAGCGGCTTTTTCTCCAGCAGTGCCAGCGCTTCTTTGGCCACTGCCGACATTTCCCGGTCGGTGATCAGGATTCGGGTTTCGGCGTGCTGCAGGATGAAAGCGACTGCCGCTGCATCCAGACGGGTGTTGATGGCGTTGAGGACCGCACCGGCCATGGGCACACCGAAGTGGGCCTCAAAGTGCTCGGGCAGGTTCGGGCACAGCACCGATACCGTGTCTCCCCTGCCGATACCGTGCCGGTTCAGCACGCTGGCCAGCTGGCGGCAGCGACGATAGGTTTCCGCCCAGCTGCGGCGCAGCGGGCCATAGACGACGGCGGTTTTATCGGGGTGAACACTGGCGGCGCGTTCCAGAAAGGTCAGGGGACTCAAGGCTTCGTAATTGGCTGGTACGCGATCCAGCGCCTGTGAATAGATATTCGTCTCAGACATGATGACTCCTCATTCTCCTCTCTCTTTGTTTTGATGGACGCAGACACTCGGCGGGTGGCTGGTGAACCGGATGGCCGCCAGCACGGGCAGGTGGAGAGGGTAAGACGGCATGTTTGCAGCAATATTGCCGGAATGTAACGAATTGTAGCCGCCCCGACGGGTTGTTACTGGTGTATGCTGGTGCGGCCCCCGATGCAGTGTTTCCTTGTGCGGGCAGATCGGTGTTTTTCAGGAGAGGGCCTTGTCCGGATTTCAGCTTGTCGGTCCACGGCTGTCACGCCGTTTTTTCTGGGTAATGCTGGCTACCCTGGTGGCGATTTTCACCATCATCTACTGGTATTCAGTCCCCCTGATCAGGCAGACCGTTTTTGACATTGAACGTGATGCCAGCCGGCTGGTGCTGGATAATGTGGTCGAAATTGCCGGGCGCATGCATGACAACGTGGAGGATTACCAGGCACAGGCCCTGAAAGCCCGACAGGAGTCGCTCAAGGTGGCGGTTTCGCTGGCGGGTTCTTTTCTGCGTCAGCAGTTTGAGCTGGCCGGTCGTGAGGGGATACCGCTGGAGCAGGCGCGCCAGCGTGCTTTTGAAGCCCTGCGCAGTTTCAGTTACGGCAACCAGGATTATGTCTGGGTTGCAGATGAGAGTGGTTATCTGTTGTCCCATCCGGATGCGCGTTATCACCATCATCTGACCACGGACGGGGTTGGGCAACCCGATGCCCATGCCCGCCCGGATGCCGTGGCACAGGCCATCCGGGATGGTGAGGGCTTTTACCGGTATCGCTGGAACCGGCTGGACAGGCCCGAAGTGCTTGAAAAACTTTCATTCGTGCGCCATTACCCGGAGTGGGGGCTGGTTATCGGGTCCGGGGTTTATCTGGATGATCTGGAGCAGGAAGTCAGCACGCGCAGGAAGCAGGCACTGGAGGAGCTGCGCAAGGCCTTGCAGGGTATCCGGGTGGCACGCACGGGCTATCTTTATGTGTTTGACAGCCATAACCGGATGCTGATTCATCCCAACCGGGCCATTGATGGAACCGACATCCGTGATCTGCTTAACCCGCTGAGTGAAAATTACATTGCCGAAGACCTGAAACGGGTGGCGGATACCGGTCAGGAGCTGAGGTACCTCTGGGACAAACCGGAGGAGCCGGGCAATTATATCTATGAAAAGCTGTCACTGGTGCGTTACCTGAAGGCGTTTGACTGGTATATCTGCTCCTCGGTTTATACCGAGGAACTGCTGCGCAGCTCCAACACCCTCAGCCAGCGCATTCTTGTTCTGGCCGCACTGACACTGCTGGCCAGCCTGACACTGGCCGGTTTTTTCATCAACCGCATCACCCGGCCACTGGACCGGCTGGCGGATACGGCCCGCCGGGTCAGTGCGGGGGATTTGTCAGCCAGAAGCGGTATCCGTTCCGATGACGAGATCGGTATGCTGGCCGGCAGTTTTGATGGCATGGTGGCGCGGCTCAAGAGCAATATCGATGATCTGGATACCAAGGTCCGTCTGCGCACGGAAGAACTGCTGGCCACCAGTGCCCGCGCCCAGCGCATGCAGGCGGTCGGTCAGCTGGCCGGCGGGCTGGCTCATGATTTCAACAATCTGCTGTCGATCATTCTCGGTAATCTGCTGCTGCTCAGGGAGCGTCACCCGCCGGATGCCGACGGGCTGATGGATTATCTGGACCCGCCCATCCATGCCGCACGGCGCGGGGCGGACATCACCCATCGGCTGCTGGCATTTTCACGCCGTGAAACACTGGAGCCTGAACCGGTTCCGATTGCCGCACTGGTGCGGGAGGTGATGCACCTGCTGTCTTCTTCGCTGCCGGATAATATCCGGCTGGAAGCGGCGATTCATGCCCAGGACCTGATGGTGCATGTGGACCCCGGCTATCTGGAGAACGCGCTGGTCAACCTGGCGCTGAATTCACGGGATGCCATGCCGCAGGGGGGAAGTCTCTGCTTTGGTATCGACCGCGTGGAAGGGCCGGTGGCGGGATATGACGAGCCGGTTGCACCGGGGGCGTATGTGATGCTGACGATCCGGGATTCGGGAGCCGGTTTCAGCACGGATGCCAGGGCACATGCGCTGGAGCCGTTTTATACCACCAAGCTCAATGACCTCAATTCCGGACTCGGGCTCAGCATGGTGTACGGCTTTGTCAAGCAGTCCAGCGGCTATATCCGGATCAGCAATGTGCCGTCCCCCGCAACCGGAGCCTGTGTCACCCTGCTGCTGCCGCTTGCCCGGCCTCAGGCGGAAGGCAAGGTTCCCCCGGTACTCCAGGAAGCACTGCCGGAACAGGCCCTGCAGGGCAGGTTGCTGTTGCTGGTGGAGGATAATGACGGGGTGCGGGCCGTGGTGCGTGAGCAGCTGCTGGCGCTGGGGATTTATGTGGTGGAGGCGGGCAGCGCCAGCGAGGCCCGGCAGTTGATTGATGACCTTCCGGCGCTGGATGGCATGGTATCCGACATCATGCTGAACGACGGTGAGGATGGACGGGATATTGCCCTCAGGCTTTACCGCAGCAATCCCCGTAGTATCATTCTGTTGATCAGCGGTTATGCCAGCGAGAGTCAGGTTCGGGACAAGGGGGAGAAAGTGTTCCCGTTACTGCGCAAACCGTTTGATCGCCAGTCACTGGGGCAGGCGCTTTGGCGGGCGCTGCACCATGAAGAGGAGCATGAATGACGACAGGCAAACTGATTTATGTGGTGGAGGATGAGGGCGACATCTGCACGCTGGTGTGCGGGGAGCTGGAGCGTTACGGCCATCATGCCCGCGCTTTCCGTACCGGCGCACAGGCCATGTACGCCCTGAGGCAGCAGTTGCCGGATGTCTGCATTATTGATCTGGGGCTGCCGGATATGGACGGATTGAGCCTGGTGCGTCACCTGACGGAAGCCTGCGAAACCGGCGTGATTATCCTGTCCGGGCGTAACAGTGCTACGGACAAGGTGCTGGGGCTTGAGCTCGGGGCGGATGACTATGTCAGCAAACCCTTTGATCCGCGTGAACTGGTCGCACGCACCAACAGCTTCCTGCGCCGCCGGCAGAAGATGTCGACCCTGACGACGCCGGTTCCGGCCAAATGTGCCCTGTTCGGGGACTGGTCCTTTGATCCTGCCACCCTGACGGCCACACATCGGAGCGGCACCCGCGAAACGCTGAGTGCGGCAGAGGCGGAGTTGCTGCTGGGGCTGCTGCAATCGCCCCGGCAGATTCTGTCGCGTGAGCAGCTGATGAACGAGCGTCTGGGGTCTTTTGATCGCTGCATTGATGTGCGCATGTCCCGCATCCGCAAGAAGCTGGAGCAGGACCCCAGGAATCCGCAGCTGATCCGGACGGTCTACGGGGCCGGTTACATGCTGAGCGCCGAGGTGCAGTGGCAGTCGGTTTGAACTGGTGAAGGCGGTCCGTGCAGGGTTCCTGCACGCTCGGGGGGCAGATTGTGCTACTGTGTCCGGCATCAGGGTAAGGAGTCCCGTTGCGGAGTAGGGTGTCATGAGCAATCAATATATGCAGCAACTGGTACAGGAACATGCGGAATGCCTGCTTCTGGCCGACCGGCTTGAGCGGGTGGTGAAGCGTGGACAGGCCGGGGAGCTGGCAGCTGCGGTGCAATGGGTGCGCGAATACAATGCCAGGGAGCTGGAGCCGCACCTTCAGCATGAAGAACAGACCATTTTCACGCCATTGCTGCATGTGCATCAGGCCCGGGTGGATTTGTGCATCCAGCTGGGCAAGGAGCACGGCCTGCTGCGCACGCTGGCGGAAACCATCAGTGAAGCCGGTGCACAGCAGGAACTGGCGGAATTTGCCCGTGTGTTGCGGAATCATACCGTACTGGAGAATGAGCAGCTGTTCCCGGCGCTGGAGGCGCTGTTTACACCCGCACAGTGGCAGGCGGTACGGGATTTCACCGCGCTGGGCCGGCAGGAAGCGGCACCGGCTGATCCGGCGCGTACCCGTGCCGGGGCTGATCCGGATGCGTGGCTGACAAACGTGGAGGCTCATTTCCAGGGCGCTCGGCAGGGTAATGGCCATATCGTGCTGTTCCCGCGTTATCAGCCCGAGCTGGTGCAGCAGCTGGCCCGGCATTTGGGGATTGCCTTTTTTGATTACCGGCAACAGGTGATGGCCGAATTGCGTGAACGGGCTGACACCCTGACCCTGGAACAGCTGGAGCAAACCCTGCGTGAACAGTCACGGCAGCAGGGGCTGGTCTGTCACAATGCCGAGGCACTGCTGTGTGTCAAGCCCGAGGCCGAGCGTCGCCGCTGGCTGCGGCATTTCATTGAAACCGACTGGCTGCATCCGGTTGTTGTGCCGCTGACCGTGTTTCAGGCGGACGCCCCCGATGCTGCCGGACAGGTCTGTGACCTGGAGCTGGTACGTCTGCCGCGTGGCGGGGAAGGGCGGGTCTTGACACTCCAGCGGTCTTGACAACTACCACCACGCAGAGCGGTAGTGTTTCAAGCTGCTTTTAATTTTTGCCTTCAAGTTTGCAGGCGGTGCCGGCTTCAACTCAGGGATTTCGTCCTGTATCTGTTCGCTGTGCTGTCTGATTTTGAGGGATATTGGTGTCTGTTGCATATTTTTCAGCAGTGTGTCGATTGTGTTCAGCAGGTCGTGATAGACAAACAGGTTCTGAAAGTCCACTTTCAGGCCGGTGAGACAAATCAGGCGGGCGAACTCCAGTGACGTAGTAGCCAGCGGGTTGACGGGTTGATTATTCGGCTGACTGGCAAAAGTCTGCCAGTACAAATAAAACGGCAGGTTGAAGGGTATCTGTTTGCCAAGGTCAAAAATACTGGTGCTGGAGGCTATCCGCTCACTGGCGGCATCCAGGTGATTCATATCCAGCGCATGATCGGCGAGGAGCCGGGCGGCAATGGTTTTGGTCAGTGTAGTCTGTCTGGCTATGTCGGCAGATTGGCCCGCTTTGCCAAGACAGACAGCATAGTGCAACAGATAAGCCAGTTTGAGCCGCTCATCCTTGGGCGGGGCTGCCTGTTTTTTCCGGTAATACGCCAGCAAGGCGGCTTCTGTATCGAGGTGAGGCATCAACCTGAGTTCGGTATTGGCGAGAATCGCAACATGGGTCATGCCGAAGGGCTCGATATGAATAAAGCTGAATCCTGCCTCGTGTGCCAGCGCCCGCAATTTCTGTTCTGACAGCAGAAAGTAATGGGAGCCGGGCGACAGGGCTGCATAAAGTTCTCCAGCCGGAGCATGGGGTTTCAGAAAAGCGGAACGGGGTGTCGTTAACAGCAAAACGCCCTGAGGCGCGAGATTACTGCGCAACAACCGGATAAAGTCCAGGGGGGCTGGCACATGTTCCAGCACTTCGGTGGCAAAGATCAGGTCAAATGGTGTGTTTCTGACTTCGGGCAGATTTTCGAGAACATCATGGTGGATTGCCAGATCCAGTATCTGGCGGCCCACAATGCCATAGGCTGAAGGTTCAATGCCAATGGCTTTTTCCAGTCCCCATTGAGTTTGGCAATAATCCAGTGTGATGCCAACATTACAGCCTACTTCCATAACGGCTTTGAATGACTGGTGAGGCAGCTTTTCGAGCAGGGCGGTTTTCCAGTCCAGCCCGTTCACCAGTTCGAAGTAATGGTGAATCAGCAGCATGAAGTTCGGGTCTTGCAGTGTTTCTGTGGCGGAAGGGTAAGGCGTGTTGCATTCAGTGGCTCCTGGAAACCAGGCACTGCCACAAGCACCGCAAGATGCAAGTTCCAGCATGCCCTTATCGGCCTGCCAGTGGCGTGCTTGCAGGATGATCCTGTTATTTTGGGAGTTGTTGCAAACAAAGCAGGGTTGGTGGGTGGGTGCTGGTTTTTTGGCCCAGACCAATTTGTTATTTTTCATTTGTCAGGTCGTTGAATGGAATCATGTCGGATGAATGTTGACGTATTTTCTCAATGCCGGCTACGGGAAGTCGCTGTCGTTATGTTTGAATTCCGGCGGCATTTGCTGCAGGTCACTGGATGGCTTGACCGCTTGTCAACTCACCAGGACATACGTTGTTTGATTGGCTGATTTAATGTCACAGCGCAATGTGGGTATTATTATAGCTATAACTGCAGTGATTTGCATCGCCTGCCAAGCCGTTGATATTCAAGCAGGTCCGGATGGCGGAGTCCGACTCAGCTCCAGCGCCAGCTGCTCCGGTATCCCCGGCTCTTCAAACTGAACCCCGATCCCCAGCAGCCGCACCGGGCGCTTGCCACGTTCCCAGGCCTGGGTGAGCAGGGGCAGGTACAGGGCTTCCTGCACCTGCAGTGATGGAGCCTGTACCGTGGTGGTGACGAAATCATGGAAGCGCAGTTTCACAAACAGCGACTTGGGCAGCTGGTAGCGGTGTTGTTGCGCCCGTTTCAGCCGTGTTTCCAACACTGCAAACAGGGGCGGCAGCCGTTCCAGGCAGCTGGCCAGTGTCGGCAGGTCGGTATCGAAGGTGTCCTCCACGCTCAGGGATTTGCGAATATCCGAGCTGCTGACGGGACGGGGGTCAATGCCTCGGGAAAAGTCGTGCAGACGCTGGCCGAAACGGCCAAACTCACGCGCCAGTAACAGTGGCGACAGGGTCTGCAGCTGACCGCAGCTGTGAATCCCCATACGCTCCAGATGTGCCTGTGTCACCCGACCCACGCCCGGAATACGCTTGACCGGCAGGGCGGGCATGAAGGCCGGAATGTCACGCGGACGAATAACAAACAGGCCATCAGGCTTGTTCCAATCGCTGGCAACCTTGGCCAGAAACTTGTTGGGGGCAACCCCTGCCGAGGCGGTAAGCTGCTGGGTGCGGGCAATACGCTGGCGAATTTCGCTGGCGATCAGGGTGGCACTGCCCTGATGCAGCCCGGAATCGCTGACATCCAGATACGCCTCATCCAGCGACAAAGGCTCAATCCGGTGGGTGTACTCGGTGAAAATGGCCTGAATTTCCCGCGAAACCGCACGGTACAGTTCATGCCGGGTCGGCAGCACAATCAGCTGTGGACACTGGCGCAAGGCCAACCCCATGGGCATGGCTGAATGCACACCATACTCCCGTGCTTCATACGAACAGGTTGCTACAACCCCGCGTCCGTTGGGTGAGCCACCGACGGCGATCGGCTTGCCGCGCAGTTGTGGATTTTCACGCACCTCAATGGCGGCATAAAAGCAGTCCATATCAATGTGGATGATCTTGCGCTTATCGGACACCGTGACCTGACCGGCAGCTTGAGTGATTCATCCGGATGTTGTAACCCGACGCAGGGGGCGGCGTCCAGACCCCGGTGTCTGCCCGGTACGGGTCAGTCGTGCAGGCGGCGAGCCGTGATTTCAGCGGCGGCGGCCCGCAATCGCTCCAGATACAGGGGCACGATTTTTTTGCCCACCGTGGACGTGAACACCGACAGGCCAATGGAACCCAGAACTTGTCGGCCCCTGATGACCGGAATGGCGAGGTGGCTGCTTTCTCCGGCGCGGCCATAACGCAGGGCATAGCCCTGCTGTCTGATACGGTCAAGATAATCGCTGACACTTGGCTGCCTGACCTGACGCAGGCGGCGTGCAAGGCTGGCCGGTTCCACCGTTTTCAGTAGTCGCTGCCGTTCGCGGGCGCTGCGTTGGGCCAGCCAGGCTTCGCCCAATGCGCTGCCGATAAGCGGAAAGCGCTTGCCGATGGTGCTTTTGATAAAGCGGAAACGGGCTTCCGGCCGGCTGCTGCAACGAATCAGCATCGCATCCTGATCAAAGGTGGCGACCGCCACTGGCCATTCACAAGCCTGTGTCAGCCGGGTGGCAATAGCGGCGGCATGTTCTGCAAATAACAGTTCCCTGTCCACCCCCTGACTGAGTCGGCTGCAGCCTGAACGGATGCTGTAATAGTGTGTTTCCGGGTGTTTGATCACCAGGTCAAGCGCGATCAATTGCTGCAACATGCGGTGCAGGGTCGGTTTGGGCAGTGGCAGCTGTTGGCTCAGGCTGTCCAGTGTATTGAGTTTGTGGCTGTTCAGGGCTTGCAGGAGTTGAACGGTTTTCTCGATCAGGCTGTCAGAGTGCATTTTCTTCGCTCTATTTATTTAATATAAATTCCACTCAATGGAAAGATGTTAATTAGTGTTGGTTGGCAAGTCGACCCCGCTTTTATACTGGCCTGACGTTAATCAGGCGTTTACAGCCGTCCAGTCAGGGAGTAAATACGTTATGAGAATTGCAACCATACAGACGCAGGCGGGTATCGGTCTGGCGCTTCAGGTGCAGGAACAGCTGATCGATATCAGCCGCGCTGCGGCGCATTATTCAATGCCGGATCCGGGAAAATTGTCTGATCTGATCAGCGATGTGATTGAGCAACCGGCGCAGCATCAGGCTTTGCGCGAGCTGGCCGGACACTTGCAGACCGCCAGTGCTGAGGAACTGGCGGCACTGACCGTGACCGGTGGGTTTCAGTGGCTGCCGCCGGTGCGCCGTCCGGGCAAGATTCTGGGGGTGGCGATGAACAACAAGGCAAGTGATGAGCGCAAGATCAATGCGCCGGATCACCCGGCCTTTTTTCTGAAACCGTCCTCCTGCCTGTTGGGGCATCAGCAGCCGATCGAGGTGCGTGATTACTATGGTTCGGTGCATCCGGAACCTGAGTTGGCGCTGATTATTGGTAAAAAGGTGCGTGATGTGGCTGCCGAAGATGCTTGGGATGCCATTTACGGCTATACGGTGTTCAATGATATGACCGGCAATGATATGCGTGCCGAAGACCGGTTCCATTACTGGGCGTTGTATCCCAGTGCGGCCAACCCGGATGAGCTGGAACGGCGCGAACAGCATCTGTCTTACGCGGCGCGCTACAAGGGGACGGATGGCTTTGGACCGATGGGGCCGTGGATTGTAACCGCCGATGAAGTGCCTGACCCGCATGCACTGAGTGTGCGCTGCTGGCACAAGGGTGAACTGATTGCCGATGACAGCACCGCCTACATGAATTACAAGGCGAACGAGGTCATTGCCTTTATTTCCCGTTTTCAGACGCTGGAACCGGGTGATGTGATCTCGCTGGGTACTGCGTTCCGGCCGCAGGCTGGCAGCAAGCGCAGCTTGCATCTGGCCAATATCACCCGTTTGGGCGGGCCGCTCAAGGTGGAGATTGAAGGCATTGGCTGTCTGGAAAATCCGGTAATCAAACGATGAATAAACGTGATGTAACGGCTCCGGCACCGACACTGACAATAGAGGACCAGTTGGCCCTGCAGCAGTTGAATGCCGACTTTGCCTATTATCTGGATCATCATCAGGTGGATGCGTTGGTCAGCCTGTTCAGTGAAGATGCCTACTATCGGCATGGTGAACGCATATCCACCGGACGGGCGGCTATTGAGGCTCTGTTTCGGGGCCGTTCTGCCGCCGGTGACCGGGTAGCGCGGCATATGATTTCCGGGCTGCGCCTGGCGCGTCTTGATGCCGAGCGGGCAACGGGTTGTTCGGTCGTGACCACCTGGGCCGCGAATGGTGTGATTCCCATCAACCATGCCGAGCCGCATCTGGTCGCCGATTTTGATGACACGTATATCCGCGGTGCCGATGGTCGCTGGCGTATTGAGCGTCGGGAAATTTCGCGGATTTTTGTCGCACAGGACAATACCGGTCCGGTTGGAGGTTAATTATGCAGTGCAAACTGATTTGCAGTTCCCATTCGCCGTTAATGCGTATCTACGCCCGCGAACCGGAGCATCATGCCGATATCGTGGCGCTGTTTGCCCGACTGAAAGCCGATGTGGCGGCGTATAACCCGGATCTGGTCATTGTGTTGGGTTGTGATCATTTCAATGGCTTTTTTCTGAACTGTATGCCGAGCTTCTGTCTGGGGCTGACGTGTGAGGCGGTCGCTGATGTGGGGGGAACACCGGGTCCGCTCGCTGTGACGCCGGCGGCTTTGGCTATTGCCAAAGACCTGCGTGAGCAGGGGATCGATACGGCCGTGTCCAGCCAGATGAAAATTGATCACGGTTTTTCCCAGACCATGTCGTTTGTCATGGAACAGCTGGACAGCTATCCGACCCTGCCGATTTTCGTCAACTCCATTGCGCCGCCCTATGTTCCATTTCAGCGCAGCCGCAAACTGGGCGAGGCGCTGGCCCACAGTGCGCAGGCGCGCGGGGTTGAACGGTTGCTGGTGATTGCCACCGGCGGTATGTCGCATCATCCGACCCGCTATTACCCGGACCCGGCTGAAGCGGAGCCGCCAGTAGGACATTACCAGCTGCATGGTCCGGATCCGCAGGGTTTGAGTCATGCCCAATGGCTGGAACGTCTGGAGGTGATGCATCTGGAAGGTGCCCAGATGCTGGTGGATGGCAGACGCACGCGGGAAGATATTCATATGAACCCGGAACTGGACAAGCGCTTTGCCAATATACTCTGTCAGGGTGAGCTGACCGAGTTGGACGGGTGGGATAACGAGCAGCTGATTGCCGAGGGTGGCGTCGGCTTTACCGAGTTGCACACCTGGGTGGCGGCAACCGCGCTGTACCGTACACTGAATCCGCAACAGCGGCCGGTGTTTGAGCTCTATGCTGAAACGCTGGAATACGGCATCGGTTATGGTGCGATCAGTGGTGGCTTCTGAGCGGTTATCGGGAGTCAGGGTGGTCGGGAATCAGGCGCTTGCCCAGACTCACGCAGGCATCATCCTCAAAGCCAATCGCCTCGTAGAAGCGGATGACGCTGGTATTGTTGCTGCGTACCTGCAGGTTGATCTTGGGGCAGCCCAGTGCCCGCAGGCGTGTTTCCGCCGCCTGCATCATGCGCCGGCCCAGTCCCCGGCGTCGGTGTTGCGGGTGAACCGCGAGGTAATTGATCCAGCCCCGATGTCCTTCATAACCGGCCATAACCGTGGCCAGCAGCACGGCATTCTCTGTCGCCACCAGAAACAGTTCCGGCTGGATCATCAGCTTGCGCTCAATGTCACGCTGCGGATTGTTCCAGGGAACGGCCAGCCCACAGTTTGTCCAGAGCCGAATCACGGTCGCTTCATCTTCGTGCTGATAAGGGCGTATTTCCATGACAGGTTCTCCTGTGGGTCTGCCTTGCCCAACAGGGCAAAAGCGGTATCATGGCAGCGGCAAGCGGGAAAGAAAAGGCTTTCTCCGCATTCATCACGCGGGAGCCACGATGACCATCAGCCCACTGGAAACCTTTATTCAGCAGCATCCGCGCCTGTTGGTGCTGACCGGGGCCGGCGTCAGCCTCGGGTCCGGCATTCCGACCTACCGCGATGAAAACGGGGTCTGGCAGCGGGGTGCGCCAATGCAGCATCCGGATTTCATCCGTTCTGAGGCGACCCGGCGGCGTTACTGGGCACGTTCTTTTGCCGGCTGGCCCCTGATGACGCAGGCACAGCCGAATTCGGCTCATCAGGCACTGGCCCGGTTGGAGCAGCTCGGGCATGTGGCCCTGCTGGTGACACAGAATGTCGACAACCTGCATCAGCGTGCCGGGAGTCGGGATGTGGTGGATCTGCATGGCAATCTGCAGCGTGTCATGTGCCTGTCTTGTGAGCAGCGCAGTACCCGTACCCGGATGCAGAGGCGGCTGGTGACGGCGAATCCCTGGCTGGAGCGGCTGGATGCTGCCATGCGACCGGACGGGGATGCCGAGCTGGACGAAACCCGGCTGGAACAGCTTCAGATTCCGGCCTGCCTGAATTGTGGTGGCGTGCTGATGCCGGATGTGGTGTTTTTCGGCGGTACCATCCCCCCGCAGCGGGTGGCGGAATGTCTGGCCGCCCTGCAGCAGGCCGATGCCCTGCTGGTGGTCGGCAGTTCGCTCAAGGTCTATTCCGGCTACCGCTTCTGTCTGCGGGCGCGTGAGTGGGGCAAGCCGCTGGCGCTGATCAATCCGGGCTGGACCCGTGCTGATGATCTGGCCAGCCTGAAAGTGACCCAGCCATGTGCTGCAGTGCTGGAAGCGCTGGTGTCCCGACCGGATGCTGTATCTGCAGCGCTGTTTGGGTAAGCTGCGGTGCCTGCGGCAGCATCACTGCGCCTGTGCACGAATGACTTGCAGCAGGCATTCCAGTCGTGGTGAGGGTGTCTGGCCCTTCGGGTAGGCCAGCATGGCATGGAACGGGTAGGGCGTCCCTTCCACAGCCTGCTGGCACAGCCTGCCGCGCGCCATGTCTTCCTGCACCACACAGGCTGGCAGCAGGGCCACGCCCATGTCGGCCAGCAGGCAGCGCCGGATCACTTCCACATTGGCAAAAGACTGGCGCGGATTGAGGCGCAGCCCCTGGTGCTGGAAGTGCTGTTCGGCGGCAATGCGGTAGCTGCAGCCCGGTTCGGTGGTAATGAGCGGTTGCTGTTGCAATTGTTGCAGGGTCAACTCCCTTGGTTGGTGGCGCTGCGGGTGGCAGGCAAAAATCACCGGTTCTGGTTGCAGTAGCTCCAGTTCCCAGCTGTGTTCCGGGTACTGACTGACCAGAATGGCGGCATCAATCTGGCGCTGGAGCAGGGCGCTCTGGTAGTCGAAAGGTTCGTGGGTCAGGGTGATTTCCACCCGTGGTGCCTGCTGCTGCATGGCTTCAATAATGGGTGGCAGGCGGTAGATGCACATGGAACTGGGGGCGAACAGGCGCAACTCACCCACCGGCTCATGATGCAGGTGACGGGCATTCTGCAGAATGTCTTCTGCCTGTTGCAGGAAGGCGCGAAAGTGCGGCAGCAGTGCCTGCCCGGCGGTGCTGAGCACAATATTGCGCCCTACCGTTTCAAACAGGGGGATACCCAGCTCGCCGGACAGCCCGCGCAGCTGGGCCGAGATGCTGGATGGGGCCAGGTGCAGCCGCTCGGCGGCCCGGCTGATACTGCCGGTTTCAGTGACGGTGATCAGGCTGCGGACTTGTCGTGGTGTCATGTTTTGAAATCTTCGTGCGGAATGTTTGTTGAATCAGTGTGAAATTATTCGCTTTTTTTTCATTTGTCACCTTTGTTAGGGTGTCAGTGTTGAAAAAGGAGCTTGTTATGCACTTGTATATTGCCTATAAAAATTACTCATCCTGGTCGTTGCGTCCCTGGTTGCTGATGAAAGTGGCTGGGATCACGTTTGAGGAAACCCTGTTCCCGTTTGATCACAGTGATGCGCTGGAACGCTTTGCTGACACCCACCGGATTCCACCTCAGGTGCCGGTTTTGATTGATGCGGAGCGGGTGGTCTGGGACAGTCTGGCGATTATGGAATATCTGGCCGAACACTATCCGGACCGGCTGTTGTGGCCCCAGGATGCCGGTCTGCGTGCACTGGCTCGCTGTGCTGCTGCTGAAATGCACAGCGGTTTTCAGGCACTGCGCAGCCAGCACCCGATGAATTGTCGTGCCAGCAGGCAGGTTACACCCGGATCGGCAGTGCAACAGGACCTTAAGCGGCTGAAGACCCTGTGGGAGCTGTTTGAGCAGGCCGGGCACCCGGCAGGCGCGTTTCTGTGCGGGCCGTTCGGGATTGTGGATGCCATGTATGCGCCGGTGATGTGGCGGGTGACAGGCTATGGGCTGTCAGTGTCGGAGCCGTTTGCACGCTGGTGTAAGGCCATGCAGGCTTTACCTGCGATGCAGGAGTGGCTGGCCAGCGCCAGGGCGGAGCAATGGCAGCTGGCACAGTATGAACGCATCGGGGAAACGCAGCCCTGATCAGGGGCCGAGTCGGGAGCCTGTGCCATTCAGCCGGTCCGGGTCAGACACCCAGCCCGGCACGCGGGTTGAAGGGCATGTCCTGTTCCATCTTGCGGTAGAGGTCCCGGATGTGCTCATCGTGTGCAGGGGGGGTGCTGATCTGCAGTGTCAGGTACAGGTTGCCTGTCGGTGAGCCGGGAATGCCTTTGCCTTTGAGGCGCAGTTTGCGTCCGGAGCGGGAGTTGGGTGGAATCTTCATTTCCACCACCCCGCCTGCAGGCAGCGGGACTTTGACACTGGCACCGAGTGCTGCTTCCCAGGGCGCAATCGGAAGTTCCAGGTAAAGGTCGCGTTCTTCCACCCGGTAGAGCCGGTGGGGATTGAAGCGGATTTCCAGTAGCAGGTCCCCCGCGCCTCCGGGGCCGGGTGTGCCCTGGCCACCAAGCCGGACTTTCTGCCCGGCTTTCACGCCTTTGGGGATGTTGACCGTCAGGCTGCGTTCCGTGCCGTTCGGGTTGCGCAGGGTAATGGTACGCCGGGCTCCGTTGAGCGCATCTTCCAGGTCAATATGAATCTGGGCCTGCTGGTCCTGTCCCCGTGAGCTGCGTGCGCGAGGTCCACCGGCTCCGCCAAAGCCGCCGCCACCGAACAGGGAGGAGAAAAAGTCGCTGAAATCGGCACCACGTCCATTTCCACGGCCAGTACCGAAATCAAAGTCGAAATTCATGTTGGCGTTGGGATCGAAGTTCGGGTTCCAGCCGGGAGGCGGGCGGAATTCCTCGCCCTGTTTCCAGTTACTGCCCAGCTGGTCATAAGTAGCGCGCTTCCCGTCGTCTTTCAGCACTTCATAGGCTTCGCCCAGCTCTTTGAACCGGGCTTCGGCATCCGGTTCCTTGCTGACATCCGGGTGGTATTTCTTGGCCAGCCGCCGGTAGGCTTTGCGAATGTCGTCTGCTTTGGCGCTGCGTTCAACACCCAGTATTTTGTAGTAATCCTTGTATTCCATTCTGTCGTCTCCCGGGCAGGGCCGGTATTCCGGGTTGCCGCAGCGACCCTTGTGATCGATAGTCTGCCGCTTACATGGGGGCGGCTGTTGTGCTTTTCAAGTCAGGAAACAAGCCTGAATCTTAAAAAAACAATTTTGTCAAATTTTTTTGTGTTGCGCTCTTGAATGTCCCTGAGCGGCCCTTATCTTCGGGATCATGAACAAAGCAAACAACGCCATGGAGATTTGATGATGTACAACTCTCTTTTCAACTTTTCCGATGATCTGTTTTCCGAACTGGAGCAACTGCAACGCCAGATTCAGGGACGCAGTATTGTATCGAATATTCGCCCGGTTGCACGTGGTACGTTCCCGGCCATCAATCTGGGCTCGACCTCCAACTCGGTGGAGGTGCTGGCTTTCGTGCCCGGCGTGGATGCCGGGACGCTGGATATCCAGATCGACAAGAACCTGCTGACCCTGCAGGGGGAGCGCAAGCTGGATTTCCCGAATGAAGATGGCAAGAGCACCGTGTATGCACAGGAACGCTTTTCCGGCAAGTTCAGGCGGGTTGTGACCCTGCCGGATGATGTGGATGTGAATCAGGTCTCCGCCACCTGTAAGGATGGTGTGTTGCGGATTTCCATTCAGCGTAAGGAGGAAACCCTGCCGAAGCGTATTGAAATCCATTAATGAACAAAACGAACAGCCATCATGGTTTTAAGGAGCAGAAATTACATGATTAACAACAGTCTGACCCGGAATAATGTCACGGAAACCGCTGCCGGTGCCGACAAGGACCGGGTGGAAGCCGGTGCTGCCAATGAGCGTATCACCCTGCGCCCGCTGGTAAGCATTGTTGAGCAGGATACCGGTTTTACCCTCACGGCCGAGATGCCGGGCGTGCCGAAGGATAAGGTGAGTGTCCAGGTGGAGCGTGACACCCTGACGCTGGAAGGTGAAATGGTGCTGCAGTTGCCGGAGGGCATGGAAGCCAACTATGCCGAGGTACAAAGTGCGCATTACAAGCGTGCCTTTACCCTGAGCCGTGAGCTGGATACCGGCCGGATTGAGGCATCCCAGGATAACGGAGTGCTGACGGTGAGGATTCCAAAGGCTGAACATGCACAGCCGCGCAGGATTCAGGTACAGGTGGGGTGATTTCACTGCTGCAAACCCGGTCAAAAGCCGGGTTTGTTGTTTGGGCGGTTATTCCGGTTTGAAATTCAGCGGGTCGGTAATCATGGCCGGCGTCCAGCCGGCGACTGCCCTGAAGTTCTGACGCTCCTGCTTGTGACGCGGGTTGGACATGCTGCCCGAGGTCCGGATCAGGCTGCCCTGGTCCAGATCCAGCGTGGTCTCCTCAAACAGGGTGGTACTGCGGTTGATACGGTGGCGATTATAGTGGCTCAGCAGCAGCAACCGGTCAGGTTGCAGGCGGAAGCGGTAGGTGATGTCTTCACGCTGACGCTGCATCATCCCGGTGCTGTGCCGGAACCGGGCTTCCAGCCGGCCTTCGGTAATGGCGATGTAGGACAGTGGGTCATTACCGCTGGCCTGCCGGTCCCGATCCGGAATGAACCCCAGGTAGCGCCCCTGAACTTCGGGTGTACCGGTTTTGTTACCCAGCAGTATCAGCAGGTCACGCCGCCAGCGAGCGGGGCTGCCTGTTGGGTCATTATCATCGGGAAACGCGGGAATATGATCACTCGCCTGTTGTGGTGGCGCTGTTAGTGGCCATTGCTGGATCACCAGGGCATAGTCGTCCTGTCCGTCAGCGTTCAGGTCGCCATTGGCCAGTGCAACCGGAAAGTAACCTGCCGGCAGTACGGGCAGCAGGGGTTGCAGTAACGGCTGTTCCGGCAGCTGATAGGGTTCGGCGAAATCATCTGCTGCAGCACCGGCACTGATGAGGCTCAACAGCAGGGGAAGCCAGCTCCATTGGCAAATGCTTTTCGTCATGGCATGGATCCGTTGGGTATGGGTTATGGGCGGCTGCCTGTCAGCCTTATCAGGCAGGATCAGTCAAAGCATAGCAGATCAGGCGTTTACGCTCAGCGTGGTACATAGCCGCTGAGGCTGCTCTCCACTACATCGCCCTTTTCATCATGGCGGATGCGCGCCACGACATAATTCAGTGCCGGAGCCAGCCAGATGGTGGTTTTGCGCTTGCCGTCGTCACGGACCAGATGAATTTTTTCACATTCGTAACGCCCTGCCGGGAGTTGCAGGACTTCCCGGCCCTGACGCTGGAACACGTAGTTCTTGAGTTCCCCTTTTTCGGTGACCGCATAGCGCAGGGGGCGGTTGGCTTTGAGGTCATCCATGATCCTGAGTTCCATCAGGGCCGGGTCAACCGTTCCGGCGGGCACCTGAAGCTGATAGGCTTCATTCCTGTACTGGCCGCTGACCTGATTCGGGGTGTTGAAGCTGAACTGGTCACGCCGGTTTTTGCTGCGGCTTTTGTGCTGGTGCAGGTACTGCAGTGATTGCAACTGTTCACCATGGCGGGTGCCGCTGCTGCGTTCGGTGAGGTTGTCGTTGCTGAGCAGGGCAGCCAGGCCGTTGGCCCTGCTTTGTTTCAGGTAGGTGTACTGGTTGGCGTTGTAACTCAGGGTGGCTGTCATGCTGCCGAGTGTGAGGCCGGCCTTGTTGATGTCGTAGGTGGCCTGAAAGGCGGGGGGGGCAGCCTGAAGATCAAGGCTGCCAAGCAGCAACAGCACGCCTGCCAGCAGGTTTGGACTCGGTTTCATCAGGTTCCCTCAATTATCGGTTTTATTCATGTGTGCTTGGACTGCACTGCGGAAAGGGAGTTCAGCCAGGGCACCAATTCAACAGAAATTGCTCAGGGTGATTGATTTTCCTGAGTCTGGCCGCATACTATAGCCGAAACCATCAGTGTGAAAGGCCTCTTGTCAGGGGTATTATGATGATTACAAGTTGGAGAATGATTAGGTGAGCGAGCATATTCTGGCACTTTCGGATGCCACATTTGAGCAGGATGTCCTGAAGTCTGACGTTCCTGTCCTGGTTGATTACTGGGCAGAGTGGTGTGGCCCCTGCAAAATGATTGCCCCCATTCTGGAAGAGGTGGCCGGTGAGTATCAGGGCCGTATCAAGGTCGCCAAACTGAATATTGACGACAATCAGGCAACGCCTCCAAAATACGGCATCCGCGGTATTCCCACCCTGATGCTGTTTGTGAACGGTCAGGTTGAAGCCACCAAGGTGGGTGCCCTGTCCAAGTCACAGCTGACAGCCTTCCTGGATCAGAATATCTGATTCGCTTTTGCGGCCCGGTGACCGGATGTTCCGGACCGGGCCGGGTACCCCTTTTTTTCGCTGGACTAACCTGATTGTCCATGCTAGCTTTAGGTTTCAGAGTTCTGTATCTGAACCTGCCTCTCCGAAGCCTCGTATATTCCAGTTTCCGAGAAAAAATCTCCCAGAAACGTTACCTTATAAGTCTTCTTGATTCGTTGGGTTCCGGTGAGTTGTTTCCACATTATCCTTATATTCTTATTCTGCTCCTAGCAAAAATCTAACATGAATCTATCTGAATTAAAGCAAAAACCTACCCAGGAACTGTATGAGCTTGCACAGTCCATGGGCGTCGAGAATGTCTCGCGTGTTCGCAAACAGGATATTATTTTTGCCATGCTGAAAACGCATGCGCAAAGTGGTGAGGATATCTATGGCGACGGGGTACTGGAAATCCTGCAGGATGGCTTCGGTTTTCTCCGCTCCCAGAACTCCAATTATGTGGCCGGGGCTGATGATATTTATGTCTCGCCCAGTCAGATAAGGCGCTTTGGCCTGCGCACCGGTGATTCCATTACCGGAAAGATTCGCCCCCCCAAGGACAACGAGCGTTACTTTGCCCTGCTGAAGGTTGATACCATCAACTTCGAGTCTCCGGAACAGGCGCGCAGCAAAATCCTGTTTGAGAACCTGACCCCCCTGCACCCGGAAAAGCGCCTGCGCATGGAGCGGGGTAATGGCAGCCGGGAAGATATTACTGCGCGCGTGATTGATATTGTGGCCCCGTTCGGGCGTGGCCAGCGTGGCCTGATCATTGCCCCTCCCAAGGCGGGTAAAACCCTGATGCTCCAGAATATTGCCCAGAGTATCGCCTCCAATTATCCGGAATGCTACCTGATTGTACTGCTGATTGACGAGCGCCCGGAAGAGGTAACGGAAATGTCGCGCATGGTGCAGGGTGAGGTGGTTTCCTCCACTTTTGACGAACCGGCGACCCGGCATGTGCAGGTGGCCGAGATGATCATCGAAAAAGCCAAGCGCCTGGTCGAGCACAAGAGAGACGTGGTCATCCTGCTGGATTCCATTACCCGTCTGGCGCGTGCCTACAATACCGTGGCTCCCTCATCCGGCAAGGTGCTGACCGGTGGTGTGGACGCCAATGCCCTGCATCGCCCCAAGCGTTTCTTTGGTGCGGCACGTAATATTGAAGAAGGCGGCAGCCTGACCATTATTGCTACGGCCCTGATTGATACCGGCTCTAAAATGGATGATGTGATCTATGAGGAGTTCAAGGGTACCGGTAATATGGAAATTCATCTGGACCGTCGCATCGCAGAAAAGCGGGTATTCCCGGCCATTCATATCAGCCGTTCCGGCACTCGCCGTGAAGAGCTGCTGACCACGCAGGAAGAGCTGCAATCCCTGTGGGTACTGCGCAAGTTCCTGCATGGCATGGATGAACTGGAAGGTATGGAGCTGTTGTTTGACCGTCTGAGCAAAACCAAGACCAACAGCGAGTTTTTTGATGTCATGAAGCGCGGCTAATATCGCGCCGGCTATTTGCTGAAAATGCTGAAAAGTCCGGGAGGGGCAAAGGGAAGGATATGAGATCATGTCATCCATATCCAGGCCCCTTCGGCGTTTCTGCCAGGCAACGGAATCAGGCGATCAGGCCGGCTGCTCCCAAGCTTCCCGGGTAACCGTTCACGCCATCTATAGCGGCTCAGGTCAGGCGTTGCGGCTCTTGGG
>DAOPKY010000052.1:29113-30333 GCA_035391465.1 Thiolinea sp. | reverse complement strand
GGTGGGTCAGTTTTGAATTGTCATCAGTGGGTCAGTTTTGCATTGCTGCTGACATTCATGCCGGCTAGTCCGTTTTCGTCGTGAATACGGTTCATCCCCGCACCCGCGGGGAACATATTAACCAGCAGACTGCCGGCTAAACTAGCCTCGGTTCATCCCCGCACCCGCGGGGAACATTTTGTTGACGTTTTGCTGAACCCAATTCACAACGGTTCATCCCCGCACCCGCGGGGAACATGTTTCTGGCTGAGTCATACCGGGACCACATTGCGGTTCATCCCCGCACCCGCGGGGAACATCAGTTCAATGTGCATTTGTTGCGGATGAATGTCGGTTCATCCCCGCACCCGCGGGGAACATAAAGTGAACTATCATACGCCAATAAAAATGCCCGGTTCATCCCCGCACCCGCGGGGAACATTTACCGCCTCGACAATTGCGGCAAACCATGAGCGGTTCATCCCCGCACCCGCGGGGAACATTCCGTGTATTCAGCCCATGATTGGTACTTTGGCGGTTCATCCCCGCACCCGCGGGGAACATTTGTCGGAAAGTTTTTTGATGGAAAAATTAATCGGTTCATCCCCGCACCCGCGGGGAACATTAGCACTCGATAAATGCTGAGATTTTGACTCGCGGTTCATCCCCGCACCCGCGGGGAACATCCGAAATGGTCGCGTTGAGTTTGTGTTCCAGACGGTTCATCCCCGCACCCGCGGGGAACATGCCGGGCAGGGGCACCTCCCGGCCTTCACGGCCGGTTCATCCCCGCACCCGCGGGGAACATAAATGGGGTTGGGGTATACCCTTGTATGCCTCTGGTTCATCCCCGCACCCGCGGGGAACATTACAAAATGACAAACTATGGGGCAATCGATTACGGTTCATCCCCGCACCCGCGGGGAACATGCTTTTTACTGTCTGACTTTTTAGCCATATTGCGGTTCATCCCCGCACCCGCGGGGAACATCAAGTCATTAAGGAATCGAATTGGAAAAATTACGGTTCATCCCCGCACCCGCGGGGAACATATTACATATTGCGCTATTCACAACAGCACCAGCGGTTCATCCCCGCACCCGCGGGGAACATTCAAGGGCTGCAGACACGTCCACAGTAGTTCCCGGTTCATCCCCGCACCCGCGGGGAACATATCCGGGGAAGACGTTAGCCGACGCCGCCATACGGTTCATCCCCGCACCCGCGGGGAACATAAAATG
>DAOPKY010000052.1:0-29013 GCA_035391465.1 Thiolinea sp. | reverse complement strand
TGACCGCTTCATCAATAATGAACTCGCGGTTCATCCCCGCACCCGCGGGGAACATAAAATGTGACCGCTTCATCAATAATGAACTCGCGGTTCATCCCCGCACCCGCGGGGAACATGATTTTTCCTACATTTCCTACACATGATGTAACGGTTCATCCCCGCACCCGCGGGGAACATGGCATACCATGGGAAAGCAGGACGATTTTTTCAGGTTCATCCCCGCACCCGCGGGGAACATACAACCGCAGTCTGTCGTATCTGTTTGATCTCGCGGTTCATCCCCGCACCCGCGGGGAACATGCCAGCATGGCGGAATAACTCGCATGGATGAACGGTTCATCCCCGCACCCGCGGGGAACATGCCTGTTGGGGATGGGGGCGCTGGCGGTGGACCGGTTCATCCCCGCACCCGCGGGGAACATTACACCCTCATGGGCGAAACCTACACCCATGCCGGTTCATCCCCGCACCCGCGGGGAACATATGTCGGCCCGCAGGCGGGTGTACAGCACGCCCGGTTCATCCCCGCACCCGCGGGGAACATAACCGCCCGGTCACTTTGACCGACCTTGGCGGCGGTTCATCCCCGCACCCGCGGGGAACATGTGTTGCCGGTACAGTTAAGGAAGTCCATGTACGGTTCATCCCCGCACCCGCGGGGAACATCACGTCCGGCCACAATCCCTGTGTCCATCAAACGGTTCATCCCCGCACCCGCGGGGAACATGCCATTTTACACCAATTATGAGCATCACTTAACGGTTCATCCCCGCACCCGCGGGGAACATTATTTGACGGTTTCTGTTTTTACAAAAGTACACGGTTCATCCCCGCACCCGCGGGGAACATTCGGTGCTTTTCAGCATGCAGCTGAAATCGGGCGGTTCATCCCCGCACCCGCGGGGAACATCACTATGAAGGGTTGACAATGCAACCTATAAACGGTTCATCCCCGCACCCGCGGGGAACATTTATATAATTAAACTGTCTTTATATGTATTAGCGGTTCATCCCCGCACCCGCGGGGAACATTTATTCTTCCCCTCTTTCTATCAGCTCCCATTCGGTTCATCCCCGCACCCGCGGGGAACATCTCAGCAATAACAGAGATTACTCCAGAGATTACGGTTCATCCCCGCACCCGCGGGGAACATGCCACCTGGCTGATTGCCAAAAACGGTTACTACGGTTCATCCCCGCACCCGCGGGGAACATTCAACCCGATTCCATTTCAGGTTGTAGCCGCTCGGTTCATCCCCGCACCCGCGGGGAACATCTTCAGCAGGCTGTCCGAGTCAGCAAGCCGGACGGTTCATCCCCGCACCCGCGGGGAACATATAATTGGAGAAGGATTGCAGTTTGATTGGAACGGTTCATCCCCGCACCCGCGGGGAACATGTTGACGGGCTGATTATCTGCATCAGTCATCCCGGTTCATCCCCGCACCCGCGGGGAACATTGCTGCAACAGGGCGGCATAAATTTCTGGTTGCGGTTCATCCCCGCACCCGCGGGGAACATCGACCCGGCGCCACCGGTCGGGCTGATCACAACGGTTCATCCCCGCACCCGCGGGGAACATTACAGGTGCTTTTCATGGAATCTTTCCGTTTACGGTTCATCCCCGCACCCGCGGGGAACATAATTCATCTTCCTGGAAAACGTCGCAGCAATCCGGTTCATCCCCGCACCCGCGGGGAACATACGTCACGCATTCCAGCCTGCTCCAGTGCTCGCGGTTCATCCCCGCACCCGCGGGGAACATCTATCCTCATCAGGCTTTAGTTCATCCATAAGCGGTTCATCCCCGCACCCGCGGGGAACATAACTGGTTGAACAGGCTGATAGCCGCCATGTTCGGTTCATCCCCGCACCCGCGGGGAACATCGGACATTAACCCATGAATCCCTGACTCCCAACGGTTCATCCCCGCACCCGCGGGGAACATCCGGCTGCTGTTCCGTCACGCAGGGAGTCACGCGGTTCATCCCCGCACCCGCGGGGAACATACTGGGGCTACCAGTGTCACGCCGACATCAGCCGGTTCATCCCCGCACCCGCGGGGAACATCGGCGCTCTGCCCATGTCCGCAGAGTAATAAACGGTTCATCCCCGCACCCGCGGGGAACATCATGATGCCGCGATTGATGCGGCAAAATCGGACGGTTCATCCCCGCACCCGCGGGGAACATGCATGCAAAACAAGTGTTTGCATGCTTTATCTCGGTTCATCCCCGCACCCGCGGGGAACATGCTGAGGCCGGGCCGGGCCGGCAGTGGGTAAACGGTTCATCCCCGCACCCGCGGGGAACATTCGGGTTTTCGTGCCTGCCGATGCGTTCGGCGCGGTTCATCCCCGCACCCGCGGGGAACATGATGGTACCGTCCTGACAGGGTTTGCAGGTCACGGTTCATCCCCGCACCCGCGGGGAACATATACCCTTGTATACCTCTCCCCGGGAAATCGCCGGTTCATCCCCGCACCCGCGGGGAACATGAGATACCCTGTACCGATATACCCCTGATTTTCGGTTCATCCCCGCACCCGCGGGGAACATTCTCCGCAGGGAGTATTCGCAACCGGCCAAAACGGTTCATCCCCGCACCCGCGGGGAACATAGCTACCGATCCATGGTGGGCAGTCCACATGCCGGTTCATCCCCGCACCCGCGGGGAACATAGAGGTCCGAGACATCAGCCAGGAGGAAAAAATGGTTCATCCCCGCACCCGCGGGGAACATAACGCCATACCATGGACCAGTACCACACCAGCCGGTTCATCCCCGCACCCGCGGGGAACATGCATCAGACAACGTGCATGTCTATGAAGCTGACGGTTCATCCCCGCACCCGCGGGGAACATGCAGCCGCCTCAATAATCGCGGCATGGAATCCCGGTTCATCCCCGCACCCGCGGGGAACATGTGGCAATGATGGGCGACCTGATGCGCTATTTCGGTTCATCCCCGCACCCGCGGGGAACATGCAGACAATGTCCCGGAAGAAGTGTTCCGCGCCGGTTCATCCCCGCACCCGCGGGGAACATGAAGTTCGGTGAAGTGCGCGACAGTTTTGAATCGGTTCATCCCCGCACCCGCGGGGAACATTCAGCCAGTGGCATGAATGCCGGACTGACCACCGGTTCATCCCCGCACCCGCGGGGAACATGCAGCAAGTAGCTTCCTGCCGGTAACAAGTAACGGTTCATCCCCGCACCCGCGGGGAACATTAACAGGATGCTCTTTTTTAGGTTCTTATGATCGGTTCATCCCCGCACCCGCGGGGAACATACACCGGACGACAAGCACCGCATGGTCGTTAACGGTTCATCCCCGCACCCGCGGGGAACATACTAATCAGAACTAACTGATTCTATTAGAAAAAACGGACCTGATTTTTTCTACCGAATAGTTTGCCATAAAATTACACATTGTTAAAGAGCACCAGTACACTTTAAGTTGCTGGTTTAGCTGCATTTTCAGTTTTCTCCATTTCATCCGGCAAGAAGGCTACCAAACGCAGTCCATCCATATCCACCGGAATGCGCCGGTTTTGGCCGATGGTCTGGAAGTCGAAGCCGGATTCCGTGTTGGTTGCCCAAGCCAGCACCACATTGCCGTCACCGGATAATTCCACGCATTGCTCCCAGATCATCTCCCGCACTTTGGCAGAAACCTCCCCAACATAAACCCCGGCCCGCACCTGCAGGAGCCAGATCGCCAGTCGTCCGCGCAGACGGGGCGGGACATTCTCGGTCACAACCACCAGCATGGCCATCTTATTTGCTCCGGTGCCCGGCCTCACCGAGTGATTCGGCAGGCGGAATGGCGGGTGGAACGGCCTCGGGCGGTTTTTCCGGTGGTGCAATCCCGCCGGCAGCCAGCACGTCTTCAATCATCGGAATGATCCGGCGCAGGATTTTCTGCTCCCGGAACGCATCCCGACAGGCCAGCCTGACGGCCCGATCCGGGTTGTGCGGGTTTTTGGCGGCAATCCGGAACGCAATCGGCACCACGCTCTCAAACTTGAAAATATCCGCAATATCATACACAAACGACAAAGGCTTGCCCCAGTGAATGAACCCGACCGCCGGTGCATACCCCGCCGCCAGTACTGCCGCTTCGGTAATTCCGTACAGGCAGGCGGTGGCCGCACTCATGCAGCGGTTCGGCACATCGCTGATATCCCAGTGCTCAGGATCATAATTACGCCGCTTCCAGACCACCCCGTACTGGCGGGCCAGTAACTGATAGGTCTTGCGCACCCGTCCCCCCTCGATTCCACGCAACTGCTGCACACTGCGCTTTTCCGGTGCCGGCTCCCCGAAGCGCAGCTCATACATCTTGCGTACCACCTTCAGGCGCAGCTCATCATCCAGCGCCAGCTTCGCCTGATACAGCAGCCGGTCAGCCCGTGCACCCCCCGGCTGCCCGGACGAATACAGGCGCACGCCGCCTTCGCCCACCCAGACCAGCAAAGTTCCCACCTCGGCGGCCAGATGCACGGCACGGTGTGAAATCCGTGTCCCCGGCTCCAGCATAATGCAGGCGACCGAACCGACCGGGATATGGGTGCGCACCTCATCCTCACGGATCACGACAAAGGCATTGTCCTTGACATCAATCTGCCCGAAGCGGATGAAAATCAGCGAAATACGTTCTTTCATCATCAGGGGCTTCAGCGGGATATAGGGGGAGTCAGTCATGGCCTACACCCTGCGCACCAGCAGCAGGCCACAGCCATAAGCCCTGGCCCGGCCAAGTCCGGAAAACAGGGCCCTGGCAATGAACGGCCCGGCATCGGTTACTGTCAGGCTGCCGCTGAAATCCAGCGTGGTGAACTGGCGCTGGTTGGTATCCTGCGGGTTGCCGGATTTGTAGAACTGATGATACCGGTGATTCTGTACGAACAGGCTGTCGACCTGAAACCCCCGGACTTCGCCCTGCCGTTTGAGCCAGGACTCACCGGCTTCATGATGGATGGCAGCCTTGGGTGGCCAGCGGCTGGAATCCGGCTCACGGGTACGGTATTGATCCACCCGGGCCTCCACGATGTCACGCCGGATACGCCGCTGGCTGCCATCATCGGCCTTTCTGGAAATGACGGCATTGGCGCGCAGACTGAAATAAAGCCTGTCGCCGCGCTGCAGTTGCGGTGCATAAGGCTGTGTCGAGATATGCAGATAGTCCACCACCCTTTCCGGCTCACGGGCTGAAAGCAGATAGTAAAACGGCAGGTCTCCGCCATCTTCCCGACGGTAGAGAAAATCCCGTTGCTGTTCGGGATCACGCGGCAGCAGTTTCCAGATTATCTGATGCTCATGATATTCCCCCCGACGCAGATGGTGCACGGCTTCACTGAGCCGGGCCCGGTTGATTTCGATTTTACTCAGGAACATCTGCCTCTCCTTTGACAAGCGCCACATACTCTTCACGGCTGCTGAACTGCCAGCGTCTGCGGTTCAGTGGCTGGTCATGGCGCGGTACCCGATGTGTTTCACGCCCCTGCATGCCGATGTGGTCTGAATATTCCCAGTAATCACGGGCAGGCTGGTTTCTGCGCAACAAGTGCTGCATTGCTTCGGCGGGTTGATACTGATCCAGTGCCGTCTGCAGACTGTCGGCCTGCAGCGCCTGCGGATTCAGGGGCAGGGCAGGCGGGCAGGACTTGCGTCCCAGGTAAAGCGGAAAGTGCGGCTGTTGCAATGCCTGGCAGATGGTATCCAGCGTCCATTGTGGCGGACGGCTTGTGTTTTCCAGCCACAAGGCCGCCACACTGAAACTGTCCTGCTGGTAACTGCGGAAAGACAACAGGGTTCCCAGCCGTGCCTTGGGGCCGGACAGTTCATCCCGGCGGGTGTAAAGGGACTGCACTTTTTTACTGCTGGCGGGCACCTGTACCGTATGAAAATCACGCAGAGTCAGGCCGGGTGCATACAGGCGGGTGCCGAAGTGACAGTCTGCGGCCAGTGCCGCCTGTCCGGCATCATCATCCCGTTTGAGACCTAAAGCGGCACCAATCAGGCCCAGCAGGGCAGAGCGGGACGGATGGTCGGTACCGGGACGTTCCTGCCCGACGGCCTGATCACCCCAGGAAACCAGCGGGGCGTAAAGCTGAAAGACCAGATAAGACTGCATACATCATTCCCTGACAAAAGCCAGCAGCGTTTCCAGTGTATCACCGGCTCCGGCATGGGCGTTCAGCACCCGGTACTGATCGGCACAGGCACCGTAAACCCGGTCAAAGTGTTCACGCTGTGTTTCCAGCGCCGTAATGGCTGCCTGCATCGGGTCAGGATTCCTGATGGCTTTCAGGAAGGCAACCGACAGGGAACGGGGCTGCTGAGTTCCTTTTTCAGCCAGCAGGTAGGAAGTGTAGGCACGTGAAGCAAAGCTGTTCTGCTTGCCGGTCGGAGCTACTTTGGCAGCGGTTTCAATCAGCGCAGCAATCGCCCGGTCGGCCAGCGCTGAGTCACCATCATCACGGCCCTGATTCAGGTTCCGCACCAGCAGGTCCCTGTCAATGCACAGGTACAGGTAATAAATACCGGAGCCGAAACCGGCATCGCCCATGTGCCCGGCCCCGGCATCCACGTCATGGCGGTTGAGATCATCGACGGCAGTGAAAAAGTCGTCCTCAATTTTGGCACTGTCCACCGTAATGGCATGGGCAACCTGAACGGCAGCCTCGACATTATGCACCGGGCTGGAGGCCAGCATGCGCCCGAACAGGGCGATATCCACCGCCTGCGGATGTTCCCGTAACAGCTTGAGTTCGTCCGGTTCCGGTTCGCGCTGTTCAGTGGCGAGTGTATCTGCCAGGGTCATGACTGCTGCCCACTCCTCCGGTGAAACATGCACCAGCTGTTCGGTCTCCAGTTTGTTGTCAGGTTTGGGTTTTCCGAACTTTTCCACGATACTTTCGGCCCATTTCTGCGCCTTTTTTTCGTCAGTGCCCTGCTCCTGCAGGCGTTTGTACATTTCCATGCCCAGCCGTTTGGTACGCGTTCCCTGGTATTGGCCCAGTGCCTCCCCGAACAGGGCCGACGTACGCCAGGCCCGTTTCAGGCTCTGGGAGGAAATTCGCAGGCGCTCGGTACCACCGACAATGGCGGTTTTAGGCCGTCCCAGATCATCACGATTCAGGTTGGAGGGCGGGTAGGCGGTGAGCAGGTGTAACTGGATAAATCGTGTCATGATTCAGGCTGCCTTGTGATTGAAGATTTCGGTGTAATAGTCTTTTGCCCAGCGGTACTGCCAGCGCCTCTGGCCGGTGAACCAGTCCGGATGCCGGTGTTCGGCTTCCCAGTGCAGAATGCTGTCGGCCAGCAGCAGGGGATTGGCCTGTCTGTCGGTCTGCATTACTGCCCGGCGCAGGTTTTTCAGCAACTCATCCAGGGAGTCAGCGGCCATCAGGCGCTGGATGCGCAGTTCACTGAACAGGGGTTTCTCCGAATCCCGCGCCTGTCCCAGCAATGTCGGTAATGCGCCCGGAACGGGACGCGATGCCAGCGCCAGCAGCACGGCTGTGACGGCGAGTCCTTCCATGTGCCTGTCCAGCGCCTGCAGCCGGTAGCTCAGGCCCTGAAAGCCCTGCTGCATCATGGCTGCCTCGACGGAGTGGCAGCGCTTCAATTGCGCCCGCTCTCCCCGCCGGGGTACTTTTTCTGCCGCCGGCTGGTTGTTTTCATCCAGACCATGCAGTTCCTGATACCAGTGCAGCAGGGTCGTCCGCTGTTTTTCATCTTTCAGCACCATCCAGAACGGGGGTGCATGTTTTTTCTCGGTCACGGCTTGCTCCTTGGTTTTATGTCGCCACCAGGTTTTTAAGGGCTTTGCTGCCATTGAGGTAGTGTTCCAGCCCGCCTTTACCGATCCGGGCCTGCATGACTTTACGCATGTCACCATCCTCATTCGCATTGCTGAGTGCGTACTGGTCAAAAAGCTGATAAGCCGTCTGCCGCAGGTCACGCTTCCACTGCCGCAGTGCCGCTTCTTTTTCAGCCTGACTGTTGTTGTCAGTATCGCGTATGGCGGTTAACAGCTGACGCAGGCAGGCGAAAAACAGGGGATCGGTTGCGGCCCAGAAATTGGCATCAATAAAAGAAAAATCACCTTTGGCATCTTTCGGGCGTTTGAACCAGGCGGCTTTCAGGGCTGAACGCAGGGTTTTCACCACATCCGTGGCAGCCAGCACCATCAGCTGCGCATCGTGCTGAATGTCATTCGCCTCCTGCCCGTCCTGCAGGTTGAACAGCGGCATGGTGGTTTCATACCAGCAGCGGGCTTTCATATTGTCCATGTCATAGCCGAAGGCCCAGATACGCGGTTCCCACAAGACATCCTCAACCCCGGCATCTTCCAGCCATTCCCGGCGTTTTTCCTGATAGGCCCCGACGATCAGGGCCGGGTCACGGTGCAGTTTGCCGGAGTGATCACGGACAACCAGCCCAAGCCAGTGCCGATAGCCCAGGCCACCCGGCTGTGCCTTGATGGACAGCACGTCTTTGCCGGGTTCGTAGCTGTAGGGTGTGAGCGGATGTACCCAGTTACCGCTGTAGTTGATGCCATAATTCTGCATGCGAAAATGGCGCACGACCTGATCAGTGTCTGCCCCGGCAAGCTCACACTGTCCCGGCTCATCGAGCTTGTCCAGCCGGATGCGGCGCGGCATGGACCAGTACATCTGCAGCGGATGGGCATGCTGCGGGAAGGTTTCGCGGCCCTTTTGCTTCGGATCACTGGTACGGGTTTCCGCCATCCAGGGGAAAATGTCGGACAGTTCATCAAGCTCGGCATTACCGCGAAAATCCCGCATTTCCTCCTGCGTGAAAATATTCAGCCACAGCCGGTGCCACAGGGTATCAAAACGGTCATTGGCAGGCGGTAATACCAGGGTTGTCAGTGGTCCGCCACCCCGCAGGGATACCCGGTGCCCGACCCCGCCGGATGGCGCATTGATCTGCAGGGTGAACAGGGCCAGTATGGCATTGATCGGGGCGAGCTGGTTGATTTGGCCGCGTTTGATAAAGAGGTCCAGGTTATCCCTGATGGTCTTTTCGCCCGGTGCATCAATAAAAAGTGCGCCGATCTCTCTGGCTTCCCCGGTTGTCAGGTTCATATCCTGCATGAAAGCCGGTTTGCCATTCTCGCTGAACAGATTGAAGGCCGCCTCATAAGGCGTAAATGCCGCCTGCAGCTGTTCGGGGGAGGGCGGTTGTTTCCAGTATTGCAGCCATTCCTTCCGGTTGGCGGGGGCAAAAGTGGATTGCAGAATACCGATGAGCAGCTGGTAGACAGCACCTTTCAGGTCGGCACGGGGAGTGCTGACATCCAGAAAGCGGTCGGCACCGATTGCTGATACTGTCACGGCTTCCGATACTGATCCGTCACCGAGATTTAGCCTTAACCAAGGCATTTTCAGAAGGTTTGTCGTCATTTCCTTTATCCGAATAGCCAACTTCGAGAAACAGCCAGTTACCAATAACCAGTTTGAGCCTGAACCATAAATTTTTCATAAAACTTAAGTATTTTGTGTTTGTATGAGCTTAATTTAAGCTTGTAGTGCGATTATTAGCATTGGCAATGGTGCTCTGTCAAGATTTTTAGGCTGGAAATTGATACCATTCATCAATTAGAATGCACACTCCCCCGACTTAGGGGGATGAACCGTACTTAGTGTTCGTTAGCCGCGTGTTCCCTGCTCTTGCGGGGATAAATAAAGGGAGCAATTGCTCCCTTTTATCAGGTTCACTCAAACAGAAATTTCAGTTTTCTGACATTCAACCACAGCAGCAGCGGTTGGTCAGGTAATGCCTCAAAGCCATAACGCTGGTAAAACCGGGCCGCCCTGTCATGTTTGGCATCCACTACCACGGCAACCATGCCGATCCCCAGCGACAGGTGGTAGCATTGCTGCAAAGCGGCCATGAACAGGTATTCACCGGTACCGCTGCCCTGATATTTTTTTTCAACAGCCAGCCGTACCAACCGGGCGACCGGGACAGGGAAAGCCGGGAAACGCCTTTGTACTGACGCGGGCAGGTGAGTACGGGGAATACTGCTCATGCTGAGTGTATAGTAACCAAGCCGTGTTGCATCATCGGCTGTGAATGCCAGAAAAGTTCTGGACAAACCGGACTGCTCATGCTGGCTGGCAAAGTCTGACAGGTAGGTATCCAGCTCAGGCTCCCCACAGGAAAACCGTTTTCGCTGCGGGTGCTTATAAAAGGGCCTGATTGTCCATCCACTCACTGTGAGTGTTCCCGGAATTTGCGTGCAGCAGCCTGTAATACCGCATTGGGTGGTGTCTCGTCATCCAGAATGGCAGCAAATTTCTCCCAGTCACTGGCTGATAACACAATCTGCTCCTGCCCTTTCAGGACTTCTTCAGCGGCGTGCCGGGCAGATTCAAGCAGGAAGCTGCTGAGAGACAGGCCGCGCAGCCCCGCAGCCCGGCTCAGAAGGCTTTTTACCTCAGCGGTTGTTCTTAAATTGATTCGTTCGGAGAGTGGTAACATCATAAAACCCACGTACTTACATTGTGAGTACAATTTGCCATAATTGTTCCGGTAAGACAAATCATTTCTGCCACTGCAGCTGCAGACCCGTGATGGCGTCGTAATGAATCGTGACCGGCTGTCCCTGTGCATCCAGCCCGTATCCCAGCCAGACACCGTTCTCCCTGGCAGTCAGGGGAATAATCACGCTGTTTTCATCAAAGCGCGTTTCCTGCGCCCGAAGTTGTGCCAGTGCTTCCTGCAGGAGGGGATCACTGACAGGGGCCGCTTCAGCCAGTTGCGAGCAGCTGACCCTGACACTGCTCAGGTCCCAGCGGTACCGACCTTCATCAATCCAGGGTGACAGCCTGCAGGAACCGGCTGCCCCCGATTCCGGCTCCTGGCGTGCCAGATAAACCGTCCGGGTCTCCTCGCCAAGCCGGGTGGCATAGCGGGCTTCTTCATCCCAGTGATGGTCTTTGTGGTAGCCGGACTCCAGTTTCAGCGCGGCAAAATCCCCGGCATCCGTTTTACTCATGTCAGCACCGATGGCATCCAGGGTGCGTCGCTCCAGCCCTGCCGGAATATCGGTTTCAGCGTCATAAACAAATTCCAGCATATCCCGTGCCCCGCGTCGGCCATGTGCATCCGCCGGCATGAACCAGCCGCCCTGCTGCTGCAGAATACGGGCGGTGCGCCACAGGATCAGGGTATGCGGATAGACATGATCGGCTCCCGGGAATTGCGCCTGATACCAGTTGCGTTCCGGGTTGTCGGTGAACGGAGGGGAGTAGACGGTCAATACCGGCCTGCCTCGCTGATCCGGCTGATCGGCTGCCAGCCGCTGCCCCTGCGGGTCGCGGTTATGGCGTTTCAGGCGTCCTGCCCGCTGAATCAGCAGGTCAATCGGAGCCAGATCGGTGATCATGACATCAAAGTCCAGGTCCAGGGACTGCTCCACAACCTGGGTGGCAATCAGTACCCGGCTGTTACGCTGTGATGGGGTGGAATCTTTCCCGAAACAGTCCAGCACATCGGTTTCAATGCGCAGGCGGTCATGCAGGGTGTAGCGGCTGTGAAACAGGTGCAGGCGCTCAGCGGGCAGATCGGGTGCCAGTGTTTCAAAAGCCTTCCGCGCATCCGGTACGGTGTTGCGAATCCAGCACACTGATTTTCCTTCCGCAGCTGCCTGACGGATATGGGCCAGCACAGCGGCTTCCTCATGCAGAAACTGTACATCGACAGCCCGTCTGACTGACTCGCGGGTCTGCAGGGCCGTTTCCTCCACATTGCCATCCGCCGCAATGCGGGTAAGCAAGGGGTAGTTTGCTGATTGTCGGGAAACAAAATTCGCCGCACCGAATGCATGAGCCAGTTTCTCACGCTGCCGGCGGGTCAGGGTGGCTGACAGCAGGATAATGCTGCCACCCAGGGCGGCATGGAATTTCACCAGCGCCCTCAGCAGCTCACCGGTATAGGCATCATAGGCATGTACCTCATCCAGTATCAGCACCTTGTTGCTCAGGCCCAGCAGGCGCAGGGACTGGTGCCGGACCGGCAGAACGCCCAGCAGGGCCTGATCAATGGTTCCGACGCCCACATCGGCCAGCAGGGCTTTCTTGCGGTTGTCCGCCAGCCAGCGGCTGCACTGGGCACTGACACTTTCCTCGGTGTTGTAGTGAGTGACACCCCGGTGTGCATCCAGCAGGGATTGCCGGAAACGGGGAGACAGGTGGCGGGCACTGTGGCTGAGGATCAGGCTGGGCGTTTCACCGGCCTGATAAAAATGCAGGCCGGTCGCTGCCATACGCTCGTACATGGCATTGGCGGTTGCCATGGTGGGCAGGCCGATATAGAAACCCTCCGCCATGCCCTGGCTGATGATTCGGTGTGCCAGCATCAGCGCTGCCTCGGTTTTTCCGGCACCGGTCACGTCCTCAAGCATGAAAAGCTGCGGTACCGGAGTGAATATTGCCGCCTCGCAGGCAGACTGCAGCGGTGTCGGCTGGTGGATGTCCTGAAACAGCTGTCGGAAGGACAGGTTGTGTGCGGGCTGTGCCGGTAACAGCCGGGCTTCTTCCAGGGCCTGTTCTGCGGTCGGCAGGGCCACCTGTTCCCAGTATGCCGGCAGCGACAGACCATTCTGTTCGGTGTAATAGGTGAACTGTTCCTGATTGGAGCCCAGCCAGTCACACAGTACGGCCAGCCCGGCCAGCAGCCAGCTGGGGCGAGCCTGATCGGCTGCCTGCCGTACGGGCAGGCTGGCAAAGTCGGGAGCGCTCAGGGATTGCCAGTCACGCAGAAAGGTGAGGGCTGCTTCCTGATCAGTCGGGGCAAAGTGCCGCCTTACCTGCGCATTGGCATTCGGTGGCTGGCCATGATGACCGGTGACCGCCTGAATCCAGCGGCTCATGTGTTCGCTGACCCACTCTTTTAAGGCTGTACCAGCATTCAGGTCCTGCAGGAGTTGTTTTCTGAGCACCTGCCGCCACAGCATTTCCCCGAGACTGTCATGCCGGACATCATGGTTTTTATGCTGCACCGGTTGTTGTGGCCGGAAATATTCCCGCAAATCCGGGCGCAGGTACTGGAATGTCTCGGCAAACTTGCCCAGATCATGAATGCCCAGCAGAAAAACACACCACCGGATGGTTTCCGCTTCCGGCAGCTGCATCAGTACAGCCAGCCGCTGCCGCAGAAAATGGTGCTTTTGCAGCAGTACCTGCCCGACCGCTGCCACATCCAGCGCATGATAAACCAGCAGATGGTATGCCGGTCCAGCCGTTGCCGCCTCCGGTCTGGCCGCCTTGCCCCAGTAGCGGAAATAATCAGGCCAGTCTCCCATGTCCATCTTCCTGTTGTACGGTTGCTGTTTGTTTTTTAGCACAGCACCCGGCCAATAACCAGCCGGCTGCCGGTGAAGATATTCACCTTGCCCAAGGGACGGTGGTTTGCTGAAACTTCGGTTTTCTGGTGGTGTGCTGCCGCCTGCCGGGATCAGCCGCGTTCTGCTTCCTCCAGCAGCCGCCTGACAAAGGCCGGAACCACCGTACTGGCCGGGCCGGGGATGGACTCATCAAACAGGGAGCTGGTTTCGCCGGGGTCCAGGTTGAGTTCTACCGTGTGCATGCCCTGTTCGCGTGCGACGTTCACGAATCCGGCTGCCGGGTAGACCTTGCCGGAGGTGCCGATGGCGACGAACAGGCTGGCGTTTTCCAGCACCGCATAGATGTTATCCATCTGCAGCGGCGTTTCACCAAACCAGACAATGTGCGGACGCAGATTGCCGGCCTGCCTGCAGCAGTGACAGACTGTGTGGGTATCCAGATCCTCCTCCCAGTCAAACACCTTCCCCGAGCGCTGGCAGCGCACCTTGTTCAGTTCGCCGTGCATGTGAATCAGGCAGCGGCTGCCGGCACGCTCGTGCAGGTTGTCCACGTTCTGGGTCACCAGCAGCACCTTGCCGGGATGGCGCCGTTCCAGTTCGGCCAGCGCCAGATGGGCGGCGTTGGGCCGGATGGCAGGGTCCCTGAGTTGGGAACGGCGGGCATTGTAGAACGCATGCACCAGGGCCGGATTGGCGCGGAATCCCCCGGGGGTGGCGACTTCCTCGATACGGTGGTTGTGCCACAGGCCATCACTGGCGCGGAAGGTCTGAATCCCGGATTCAGCCGAAATACCGGCTCCGGTGAGAATGACAACGGGTTTATTGCTCATGGTGTATCCTGTTCCATTCGGGTGGTTTATTGTCACAGATCAAGTGTCCGTATCCGGATATGACATAAACTGAGTGGAGAATGTGGGCGCTTTGCGCCTTTTATACCGGAATCAGGGAGGTTTTCAACATGCATACCATACTGGCCCAGTTACATCAGGACCATATCAATCTGGACCGCCTGCTCAAGCGTCTGGAGCAGGAGACACAGGTGCTGATGGCGGGCGGTGCCCCGGACCTGCATCTCATGATCGAGATCACCGATTACATTCATGAGTATTCCGACCGGGTGCATCATCCGCGTGAGAACCGTGTGTATGCACGGCTGGAAAATTATGACAATGATCAGGCTATCCGGCAGGAGCTGGCGACCCTGTATCAGCAGCATAATGACCTGCCGGGACTGACCGGGAGTTTCATGCATACGCTGGATCATGCCCTGCATCTGGACATGGCTGCCAGCCGGGATCAGCTCGGCAGGGAAATTCAGGCGTTCATCGAGGCCCAGCGCGGGCACATGAATCTGGAGGAAGGGCGGGTATTTCCGTTGATTGATCATACCCTGACGCAGCAGGACTGGGATCTGCTGGAGGTGGAGGACATGACGGATGCTGACCCGCTGTTCGGCCAGACCCAGAACCACTTCCTCAACCTGAAGGCGGCCCTGTCACTCTGAAAGGGTGCCCTGAGCGGCCGGTGTGCTGGCGTTCAGAATCCAGTGTACCGCATCCATCAGGTCATACACCGGCAGTCCCAGCTGTTCACGCAGCCGCTGCCGGTAGGGTGACAGGTTGGTGCATTCCAGCAGCAGGCAGACCGGCTGTCGGGGCAGCAGGGTGCGCGCTGCCGCCAGTACATCCTGTTCCGCCCGTACCGGATCCAGTTCGGTCTCATCCTGACTGATCACACGGTAAAGTTCACACCCCTGCTCAACACCGGCAATACACAACCCGTCATGCCAGTCGGCCTGCAGATGCAGCGATCCAAGTTTGCGGCTGTCAAAGGTCAGAATGCCGATCCGGGCTTGCGGCCCGTACAGGACATACAGCAGCGGCAGCAGGTTCAGGGCACTGGCCAGAAACGGCACCCGCAATGCGGTACGGATGCGTGCCTGCAGCGGTGCGAGAAAGCCGCAGCTGGTGGTGATCAGGCTGACCCCGCGTTGCTCCAGGGTGCCGGCTGCGTTGATGATTTCCGCCACAACCGCATCATCCACGCCCGTGGCACTGACAATATTGCCGACCCGCCCGCGTGTCAGACGCAGTATTTCACAGTGGCCACCGAATGAGGCCGGATTGCCGATATCACCCAACAGGCGCGGAAATTGGGTATTGAGCATGATGACGCCAACCCGCGGGAGTGTGGCCGGTGCACATGTACTCACCGCATGTGCTGCGGCAGCCAGGTGGCCAGTCCCGGAAAGAGAATAAGGATCAGGACCATCAGCAGCATGATCAGGAACATCGGAATGGCGGTGCGGGCCACATAGGTGATCGGGTGCCGGGTCATGCCCTGGAGCACGAACAGGTTGAAGCCGACCGGCGGGGTGATTTGCGCCATCTCCACCACCACCACAATAAAAATGCCGAACCAGATAATGTCGATACCGGCCTGCCGGATCAGCGGCTCGACAATGGCAATGGTCAGCACCACGGCGGAGATACCGTCCAGAAAACAGCCGATCACGATGTAAAACAGCAGCAGCGCCATGAGCAGTTCCATGCGCGACAGCTCCAGGCTGGCAATCCAGCCCGCCAGTGCCCGTGGCAGTCCGGTATAACCCATGGACAGCGACAGGAAGGCGGCTCCCATCAGGATCAGGGCAATCATGGCCGAGGTTTTGACCGCACCCAGCAGGCTTTCCATGAAAATGGCAGTGCTCATGGCTCCCTGCAGGGTGGCGAGGGCCAGCGCGCCGATGACCCCGAAGGCGGCGGCTTCCGTGGCTGTTGCAATGCCGCTGTACATCGAGCCGAGCACGAACAGCACCAGCAGGATAACCGGCAGCAGAAAGCGTGAAGCCGCCAGCTTCTGTTTCAGGGTATGGGCCTGTTCCTGCCGGGCTTTGCGGTCACCGCTGAGGAAGGACCACGCCACCACATACAGCATGAACAGTCCGGCCAGCACCAGTCCGGGCAGGATACCGGCCAGAAACAGCTTGGAGATGGATTCGTTGATGCTGACCCCGTACACGATCAGGGTCAGTGACGGCGGGATCATGAGGCCCAGCGTTGCCGCACCGGCCAGGGTGCCGATGATCATGTGCTCGGGGTAACCGCGCTTCTGCAGCTCCGGAATCGACATTTTGCCCACCGTGGTCAGGGTGGCGGCAGACGAGCCGGAAACGGCGGCAAAAATGGTGCAGCCGACAATATTGGTG
This sequence comes from Thiolinea sp., assembly GCA_035391465.1. Classification (GTDB taxonomy): domain Bacteria; phylum Pseudomonadota; class Gammaproteobacteria; order Thiotrichales; family Thiotrichaceae; genus Thiolinea. The sequence continues at coordinate 12,421 of DAOPKY010000052.1, read as the reverse complement.
TGCAGCAGTCCGCCCGGCAGGCGGGCCATCCAGGGAGCGAGACCCTTGAACATGTCTTCGGACAGCCGGGTACGGAACAGGATTTCCCCCATCCAGATGAACAGCGGCAGGGCGATCAGTGACCAGCTGGTGGATGAGGCCCAGATGGTGGTGATCATGGCATCCCCCGCCGGGCGCGAGGTGAAAAGCGCGATACCGACCATGGCCACGCCCATGAGTGCCAGACCGACCCAGACCCCGCTGCCCAGCAGCAGGAACAGCACCAACAGAAACAGGGCAGTGAGTTCAAACTGTTCCATTCAGGCCTCCGATCCTGCCGGTGCATCCAGCGGATAGCGCTTCACCAGCAGCAGGTACAGGCGTTCCGCCAGCGCCAGAAACAGCATGAAGGTGCCGAGGCACATCACCAGCTGCGGTATCCACAGCGGCGTGGCATCCTGCCCCTGGGACACGTCATGAAACTTCCACGACCACCAGGTGGCCTTGCAGGCGTAAAAGCAGAAATACGCCGCCAGGCCGGTCCCGATCAGGTGGCACCACAGCTCCAGCCAGTAGCGCAGGCGCAGCGACAGGTTCAGGAACAGCGATACCCGGATGTGGGCATTTTCATGCAGGGCATAGCTGAGCCCGAAGAAGGAAGCAGCTGCCATGCAGTACCCGGCATAATTGGTCACGCCGGGAGTGGTGAAGCCGAGCAGGCGGCCACTGACCTGCAGCACGATCAACAGCAGGATCAGTACCAGAAAGCCGGCAGCCAGCCAGCCGCAGACGATAAACAGCCGCGCCAGTAGCGGGGAGGCCATGGCAGCTATTTCAGCTTCTGGTAGGCGTCAAGAATGGCTGTGCCTTCCTCACCGGCGGCTGTTTTCCATTCATCGGTCATGGTCGCACCAATGGCTTCCAGGTCCTTGCGCAGCTGTTCTCCGGCCATCCGGGTCTGCATGCCGTTTGCAGCCAGCTGGGCAACGTACCAGTCCGCCAGCTGATGCGCACGGGCGGTTCCGGCCTTTTCCGCCATCAGGGCCACACCGCGCACGGCATTGCGGGTGGGTTCATCCAGCTTGTCCCAGGCATCCTTGTTGACAAATACGGAGTTGCGCGGCAACCAGGCGTTCACGTCATAGAAGTGGGTCAGCTGTTCCCAGACCTTGCTGTCATAGCCGGTGGAGCCGGAGGAAATCATGGATTCCACCACCCCGGTGCTCAGGGCCTGTGACAGTTCGGCAGCCTCGACCTGTACCGGCTGCATTTCCATCAGCTCGGCCAGCCGGGCGGTGGCGGCATTGTAAGCGCGGAACTTGACACCTTTGGCATCAGCCTTGCTGCTGACTTCCTTTTTGAAATACAGGCCCTGACCCGGCCAGGGTACGGCGTACAGCAGTACCAGATTGTCCTTTTCCAGCCGTTTTTCCAGGGCCGGACGGGCGGCTTGCCAGAGCTTGTCCGAGTCCTCGAATGAAGTCGCCAGAAACGGAACCGAATCAAAACCGTAGAGCGGGTTTTCATTCTGGTGCGCAGACAGCAGGCGTTCACCGATCTGGGCCTGTCCGGTCTGGACGGCACGTTTGATGTCCGCCCCGCCAAACAGCGAGCCGCCGCCATGCACGGTAATGTCGAGTTTGCCGCCAGTGGCGGTTTTAACCGCTGCGGCAAAGTCCTTGGCATTCTGGGTATGATAATTGCTGTCCGGGTAAGCCATGGGCATGTCCCAGGTTTCCGCCCGGGCACTGGCAACCAGGCCGGTCAGCACCAGGCCGGACAGGGTGAGGGCGAGTTGGTGCCGGAATGACGCAATAGACATGATGACTTCTCCTCAATGAAAACAGGCAGGTAAATCAATAATCAACAAAACACCACACCGAACAAGGATAACTGATGCCCGCATGGCTTGTCATGCGTGTTGACGGCTCATTTTCGGCAGAGCCGGAATCAGGCAGCGGCAGCTGCCTGCGGGGCCTGATCGGGCTGGATTAATCCCGGTAAATTGCTTAACCTTGGGCCTCATACCCATAAAATCATAATCAACCACAGTGCCCAGTGATTCGTGATTACCGATCAACCATCGACGGAGTAGATTCATGACCCTCATCAAGCAGGATGACGTGATTGCCAGTGTGGCCGATGCGCTGCAGTTCATTTCCTATTATCACCCGCAGGACTTTGTGGATGCCCTGCATGCCGCCTGGCAGCAGGAGGAGTCAGCGGCAGCCAAAGATGCCATGGCCCAGATTCTGGTCAATTCACGCCTGTGTGCCGAAGGTCACCGCCCGATCTGTCAGGATACCGGCATTGTCACGGTGTTTGTGAAAGTGGGAATGCAGGTGCAGTGGGAGGGCGACATGAGCGTGTCCGACATGATTAATGAGGGCGTGCGCCGTGCCTACCTGAATCCGGACAATGTGCTGCGGGCCTCGATCCTGGCCGATCCGGCCGGGGCGCGTAAAAATACCCGTGACAACACCCCGGCGGTGATTCACTACGAGATTGTGCCCGGTGACAAGGTGAGTATTGACGTGGCGGCCAAGGGCGGTGGCTCGGAAAACAAGTCAAAGATGGCAATGCTCAACCCCAGTGACAGTCTGGTGGACTGGGTACTGAAAACGGTGCCGACCATGGGGGCCGGGTGGTGCCCGCCCGGCATGCTGGGCATCGGTATCGGCGGTACGGCGGAAAAGGCTGCCGTGATGGCCAAGGAAGTGCTGATGGAGTCGATCGACATTCACGAGCTTAAGGCACGCGGCCCCCGGAGCCGGGTTGAAGAGCTGCGGCTGGAACTGTATGAAAAGGTCAATGAGCTTGGAATCGGTGCTCAGGGGCTGGGCGGTCTGACCACGGTACTGGATGTCAAGATCAGGGATTATCCGACCCATGCGGCCTCACTGCCGGTGTGCATGATTCCCAACTGTGCGGCCACCCGTCACGCCCATTTCGTGCTGGATGGCTCCGGCCCGGCACTGCAGAAAATCCCGGACCTGGCCAACTGGCCAAAGGTGGAACAGGATGGCGGCACGCAGGCACGGCGCATCAACCTGGATACCGTAACGCCGGAGGCGGTGCGCAGCCTGAAGTCCGGGGAAACCGTGCTGCTGTCCGGCAAGATGCTGACCGGGCGTGATGCAGCCCACAAGCGCATGATTGACATGCTTGACCGGGGCGAGCCGCTGCCGGTGGACCTCAAGGGGCGCTTCATTTACTACGTCGGTCCGGTTGATCCGGTGCGGGATGAAGTGGTGGGGCCGGCGGGACCGACCACCTCCACGCGCATGGACAAGTTCACGCGCCAGATTCTGGAACAGACCGGTCTGCTGGGCATGATCGGCAAGGCCGAGCGCGGACCGATAGCGATTGATGCGATCCGGGATTTCGGGGCGGTGTACCTGATGGCTGTCGGCGGGGCGGCCTATCTGGTCTCCAAAGCCATTACCGGAGCCAAAGTGCTGGCTTTCCCGGAACTGGGCATGGAGGCGATTTATGAGTTCGAGGTCAGGGACATGCCGGTAACGGTGGCCGTGGACAGCAGCGGTGAGTCGGCCCATCAGACCGGTCCGGCCAAATGGCAGAAAATCATTCAGCAGAAAATTTCAGCCAAGCCTTTAAAAAGCTGATATTTGTCCCCATATCTGGTACAAAAGTCATTTAATGACCAGAGTTGGCTGCAGTCCCCGTACCCGCTGGTGCGGGGACTTTGCATCAGAAAGCTTGTATGGGGAATTCCATTGAACAGTTCACGCATCTACCGCATTTCGTTTGTTAACCATAACAAAATATATGAGGTCTTTGCCCGTCAGGTATATGAGGCTGATCTGTATGGTTTTGTGGCGGTGGAGGAGCTGGTTTTCGGCAGCCAGAGTGATCTGGTGATCGACCCTTCGGAAGAACGCCTCAAATCCGAGTTTGCAGCCGTCAGCCGCACTTTTGTTCCCATGCACGCCATTATCCGTATTGACGAGGTGGAAACGCCGGGGGTCAGCAAGATTCATGCACTGGACGGGAATCGCAATAACAATGTCAGTCCGTTTCTGCGCCCGGTATCGCGGGATACCGGGCAACAGGACTGAAGTGTCGGTGATGCTGGCGCACCGGCCTGTTGTTTTACAGCGTTGAGTAGATCATGCCGATGCTGTAACTGTCGACATCGGTTTCATAGTCCGACCCGGAACCGGTATTGAACACATGATCCCATTCGGTGCGCAGGTGCAGATTCTGGTTGAGCTGGTATTGCACCCCCAGACCCAGCATCGGTGATATGCCGTCATCCTGGCTGGTCTGTGCCGGACTGTCGCCACGCCGCTCGGTGGTTTCCCGTTCCCAGAACATGGCACCGGCCTTGCCCGTCAGCTCCAGATTGGGAATGGCCTGCGCTGAAACCGGCAGGTAGCCTACGCCAGTGAGCTGGTAGCCGGAAATGCTGTTGCTGCTGCTGACCCGGTCGGTACCGGTGCCGTAGGTGCCGGAAACTTCGGTTTTTCCCATTTCGCTATAGCTCAGCTCGGCCCCCAGCATGGGATTGAAGCGCACGCCGCCGGTCAGTTTCCAGTTCATGGCACCATCATCACAGCTCCCCTCGAAAAAGGGCAGATTGCAGGCGCTGCCGTGGCTGGCATAGCCGATATTGGCACCGGCATACATCTTGACGCCGTTGTTGAAGCTGAAATTGGATTCCATGGCGGTGGTATTGAAGCCCAGCAGCTGGCTTTCCGCCGCCGCCGTGCCGGATAACAGAAACAGACCGGCCAGCAGACAGGTCCTGAGGTGTGGTGTGCGGGTTTTCATGACAAGCCCCTTTGTACTTCGTTATTGTTGGTTGTTACGGTGTTAGTGGTGTTAATAGGTCGACAGGGTCACGCCCAGTGACAACAGGTCGACACTGCTTTCATAATCATCCTGGCCGGCACCGAAGACGTGCTCCCATTCCCCCCGGATATGCAGGTTCTGGCCCAGCTGGTACTGGGCACCCACACCCAGCAGCGGACTGAGGCCACTGCTGCTGTCCTGGTGATATTCGCCGGTGCGCTCCACCCGTTTGTCACTGTCCCGATCCCAGTACATGGCACCCAGCTTGCCCATCAGCTCGGCATTCTGTACCAGTGGCAGGTAGGCAATACCGGCTGCATACAGGCCGCTGGTGCTGCTGGTGATCCGGGCCGGATTGCGCCCCTGACCGGGTTCACCGTTCGGACCGTCATCAAAGCCGGCGGTCTCCGTGTCCCCCAGGTTCATGTAACCGGCCTCAACCCCTGCCAGATAATTGGCGCGCAGACCGGCGTAGAGCTTGCCGGCTCCGGTGGTTCCGTCATCGTAGTCGCCATGGCTGGCGAGGCCGAGACTGCCGCCGGCATAGAGGTGACTTTCCTGGGGAAGGCCCATATTATACAAAATTCCTCCACCGGCACCGGCCACAGCTGCCCCGTTGGCCAGCAGGCTGGCCAGTATCAGAACAGCCCCGAGTCTGTTTTTCATTTCAAGCCCCTTTTTTCAAATGTAATCCGTTTATTTTTGTTTTAGTGTGTTTTTTATTGTCATGAGTTTACCGGATACTCCGGGCCGGCAGCCTTCTCTGGCTGACCAGGCTCTTGCCCCCTTGCATGAACCGGTGACAGGGGTTACAGCGAGGAGAAGGTCACACCCAGGGAAATCAGGTCCTGTGACGCCTTGGTGCCGCCATCCAGCTTCAGGTCCTTGTAGCGCTCCCATTCGGCTTTCAGGCCCAGATTGTCACCCAGGTCATAATTGGCACCGACGCCGAAGAAAAGGCTTTTGCCGTCCTGCTTGCTACCGTTGCCATCGACATCCAGTTCGTTTTCCCACCAGAACACACCGCCCTTGGTCAGCAGTTCGAGTTTGTCGCTGTAGTTGTAGGTGGCGATACCGGCTGTGGTGTAACCGCTGATGGATGAGGTGCTGATGGCACCGTCGGCGGTTTCACCCGCCAGATCACCGAACTGCACATAACCGCCTTCCATGAGGATATTCTGGTTGATGCGGACGCCGGAATAGGCTTTCCAGCTCTGGTCCTGGGTGTTGCAGCGACTGAAGCTGTCACAGAAGCTGCCGCCCTGAAACTGGCCGAGGCTGGCACCGACGTAATTGGGTGCTTTCGGGGATTGCGATGCGGCTCCCTGACCGGGGAGGAGCGGATTGACGGGAGGAGCGCCGAAGGCACTGCCAGACACAACCAGCAGAAAGCCCATGAACACGCTTGGGGTTAAGGTGTAGAGTTTCATTTTGCCCTGCAATTTTTTTTATATTTTTATAATTTGATTATATAAGCAGGGCAGGGGATTTCAAGTACCGGCAGACAAACGTTCCGATGAACGTCTGAACGTCACTGCCTGAAGCGGGCCGCCCGGTCCGGGAAGTTGGCTTCCAGCACCCGCAGGTTGTCAGCCGCCAGCTCTGTACGTCCGAGATTGCGGGCTGCCGTGACCTTGATTTCCAGTGCATCCATCACGGCGGGTGAACCCTGATAGTGCTTGATGGCGTATTCGGCCCGGTTGAAGGCCGCCAGCCAGGCACCACGCTCCATGTAGTAGCGGGCCACGCTGATTTCGCTGTCTGCCAGGGTGTTGCGCAGGAACTGCAGGCGCTGCTGGGCATCCTGGGCATATTTGCTGTCCGGATAGCGGGTGACTACCCTGGAAAAATCCTGAAAGGCTTCCTTCTGGCGCACGGTGTCCAGGTCTGAGATACTGCGCGGGAACACCTTGTCAACGATGCCGCTGCCCCGGTTGAAATTCACCAGTCCGCGCAGGTAATAGGCATAGGCCAGTTCACTGCTGCCCGGATTCATGCGTGCAAAGCGGTCAATGGTATCAAGCGCCGTATCCGCTTCATCGTATTTGTAGTGCGCATAGGCAGATTCCAGCTGGGCCCTCTGGGCGTAGTCACCGAGCGGATAGCGTGCTTCCAGGGTTTCATACAGTTTGATGGCTTGTGAAAACTGCCCGTCCCTGAGGGCTTTCTGGGCATCACGGTAAATGGTTTCAGCCGGCGTGTTGTCCGGGAGCTCCTCCTTGTCGCGTGAAGACAGCGAAGAGCAGGCCGCCAGCCCGGCAGACAGCAGCAGAATGGCAAAGGCCCTGGGCAGATGGTTTCTGGTTGTGGTTGTCGACATTTGCTTGATAACACGTATGATGAAACAAGCCTGCAAGTATAACGTATTCACTGGTTTTAACATGCCCGAAACTCAATCCATTGTCAGTATGGTGCCCCAGGAGATGGCTCAACAGCGCCTGGATCAGGTGGTTGCCAGCCTTTACCCCCAGTACTCCCGCAGCCAGTTGCAGAAGTGGATCAGGGCCGGCAAGGTTCTGGTTGATGATAAGGTGCTGAAACCCAAGGAGCGCTTAATCGGTGGTGAGCGTCTGGCGGTTTTTCCCGTGGCCGAAGTGCGCACTGATTTTGAACCCGAACCCATGGCACTGGACATCGTGCATGAGGATGCGGCACTGCTGGTCATCAACAAGCCTGCCGGGCTGGTGGTGCATCCGGCCGCAGGTCACTGGTCGGGAACCCTGGTGAATGCCCTGCTGCATCATGATCCGCAGCTGGAAACCCTGCCCAGGGCCGGTATCGTGCACCGGCTCGACAAGGACACCACCGGCCTTCTGGTGGTGGCCCGAACGCTGGAGGCGCATCAGTACCTGGTGCAGCAGCTTGCCGAACACAATGTCAGCCGTGAATACCTGGCGCTGGTGCTGCGTCCGGTGGTGTCCGGCGGCACCATCGAGGCCCCGGTCGGACGCCATCATGTCGACCGCAAGCGCATGGCCGTCACCGAAGCCGGCAAGCCCGCCGTGACCCATTACCGCATTGAAGAACGCTTCCGCCACCATACCCTGCTGCGGGTGGCACTGGAAACCGGACGTACCCACCAGATCCGCGTGCACATGAGCCATCGCCAGATGCCGATTGTAGGGGATCCGGTGTATGGAGGACGCAGCCGGGTGCCTGCCGGTATCAGCCCGGCGCTGCGTACGGCCCTGCAGGCCTTTCCGCGCCAGGCCCTGCATGCCACGGCGCTGGGGTTGGTGCATCCGGAGACGGGGGAGACAGTCTGGTGGGAGCGGGAGCTGCCGCAGGACATGGCGGAACTGCTGGAATTGCTGCGGCTGGAGGAAGCGGCCTGATGAAGTCTGAAACAATACCCGAAACCCGCCCCTGGATCACGCCTGACTGGCCGGCCCCGGCCCGTGTGCATGCCTGCACCACCACCCGTCTGGGGGGGGTGAGTGTGGCTCCCTATGACAGCCTGAACCTCGGGGACCATGTGGGTGATATGCCGCTGGCGGTGGCACGCAACCGCCAGCGGGTCGGTGAAAAACTGCAGCTGCCTGCCGAGCCGCTGTGGCTGGAGCAGGTGCATGGTACCGTGGTGGCCGATACGGGGGCTGCCGCCTGCCAGCCACGGGCGGATGCTTCAGTCAGCCGTCATGCGCGTCAGGTCTGTGTGGTGATGACGGCTGACTGCCTGCCGGTGCTGTTCTGCGACCGTGAAGGCACACGGGTTGCGGCTGCCCATGCGGGCTGGCGTGGCCTGTGTGACGGGGTGCTGGAGCAGACGGTGCACTCGCTGCAGTGTGATCCTGCTTATCTGCTGGCCTGGCTTGGGCCGGCTATCGGCCCTGCCGCCTTCGAGGTCGGCGATGAGGTGCGCACAGCCTTTATGGCCCGAAACCCGGCAGCTGCCGAAGCCTTCGTACCGGGGGTGGCACCCGGCAAATGGTGGTGTGACATTTATCATCTGGCACGGCAGCGCCTGACGGCGGCGGGTATGAAAACCGATGATATCAGTGGTGGAAAATTCTGCACCGTGGCGGAGGCCGGGCGCTTCTTTTCCTATCGCCGTGATGGCGTGACCGGGCGCATGGCGAGTCTGATCTGGCTCGACTGACGGGGCTTTTGTCGACATCTGCCCCAAAAAGGCGCGATGAATCGTGTAAACCCCTTTCTGTTGAGATATAATTTGCCCCCCAAACAACATATAGATTGCTGCACTGTGGTTGACAAGTATTTCAGCAAACAGTCCCCGGAGCCGGGACGCAAGGAGAAATGACCAAATGAGCCTAGAACTGTCCCCCAGCAGAATGGATGAGTCTTTTCTGGATGGCGAACATGCCATGTATCTGGACCAGGTCTATCGTCAGTACCAGCAGGATCCCGATTCCGTCTCCGCGGAGTGGCAGCAATACTTCCGGACGCTGGAACGGCAGCAGGCCGCTCCCGGACGCACCAATGGCAGTGCCGGTCCGGCGACGATGGCCGCAGCGCCCGCCAGCGAGGCACAGGTGCAGGAACGTCGCAGCCTGCAGGCGCGGGTCATGCGCCTGATCAATGCATATCGTTACCTCGGCCATCTGGAGGCAGACACCAATCCGCTGGGCAATTATGCCCAGCATCTGGGCGTGCCGGAGCTGTCACTGGAAAAGAATGACCTCGACAAGGTTGATCTTGATACCGTCTTTGATCCCGGTTCTTTCAATATCACCGAGACCCCGACACTGGGCAATATCTGCTCTGCGCTGCAGGAAACCTATGTGCGCACGCTCGGGTTTGAATACATGCATATTATGGATGTGCATGAAAAGCGCTGGCTTCAGCAGCGTATTGAATCCAACCGTGCCCATGATCCGCTGACCAAAGAACAGCGCATCATGCTGCTGCGCCAGCTCACGGCCGCCGAAGGTTTCGAGCAGTACCTGCACCGCCGTTATGTGGGCCAGAAGCGCTTTGGTCTGGAAGGCGGCGAGAGCCTGCTGCCACTGCTGCATACCCTGATTCAGCAGGGTGGAGCCGAAGGGCTGAAGGAAAGCGTGATCGGGATGGCACACCGCGGGCGTCTGAACGTGCTCATCAACCTGATGTGCAAGCCTTCCGGGATGCTGTTTGACGAATTTGACGGCAAGTACACGGACGAGAAGTACACCGGGGATGTGAAGTACCACAAAGGTTATTCCAATGACATCATGACACCGGGCGGTGCGATACATCTGGCGCTGGCCTTCAACCCTTCACACCTGGAAATCGTCAGTCCGGTGGTGGAAGGTTCGGTGCGTGCACGTCAGGAGCGTCGTGGCGACCGCGAAGGTCGGGAAGTCATGGGCATCATCATCCACGGTGATGCAGCCTTTGCCGGTCAGGGTGTGGTGATGGAAACCTTCAACATGGCCCAGACCCGTGGCTACCGTACCCACGGCACCATCCACATCGTGATCAACAATCAGGTCGGCTTTACCACCAGCACGGTCGCTGACAGTCGTTCCACCCATTACCCCACCGATGCTGCCAAGATTATCGGTGCCCCCATCATCCATGTGAACGGGGATGATCCGGAGGCCGTGATCTATGCCGCGCATGTGGCGCTGGATTACCGTGAAGCCTTCCACAAGGATGTGGTGATCGATCTGGTCTGTTATCGCCGTCTGGGGCATAACGAGGCTGACGAGCCGTCCATGACCCAGCCGGTGATGTACTCCATCATCCGCAATCTGCCTACCACCCGGACCCAGTATGCGCTGCGGCTGGTCAGGGAAGGGATAATGACCCAGGAGCAGAGCGATGGCCTGGTGCGCGAGTACCGTGAGCTGATGGAAGCGGGCGGTACCGTGGATCGTTACCTTGATATCCGCCGTGTCCATGATGGGCTGCCTGCGGAACTGGAGACCCACTGGAAGAACTACCTGGAAGCCCGCTGGCGTGATCAGGCCGACACGTCTTATCCTGCGGACCGGATTGAGGCTATCAGCCGTAACTGGCTGGATACCATCCCGGCGGATTTTCTGGTGCATCGCCGGGTGCGCAAGGTGCTGGAAGACCGGGCCGCCATGGGCGCGGGGCTGAAACCGGCGGACTGGGGCTTCGGCGAAACCCTGGCCTATGCCACCCTGCTGGAGCAGGGATTCAATGTCCGTCTGTCCGGGCAGGATTGCGGGCGCGGTACCTTCTCGCATCGCCATGCAGTACTGCATCATCAGGAACGGCGTGAACAGTGGATTCCGCTGCGTCACGGTTCCACCCATTCTGCCGATTTCACAGTGATCGACTCCCTGCTGTCCGAGGAGGCGGTACTGGCGTTTGAATACGGCTATGCCACCGCAGAGCCGACCGCACTGGTGATCTGGGAGGCGCAGTTCGGGGACTTCGTCAACGGGGCACAGGTGGTCATTGACCAGTTCATCAGCTCCGGTGAACAGAAGTGGCAGCGGCTGTGCGGTTTGGTGATGTTCCTGCCACACGGTCTGGAAGGTCAGGGGCCGGAACACTCCTCCGGACGGCTGGAGCGCTTCATGCAGCTGGCGGCCCAGGAGAACATGCAGATCAGCGTGCCGAGCACGCCGGCCCAGATTTTCCATCTGCTGCGTCAGCAGATGCTGCGCAATTACCGCAAGCCGCTGATTGTCTTCACCCCCAAGAGCCTGCTGCGCCACCCGCTGGCCGTGAACGAGCTCAGTGATTTCACCCAGGGCGGGTTCCAGTTCGTGATTGATGATGTGGATCTGACCAGCCCGGAAGACAGGGCCGGTGTCACCCGTGTCATCATGTGTGCCGGCAAGGTCTACTATGATCTGCTGGAAGCCCGGCGCAAGCAGGAGGTCCGGGACGTGGCCCTGATCCGGCTGGAGCAGCTGTATCCGTTCCCCGGACAGGAGATCAAGGCGGTGATGGCGCATTACCCCAATGTGCAGGAAAAAGTCTGGTGCCAGGAAGAGCCGGTCAACCAGGGTGCCTGGGATGCGATTGTGCCGCGCTTTGAAGCCTATTGCGATTACCATGATGTCAGGTGTGTCAGTCGTGATGCGGCTGCCGCACCTGCCGTAGGCTCCATGGCAGTGCATCAGCTGCAGCAGAAAGCCCTGATCCGCAAGGCATTGAAGCTGTCGCCCGACGCTGAAATCTGACCGGTCTGTTCCGGCAGGCTCCGGCCCGGATGCCTGCCGTGGTACTGATAAAGTCTGATGGCCCCGTTGAATGTGTTTGACGGGGCTTTTTCATTATGACACAGCCTCCAACATCACTATTTGATGCCGCATCACAATTGCATGCTGTGAGGCAGTTTTTTGAGCTTTTTTCAGGGCTGCTGAATCATGAGTATTGGCTTGACCGGCTACCAGCTTAAGGCGGGACAAATCGTAGAGCTGTAGAGAAGATTTGCCCTCCCCAAGCACTGCCAGCCCGGATGCTCTGGGTAACAGAGGTTTTTTTGGTCATTAACTCAGCATAGCTGACTCCGGGCGGGCAGTGCTTGGGAAAATAACCCTCGCTACAGCGTTACCAGTTGTCCCGCCTTAAGCTGGTAGCCGCATTGTCAAACAGCAACTCACGCGGCACCCCGCCAAAGTAAACCAATGCCTCCTCGATGCCATGCAACCAGTCTTCCTGACGTTCATGCTGGCTGAAACGCACATAGGTGGCGCGGCAGAAA
>DAOPKY010000051.1:0-30408 GCA_035391465.1 Thiolinea sp. | reverse complement strand
CGGATCAGGTGCTGGCCATCCGCAATCAGGCCATCAGCCAGGGCAAACGGGTGAACATCATGCGCCTGCATTCCCGGCTGGTGCAGATTGAAATCATCACCCCGGATCAGGCCATTGAGGTGACACCACACAAGCGGGCGCTGGTCGGGTAGCGGTGCAGGCCGATTGACAGGGGGAAGGGCTGGTCATGTACCGGCCTTTTTTATGCTGATAGATATGCAGCTAAGTTATTGATTTTTTCATGCACCAGAAATTTTTGTTGCATATTATATGGTATGAAAAAGTTGTGAAAAAAATTAAATAATTGATTTTATGAAGAAAAACTATTTTAGTTCGGTAGTGTTCATGTCTACCGCTGCCTTTTTTCATGGCACCTATTCCCCCTGCGAAGCCCGCATCAGAAAGCCATTCCCGGCAAATAGTGCAGCCAAGTGAAGGTAGGTATACAGATAGGTATACGTCATGGTTTTTATGTCCATAAGATACTGTTTTTATTGTTTGGTTCGTGTCCCGCCGTCTCTGAAAGCTCCCGCCCTGTATGGGTTTTGGGGCTTTTTGTTGTTTATCATCGTCCAAGTTTAACTGGCAGCACCTGACAGATTTAGGTATAAAAGCAGGTATACGGCAACATCTTTACCTGTTCCACTCCTCACGCATCTGGCGCTTGTTGAGCTTGCCGACGCTGGTGCGTGCCAAGGTATCCACAAAGCGGATATGGTCCGCATCCGGAATGCCGAACTTCGACAGGATACCCTTGTCGGCGAAGCTGGTCAGGTGGGTTCGGATATCTGCTGCCGATGCACTGGCCCCGGCTTTCAGGACAATCAGGGCCAGAGGCCGCTCTCCCCATTTGTCATCCGGTATGGCGATCACGGCAGATTCTGCAACCCCCGGGTACTGGCTGATCATGTCTTCCAGCATCACGGAAGAAATCCATTCACCGCCGGTCTTGACCACATCCTTGATACGGTCGGTGACTTGCAGATAGCCCTGCGGGTCGATCCTGCCCACGTCCTGGGTATGCAGCCAGCCACCTTCCCAAAGGGCTTCCGACGCGTCCGGATTGAACAGGTACCCCTGGGTAAGCCAGGGGGAACGGACCACCACTTCTCCGGTCGTACTGCCGTCATTCGGCAATGACTGCATGTCCGGGTCCACGATGCGCAGATTGACCAGTGGCAGGGGGCGTCCGGTTTTGACCCGAACATCCAGGTGCGGATCGGCACCGGCATCCAGCGCCGGGTCAAGCTGTGCCAGGGTCAGCAGTGGACAGGTTTCCGACATGCCATAGCCGGTCATGACATCAATGCCTTTGTCCAGCGCCATCTTTGCCAGCGCACGGGTCAGGGCCGAACCGCCGATGATGACCTTCCAGCGTGACAGGTCGGTACCGGCACAGGAAGGATGGGTCAGCAGCATCTGCAGGATGGCCGGTACGCAGTGGGAGAAGGTGACAGCCTCGTCACGACACAGTTGCAGGATACGCTCCGGCTCATAACGGCCCGGATAGACCTGCTTGATGCCTGCCATGGTAGCCACCAGTGGAATGCCCCAGGCGTGCACATGAAACATCGGGGTGAGCGGCATGTAAACATCACCCCGGTGGAAACGCCCCTGCTCGGGGGCCATGCCCAGGGTTGCGGCGGTTCCGAGGGTGTGCAGGACCAGCTGGCGATGGCTGAAGAACACGCCCTTGGGCAGGCCGGTGGTACCGGTGGTATAAAAAGTGGTCGCTCGGGTGTTTTCATCAAAATCCGGGAAATCAAAGGTCTCGGCTTGCCCGGCCAGCATGGCTTCATATTCGCCTTCAAAGTCCTGTGGCAGGGTTTTGTCATCGTCGCTGAGCAGAATGAAGGTGCGAATATTGACAAGCTCGGAGCGTATCTGCGTCAGCAGTGGCAGGAATTCACGGTTGATGAGTAATACATCAGCCCCGGCATGATTCAGGGTATAGGCGATCTGCTCCGGAGCCAGGCGGACATTGACGGTTTGCAATACGGCACCGAGCATGGGAATGGCAAAAAAGCATTCCAGATAGCGCGGGGTATCCCAGTCCATGACCGCCACCGTGCTGCCGGGCTTCACGCCCAGCCGGGTCAGGCCATGGCCGAGCTGGTGGATACGGCGGTTCAGGTCGGTATAGGTGTAACGGCCTTTGTCGGCGTACACGATTTCCTGTTGCGGTGCAGTCAGCAGCGAGGTCTGCAGCAGCTGCTTGATCAGTAGGGGATAGGCGTAGGCTGCCGTGGCAGCGGTAACGGTGGGGTTCATGATCTCTCCTCCTGTCATGACGGGTTGGTGCCGGCGCCGGACTTTCAGGATGCCGAGCCGGATTTTATGGGCATGAAGGCATGGCCTATTACAGCTACAACTTATTTTTTCGGGGCATAAATATCGGTACAGACCCCTTCCGCCACCTCCGCCGCGAAGTTAAGCGTTTCCGACAGGGTCGGGTGTGGATGAATACTCAGGCCAATGTCACTGGCATCCGCCCCCATCTCGATCGCCAGCACGGCTTCGGCAATCAGCTCCCCGGCATGCCTGCCGACAATGCCGACCCCGATCAGCTGTCCGGAGTGTCTGTCAAACAGGGCCTTGGTCATGCCATTACCGGCAGCCATGGACAATGCCCGTCCGCTGGCGGCCCAGGGGAAAACACCCTTGTCAAAGGCAATGCCTTCTGCCTTGCACTGCTCCTCGGTTTTGCCGGCCCAGGCGATTTCCGGGTCGGTATAGGCCACGGCAGGAATGGTGCGCACATCAAAAAAAGATTTGTGCCCGGCAATCACCTCGGCAGCCACCTTGCCTTCATGTGTGGCCTTGTGCGCCAGCATGGGCTGGCCCACGATATCACCAATGGCGAAAATGTGTTGCACATTGGTGCGCAGCTGTTCATTCACGGGAATGAAACCGCTGGTATCGACAAATACCCCGGCTTTGCCGGCATCAATCTGCCGGCCATTGGGAGAGCGCCCGACAGCGACCAGCACAGCATCGAAGGTGTCTCCCGCCGGGGCCTCGGGGCCGTCAAAGTGACAGCACAATCCGGCCTGCTCCGGGAGTATGGCCGTGACACTGGTACTGGTGAAGGTGTTTTCATAACGGCCACGGATCACTTTTTCCAGTGGCTTCACCAAATCACGATCCGCCCCCGGCATAATGCCCGGTGCCTGTTCCACCACCGTGACCCGTGAACCCAGCGCATGGTAGACCGTGGCCATTTCCAGCCCGATGATGCCGCCGCCGATCACCAGCAGGCGTGCGGGGATCGACTGCAGGGCCAGCGCCCCGGTAGCGTCCAGCACCCGTGGGTCATCCGGAATGAAAGGCAGTTTCGTGGCCCGCGAACCGGCGGCAATAATACAGTGCTCAAAGCCGATACGCTGGCGGCTGCCATCCGCTGCTTCCACTTCCAGGACATGGGCCGAGGTGAAGCGCCCGTAACCCTGCACAATCTGCACCTTGCGCTGTCTGGCCAGTGCCTTGAGGCCGGTGGTCAGCTTCCGGATTACACCCTCTTTGTGGGCACGGATGGCATCAATATCCAGTTCCGGGGTACCGAATTTCACGCCCTGAGCCGCAAAGGCACTGGCTTCGTTAATGATTTCCGCCGTATGCAGCAACGCCTTGGAGGGGATGCAGCCGACATTCAGGCATACACCGCCGATCTCGCTGTAACGCTCGACCATAATCACTTTGCAGCCCAGGTCAGCGGCCCGGAACGCCGCCGTATAGCCACCCGGTCCCGAGCCCAGCACCAGCACCTGAGTCTGCAGGTCAGCGCTTGCCTGACTTTCGTCTGCCGGCGGCGTGAGCGGGGCCGGGGGGGAGGCTGAGGGCGATTGCGCCGGTACTGGTGGTTGTTCCGTTGCCGTCACTTCCAGCACCAGGATGAGCGCGCCCCGGGACACCCGGTCACCGACCCGGACCCGCACTTCCCGCACGGTGCCTTCCTGCGGGCAGGGAATTTCCATGGAAGCCTTGTCGGATTCAATGGTGATCAGCGATTCATCCGCCCGCACCGGATCACCCGCATCGACAAGCACTTCAATAATGGCCACATCCTGAAAGTCACCGATGTCCGGTACCCGGACTTCCATGATCCGGCTCATAGCAGCAGCCTCCGGATATCGCCCAGCAGTTGGCTGAGCAGGGTGGTGAAACGTGCTCCGTCAGCCCCGTCAATCACGCGGTGGTCATACGACAGCGCCAGCGGCAGCATCAGGCGTGGCTCAAAGCTGTCACCATTCCAGACCGGCTGCATGGTCGAGCGTGATACCCCGAGAATGGCGACCTCCGGTGCATTGACGATCGGGGTGAACCGGGTACCACCGATACCACCGAGACTGGAGATGGAAAAACATCCCCCCTGCATGTCAGCGGGCCTGAGCTTTTTCTCGCGGGCCTTGCCTGAAACCTGCTGCAGTTCTTCCGACAGTTGCCGCAGCGATTTCCGGTCCACATCCCGAATCACCGGAACCACCAGACCATCCGCTGTATCGACGGCGATGCCGATATGGAAATAATGCCTGCGGATCAGGTTTTTGCCATCCGTTGACAGGGCGCTGTTGAAGCGTGGATAAGTCTGGAGGCAGGCAGTGACTGCTTTCATGATGAACACCAGCGGGGTGATTTTCGGGCCACCGGACGGGCCCTGTTCCGCATTCAGTGCCTGACGGAAGGCTTCCATCTCGGTGATATCCGCTGCATCAAACTGGGTCACATGGGGAATATTGAGCCAGTTGCGGTGCAGAAATTCGCCAGTGAGCTGATTGATGCGGCTCAGCGGCGTGGTTTCGATCTCACCCCACTGGCTGAAATCCGTCTCGGGCAGGGGCGGAATGCCCGGCCCGCCCTGCGCGCTGCCGGATGTGGCACTGCCAAAACGCAGGGTGTCTTTGACAAAGCCCTGAACATCTGCACGGGTGATGCGCTGCTTGCGCCCGCTGCCGCTGACCTTGCTCAGGTCAACACCCAGCTCACGGGCGAATTTGCGTACCGAGGGGGGGGCATAGGCCCGCTTGAAAGCCTCGTGTTCGATGGCAGGCACGGGGGGAGCGCTGCCTGATCCGGTGTGATTCGCGGGTATGGGGGGAGGCGTGGGGGTTACCGGGGTGTGGCTGGTGGACGGGGCGGGTGATGAGGGCGCAGCGGCCACCACCGGGTCTGTTGGTATCGGTGTCGGGGAAGGGGTGTCGGCAGCCGGTTCCAGCAGCAGCAGCAGGCTGCCGGCTGAGACCCGGTCGCCCTGGCTGATCTTCATTTCCCGGACCACCCCGGCCATGGGTGCCGGGATTTCCAGCACTGCCTTGTCGGATTCCAGCGTGATCAGGGCGTCTTCAGCCTGGATGCTGTCACCGGCCTGCACCAGCACTTCGATGACTTCCACATCCTTGAAGTCGCCGATATCGGGGACGCGAACTTCAGTCAAAGCCATGTGTCACCTCCCTTCATGCGTACAGTGGATTGGGTTTGTCGGGGTCGATGCCGTATTTTTCCAGCGCTTCCTGCAGTTTGCCGGCCGGCAGTGAGGACTCATCCACCAGTGCCTTGAGTGCGGCAATCACGATGTAATGGCGGCTGACCTCAAAGTGCCTGCGCAACCGGGCGCGGGTGTCGCTGCGCCCGAAACCATCCGTGCCGAGTACGATGTACTTCATCGGTACCCAGGCACGGACCTGGTCGGCGTAGCTGCGGATGTAATCGGTCGCGGCGATGGCCGGACCACGGTGATCCTTGAGGCACTGGGTCACATAGGGTGTTCGTGGATTATCCAGCGGGTGCAGCAGGTTCCAGCGTTCGACATCACGGGCCTCACGCGCCAGCTCGTTGAAACTGGTGGCACTCCAGATGTCGGCATCCACGCCCCAGTCACTGTCCAGCAGTTCTCCGGCGGCAATGACCTCGCGCAGGATGGTGCCGGAGCCGAGCAGCTGCACTTTCTTGCGCTTCTTGCCGCCACCGCTGAACGGGTACAGGCCGCGGATGACGCCTTCCTCACAGCCCTGCGGCATGGCCGGGTGGCTGTAGTTCTCATTCATGGCGGTGATGTAGTAGTACACATCCTCCTGATTCTGGTACATGCGTTTGAGGCCATGCTGGATGATAATGGCCATTTCATAGGCAAAGGTTGGGTCATAGCTGATGCAGTTGGGGATCAGCCCGGCCTGTACCAGACTCTGTCCATCCTGATGCTGCAGTCCTTCCCCGGCCAGGGTGGTGCGTCCGGCGGTACCGCCGATCAGGAAACCCCGCGCCCGGCAGTCACCGGCAGCCCAGGCCAGATCACCGATGCGCTGAAACCCGAACATGGAATAGTAGATATAAAACGGCACCATGCTCACCGCATGCGTGCTGTAGGAGGTGGCGGCGGCAATCCAGCTTGACATGGCCCCGGCCTCGTTGATGCCTTCCTCCAGAATCTGGCCGGACTTGTCCTCCTTGTAGAACATGACCTGATCACGATCCTGCGGCTCGTACAGCTGGCCCACCGAGGAGTAGATACCCAGCTGGCGGAACATGCCTTCCATGCCGAAGGTGCGTGCCTCGTCCGGCACGATCGGCACGATATGCCGACCGATCCCCCTGTCTCGGGTCAGGATGGTCAGCATGCGTACAAACGCCATGGTGGTGGACATTTCACGCTCACCACTGCTTTCCAGCATGGGGCGAAACAGGTCCAGGCCCGGCACTTTCAGGGGCGTGGCATGGGTCTGACGCTGCGGCAGATAACCGCCCAGAGCCTGACGCCGTTCCTGCAGGTAGCGGAGTTCCGGACTGTCTTCCGGCGGGCGGTAATACCGGGCTTCAGCTGCATCGACATCATTGAGCGGAATGCTGAAGCGGTTTCTGAAAGCGATCATCTCCTCGGCGCTGAGTTTTTTCTGCTGATGGGTGCGATTCTGCCCCTCGCCGGCAGTCCCCATGCCGTAGCCCTTGACGGTATGGGCCAGAATCACGCTGGGCTGGCCTTCATGATGGGTGGCGGCGTAATAGGCGGCATACACCTTGTGCGGATCATGGCCGCCCCGGTTCAGCCGCCAGATATCCTCATCGCTCATGGTGGCGACCATTTCCCTGAGCGCCGGGTCAACCCCGAAGAAGTGCTCACGCACATAGGCTCCGTCCTTGGCCTTGTAGTTCTGGTATTCGCCGTCTACGGCTTCCAGCATGCGCGCCTTGAGCTTGCCGTCCTTGTCACGTGCCAGCAGCGGATCCCAGTAGGAACCCCAGATGACCTTGATCACATTCCAGCCTGCACCCCGGAATACCGCCTCCAGCTCCTGGATGATCTTGCCATTGCCGCGCACCGGGCCATCCAGACGCTGCAGGTTGCAGTTTACCACCCAGGTCAGGTTGTCAAGCCGTTCACGCCCGGCCAGCGAAATGGCACCCAGGGTCTCGGGTTCATCCACCTCGCCGTCACCAACAAAGCACCAGACCCGGCGTTCACGCGTGTCAGCCAGTTTCCGGTCCTGCAGGTATTTCATGAAACGGGCCTGGTAGATCGACTTGATTGGCCCCAGCCCCATGGAAACGGTCGGGAATTGCCAGTAGTCCGGCATCAGCCACGGATGCGGATAGGAAGGCAGGCCGCTGCCATCAACCTCTTGGCGAAAACCGTCCAGATCGGCTTCATCCAGCCGCCCTTCCAGAAAGGAACGGGCATACATGCCCGGTGCGGCATGACCCTGTACATAAATCAGATCACCGCCATGCTGGGGGGTGGGGGCACGCCAGAAATGGTTCATGCCCACGTCATACAGGGTAGCCGCAGAGGCGAAGGTGGCGATATGCCCGCCCAGTTCCGGGCTTTCCCGGTTGGCACGAACTACCATGGCCACGGCATTCCAGCGAATCCAGGAGCGCAGCTTGACCTCGATGGCCGGATCACCAGGGGTATATTTCTCCAGATGGGGCGGGATGGTATTGATGTAGGCGGTATTGGCGGAATAGGGCAGGTTGGCACCGTTCTGACGTGCGGTATCAATCAGTTCACCCAGCAGGAAATGGGCGCGTTCCAGCCCCTCCTGTTCAATCACGGCTTCCAGGGATTCCACCCATTCCTGGGTTTCCTGGGCATCGGTATCCTGCGGGTATTTCTCCATGGTCATGAGTGGTCCTCCTGGTCCGGAACGGGCATGGCGATGAGTGATCTCCTCTGTGTCGGAAATTAGCACCAAATCTGAAAAATTGAAAGCAGTAATCCGGTTTTAAAAATAATTGTTGTTTTTTCATAATGATATGAGATACAAATAAATTCTGCGGTTCTCCTGTCTATTTTTCCCCACATCCGGTAAGCTCAACAGCATGAGTGATGATATCGAGATTGTGCCGCTGGCAGGCCGGTTCAGGGGCTTCCTGCCCATCGTGATCGATGTGGAAACCGGTGGCTTTGACCACAGAAGGGATGCGCTGCTGGAGCTGGCGGCGGTCATACTGCGCGTGGATGAAAAGGGTGGGTTGTCGCGCAGCCGGACTTATAACTGGCATATTGAGCCGTTTCCGAATGCGAACATGGACCCCAAGTCACTGGAGGTGAACGGTATCAAGCCCTTCAGCCCGCTGCGGCTGGCAGTACCGGAGGAAAAGGCCCTGAACGAGCTGTTCAAGGTCGTGCGGCGCGAACTCAAACTCAACCGCTGTAACCGGGCCATTCTGGTCGGGCACAATGCCCCGTTTGACCTCAACTTCCTGAATGCGGCCAGTAACCGCATCAACTGCAAACGCAATCCGTTTCATCCCTTCAGCACCCTGGATACCGTAACGCTGGGGGCTGTGGTTTATGGCCAGACCGTGTTGGCGCGGGTGGCACAGGCTGCCGGGCTGGGCTGGGATGGTGAGCAGGCACATTCTGCGGTTTATGATGCAGAAAAAACTGCCGATATTTTCTGCCATACCGTAAATAACTGGCAGACCCTGGATGCGGCCTTCAAGGCGGTGAAAACCGATTTCCCGCAACAGTCGGAAAATGCCTGAGCCGACAACCGGGCCGGGCCGGCCTGACCTGATTCACTGTGCTGCCGCCGCTGCTTTCGTGTCAGCGGCTTCTTGGGTTCCTCAGTCTTCCTGACGCGATTTGTTTTTGCGCTTTTTGCGGCGTTTGCGGGCTGAAGGGGCGCACAGAGCCGCCCGATCATCGGGCCGGGCCTGCTGAAACTCGGTCCACCACCGGTAATCTGCCATGACCTCCTCGCCTTCTCCGGCTTCGGCACGCAGGGCCAGAAAGTCATAGGAGGCACGAAAACGCTGGTTGTTGAACAGGGTATTGGCACGGCGCAGCTCACGGTAGCTGAAACGCGGCTGCAGGGTCCAGATTTCACGGGTGATATTGCTGAAACGGCGCGGAATGGCGGTGCACTGAACCTGATCACTGATGATTTCGCCCGCCGCCAGATTCAGGGCCTGCACTTCGGGACAGCCTTCTTCTTCCATGATCTCGTCAGCCAGTACCCGGACCTGCTCCCACAGCAGTACCGCGAACAGGAACGGCGGCATGACCGATTTGCCCTCACTGATACGCTGATCGGTGTTCTGCAGCGCAGTCTCCAGCAATCGCCGGAAGCAGCCGCTCTGGTCCAGCTCCAGGCTTTCGTCGGTCAGTGGCAGCAGGAAACCCAGTACGCCGTATTCCTCCAGCAGCTGGAGGCTCCTGAAACCGTAACCGCCGTGCAGCAGTTTCAGCAGTTCATCAAACAGGCGTGCCGGTGCCACCGCATCCAGCAGATTGGCCATCGGACGGATCAGGTGTCCGGTTGCGCCATCCAGCGTGCAGTCGAGCTTGGCCGCAAAGCGCAGGGCCCGGATCATGCGCACCGGGTCTTCACGGTAGCGCACCTGCGGATCACCGATCAGGCGCAGCCGACGGGCCCGCAAGTCCGCCAGTCCGTCGACATAATCCAGCACGTCACCGCTGATGGGGTCGTAAAACAGGGCGTTGATGGTGAAGTCACGCCGCCAGACATCCTCTTCCAGCGTGCCGTACACATTGTCATGAATGATGCGACCCTGGGCATCCACGCTGCCCTGCTGACCGGTATCATGCGGGGCGCGGAAGGTGGCGACTTCGATGTAATCACGCCCGTAGTAGATGTGTGCCAGCCGGAAGCGACGCCCAATCAGGCGGCAGCTGGAAAACAGTTTCCTGACCTGCTCCGGATGGGCGCTGGTGGCAATGTCGAAATCCTTGGGCTGATGCCCGAGCAGCAGGTCACGTACACAGCCACCGACCAGGTAGGCCTGGTAGCCGGCTTTCTGCAGGCGTTTGATGATGTCGCGGGAGCGCGGGTCGATGGAATCAGGATCAATATTGTGTTCCGATGCCGGGAGCAGGGTGTATTGTTCAGGCACGGATTGCCGGCCCCATGCTCAGGTTGCTGTTTTTATTACTGATATTATTGAATGTTTGCTGTTTGTACATAACTGCGCTAAACGAAAATCTCGTCAATAAATGGCCGTCGGGTGATGGCTTTGGCTCATGGCAGATCAACATGCCGGCATCAGGATGGGGAATCCTGTTCCGGCACCGCCAATACCTTGGCCATGATCACTGCATGTTCCCGACCTTTGTGGGCAGGGTAATAATTCCTGCGCAAACCCACCTCGTTAAAGCCCTGATGCCGGTAGAGTTGCAAGGCTGCAGTATTGGACGGGCGGACTTCCAGAAAGCACTCGTCAGCCCCCAATGCCTGCCCGATTTTTTCAGCGGCCATCAGCAGGTGTTTCCCCAGACCCTGTTTTCGTGATTCAGACCGAACTGTCAGGTTCAGGACATGCATTTCACCAGCGGCCACCGATATTACCGTATATGCCACAATTTCCCCAACTTTTTCATGCACCAGACAGTGATAATTGTGTTTCAGGCAATCCTCGAAGATACCACGGCTCCAGGGATGGGGATAAGCGGCAAGCTCAATCGCCATAACGGCATCCAGGTCATCCGGATGCATCGGGCGCACGGGTAAGGCGGGGAAAAGCGGAGACGGCCGGGGGGAACAGGATGAATTGCTCATGGTGGAATACCGGAATGATCGGGGGACTAAAAGCCGTGCTGACGTGCAAAGGCCATGGCCTGTTGCAGGTCCTGCCAGGCTTTGCGTTTTTCTGTCGGGCGGCGCAGCAGGTAGGCAGGGTGGTAAGTGACCAGTACCGGAATGTCGGTTCCGGGAACCTGATGCAGGCTGCCGCGCAGCCGCCCGAGCGGAACATTGGTCTGCAGCAGGTTATGGGCGGCAATGCGCCCTACCACCAGAATCAGCCGGGGCTGGATCAGGGCCAGCTGCCGCTCCAGATACCCGCGACAGCTTTCCGACTCATCCGGTTTCGGGTCGCGGTTATTGGGCGGGCGGCACTTGAGGGTATTGGTAATATAGGCTTTGTTCCGGTCCAGATCGATGGCTTTCAGCATGTTGTCCAGCAGTTTCCCGGCCCGGCCCACGAAAGGTTCACCCTGACGGTCCTCTTCCGCCCCCGGTGCTTCGCCGATGATCATCCAGTCGGCTTGCTGATGGCCGGTTCCGAACACCGTTCGGGTCCGGGTCCGGTGCAGTCCGCAGGCGTTGCAGTCTGTTACCGCCTGCTGCAGCGCCTGCCAGTCCATGTGCGTGCAGTCGATGCGGGTGACCGGTGTGCCGGTCTGGGCAGAACCGGCTGCCGGGCGGGGCCGTGGCGTGTCTGCCGTGTCGGGTACGTCCAGTGTCCGCAGGGCTGCTGCCGCACCCCGGGCCGGCTGTACCGCTACAGCCGCCGCAGCGGTATCGTGTCCTTCGGAGCGCTCTGCTGACACGGCGGTTGATGCCGGGGCACTGACGTCCGGTGCCGGTTGTGGTGCATCAGCAGCCTGGTCAACCTGATCAGACTGTGACTGTATGCGGGGCACCCAGAGCGGAATCCCCATCAGTCCCAGATACTGGCGGCGGGTCTGCAGGTCCAAGGCCTCAGGTCTCCTGACGGCGGCGCTGACGGCGGCGGTAGCGGCGCAGCAGCCAGTAGGCCGGCCCTGACAGGGCATAGACCATGAAGAAGGTGAACAGGACCTTGGGCGGATCAATGGTGGTCAGCACAATCACCAGTACAATGCCCAGCAGCATGATGAACGGGACCCGGCGGCGCAGGTCGAAGTCCTTGAAACTGTAATAGCTGACATTGCTGACCATCAAAAGGCCGATACTCAGGGTCAGGAGCAGAGAGGGGAGCTGCAGGTTCCGGCCCACAATGGCCAGATCATGAAAGACCCAGACACAGCCGACCATGACTGCTGCCGCCGCCGGACTGGGCAGGCCGATGAAAAAGCGCTTGTCGACCTTGCCGATCTGGGTGTTGAAGCGTGCCAGGCGCAGTGCGGCACAGGCGACATAGATAAAGGCGGCCAGCCACCCGGCCTTGCCCCAGGCCGTACCCATCTCGCGCAGGTGCACCAGTGACCACTGGTACATGATCAGGCCAGGTGCCAGCCCGAAGGAAACCAGGTCGGAAAGGCTGTCATACTCGGCCCCGAAAGGGGTCTGGGTATTGGTCATGCGTGCCACCCGCCCATCGAGCCCGTCCAGGATCATGGCGACGAAAACGGCGATGGCAGCCGTTTCAAAGTTTCCCTGCATGGCAGCGACAATGGCGTAAAAACCACCGAACATGGCCCCGGTGGTAAACAGGTTGGGCAACAGGTAGATGCCCCGACGACGCGCCGGCAGGTCAGGTATATCCGGGTTTTCTTCCATGGGTGTCTGGTGTTCCTGACAAGGTAAAACAGGTATTCACTTTAGCAATTTTCCCGGGCCATTCCCAACTATTCCCAAGCGGAGACCAGGTCGAGCGCATATAAAAAATCAGGCGAGCAATACCTTGGTACGATAGGTGTTGTCCCATGCCGCCTTTTTCTGTTGCCTGGGCGGGCTGGGTTTGGAGCCTTCATGCTCAAACAGGTTGAGGCACTGTATCTTTAAATCCGGAGCACAAAATGGCCATTGAACCGCTCAAGGAAATGTATAAATATTAGCCATTTTGGCAGATGCCTTGACAGTCACTGGTCCTGAAGCGGATACCGGGATAGGTACTTTCCCGTTGCCTCGTCCGCTGCCTGTGAGTTGCCCGTTATCCGAACCTTACCGGTTTTTGTTGCTTCCAGCTGAACCAGTACCTCGCTATGTGCGGTATGCGGAAACATGTCAAACAGCTGGGCACGCACGACCCGGTAAGCGGGCAGGCAGGCCAGGTCCTGTGCCAGGGTGTGCGGATTGCAGCTGGAATAAAGCATGACCGGCGGATGCAGGGCATCCAGCTGCCGGCATAATTCGGCTCCCAGCCCGCGCCGGGGCGGATTGACCACCAGCAGGTCCGGGGCCGGGGCATTGAGACCGGCAAATCCGGCAGCATCCAGCGCAGCAAAGTGCACCTTGGCCAGCCCCAGCCGGCGGGCTGATTCCTGTGCACAGGCAATGGCTTCCGGCTCGATTTCAATACCAGTCAGGCCGATGTCGGGACCGGCCAGATGCAGCCCGAAGGCCCCCACACCGCAAAACAGGTCCCAGACCTGCCGCGGCTGGCTCTCCCGTCCCCAGTCACGGGCCTGACGATACAGCTGTTCGGCGACCTGGGGGTTGGTCTGGAAAAAGCTTTTGGGGCGGATGAACAGGGGAATACCGTTCAGGCGTTCTTCAATGGCCTGCCGGTCGCTGAGGAAAATTTCCTGCTCTCCCTCCAGCACGGCCTTGTGCAGTGGCTGGATATTTGCCGATACCGCCTGAATCGCCGGAAAGGCAGCCAGCAGGGCGGGCAAGGCGCTGCGGATGCGGGGCAGTGCGGTCGTGCTGCGCAGTACGAAACGCAGCAGAAATTCCCCACACCACTGGCTGCGTGTCAGCAGTATGAACTTGAGTTCCCCTTTGGCCCTGTCGATACGGTAGGGTGGAACACCGGCTTGGCGTATCCAGTCGGGCAGCGCTGCCAGCAGCGCCTGCATGTCCGGTGGGTACAGCGGGCAGTCGGTGAGGTCAACAGCCTGGCCGGCAGGGCTGACAATCCCGAGCACGGGAGCGTGGGCAGCGCCCAGTACCACCATTTTGGCCTTGTTGCGGAAAGCACGGACCGTGCCGGGACAGGGGGGCAGCCAGACAGCGGGGGCGAGGTTGGCAAGTACACCCTGCAGCTCTGCCTGTTTGGTAGCCAGCTGCTGGGCATACGGGGTTTCAATCCGACGGCAGGAGCGGCAGCGGTCCTGACGGAAATGCGGGCAGTCGAAGTGGCATGAGACGGTTGGCTCCATAATGAATCCGGCAGCAACAGATGACAGGTGGCACTTTAAAGCGATTTCCCTGTCAGCAAAAGCACCGGGAGTGCTTGATCTTTATTCGGGGCTGTGCAACAAGAGAGGGGTTGTTTCAGGGGAAACGTTTTCATGCAATACCGCAAAGAAATTGATGGCCTGCGTGCGCTGGCGGTGGTGCCGGTGGTGCTGTTTCATGCCGGGATACCGGGCTTTGACGGTGGCTTTGTCGGGGTGGATGTTTTTTTCGTCATCAGCGGGTACCTGATCACCACGCTGCTGCTGGAAGCACTGCAGCAGGGTAATTTCAGTCTGGTGACGTTTTATGAACGTCGGGCACGGCGCATTCTGCCGGTCCTGCTGCTGGTGGTGCTGGCTTGTCTGCTGCCGGCCTGGTGGCTGTTATTACCGCATGAGCTGGTCGATTTCGGGCGCAGCATGGTGGCCGTGGCCCTGTTTGTATCCAATGTCCTGTTTTGGCAGGACAGTGGCTATTTTGCCCCGGATGCCGAGCTGATGCCGCTGCTGCATACCTGGAGCCTGGCGGTGGAGGAGCAGTTTTACCTGCTGTTTCCGCTGCTGTTGCTGGCGGGCTGGCGGTTGGGTCGGGAGCGGCTGGCCGGATTATTGGGTATTCTCGGCCTGCTCAGTCTGGGGCTGGCGGAGCTGGGGTGGCGTTTTGCCCCGGATGCCAATTTTTATCTGCTGCCCGGTCGGGCCTGGGAGTTGCTGGCCGGGGCTGGCTGTGCGTTTTATCCAGGCTTCCGGCCCGTGGCGGGCCGTGTTTCCACAGCATGGTTGGCCGGGGTGGGGCTGGTATTACTGCTGGGCGCGGTGGGGCTGTTTGATCGGGGGTTGCCGTTTCCCGGCCTGTATGCGCTGGTACCTGTTGCCGGGACCGTGCTGCTGATTCTGTATGCCCGCAGTGATCAGGGCGTTGGGCGTGTGCTGGCCAGCCCGATACTGGCAGGTATCGGGTTGATATCCTACAGTGCTTATCTATGGCACCAGCCATTGCTGGTTTTTACGCGCATGCTGTGGCTGGATGCCGGGCCGGGACTGTTGCTGGTTGCAGTGCTGCTGGCTTTTGGGCTGGCCTGGCTGAGCTGGCGTCTGGTCGAGCGTCCGTTTCGGGACCGACAGCGCTTCAGCCGCCGACAGGTATTCGGGTTTGCCCTGGCTGGCAGTCTGTTACTAATTGTGTCGGGGTTGATCCTGATCGGGCTGGACGGCGTACCTCGGCGTTTTTTATGACTGTGTCAACGAACAAGAGACAAACAGGATGAAACCATGTCGTTAAACAGGAAAAACAGGATGATCAGTATGATGAAAAACACCCCACTCTTGCTGCTTTGCATCAGCCTGTTGATGGGGCTTGCTGCTGCAGCCCGGGCTGATTTCCGCCAGGATATGCTGGAAGCCGCCGATACGGCCAAAAGCGGGGCCTATGTGCGTGACCGTTTTCTGGCCGAAATGAAAAAGCCCTTTACCGCCGACGGGGGCAGGAAGCTGATTCTGGTCGGCGACAGTCATGCACAGGATTTCTACAATGCAATCCGGGAAGCCGGGGCCTTGTCGCAATACCAGATTGTCACCCGTTATATCCCGACCGTATGCCAGATGTATCTGGGACCGGAAGATGTCGCCCCTTTCCGCCGTGCGGAAGCCGCAGCGATCTGCCGTGATGCCGATACCCTGGCGCAGGCCAGGGCCCAGATCGGTGAGGCGGATGTGGTGATTCTGGCCGGCAACTGGCGGCGCTGGGCTGCTGAACGCCTGCCGCAAAGCATCCGGAACCTGGGGCTGGGGCCGCATCAGCAGCTGATCGTGCTGGGACGCAAGAGTTTCGGCAAGCCGGATATCCGCCGCTACCTGCGCATGCCCGAAAGTGAGCTGCGCAATCTGCACAACCGGGTGGATGCCGATCAGGTCGCCATCAACCAGCTGATGCGCAGCCAGTTTTCACCTGACGTTTATGTGGATCAACAAGCCCTGCTGTGTGGCCGGGAGGCCGACTGCCCGGTGTTCACGCCGGATCTGCGCCTGATCAGTTTTGATGGGGGCCACTTCACGCCGCAGGGTGCGGCCCATGCGGGCCGGCTTCTGTTCAGCCAGCCGCCATTGAAAGGGCTGTAAGGCCCGCCACCGCGCCAGTCGGCGGCGGAAGTGCTCCGGCTGGCGCGGCGGGTCGTACAGAAATCAGGCTGGTTGCAGGCCCGCCACCGCAGCATCCCGAGGTGGAAACATGCGTGCAATCAGGTTGGCTGTACCCCCCACGCGGATTTTCTTCTGCGGGAGGCGATGTTCACCCACCAGACTGGCCAGCGTAATGCCATCCAGAAAATCGTGCACCTGGGTATCCAGCTGGTTGAGCATGTAAGCGATAACCTGTTCCGGCTGCTGTGTGTTCTGGCTGCCGGTGGCACCTTCGCCCTCATCCATTTCAATGGCATTGACGATCTGGGCCACCGAAATCTGGCTGGCCGGTTTGCCGAGACGGTAGCCGCCGCCGGGGCCGCGAATACCTTCCACCAGTCCGGCATGACGCAGGCGGTAAAACAGTTGTTCCATGTAGGACAGGGAAATGCCCTGATCCTTGGCCAGGGTGCTGAGACGCTGAACCTTGTGGCCGGCGTTCAGTGCCAGCGATATCATGGCCATCACTGCGCGTTGACTCTGTGTGGTTAATTTCATGATGGTTCTCCTTGAATCCGTTGGTTACGGGATGGTTCCCAGGGTTTGCAAATCCGTGCTTCAACCTTTTGACCTTTTCCCTATGGCATTCACTTTACAAAAAGTGTTAAATAAAGAAAATTCGAAATAATCAATTCAAATCATCGGAAAAAACTGATGTTGAATTATAAGCACCTGTACTACTTCCGTGAAGTGGCCAATGCGGGCAGCATTGCCCGTGCCAGTGAGCGCCTGCACCTCACCTCCCAGACCATCAGCGGCCAGATCGGCCTGCTGGAGGAAGACCTCGGGCTCAAGCTGTTTCGGCGCAAGGGACGCAACCTGGAGCTGACCGAAGCTGGCCAGGTCGCTGCGGAATATGCCAACCGTATTTTTCAGTTGGGTATCGAGCTGGAAGATCGCCTGCAGCAGTATCCGGGAAACCGTGCCCAGCTGTTCCGGGTGGGTGTATCCGATCTGGTGCCCAAGACCGTGGTGTTCCGGCTGCTGGAACCGGCCATGCAGATGGGACGCAAGATTCGGATTGTCTGTACTGAAGGGCGGTTGCATGACCTGCTGGCGGAACTGGCCCTGCAGCGCATGGAGCTGGTGATCGCCGACAGTCCGATGCCGCCACAGATGAATATCAAGGGTTACAACCACGATCTGGGCAGCAGCAGCATCAGTTTTTTTGCCAGAAGCAGCCTGCGCCAGCAGCTCAAGGGGCCGTTTCCAGCCTGTCTGGATCAGGCGCCGGTCCTGATCCCGAGTGAAGGTTCTGCCGTGCGTGAAAAGCTGATGGCCTGGTTTCACAGTACCGGTATCCATCCCGACATTGTAGGTGAATTTGATGACAACGCCCTGATGAAAGCATTCGGGCAGGCCGGGCAGGGGGTGTTTGTCGCACCGTCGGTACTGGAAACCAGCCTGTTGGCCGAAACGGCGGATATGGAGCTGGTCGGCTGTGCCATGGGGGTGCAGGTCAGTTTTTTTGCCATTTCGATTGAACGCCGCATCAAACACCCGGCCATCCTGGCGATCAACGAGAGTGCACAATGCTGGTTGCGCTGAAAACGGTGTGCTGTGCTTACAGAAGGCCGCGTTCGGCAAACGATACCACCTGATCCCCGATGATGAAATGATCCAGTACTCGCACATCAATCAGGGCCAGCGCATCAGTGAGTCGCCGGGTGATGCGCTCATCGGCCTCACTCGGCTCGGCCACTCCGGAAGGATGGTTATGGGCAAAAATCACCGCAGCAGCATTATGGTGCAGGGCCTGACGCACCACTTCACGTGGATGGACACTGGCGGCATTAATGGTGCCGTGAAACAGCTCCTCATAGCGGATCACGCGGTGGCGGTTGTCCAGAAAGACGCAGGCAAACACTTCAGCACAGCCATCGCGCAGGCGTGAGGTCAGAAAGCAACGCACCGTATCCGGATCACTGAGCACATCCCCACGCGTCATGCGTTCGTGCAGGTAGCGGCGCGACATTTCCAGTACGCCCTGCAGCTGCACGTATTTGGCCTGTCCCAGCCCGTTGGCCCGGCAGAAATGTTCCTCGCTGGCCTCGAACAGCGCCCGCAGGCCGCCGAAGGTCTGCAGCAGCTCCCGCGCCATGTCCACGGCGGTTTTACCCTTGATGCCGGTACGCAGGAAAATCGCCAGCAGTTCGGCATCCGACAGGGCTTCGGCTCCACGGGCCAGCAGTTTTTCTCGCGGTCGCTCATCGGCAGGCCAGTGTTTTATCGGTATCATGGCGCTTTTCTTGTTGTTAATGTCAGGAAATCTTATGGCAAGCCTGCACGGCAAATCGATTGTTTTAGGGATAAGTGGTGGCATTGCCGCCTATAAATCCGCCGAGCTGACCCGTTTGCTGGTCAAGGCCGGTGCCAGGGTCCGGGTATGCATGACCCGGGGGGCGCAAGCTTTCATCACCCCATTGACGCTGCAGGCCCTAAGCGGCAACCCGGTACATACCTCGCTGCTGGACCCGGAGGCTGAGGCCGGCATGGGGCATATTGAACTGGCACGCTGGGCTGACCTGATCCTGATCGCACCGGCGAGTGCCGATCTGCTGGCACGCCTGAGTGCCGGGATGGCGGATGACTTGCTGAGTACGCTGTGTCTGGCCAGTGCCGCGCCGTTGGCAGTGGCCCCGGCCATGAATCAGCAGATGTGGCAGCACCCGGCCACCCAGGCCAGTATCCGTACCCTGCAGGCGCGTGGCACCCTGATGCTCGGGCCGGCTCAGGGTGAACAGGCTTGTGGTGATGTGGGACCGGGCCGCATGCTGGAGCCGGCTGAACTGCTGGCCGCGGTGGCGGCGCATTACAGCCGTCCGCAGCCGCTCACGGGGGTACACGTGCTGGTGACGGCAGGCCCGACTCGTGAGGCACTGGACCCGGTACGCTTTCTCTCCAACCGCAGCTCCGGCAAGATGGGTTATGCCGTGGCCGCTGCGGCGCACGCGCTGGGCGCTCGGGTGACACTGGTTTCAGGGCCGGTCAGCCTTGAAGTGCCGGCAGGGGTGACACGTGTCGCCGTGGAAAGTGCGCAGCAGATGCTGGAAGCGGCACGGTCACAGGCTGTCGATGCCGATATGTTCATTGCCACCGCCGCCGTGGCGGATTACACGCCCAAAGCAACCGCAGCGCACAAGATCAAGAAATCATCGGGCACACTGGAGTTGGTCCTGACCCGCACCACGGATATTCTGGCGACCCTCAGTACGGAAAAGCCCGAGCTGTTCTGTGTCGGTTTTGCTGCCGAAACCCGAAACCTGCTCGAATATGCGCGCGACAAACTCAAACGCAAGCGCATTCACATGATTGCCGCCAATCTGGTTGCAGATGGCAAGGCGTTTGATCAGGATCACAACGCCCTGGAAGTGGTGTGGGCTGACGGGGCTGCCACCCTGCCGGACATGAGCAAGCAGGAGCTGGCCCGGGCCCTGATGGCGCTGGTGGTGGAACGGTTTACCGGCTGGAAAGCGGCGCAGGCGGTTCGGGAGGTGAAGGCATGAGTGCCGCAATGTCAGCTCCCGTGATTGATTACCGGGTACTGGACCCGCGCTTGGGGACGGTGTTTCCGCTACCTGCGTATGCCACGGCGGGGTCGGCGGGCATGGATCTGCGGGCCTGTCTGGATGAGGCCCTGAGATTGGAGCCGGCTCAGACATCCCTGATACCAACCGGCCTTGCCATCCATCTGCGTGATCCGGGGCTGGCAGCACTGGTACTGCCACGCTCCGGGTTGGGCCACAAGCACGGGATTGTGCTGGGCAATCTGGTGGGGCTGATTGATTCGGATTATCAGGGACAACTGTTCATTTCATGCTGGAATCGGGGCCGGACGGCCTTCACCATCGAGCCGGGCGAGCGCATTGCCCAGCTGGTCGTGGTACCCGTGCTGCAGGCCACGCTCCGGCAGGTGGAAACGTTTACCGCCACCGAGCGTGGTGAGGGGGGCTTCGGGCATTCGGGCACCCGCTGAAGCCCGCCTGCCGGACCGGGAGAGGTACAGGACAGCCATGACCAACGGGACTGACACGATTATGCAAAATACCATCGCACCGGAACTGTTTCGTGCCTACGATATACGCGGCCTGTACCCGCACAGGCTGACCCCCGACAGTGTGCACCTGATCGGGCAGGCACTGGGCGGCCTGTTGCGGCAGCTGAATGAGCGGGAGGTGCTGCTGGGTCGGGACGGACGTGTTTCCAGTCCCGCCCTGCATGCGGCGGTGGCTGCGGGGCTGGTGGCCGCGGGTTGCCGGGTGATTGATCTGGGCTGTACCCCGACACCGGTGCTGTACTTTGCGGTCCAGTCCGGTGTGGCCCCCAATGGCGTCATGGTCACGGGCAGCCACCTGCCCCTGCCCTGGAACGGGCTGAAACTGGTGGTACGGGGTGAGGCACTGCATTCGGAGCAGATTCAGGCACTGTATCAGGGCATTGTCGACGGACGGCTGTTGCAGGCTGTACCCGGTGGTGAACAGCGGGTGCATGAGGGCATTCTGACGCGTTATGTCGATGCGGTGGTGGGACAGGTCCGCCTGGCACACGCTTTACGCATCGGGCTGGATTGTGCCAGCGGCCCGGCGGGCCTGGTGGCCGAGGCACTGTTCCGGCGTCTGGGCTGTGAGGTGCATGCGTTGTTCACCAGCCTGGAAGACGGGACCTTCCCGCATCATCCCCCCGATCCTACCGACCCTGACAACCTGTGCGCCCTGCAGACTTTGGTCCGGGAGCAGCAGCTGGATCTGGGGCTGGCGTTTGATGGCGATGCGGACCGGGTGATCGCGCTGGACAGTCAGGGCAGTATCCTGTGGCCGGATCAGATGCTGATGCTGATGGCGCGGCACCTGCTGGCAGAGCGCCCTGGCGGGGTGGTGGTCTGTGATGTGAAAAGCAGCTGGCAACTGCGGCAGGTGGTGCATGATGCCGGTGGTGTGCTGGAAATGTGTCCGACCGGCCACTCCCTGCTCAAAGCCCATGTCAAAAAACACAAGGCGGTGCTGGGCGGGGAGTTCAGTGGTCACTTCGTACTCAATGACCGGGGCATGGGGCACGATGACGGTTTGTATTTTGGTGCACGTCTGCTGGAGGTGCTGGCAGCGGACACCGAACCGGTGGCGGCTGTGTTTGCACGTCTGCCACGCAGTCATGCCACGCCGGAATACCGCCTGCCTTTCGTCGATGTGGCTGAAGCACGGGCCGCCATGGTACATTTCCTCCGCGGCCAGCAACTGGATGCACCGCGCATGATCACCATTGACGGCTTGCGGGCCGAATATGCACATGGCTGGGGGCTGGTGCGCCTGTCCAATACCACCCCGTCCCTGACCCTGCGTTTTGAGGCTGATAGTGCACCGGCGCTGGCGCAGATTCGCCAGGTGTTCCGGAATGAAGTCCGGCGGCTCGGACTTTCCCGGCAGATACCATTCTGATATAAGTGGGATTGTCCGCCTGTGGCAGACGGGCGGCAAGAGCAGGCTGATTGCAGCGCAAGCTGCTTTAAAATATGACAGAGAGCAATAAAAAAATGAAACGTGGACAAGTGCTGATTGGGCTGATGACTTTCCTGTCGGTTATGCAGGGGCTGACTGCCTGCACCACCGCACCTTCCAGTAATACCTACAGTACGGTACAGGCCGGCACCCTGCAGGAAGTACAGTATGCCACCGTGGTGAGTGTGCGTCCGGTCGTGATCCAGCAGAATGCCTCCGAAACCGGACAGGCAGCGGGTGGCGTGATCGGGGCGGTGGCTGGCAGTGAGGTCGGCAAGGGCAAGGGCCAGATTGTTGGCGGGGTGGCCGGGGCGGTGGCCGGTGCCAGTATCGGCGGTTTGATTGATCGCGCCGCCAGCCAGCAGCAGGGCGTCGAAATCACCCTGAAACTGAAAGACGATCGCACGGTCGCGATTGCCCAGGTGGCAGACGAGGAATTCAGGCCCGATGATACCGTGCGCATTATTACCCTGAATGGCAAGGCGAGGGTGGCGCACTGAAGCACATGGACTGCCCGGAGACGACAACTCCGGCTTTGATTGACTGCCGTTCCGGTGCAGCATTTGCTGCCGGCCATCCGGCTGGTGCCTGTTCGCTGCCGGCGGCGGCGCTGTTTGAGCGCATGCAGGAACTGCCGCGCAAATCCCGACCGCTCACTTTGTGCGGGACGGCTGATGATCTGGCCGTGGCACGGGCGTTTCTGGAGCCACGCGGTTATCTGATTGCAGCAACCCGGCTCTGGTCGGAAGCTTACCGGGAGCAGCTGGCCCGTGCGGGCCGGCTGGAAACCGGAGCAAACCCGGTGCGCCTGTGGCAGCCTGCACCACTGCTGGAACACTTTGTCACACAGCTGGCCCCACAGCATGGTCTGCAGCCGGGGCAGGGGCTGGATCTGGCCTGCGGGGCCGGGCGTGATGCGGTTTATCTGGCGCAGCAGGGCTGGCGCATGTCGGCGCTGGATCGCTCGGAGGATGCGCTGCAGCGTGTCCGGCTGATGGCGGAACAGGTTGGCGTGACGGTGCAGACGCTGGCACGTGATCTGGAGGGGACAGCGGCTCCACTGGCAGACTTTACGCCAGCCCGTCTGGACCTGATTGTGATATTCCACTACCTGCACCGCCCGCTGTTTCCACTGCTGCCGGCTTTGCTGCGGCCCGGTGGGGTGCTGGTCTGCCAGACCTTCATGCAGGGTTGTGAGCACAGTCGCATTGGCCGTCCGCGCAATCCGCGTTTCCTGCTGGCACCCGGTGAACTGGC
Organism: Thiolinea sp.; assembly: GCA_035391465.1. Lineage (GTDB taxonomy): Bacteria > Pseudomonadota > Gammaproteobacteria > Thiotrichales > Thiotrichaceae > Thiolinea. The sequence continues at coordinate 7,203 of DAOPKY010000051.1, read as the reverse complement.
ACGGCAGTTTGCCGGTTTTGATATCTGGCTGGATCGGGAAGAGACCCTGGAAGACGGGCGTCCGGTGGCTGCCTTTGTGGCAGCAAAGCCCGAAGGACTTTGATCAGGTTCCGGGCCCGGGTGTGATGTTGTCCATCCACGCGGTATTTCCGGGCCTCACGGGCTTGATTTTATGCTGATACCCGGAAACACCCCTCTGTACATACAGCCCCCGGCTCGGGAGACGTTGAGTCCCGCCCAGCGCGAGTTCAACCGTACGGTCACCAAACTGGACCGGCTGTGTGATGAGCTGGAGCAGTGGCAGGGGCTCAAACTTGCGGGGGAAAAGAAGTACCGGGAGGCGCTGGAGCCGGTGCTGCAGGAAATAAACCACCTCAATGAACAGTGGGTGCTGCATTTTGACCGATTTTACGGGCGCACAGGCTTTTCCCGGCTGCAGAAGGAAAAAATGGCTCATTTTATCCGTACACAGAGCCGGGAGCTGATCAGCCGCTTTGGGTATAACCAGCTCAAGCCGCTGTATGACCGTTACAGCGCGGTTGATTTTGATACCGGGGTGGAAAAAGCGCATGAGCTTGCCAATGATCTGGCGCGCAATATGCTTGCGTGTGAATTCGGTATTGCCTTGGATGAAGGATTTGATCTGAATGATCCGGTCATGGTGGAACGGCTGCAGGAAAAGCTGGGGCAGCAGACGGAAATGGCACCGGAAGAACAGGACAGCCTGCATGAAAAATCAGCGCTGAAACAGCCAGCCGAAGGCCGGCAGCCGGTACGGGAGGCAGATATCAGTCAGTCGCTGAAATCGGTTTATCGTCAGCTGACCACGACCCTGCACCCGGATCGGGAACCGGACAGGCGAGAGCGGGCGCGCAAGACCCTGCTGATGCAGCAGGTCACGACGGCCTATCGTACCGGGGATCTGTTTAAGCTGCTGCAGCTGGCGGTGGAGCAGATTGACCGGCAGTACATCAACTGCCTCCCCGCGATGCGCCTGCAGCATTTCAATACCCTGCTGAGCCGTCAGCTGCCGGCGCTGGAAGACGCGGTATGCCGGGCCTCCCGGCCTTTGCGCGAGATGGTGGGCATTTCCTCTTATGCATCGGTCAAGCCCGACCAGATACTGCCGCTGCTGGATCAGGCTATTCTGGAACATCGGCAGCGTCTGCGGCAGCTGGAAACGGAACTGTTCGGGTTGGACACGGTACAGAAAATCAAAGCCTGGCTGGCGGATTACCCCGCTCCCGGTCCGTTTGATGCCCCCGCTTTCCGGTTCTGAAACCCGTTTTTTTCAGCTTTCCGCATCAGGGCAGGGCGGTCACCATCCGGTCTGGGGGCGTCAATAAGGAACGGCCTTATGCCACCATTCCTTCCGGTCTTGACTTCCGGCTGGCATTAGGGTCCCGCCCGGACTGCGCCATGCTCAATGCATTGTGGCAGGGAGGTTGACCCGCAAAGACATCATGATTGGCTCACCACAGAATTCCCGTCTGGGCGTATGATGGGAGTGCAGCATCAGGCCGCCGTCAGATACGCGACGTCATGAAGCTTCGCAGGTTGGGAGTCCGCAGGAGTTGTGCAGCATGGGTCTTCGGCAATTTATCCGCAAGCGCAGGATCAGTATCAAGGTACTGCTGGGGATACTGATGTTCAGCTCACTGCTGACGGCGGGGTTCACTGCCAACCAGCTGTATCAGGATTACCGCCGTGATCTGGCGCTGATTGATATGGCATGGGATGCCCTGCAGGAATATGCCATGCCGGTCCTGTCACGCAGCCTGTGGCTGCTGGATGATTCACTGGTAAAAACCCTGATCAACTCGGTTGCCCGCCTGCCCCAGACGGCTTATGTGGTGATTCGGGATACGGATGGCGAGTTGCTGTTTTCCGCCGGTACCGACCCCGTACCGAAGCGGCTGCCGGAACGCCGGATCAGGCTGGATTTTTTTGATGCCCGGCATGGCCAGAACCATCCGGTGGGGGAACTGAGTCTTTATGCCAATTATGATCATGTTTACCAGAACCTGAAAAGCCGCTTCCTGACCACCCTGTATACCCAGCTGTTCAAGACCTTTCTGGTGTCACTGTTCACCCTGGCACTGGTTTATTTTGCCATCAGCCGCCATCTGGTGCGGATTGCTGATTTTCTGGGGCATGCCTCGGCAGTATCGTCCGGGCCTCTGTACCTGAAGCGCAATACCGCTGATGATGAGTTGCAGCTGGTGGTCGACACCCTGAACCGCTACCGCCAGGCGATCAGTGAGCAGCTCGGCCTGCTGGAGCAGGAAGTGGCGGCGCGCCGGCAGGCGGAAACCAGGCTGGAACTCCGGAACCTGCTGCTCAATACCCTGTTCCATTCGGTACAGCGCCTGACACTGGTGCTGGATCAGGACAACCGCACCGTGCAGGTGAACCGTTTTGCCATGGAGCATATCGGTCTGGATGAGGCCCAGCTACTGAACCGGGCCGTGGATGATTTTATCCGTCTGAGCCGGGTGGCCCCGAACAACAGCTGGCAGGAAACCCGTCTCAGCGAGCTGACCCGTCACCCCGGCGGGGCACGGGCGTATGAAGGGTACTGCCAGTTCGTTGTCAGCGGCATCCTGCAGGATCGTTTTCCCATGACACTGGATGTCTACCCCCTGATTGCTGGTGGCCATTATCTGGGTTGTGCCGTCATGATCATGGATGAAACCAGCCGCCATTACATGGCAGAGATCACCTACCATGCCAGTCACGACTACCTGACCGGCACGTATAACCGCTATTATTTTGACCGCCAGCTGGAAAAAATCCTGACAACCCGTGACACCGGTTCCATGCCGGACTATGTCATCGGCCTGCTGGACCTGGATGGTTTCAAGAAGATCAATGACCTGTTCGGGAATGCGAAAGGTGATGAAACCCTGATCCATGTGGCTCAGGTCCTGCGTTCCTACCTGGGGCCGGACCCGCTGATTGCCCGCCAGGGCGGTGATGAGTTCGTGTTTGTGGTACCCATGTCACTGGAGGAGGCCTGTCAGTGCAGCACCCGCTTACTGAAGCAGCTGGAGGAGACCGCCTTTTATGCGGGGGAGCATACTTTCCATGTCAGTGCCAGTATTGGTCTGGCTGCGATTGTTCCCCAGGCCGATACTGTATCCAGTGCCATCTCCAGAGCCGGGCAGGGCTGTTATCACATCAAGGGTGTGGGGGGTGGCAATATCGAGGTGGTGCGCGATAGCGAGGCAGCGGAGACACTGGAGGAGCACCTGCGCGAATTCCGGATGGTGGATATCTGTCTGCAGGCTATCCGGCAGGATGGTCTGCTGCTGTTCGCCCAGCCGATTCTCCCTTTGCAGGCCGGAACCGGGCTGCCCCCGAGGGTGGAAGTGCTGGTGCGGCTGGAGCATGAGGGGATTATTCAGATGCCCGCCAATTTCATCCCCACCCTGGAGCGTGGCCGGATCATTCACCTGCTGGACAAGGCCATTTTCGAGACCCTGGCGGGTTACATTGAACAGGGTTGTCTGGACGGCAATCGTCATATCAATGTCAATCTGTCTCCGTTCTCCATGCATGACCGGGCTACCCAGAAGGCAGCGCTGCACTTGCTGGAGGTTGCACACAGTCATGGTATCCACCTGATTTTTGAGGTGACGGAGAATGCCCTGATCAGCCATTTTTCCCGTATTCAGGAGGTGACGCGCATTATCCGCCAGGGCGGTGGCCATGTCGCGGTGGATGATTTCGGTAAGGGACTGGCTTCCTATGCCTATCTGGAGCAACTGGAAATCGGCATGATCAAGATTGATGGCAGTCTGGTGACACGGATTGTTGAAAGCGAGAAAATCCTTGCCATTGTCGCCTCAATCCAGTCCATCGCCAGCTCCATCGGCGCGGTCACGGTGGCCGAGCATGTGGAAAACGAACAGGCCCGTTTGTTGTTGCAGGAGATCAATATCACGTACACGCAAAGCTTTTATGATGGCAGGCCGTATCCCCTGCTGTCCCCGCACCGGCGGTATCCGGCATGAAGCCGTGTCGCCGGCGATTTATCCAGAACGGGCTTCTGTTGATGCTGTTCATGGCCGGTATGCCGGTTTTTATGCCGGTACCGGGCTGGGTGCAGGAGCTTGTACCCGCTGCTCCGGCAGGGGCGGGCCATACACTGGGTATCCTCACCCAGCGTGAACCGGAGGATCCGTTCTGGGGGGTGGTCGAGGATATGATGGCGGCGGCCTGCCGGCAGCTGGGAATGAAGCTGCGCCGCTACTATGCCTATTCCAGCCAGCGCAACATGATTGCGGCGGTTGATCAGGCAGCAGATGATGGCGTGGATGTGCTGGTATTCCCCAATTTCAAGGAGGCCGCACCGGAAATACTGGAGCGCAGCCGTGCACGTGGCCTGCCGGTTTACCTGTTCAATGCTGATGTCAATCCGCAGAACCGGAGCCAGACCGGTGCTCCGCGTGAACGTTATCCCCTGTGGCTGGGGCGGATGATGCCGGATGATGAGCAGGCCGGTTATGTACTGGCACAGACGCTGATTGAACGGGCGCGTGCTTTGGGCATGGCACCAGTTGAGGGGGGGGAGCTGGAAATTACCGGGCTGACCGGCACGCTGGTGGAAACGCCGGCATTTGACCGGGTTGATGGTTTGTACCGGGCGGTTGCCGGGGACAGCGGGGTCAGAATCAATCAGGTGGTGCATGCGTTCTGGGAGGAACCGCTGGCCTATGCCAAAACCCTGCGGTTGTTGAAGCGCTATCCGCAGACCCGGATTTTCTGGACTGCCAGTGATCATATGGGGCTGGGCAGTGCCCGCGCACTCAGGGAAAGCGGCAGGGTCCCGGGGCGGGATGTGCTGCTGGGCGGGATTGACTGGTCCCTTGAGGGTATCCGGGCGGTACAATCCGGCCGGTTTGATGTGTCGGTCGGTGGCCATGTGGTGGAGGGGGCATGGGTTGCGGTGATGCTCCATGATTACCTGCAGGGTCGGGACTTTGCCGATGAAGGGCTGGAGCAGCATTCACCCATGCAGGCGTTTCCGATGCAATATGCTCCCGCTTACCTGAAACGCATCCGGGAGCAGGACTGGGATGACATTGATTTCTGCCAGTTTTCCAGGGTTCTGAACCCTGAAGTCAGGCATTATGCCTTTGATGTTCGGGTGCTGTATCTGCCGGGGCAGACCCGGGTGGTTCCCGGTGCGGGTGGGGGCTGTCCGGGGCGTCAGCCGTCCGGGCGTTGAGCCAGCCGGCACAGGGGTGAGCTGTAGCCAGCCACCCCGTCCCCGTCCTCTGGGGCCGGGAGGAGAAGCTCAAGCCAACGGTATCCCGCTGGCAAACACGCCCAGATGGCGGGACAGCGCCTGCTCCAGTGCTGGCAGGTCGCGCTTCAGGGCCGCACGCATCACCGCCTCGTGTTCATCGACAATCTCGCTGCCCCGGAAACCGTAGGTCTTGAGTTCCACCACCACATACTGGCGGAACTGGTCATACACCTGCTTGTGGTAGCGCTGGTGCAGTTCGGAGCCGCAGGCCGCGATCAGGGCCGCATGGAATTCATAGTCGTACTGATGCCACATCAGGAAATGGGCTGCCTCATCCTCATGCATTTTGCCTTCCATGTAGGCCAGCTTGTGATGCGCGGCGACCAGATTGCTTTCCCATTCCACCCCGCCATGGAGGAAGGAGTGGCGGGCACCATCAGTTTCCAGCAGGATGCGCAGCCGGGTCAGGTCCCTGATGCGGTCGGGAGTCAGGCTGGCGACCCGGAAACCCTTCTGGTCCTCCGCTTCCACCAGACCCTCGGCACTGAGACGCACCAGATTTTCACGCAGAACATTGACACTGCCCCCATAGATTTCCTTCAGGGTTTCCATCCTGAGCTTGCTGCCGGGGGCGTATTTGCCCATCAGGAGATCAGTCCGCAGGGTGTCATACAGACTCATGAGCCGCTTTTACTCCAGAGGGTAACGGCTCAGGAACTCCGTTTCGACCTGAGCATCATCGGGGGCAATGCCGGTGAAGTGTTCAAAGGCATCCAGCCCCTGATACAGAAACAGTTTGAAGCCGGATAAAGTGGCAATGCCGCGTGCCCGGCAGGCCTGCAGAAATTCGGTCTTTTCCGGCGTATAGACTGCATCAAAGGCCCATTGCTGTTTGTCGAAGCCTTCCAGCGGGAAGGGACTGCCGGGGTACTGGAACATGCCGACCGGGGTGGCATTGATGAGCCCGTCAGCCTCCTGCATTTCCGTGATCAGGTCCGACCAGGCCAGCCGCACCTTGAGGCCGGTTTTCTGCATTTGTTCCAGCAGGACCTGAGCGGTTTCCGGATTCTTGTCATACAGTACCAGTTCAGTGGCCCCGAGCCGGGTCAGGCCGTAGGCAATGGCCAGGCCCACCCCACCGGTTCCCAGCATCAGTACCCGGCCTGCGGCACTGTCCTCCCCGAACTGGCTGCGGTAGCCCCGGCAGAAACCGGAGAAATCGGTATTGCCGCCATGCATGGCCCCGTCATCGAACAGAACGGTATTGGCCGAGGTCAGGCCGGATGGAAAGCCGGGCAGGGGAGTGATGCAGCGAAAGGCTTCACGCTTGTAGGGGTGTGTGACATTCACGCCCCGAAAGCCTTCCTCCTGACAGCGTTGCAGTTCTTCGGCGATGACCACCGGTCGGGTGCGGCCAGCCATATCCATGGGCTGGTAACTGATGTCCAGACCGTAAAGGGTTCCCAGCAGCTCATGCAGGTTTTTGGCCCGGCTGCGACCGATACCATTACCCAGCAGACCCAGTTTGACTGACTGCGTCATGATTGACTCCATCTCCTTGCTTCGTAAAGCGGTGTTAGTACTTGCCTCAACACCGATTCTATTCAGCAGTGAGCCAGCTTTCAAGAATTCTTTGTAATTTAATTTATTTTTTAAAAAATACGTTATTTCAGAAAATGAGTGCTATTTTTGCTGTCCAGTGCTGCGGGCAGGCGGGCCGTGATGTTGCTATTCCGGCCGCATGTGCGGCGATCTATTTCAATTTTAACTAACTGATAAATTTATAAAAAAGTGCAATTTATGAAAGAAGTGCCGTGTTATGTACCGTTGCTCCCATTGGGAGGATGAGGGTCTTACTACCCTTTTTTCAGAAAAATCAAGAAAATTACCAACAACGGGTGTGACTGGAAGTGATGCATGGTCTAATCTTCGTTATTTTCCATTTGAAG
>DAOPKY010000050.1:0-31219 GCA_035391465.1 Thiolinea sp. | reverse complement strand
ACGCTCTTCATTGGGGTAGGAGATGGAAAAGCGCTTCTGGTAGTTTTCGATCACCTTGTTGCGGGTATAGGCACGGGTGCAGAAGGTGCCGAAGCGTGCTACATCCATGGCGAACACATCACGCGACGGCTCGCCTTCCACCATCCATTCCGCCAGTGTCAGCCCCACACCACCGCCCTGACTGAAACCGGCCATGACCGCACAGGCCGACCAGAAGTTGCGCAGACCCGGCACCGGTCCCACCAGCGGATTACCGTCGGGGGCGAAGGTGAACGGGCCGTTGATCACGCGCTTGACCCCGGCATTGGCCAGCACCGGAAAGCGCTGGTAGGCGATTTCCAGTGAATCACCGATCTTGTCCAGCTTGTCGGCCAGCAGTTCATGCCCGAAGTCCCAGGGGGTCTTGTCCACCGCCCATGGCTCGCAGGCCTGCTCATAAAAGCCGATCACCAGCCCCCGGCCTTCCTGGCGCAGGTAGCTCTCCCCGGCCGGGTCCATCACATGCGGCAGTTCCGAGCCGTGGTTATAGACTGCCGGCAGGTCGTCCGTGACCAGATACTGATGCTCCATCGGATGCAGCGGCAGGTGAATGCCGACCATGTGCCCGACTTCCCGCGCCCAGAGTCCGGCGGCATTGACCACATGCTCGGCGATCACCGTGCCTTTGTCGGTCACCACATCCCAGCTGCCGTCCGGGCGCGGATTGAGGGCTGTGACCGGGGTGTGCAGGCAGATTTCGGCCCCCTGTTTTCTGGCGGCGGCGGCATAGGCATGAGTGGTGCCATAAGGATCAAGGTGCCCGTCCAGCGGGTCATACAGTGCGCCGATAATGCCGTCGGTGCTGGTGATCGGGGAAAGGCGGCGAATGTCGTCCGGCCCGATGATGTCGGTTTTGAGGCCCATGTACTGGTGCTTGGCATGTTCGGCCTTGAGGTAATCCATGCGCTCGCGGGTGCTGGCCAGCGTGATGCCGCCGACATGATGCAGCCCGCAGGACTGACCGGTAATCTGCTCCAACTCGCGGTAAAGCCCGATGGTATAGCCCTGCAGTGCTGCCATATTGGTATCGGCATTCAAGGTGTGAAAGCCCCCGGCTGCATGCCAGGTGGAGCCGGAGGTCAACTCCGAGCGCTCGATCAGGGTAATGTCATTCCAACCCAGCCGGGTCAGGTGATACAGCACGCTGCATCCGACGACGCCGCCCCCGATGACGGCGACCTGTACGTGTGACTTCATGCAATTGCTCCATCCATCTGCAGTTGTTCCGGTTTCAGATTCAATGCCGGCGGCATTTTCCGTATTTTCTGCCGCAGCCATCGCGGTAGGGGGGGCAGGGGGACATTGTGTCCCCCCATGCCTCAATAATCCGTCGCTACCCCGCCTTCCGCCTTGCGTCTGGCCACAAAATCCGCAAGCGCTTCGGCAATGGCATCATCCAGAGCCGGTGGCTGATAATCCTGCAAAACCTGTTTGTACAGACGATTGGCACGCTGACAGGCATCCGGGCGTCCGGCTTCATTCCAGCTCTCAAAATTACGCCAGTCGGATACCAGCGGGGTGTAAAAGGCATCTTTATAACGCGCCATGGTATGGGCGGTACCGAAATAATGCCCGCCCGGTCCCACTTCCCGCACCGCATCCAGCGCCAGGGTCTGCTCATCGACCACCATGCCTTCCAGGTACACGCTCAGCATCTGCAACAGGTCGGCATCGATCACCAGCTTCTCGAATGAGGCACACAGTCCGCCTTCCATCCAGCCCGCGCCGTGCATGAGCAGGTGACAACCCCCTCCCATGGCACCCCACAACGCCAGGGTGGACTCATAGGCAGCCTGGGCGTCCACGGCATTGGAGGCACTGACATTGGAGGAGCGGAACGGGATGCGGTAATGGCGGGCCAGCTGGCCGCTGGCCTGGGCGGCGAGCAGGTATTCCGGCGTGCCAAAAGCCGGGGCACCGGAGCGCATGTCGACATTGGAAGTGAAACCACCGTAAATCGCCGGGGCACCCGGCCTGACCATCTGGGTGAAAGCGATGCCGCACAGGGCTTCGGCATTCTGCTGTGCCAGTGCGCCGGCCAGCGTTACCGGTGCCATGGCACCGGCAAGGGTGAAGGGGGTGAGACAGACTACCTGGTTACGGGCCGACATCTCGATAATGCCCTGCAGCATGGGTTCATCCAGTTTCAGGGGGGAATTGCTGTTGATAATGGTGAACAGGCTGGGCTCTTGTTCCAGTCGGGCTGCGCTGATACCCCGCCCGATACGCGCAATCTCCAGGGCATCCAGATTGCGCTGCCGCCCCAGTGAATAGGCATGGAAAACCTTGTCGGTCAGGGTCACACAGTCGGCCAGGCAGTCCAGATGCCGGATGGACGGGTGCAGATCGACCGGCTCGACCGGATAACCGCCCAGAAAATGGATAATATTGAACGACTGTGCCAGACGCAGGAAATCGCGGTAATCGCTCTGGCGACCGGTGCGGCGGCCACCATCCAGACTGCTGGCATTGGGGGCGCTGGCGACACAACCGAAACTGGTGTAATCCTGCCCGATCATCAGGTTATGGGCCGGGTTGCGGGCGTGCAGGGTAAAGGATTCCGGGACGGTCTGGAGGCATTCCATAATCAGGTGACGATCAAAACGCAGGCGCAGGCTGTCCGGTATCGCTTCGGCCCCGGCAGCCAGCATGCGCCGGCGTGCATCGTCATTCAGGACTTCCAGGCCGACCTGCTCCAGAATCGCCATGGAAGCTTCATGAATGTGCAGCAACTGGGCTTCACTGAGGACATTCACGGGTGGAAACCGGTTGCGCGGCTGTTTCCAGGGCTGCTGGCCGGCCAGTGCCTGACCGCCTTCTTCACCCTGATGGCTGCGTCCGCGCCTGCGGGTCCGGTGACGTTCTGTGCTCATGGCTCTGCTCCGTCTGGTGGTAAAACGCGCCTGAGATAACTTTGGAAGCGCTGTTCCGGCAGCGATTCACCGGTGAAAACCAGAAAATACTCCCGGTAAAAGGCAAAACGCTCGGCAGGTTCCTGTTTCAGGTTGAGGGCGAAATAACCGATCTGGGTGTAATAGAAAACTCTGGCACGGATTGCCGCTTCCGCAACAGGCAGACCGTGGTCGATGAAAATCTGTTCAAAAGCCCGCAGGCGCTTTTCATCCTCCAGCCGTACCAGCTTCGCCACCCGTGCATCATGGGCCGCCCAGTTGCGCAGTGCAGTGTCCATTTCCGGATCATAAAGGTGGGTATCGGTCCAGCACTCGGCTACGGCCAGGATGCGCTCGACAAAATCGCTGCTGCTGACGGCGGCCTGCAGCAGTACACCGGTATTGCGTTGTTGCCAGTCGTCAATCAGGGCTTCCAGCAGATCGGCACGGTTGCTGAAATGCCAGTAGAAACTGCCGCGTGTGACACCGAGGTTTTCAGCCAGATGAAGGATGCGCACTCCATTGATGCCTTCTGACACCAGCACCTTGCAGGCTGCCTTCAGCCAGTCATGCCTGCTCAGTGTGCTGCGTTCCGCCCGGCCCATGCGCCTGCCTCTTCTGCTCCAATGGACTCACATTACCTGATTGCCCGGGGTTTTCCAAACACTATTGTATGGTGGATGATTTGACACCTCCGCCCAACTCTGGAACCCTTGGCAGATCACAGTTCTGGGAGTGCCTTTTATATGTTCACCGGCATTGTTCAGGGGGTAGCCACCCTGACGCGCATTACCGATCAGGCCGGGATGCGTACTTTTGAAATCACCTTTCCGGACGGCTTCTGCACCGGGCTTGAAGTCGGAGCCAGTGTGGCGGTTGATGGCGTGTGTCTGACGGTCACCCGGCTCCTTGGGGATAGGGTGGCGACTTTTGATGTGATCTGGCAGAGCCTGCAGGTTACCAGTCTCGGTGATATTGCCGAGGGCGGGTCGGTGAATGTGGAGCGGGCGGCAAAGGATGGAGCGGAAATCGGCGGGCACCCATTATCCGGGCATGTGGATTTTTGTGCCACCCTGCAGGCCATCCGGCGTCAGGAAAACAATGCCTGCCTGCGCTTTGGCGTGCCGGCACCATGGATGCGCTATATCTTTGCCAAGGGCTATATTGCCCTGAACGGTGTGAGCCTGACGGTCTCGGAAGCCGACAGGAAAGCGGGCTGGTTTGAGGTCTGGCTGATTCCGGAAACCCGGCGCATGACTACGTTTGAGGCCAAAGCACCGGGGGACCGCATCAATATCGAAATCGAACGCAGCACCCAGGTCATGGTCGACACCGTGCGGGATGCGCTGGAAGAGCGCCTCGGCGCCTTGCTGCCAGCACTGGAAACCCTGCTGGCCGAGCGTGGCATTGAGCTGGCCGGCCCGGTACTGCCCCCGGAAGGGGCGAGTGCAGGGGCGTCCCGAAAGAAGCACTGACGGATGTGGCACCCGTGCACTGGCCGGTATCAGGCGACCTGCCGGTTCCCGGGGGGATTCCCGTTACGGCAGTTTCTGCCGAATCGCCTGGCTTAACAGCTGCAGGCTTTCCTGGGCAAAGGCATGTGCCTGGGTCCGGACATCGCTCTGGGCCGCCAGCTCCCTGGCCCGTGCCTCCCAGCCTTGTGCCCGGGCTGCAATTTCAGCGTCATTGGCCGCCAGTTCCGTTACCAGCTGTACAAACTGCGTAATCGCAGCACCTTGGTTAACATGCAGCCCGCGTGTGGCCAGTGTCAGTGCATGAATACCGTTTGCACCCTCATAAATGGCGGTGATACGTGCATCCCGCCAGACCTGCGCCACACCATATTCTTCCAGATAGCCATAACCCCCCAGAATCTGGATACCCAGATCGGCGGAGCGGATACCCGCTTCGGTGGCGTAGATTTTACACAGTGGTGTCAGAAACTCGATCAATGCCGGGCGATCATGGCGCTCCAGCTCGCCCAGGGTCAGGTGACACATGGCGCGGGCGGTACGGGTCAGGTCACGCTGTTCATTGAGCATGCGCTGCACATCGGGATGGTCCGCCAGCACGGCAGGGCTGCCATCCGGTTGACGGCCCTGCTGTCGTTCGGTGGCATAGTCCGAGGCAATGGCCTGTGCGCGGCTGGCATGTGCCACCCCTTGCAGGGCCACATCCAGACGTGCATGGTTCATCATGGTGAACATGGCGGCCAGCCCCCGGCCTTCCGTGCCGATCAGCTCCGCTCTGGCTCCATCAAACTCCATCTGGCAGGTGGGGGAGGCGTGCAGCCCCAGCTTTTCCTCGATACGGGTGATGGTGATATTGTTGCGCACTCCGTCATTGTCCGACAGGCAGAGAAACAGTGACAGCCCTTTCACACCCGAGTCGGCAGGACCGCTACGGGCCAGCACCAGATGCAGGATGCCCTGCGACAGATCCTGATCACCACCGGAAATAAAGATTTTCTGACCATCAATGCGCCAGCTGTCACCCTCGCGCACGGCACGGGTGCGGATGCGTGACAGGTCCGAACCGGCACCGGCTTCGGTCAGGCACATGGTCGACAGCCATTCGCCTGCCGCCAGACGCGGAAGGTAAGCCGCCTGCTGTTCGGGTGTTCCGTAGGCCATCAGGGTGGAAATCGCGCCGGGGACCAGCCCGGTCACCATTTGCAGGGCATGGTTGGCCCCGCTGAAAATTTCCGACAGGACGGCAGCCGTAAGGTGATCCATCCCCTGTCCGCCGTATTCCTCCGGTGCCGTCAGCCCCTGCCAGCCGCCTTCTGCCAGTTCGGCATAGGCCGCCCCAAAGCCATCGGGCATACGTACCCGGCCCTGCTCCAGTCGACAGCCCTGACGGTCGCCCGGCTCATTCAGTGGTGCCAGCACGCCTTCGGCAAAGCTGGCAAAATGCCGGGTGATCTCCTCGCACAGTGTGGCATCCCAGTCGGGCAGTTCACCTGCAAAGGTGCGCAAACTGGTGATAATATCCTCAACCGGAGCCTGAAAGGGGGTCATGTATTCACCCCCAGCAGGCGCATGGCATTTTCCTTCAGGATCAGCGGGCGCACCTCATCGCGGAACTCGGTCTTGTCGAAGGCATCCAGCCATTTTTCCGGGGCAATCATCGGCCAGTCAGAGCCGAACAGCATCTTTTTCTTCAACAGGGTATTGGCGTACTGAATCAGGATTTTGGGGAAATATTTCGGCGACCAGCCCGACAGGTCGATATAGACATTGGGCTTGTGGGTGGCAACCGACAGGGCTTCTTCCTGCCAGGGAAAGGACGGATGCGCCAGGATGATCGGCATATCGGGGAAATCAACCGCCAGATCGTCCATAAACATCGGGTTGGAGTATTTCAGGCGCATGCCGTTGCCGCCGGGCATGCCCGAGCCGACGCCAGTCTGGCCGGTATGGAACAGTGCCGGTTTGCCGCTTTCCGCAATCGCCTCATACAGCACATAGGCCGAACGGTCATTGGGGTAAAAGCCCTGCATGGTGGGATGGAACTTGAAGCCCTGCACACCGTGATTTTCTACCAGATCACGCGCTTCGCGGGCACCCAGCTTACCCTTGGCCGGATCGATCGAGGCAAAGGGAATCAGGATGTCGTCATGCTTTGCACAGGCTTCGGCAACCTCGTAGTTATTGTAGCGCCGATAGCCGGTTTCACGCTCGGCATCGACCGGAAAAATCACTGCTGCAATATTTTTTTCGCGGTAATGGGCGGCGGTTTCATCGATGGTGGGCGGGTGGCTCCAGGGCGCACCGAAATACTTCGCCATGGTCGACTGCAGGTCATCATAGCCGTCATCGGCATGGCAGCCACAGGACTCCTCGGCATGGGTGTGGATGTCAATGGCGCGCACCTTGTTGAAATCGATCTTGTTCATGCTCGTTTCCTCAGACACGGATCAGCGCCGGGTCTTCGTTGTCATAAAGCCGCTCCAGCAGGTCGGCACGGCGGGTGATGATTTTCTGGACATTGAGTGAGCCTTTGTCGGTGACTTCATGGTCCTTCAGCGAGGGCGGTTCAGCCAGCATGATGGCACGGGTAATGCGTTTGGCCGAGCCGGTGACACCCGCATTCATCTCGCGCAGGGCATTTTCAATGCGTGCGGCCAGATGCGGCTCAATCAGTGCCCCGCGGCTGACATTCTCTGCCGTCACCGATTGTGGCAGCGGAAAAATGAACAAGCCGATTTCTCCCCGGTCATGGCCACAGATCACCACATCCTGCACCTGTCCCTTGAGGCGCTCCAGTGCCGCCATGCGCAGGTTGCCGGCCTGGACCCAGGTACCGCTGTTGAGCTTGAAATCCTCGGACACACGCCCGTCAAAAATCAGCCCGCGTGAGGCATCCTGTTCATCGACAAAACGTACGGCATCGCCGGTGATGAAAAACCCTTCCTCATCAAAAGCGGCGGCGGTTTTGTCGGGAGCATCCAGATAACCCTCGAAAACATTCGGTCCCCTGACACGGATTTCACAGCGCATGTCTTCATCCGGGATCAGCTTGATCTCGATGCCGGGCAGCGGCACACCGACCACGCCGGAGCGCCCGATCGGCTCATGCACCATCAGGCAGGACGGCGCGGTCTCGGTCAGGCCCCAGCTGGAAGCCATCATCGGCAGGCCGCCACGCACTTCCAGTGAGAAACGTTCCAACGCCAGCCAGACATCCTGCGGCAGGGAAGCACCGGCATAAAAGATCAGGTCCAGTTCACGGAACAGGCTTTGGCGCAGTTCGGTATCCTTTTCTGCCGCCTCGGCGATCATGGCGTAACCGATCGGCACATTGAAGGCCAGTGTGCCGGGATGCTCACGCCGGTTGGCAAGCGTGGTGGCAAAGCCTTTGGCCGTCGGCTTGCCCAGGTCAATGGTCAGGGTACCACCATTGGACAGGACCATATTGGTGTTGGAACTGCCACCGAAAACGTGATTCCAGGGCAGCCAGTCGGTCGCCCGGGGCGGGTGGCTGCGCAGCCAGGGCATGACCGGGGTCTGCTGGGCCTGGTTGGCACACAGCATGCGGTGGGTGGTCAATACACCTTTGGGCTCGGAGGAGGAGCCGGAGGTGAACAGGATTTTTGCCAGCGTTTCCGGTCCGACAGCGGCATGCACCGCCTCCAGCTCGGGGTGGTCGGCTGCTGCCAGCAGGTCGGCAAAGGAAAGCACTTCACGCGGTGCGCCTGCGGTACGGCTGGCCACGATGATCATGTCCGCCAGTTCAGGCAGCTTCAGGGCGCTGGCATAGCGAGCGGCATCATCCACAAAAGCCAGTTTCGGCCTGATTTTCTCCAGCACAAAGAGCAGCCGGCCCTGCGCTTCTTCAATCAGCGAATACTGCTCGGCCAGCGGCGTGACCGGTGCGCCGATATACTGGGCCGCCAGCGACAGGATCAGGTGATCAATGCTGTTGCCCGACAGGATGGCAATCCTGTCGCCCGGTGCGATGCCATGGGCCAGCAGACCGGAAGCCACCGCCCGGACATGGGCCAGCAGCTCGCGGTAGCTCACGTTACGCCATGGGCCGCTGGTCGCCATTGGATCAGCACGCTCACTGAGCGCCACCCGATCCGGGGCTTTTTGTGCCCACTCATGCAGCCAGTGGCCGGTATTGGGCGCAACCGGGTCCATCGGCAGTGGTGAACGCAGAATAATGGTTCCATCCGCACGATCCTCGCGCAGGGTCTGTTGTGGAATCCATTCGGTGGCAGTGTGCTCACGGGCCCAGGCGGCACGCTCTGCAATATTTTCCTGGGTCAGGGGCGGGATTGACTCGATCATGTTGTCTCCTCCTCGGGAATCAATCAGCGGAACACGGGCGCACGCTTTTCCAGGAAGGCTCGCAGCCCTTCCTGGGCATCCGGCGTGGTCTGCACCAGCGAGGCGCACAGGCTTTCGGTGAACAGGCCGTCCCCCCGTGCCATGTCATTGATGCGCGCCAGTGCCTGTACCATGAAGTAATTCGACATCGGGGCATTGCCTGCAATCTGTTCGGCCAGCTTGCGTGCCAATGGCAGGGATTCATCCTCACCGACACTGTAATGCGTCAGGCCCAGCCGCAGCCCTTCCTCGGCGTTGTACTTGCGCCCGGTCAGCATCATCTCGGTCATGCGGTCGGCCCCCAGAATGCGGCCCACCCGGACCGAGGCCCCGCCACCGACAAAAATGCCGCGTCGCCCTTCGGGCAGCTGAAAGATGACCGAAGGTTCGGCAATGCGCACATGGGTCGAGGCAGCCAGCTCCAGCCCGCCCCCGATGACGGCACCGGTCATGGCCGAGACTGTCACCCGGCCACCGAACTGGATCATGTCCATGACGGTATGCCAGTGGCGGGAGTGATAAACGCCTTCTTCGGCGCTGCGCTCGGCATGTTCGGCCAGGTCAAGGCCGGAGCAGTAATGCCCGCCGGCCCCGGTCAGGATCACCACGCGTACACTTTTGGGCAGGTGGCGGTAGGCATGATCAATGGCATCAATCAGGCCTTCGCTCATGGCGTTGCGCTTGTCGGTGCGGATCATGGTGATGGTGGCAAGCTGGCCATCCACTTCGGTCGTCAGGTATTTTGCGTGATCGGACATGTGTCGTTCCTTGTGAGCGGTGGTTATTTCGGGGCCAGACGGACAGCACTGTCGATGCGGATCACTTCGCCATTCAGCAGCGGATTCTCGACAACGCTCTGCACCAGCTGGGCAAATTCATCAGGATGGCCCATGCGGGAAGGGAAGGGCAGCCCGGCCTCCAGCGCGGTCTTGACTTCAGGGGGCAGACCGCTGCTCATCGCTGTCTCGAACAGCCCCGGTGCCAGGGTCATCACCCGGATGCCGAAGCGGGCCAGCTCGCGGGCAGCCGGCAGGGTCATGGCGACGATACCGCCTTTGGAGGCGGCATAGGCTGCCTGCCCGATCTGGCCGTCCTGATAGGCCACGGAGGCGGTGTTGATAATCACCCCGCGTGCCCCGTCAGTGTCCAGCGGCTCGGCGGCAGCCATGGCCCTGGCGGCAAGGCTGAGCACCACATAGCTGCCGTAGAGATTGATTTTCAGCGTGCGCTCGAAGGTCTCCAGGGGCAGCGGGCCGTCACGGGGCAGGATGCGTGCGGCGGTGCCGATACCGGCACAGTTCACCACGATTCGGGGGACGCCCAGCACGGCGCTGGCACGCTCAAAACCGGCTTCGACGGCAGCCGGGTCGGCCACATCGGCGGCAATGGCCAGCCCGCCAATGGCATCCGCCACGCGGGCGGCGGCATCCTGCCCCAGATCCATCACGGCAACACGTGCGCCCTGTGCAGCCAGACGGCGCGCCGTCGCTTCTCCCAACCCGCTGCCTGCGCCTGTGACCAGGGCGGTTTGACCGGAAATCTGCATGGTAAAATCCTCCTTAAATAAAGTCGCGAATGGCCAGCATGGCTGCAACCAGTGCCAGGTCGGCCAGAATGAATGGCACAATCCCGGCAAAAACCTGTTCCAGACGCACGTAATCGCGTGCGACCGAGTGTATGACAAAGACATTCAGCCCCACGGGTGGCGTGATCATCCCGATCTCCAGCAGTTTGGCGACCAGCAGGCCGAACCACAGCTTGTCGACACCGTGCTGGGCCAGAATCGGCAGGAACAGCGGCAGGGTCAGCAACAGTGCCCCCATCGGCTCCAGAAACATGCCGAGAATGAGGTAAATCAGCACGATCACCAGCAGCAGTGCGAAGGTCTCCAGACCCAGCCCTTCAACGAAATGGCCAACCTGCATCGACAGACCCGACATGGCTACCAGCCGGGTGAACAGGTTTGCGCCAATGGCGATGATAAACAGTGCGCCCCCGGACAGCAGCGTATCGACCAGACTTTCCCTGAAGCCTTCCCAGGTCAGTGTGCGCCGTACCAGCCCGATCAGGATGGCGACAAAGCTGCCGAACGCGCCAGCCTCGGTGGCGGTGAACAGACCGCTGAACATGCCGCCGAATACGGCTGCAATCAGTACCAGGACCGGCCAGATTTCAGCCGTTTTTTTCCAGCGGTCGCCCATGGTATAGGGTTCGGCCCGTGGCAGGCTGGCCGGATTCCGCAGCCAGACAATCAGTACCGCGATAATGTAAAAAGCCAGTGAGGCCAGCCCGACGAACAGCCCGCCGAGGAACAGCTGGTTGATCGAGACTTCGGCTTGAATGCCGAACAGGATCAGGATGATCGAGGGCGGAATCAGCGCGCCAATGGTGCCGCCGGCAGCAACCGAACCGGTAGCGATGCTGAGGTTGTAACCCTGCTTGGCCATTTCCGGCACGGCAATCCGCCCGATGGCGGCAGAGCAGGCGACTGATGATCCCGATACCGCAGCAAAACCGGAGGCACCTGCCAGCGAGGCAATGGCCAGCCCGCCCGGCATCCAGCCCCACCAGACGCGGGCCGCCTCGAACAGGCCGCGTGTCAGCCCCGAGTGATAGGCGATATAGCCCATCAGCAGGAACATCGGAATCGAGGACAGCGTCCAGCTCGCTGAAGTGGTATAGGGTATGGTGGACAGCATGGACATGGCCGGACGCAGGCCGGCGATGGCCCAGATGCCGACAAAGGACACGCCGATCAGGGCGGCGGCAATGGGAACACGCAGCGCAATCAGCCCCAGCAGCGCAACCAGCGCCAGAATACCGATGGTGGCAGGTTCCATTATGCCTCCTCCCGCATGGACTCAACTTCTTCCAGCACATCATGCCCGTCATGGAAGCGGTCAGTCAGCACTTCAATGATGCGGATCACAATGACAACCAGCGCCAGACCGAAGGAAAAGGGCAGAATCCAGTAACTGGGCCAGGTAATGAAGCGGATCAGGCCCGCATCAATATAGGCACCGCGGGCGGTCTTGCTGAGGGCTTCCAGTGCCGAGCCATAGGTCAGCACGGCCAGTACCGCACCAAAAACCAGAAAGCCGAACAGCAATACGGTTTTCAGGGCCGGACCGCTGAGGTGCTGGGTAAAGACCGTGGCCTCGATATGGCGGCGTTTCAGTTCGGTCAGGGCCAGTGGCAGCACGCTGACCGCCACCATGTAGTATTTGCCGACAAGATCAGCCGTGGCAGGGAAGCCTGCTCCCAGAAAGGAACGCATGAATACATCAACCACAACCTGGAGCATCATCAGCACCAGGATGATGCCGCCTGCCACCATGCTGAACCGCGCCACGACGGTTTTTATCGATTTCAACATCTGATCCATCCTCCCGGGGTGCAGATGACGTAGGACAGGGCGCGTGCCGTTCAGGCACGCACGCTGGTGGTGTTGTCAGTCGCCGTAGCTGGCAAAATCGACTTTTGACCAGATTTCCTGGTCACGCAGGGCACCGATCTCATCCACACTCATCTCCGGCTTGATCAGTCCTTCCCATTTCTCGACCAGCGCCCTGTAGCGGTCAACTTTGGTCTGGGCATCCTTCACGCCACGCTCTTCCAGAATCTTTGCCGCATTCTCCAGCCGGTCGGCATTGTATTTGTCGCGGGCATCGACAAGGTCCTGATCCGGGGTGATGAACTCGACCAGCTTCTTGTCCTTCACTTCCTGTATCTGGTTCTCGAATCCCTTGATCCCGGCAGCCAGCCCGTACTGTGAAGCGGCAGCCAGTGCATGGCGATCCTCGGGGTCCATGCGATCCCACAGCAGCTTGCTGGCAGTGGCAACAGCCGCCCCGTTGAACACACCCTCATCCAGCTCGGTCACATAGCTGATGACATCACCCAGACGGTTGGCGATCACTTCATGCGGGGAGCTGAGGGTGGCATCGATCAGGCCCTGGCTGAGGTTCTCGAACAGTTCACTGGACTGAATCTGCATCGAGACGCCACCCAGCTGTTCGATGAAACCGGCAAAGAAGGGGGCGCCGGTACGTACCTTGACGCCTTTCATGTCAGCCAGGGTCTTGACCGGTTTGCGCGACAGCAGCTGATACAGCGGTGTGGTGTCCTCACCCAGAAAAACCTGACCGTTACGGCTGAATTCCGTCTGGCAGGGTTCACAGGTGGCCAGGTATTCGGTGACGGCCGCCGAGACCACCTGCGGGCTGGAACCCAGCATCGGCACTTCCGTTATCAGTGCGCTTTCAGGGTATTCGGCGATGAAATAAGGCATCAACAGGGGGCCGAACTCGGTCACACCGTCGCGCAGGCCGGTTGACATTTCATTGGGTGCCACCAGACCCGAGGGGGTGTCCTGCCCGACCCAGCGGCCTTCCGTGAGTTCCTCAAGTTTCTTGAAGATGGTTGGATAAACATCTTTGGCCACGGCGTGGTTCGGGCCGAATGCACTGGTGGCACGGATGGTTTCCGCCGCCGAAGCGGTCGCAGCCAGTGCAGAAATTGAGCATGCAAGAATGGTCGCGGCAATACGCATTTTCATGGGGGTCTCCTCCTCCATATTGAATCAATAACAATGCCCGGATACTTTGTACCGGTACGCCTTGTCCGGGGTTCTGTCTGGTCTGGAAACTTGGTGGGTTAGGACATGGGTTTACCCTCAAACCGTTCCAGAATGGTGATCAGGTAAGTGTGTTCTTCCTCGCTCAGCCGGCCGAACACCCTGGCTTCGGCTTCCCGGGCCTTCCGGGCGGCACGGTCACGCAGACGCCGCCCGCGCAGGGTGGCAGTCAGTGCATAGCGCCGGCGGTCGGTCGGTACCCGCTCACGGGTAATCAGGCCACGCTCTTCCAGCTCGTCAAGCACCACCACCAGATTCGAGCGCTCAACCTGCAGGGCGACAGCCAGCCCGGACTGCACAATGCCGGGATTGTCGGTTATGATCGACAGGCACGAAAAGCTGACCATGCGCAGGCCATCCTCCTGCAGTGCACGCAGGGCCTCTGGCTGGGTCTGCATATAGGCCCGTTTGAGCCGATAGCCGATCATCCTGCCCAGCACATTGTCCACAATGCCTGGCCCGGTGTCATTTGCGGGTATTTTGTCCGGTTGAGTCATCAAGTTTCTCCTGAGATAAATGGTAATTCCAAATAATGATTATGGTCAATAATTATTTTGAAATTAGCCTGATTCGGTAATGTTCGGCCAGGCCGATCTGAGCATTAAGACGGCATTCTATCGGTTTGGCCTGAAAATCCGCTGTCCTGCTGCTATGATGCTGGAGAGTAAAGACCAATTATAATAAACACGGGGAAAATGCCCAGTATGGATGCCGTTTCAGCCGACAAAAATGATTTGTCACGCTATGCCATTCCGTTATCGGAGGCCCGAGCGAAAGCGTGGATTGATTCCCTGTCCGTGACGGATTTCGGGGAGTCGACCCGGCGTCTGTTTTACGGGCTGGTCGATTTCAACCGCCGTGTCATGCCGCCGTTGAGCCGCATCCGCATCGGTGAAAAACTCAAACCAACCCTGGATGTCCTGATCCAGAATCTGCAGCGCCATCTGGCCTATCGTGCCTTTCCCCTGCCGGACCGTGGCCAGCGCATCTTCAATCTGAACCAGTCACTGCTGCTGGAGTTTGCCGGGCTTTACCAGCTTGCGGCACTGGACATGCTGACCCGGGATCAGGGCAGCAAGCGCGCCCTGCAGATTTCCATTTATCGGGTGATTGATTATCTGGGGCGCTACCTGCTGAGTTCCTATTCTGTCTACCAGCGTACCCGCGAGACGGTCTGGCATGACATTCACCACATGTTCCTGCTGGCCTGTGAGCACAATCTGGAAGCGGCGAAATTCAGCGGTGGTGAAGAGGATGCGCGCAGCATTGAAGCACGCTATGTGCAGATCAACCTGCTGTCCCTGTTCCGGCCTTACAGCCTGCGTCAGGAAGAGGCCTTCCGGGTGGAGCGCTTCGTGCGCAATGTCAGCAAAATGGTGCGTATCGGACGCGAGCTGCTGGACGATGAAGTTTCCGGTGACTTTGTGCATGCCGCCATCCTGAACAATGATGAGCCGGCCATTGTGATGCCGCTCAGTGACCTGCCGCATTCGCCCACGGTACGGGTGTTCAAGATGCGTGAGCTGCTGGTTCACCTTGATCGCCTGATCCAGGAGTCGATGCACGAAAATGCCGGCGCACTGACCCTGCCCAACGGCCTGAGCCGCAATCTGGCCAAGCGCATGGCCTACCATCTCACCACGGTGCGCAGTCGCAGTGCCAATCGCTTCCCCAGCAACGAGAAAATTGCCACGGTCATGGGCATGCCGAACGTGCTGGAGGTGATCCGCAGTTCGGCACGCAAGGGTTCAGCAGCGCAGCAGCGTGAAGAGGATGTGCTGTTCAACAGCATGGCCTATGGTGAAGTGGGGATGGGACTTTTCGGTGCCGGCAACGATCCGGAAGACAGGGACGCGGAGCAGGAGTTGCTGGCAGACCGGGAGTCCGGTATCCAGATATGGACGGTTATCAACAACAGTATCGGTGGTTACGGGCTGCACTGGCCGCACCGGGAAACCTCGGATGCCAGGGTCGGGGAGCTGGTGGCCCTGCGCAACCGCAATGATGATGAGCATCCGTGGATGGTCGGTGCCATCAAGTGGATGGAATATATCAACCAGCAAGGCCTTTACTGCGGGGTGGAGCTGCTGGCCCATACCGCCGGCGTGCTGGAGGTGCAGGCGGTTGAGAACCGCAGCCTGCGCCAGAAGCTGCCCCAGTCCGGCCTGTACCTGCCGGTGGCTGAGGGCGTCCGGCCCGAACCGGTGCTGATTCTGCCGGCCTATATCTTCCAGCCCGGTGACCAGCTGCTGATCGGTCTTGACGGAAAACGGGAGATTATCATGCTGGGGGCGCTGGATGAGTGTCTGGGCGGCTTTGCCTATTTCCACTACCGGACCGTCTCCGGAGACGTGAAGGGTGAACTTTCCGATGACAACTTCGACAGTCTGTGGAACATGTTATAAATAAAACTGATCCAGTGTCAGTCTATCTTGGCAGTTAACTCGATAGTCGGGAAAACCGGTCGAATTACTTTTGGTGCCAGCGCAAATTGGTATCTTCAGCGCTATGAACCGGCAACCCATCCATTGTTCCATCATCAGACCTTCAGGTTCCGGCCTTTCCAGGCTGGAGGTCCGGCTGCGTGCCCTGGATACCGATATTCAGGTGCATCCGGCCACCAGCCTGAAAGAGCTGAAGCATCAGTTGTCGGATTCGCCCGCCTTGCTGTTCTACCCCGTTTCCCGGCCCGGCCATAATCAGGAGCACTTGCTGCGCCTGCTGCAGCAGCACTCGCCCGACACCATCCTGGTCTATGTCAGTGCCCGGCGCTGGAGCGTCCTGGAAAGCCGGCTGTCCGGTATCGAGGTCTGCACGATCTCCATAACCGATGAAGACTATCTGTCCCAGCAGCTGGATTTCCTGATCAAGTATGCGCGTCTCAAGCGCCGCTTCCGTCAATGCAAGCACCTGCTCAGTATTGCCGAGCTGCGCAGCCAGTGGCTGGTGGATTTTTCACGCGAAGCCGTGGCCTATGTCATGGGGGGCAGGCACCTGTACGCCAATCTGGCCTATCTGTCCCTGTTCGGTTTCGAGCGCCTTGAGGAACTGCTGAAAACGCCGGTACCGGAACTGGTCCGGGACGAGGACAAAACGGTGTTTCGCTCCCTGGTTACCGGTACCGAGAATGGCGCACACCCGTCCGGACGGGTTCGGATGACCTTGGTACGTCGGGATCGCAAGGGGGTGCGGGTGGAAGTCCGTTTCATTCCGTCGGTTTATCGGGGACAACGCTGCCTGCAGCTGCATGTCCATCCGGTACCGCAGCGCAGCAAAAATCAGGAGGCCGACACACGGGCGCAGCGGAATCCCTGGCGTCAGCCACTGGCCAGACGTCCGGCAGCTGCCGGGCCAACCCCGACGCCGGTTGCCCGCAGTACTGTCAAACCGGTTGCAGCCGGCACACCGCAGACTACCCGCACGCTGGGTAACACGGCGGTGGCACTGGCTCCAGCTTCAGGCACCGTCGTTACTCCGGCTCCCCGACCGGCCCGAGCCGATACCCGCAGGCCGTCACCCCGGATCAGGCCCCGACGGGCCAGGGTGCAGGACATGGCCCTGCAGCCCCGTTTCCTGGAAACCATCAGCACCATCGGCAGCCGGGGACCGGGCGTGTTGCTGGCCGAGCCCTTCCTGCTGGATCAGGCTGGCCGGCGGATACCCTACCGGAAGCTGCTGGCGGGGGCAGAGCGTAATGCCACCCGTTTTCAGCTCGACTGGTGGAACATCCATAAGGCGATACTGGAGGCGCGGCGCTTGCAAAGCAGGACCCGACATCCCTATCTGATCGTGGTGGAAATCGGGGCCTGGCTGTTTTCCCAGCCTGCCCGTGCCCGTGAGCTGCTGGCGCTGCTCAATCAGCAGGGTCAGACGCTGGAGTCACTGGCACTGGCCATTTCACATGAACATTTCCGGCGCTTTCAGTGGATTGCGGAAAAACTGTTTCCGGCCCTGATGCAGACCGGAGTCCGGCTGGCCATCAATGCCATTGAGGCCCGGGATGCCGCGCTGGGCAGCTTTGTCAGCAGCGGCAGGCCGGTACTGGCCCGCATTGCCCCTTCGTTTGCCGGTGATATTGCCCGTGAGCATCTGCTGCGCCAGCCATTGCAGGAGCTGGTGGGCTGGCTGGATGCACAGGGGGTGCCGGTGCTGGTCAGCGGGGTGATGGATGTGCAGAGCATGAACCTGCTGTCTGCCATTCCGGTATCCTATCTGGAAGGCGAGATCATGACCCGGTTATCACGCTGAGTGCCTGTCGACGGGTTTTGACGGGCGGGTAATCCTGCCCCAGGGGTGAAACAGGTGCTGAAACCTTACCCCGAGAGGGATATTCCGCAATCTGCCCCGCCTTCTTAAACTTTTTTCATGGAAAACACCATCATGACCGAAACCAGTCCCGGACAGCACCTGCGTGCCTGTATCCAGAAAGTAGCCACCGGACCGGAATACAGCAAGGACCTGTCCTTTGAGGAAGCGCTGCTGGCCATGCGGCACATTCTGGAGCCTGAGGCAGACCCGGTGCAGGCGGCCATCTATCTCATTGCCCTGCGCATGAAGCGTGAAACGGACGAGGAAAACCGGGGCACGCTGCAGGCATTGCTGGATCGGGCCGACATCGTGACGGCTGCCGTGGATGAGGTAGTGGATGTGTCCGATCCTTATGATGGTTTTGTGCGCTGTACCCCGGCTTCCACCTTTGTTCCTGCGGTACTGGCCAGCCTCGGAGTACCGGCGGTATTGCACGGCCTGGATGCGGTCGGCCCCAAGTTCGGTGCCACGCACCACAAGGTGCTGAAAGCGGCCGGGGTGAGTACCGGCCTGCGGTGTGCCGATGCGGCATCACAGCTGGCCCGGTGCGGCTGGACCTATGTGGATCAGGCCCGGTTCGCGCCCCGGCTGCATGAACTGATACCGCTGCGTCAGCGCATGGTCAAGCGTCAGGTGCTGACCACGGTGGAAACCCTGCTGGCCCCGGTACGCGGCCGGCGCAGGACCCATTACATGGGGGGGTACGTCCATAAGGCGTATCCTGAAATTTATGCTGCCCTGGCGCGGCATGCCGGTTTCAGCTCCGCTTTGTTCATTCGCGGGGTCGAGGGTGGCATTGTGCCGTCGCTGCAACAGGCCGGAAAACTGTTTTTCTATCAGGATGGCGGCGAACTGCAGCCGCGTGATCTGCTGCCGCAGGTGCTGGGCATTCAGGCTGAGGTCAGGGCAGTGCCGTTACCGGAGGCGCTGCCCGAGCCGCCCCTGCTGGAGCAGGGTCTTCCCATGATGGTGAACCCTGATGCCCTGGCGGCTCATGCGGCCCGTCTGGGGCTGGCGGCACTGTCCGGGGAACGTGGCCTGACCTATGACAGTCTGGTTTATGCCGCTTCCATCTGCCTGACACACCTGGGTCGTCAGGCCACACTGGCACAGGCGGCGGCAGCAGTACGCACGGTGCTGGATAATGGCAGTGCACTGGCGGCTTTTCGCTCGGTTGCCTGAAACACAATATACTTTTCGATGAGAGGTCAACACATGAATCAGCAATACTACGACGCCGTTGTCGCGATGGAAAAGGCCGGTACCAATCCGGAATTTGTACAGGGCTGGCAGAACGGCTACCTGATCAATCCGCAACGGGAGGAGCAGCGCCTGAATGAGGCGTACGAAGCCGGCTATGCGGCAGGGAAGGAACGCAATCTGGATGCCTACAAGGCGTGGGTACAGCACTGATCCGTACCCTGCCGGTCCGGTGATGGCGGGTGGCATGCAGCGGGAAAGCACCTGTTTCATGCCCGTCTGACATTCTGTTAAGGAAAAATCCGTCTGCTCACTTATGTAGATGCTTATCTTGCGGTACCATGAACAGGTTCTTGTGGAACAGGTGACTGGCGACCGGGGTTTACGGTTGCCCGGGTTTTCAGGATTTTTACCAGGGATATAAGCACTAAGTGGACATACAACTTGCCGAACGCATCGGGCGTGTCAAGCCTTCTGCCACGCTTGCCGTTACCGCACTGGCCGCCCAGCTGAAAGCTGAGGGGCGGGATATTATCGGTCTGGGTGCCGGTCAGCCGGATTTTGATACGCCGGAGCACATCAAACAGGCTGCCATTGCCGCCATTCTGCGCGGCGAAACCGGCTATACCGCTGTCGAAGGTACGCCGGCCCTGAAGCAGGCCGTTGCCGACAAGTTCCGGCGTGAAAATGCCCTGGAATACCAGACCAGTCAGGTACTGGTGTCCAGTGGCGGTAAACAGAGTTTCTACAACCTGTGTCAGGCACTGCTGAATCCGGGGGATGAGGTCATCATCCCGGCCCCGTACTGGGTATCCTATCCGGACATGGTGCTGCTGGCTGACGGCAGGCCGGTGATTGTGCCGGCCACCCAGGAGGATCACTTCAAGCTCACGCCCGAAGTGCTGGAGCAGGCCATCACCCCCAAAACCCGCCTTTTTGTCCTCAACAGTCCCTCCAACCCGACCGGTGTGGCTTATGATGAGGAGGAGCTGGACCAGTTGGGGCAGGTACTGGCACGCTACCCCGATGTGCTGGTGGCGACCGATGACATGTACGAGCACATCCTGTTCAGCGGGCGCAAGTTCGTCAATATCCTCAATACCTGTCCGCAGCTGTATGAGCGCACCATTGTGCTCAACGGGGTATCCAAGGCTTATGCCATGACCGGCTGGCGTATCGGCTATGCGGCAGGTCCGGACAGGCTGATTCAGGCCATGAAAAAGGTGCAGTCACAATGTACCTCCAACCCGTGCTCGATTTCCCAGGCCGCTGCCGTGGAGGCCCTGAACGGGGATCAATCCTGCATCAGGACCATGCGCGACGCCTTTGAAGAGCGGCATGACTTTGTGTACGCAACCCTGAACCAGATTGACGGGGTGCGCTGCCTGGCTTCCGATGGCACCTTCTACAGTTTTCCGAATGTGCAGGGCATGATTGACCGGCTGGGACTGGAGGATGACGTGGAACTGTCCAGTTACCTGATAGACAAGGTCGGAGTGGCGCTGGTGCCAGGCTCGGCCTTCGGGCTGGAAGGCCATATCCGCCTGTCGTTTGCAACCAGCCTTGAGGTGCTGGAAAAGGCACTGGACCGGATCGGGTCGGTGTAAATCATGGTGAGGGAGTCTGCAGGCCATGCATCCCGCAGACTCCCGAGCCGGGTGCCGGTGTGTCGGGTGTTACGCTTCCGTTTCTACCGTATCCGGGTCGAAAATATCCTCAACCACGACGACCTTGGGTTTGGGGTAGAAGTTGAACTCGGTGGCCGATGCAATGGTGTAGGCTCCCATCTTCTTGCCCACCAGAATGTCACCAACCTCCAGGTCGGGCAGTTCAATGTTTTCCGCTACCACATCAATACTGTCACAGGTTGGACCGGCCAGTACGCTGGGGAAAAACTCGCCGGTCGGGTCAAACGGTTTCAGGGGTGCCAGCGGGTAGATGGCGTGATCAAAAATCTGGCCACTGAAGCCGCCGTAGACACCGTCATCCAGGTAATACCAGGTCCGTGCTCCGCGCTTGGCCTTGCCGACAACGGATACCAGCTCGATCATGGACGGGCCGGAGATAAAGCGCCCGGGTTCGGCATAGACTTCGACCCCTTCAGGCACTTCGCTCAGGGCCTCCATCACCGGCGCACAGAAATCGGCAATCGGCAGTACCTGCTCCTGATAAGACACCGGGAAGCTGCCACCGATATCGAGAATTTTCCAGTGCACATTGTTCATGACCTTCATGGCTGCGATGCTGGAGCGCACGGCATTGGCCTGGGTCATGGGGGTGAGGGACTGGGAGCCGACATGGAAGGACAGGCCGATCACGGTCAGGCCGTTCTGCTGTGCAGTTTCCACCAGTTGCGGCAGTTCTTCCAGTGAGCAGCCGAATTTGCGTGACAGGTCGACAACCGCCTGCTTGCTGCGGAAACTGACCCGGATGATCAGCTCGGCCTGACCGGCATAGGGGAAGAATTTTTTCAGCTCTTCCATATTGTCGATCACGAAGCGGTTGCAGCCGAACTGCAGCGCCCGGCGGATCTCCTTGTCCTTCTTGATCGGATGGGTATGGATGCACTGGTCGCCCCGGATACCGAGGGACTCCACCAGCTCCACCTCACCGCTGGTGGCCAGATCAAAGTGGCAGCCCAGGGATTTGAGGCGTTTGACCAGCTCCGGGTGGGACAGGGACTTGAGTGCATAGAACAGCTTGACACCGGGCAGGGCGGCCTGCAACGACTTATACTGGAAATCCACCTCGCTCAGGTCCAGTACCATGAACGGGGTTTCATGTTTTTCAACCAGCTCTTCGAGGCTGGCGCGGTCAAATTCCTGCAGTACGTCAGGATGGGATTCTTCGGCAAAACGTTCGGCGATTTCCTGTGTATCCATTGACTTGATGATTTCCGTAGCAGATTGCGGCAGGGGAAGCGTACCTGAAGCAATAAGGTTGATAAAAAAGGTATTGGAACGGCTTGATATACCGGTTGATGCCGGGCGCATTATTCCCCCCTATCCGGTTTCTGTCCATATCCCGGACTTGAAATTGTCCCGAGACACCCCATGTTTGCTGCACTAATGCAAGACATGACATGAGGTAACTATTGAGATGAGTGCGACGTCCGAAAAACAGAACCTGCAGTTCGAAACTGAAGTCAACCAGCTGCTGCACCTGATGATTCACTCGCTGTATTCCAACCGGGAAATTTTCCTGCGCGAGCTGATCTCGAATGCGGCGGATGCCTGTGACAAGCTGCGCTTTGAGGCCATCAGCAATGACAGCCTGTATGAAGGGGATGGCGAACTGCGGGTCGAGGTCGAGTATGACAAGGACGCCGGTACCGTCACGATCCGTGATAACGGGATCGGCATGAGCCGTGATGAAGTCATCAGCAATATCGGTACCATCGCCAAGTCCGGCACACGCGAGTTTATGAGCCGGCTCACCGGTGATCAACAGAAGGATGCACACCTGATCGGCCAGTTCGGTGTCGGTTTTTATTCCTCCTTTATTGTTGCCGACCGGGTGACACTGACGACGCGCCGGGCCGGTCTGCCCACCGATGAGGGCGTGCGCTGGGAGTCCGATGCCCAGTCCGGTTATACCCTGGAGTCGGTGGACAAACCGGGCCGTGGCACCGAAATCGTGCTGCACCTCAAGGAAGACGAGAAGGATTTTGCCAGCAGCTGGCGGCTGCGTTCGGTGATCAGCAAGTATTCCGATCATATTCCGCTGCCAGTGAAAATGCTGAAGGAGGACTTTGAGAGCGAAGAAAATGCCGGGGGTGAAGATGCTCCGGCTGAGGTGAAGCAGGACAAAGTGCCGGAATGGGAAACCATCAACAAGGCCAACGCACTCTGGAAGCGTCCCAAGAACGAAATCACGGCTGATGAGTACCAGGAGTTCTACAAGCATGTCTCCCACGACTGGGAGGAGGCACTGGCCTGGAGCCACAGCAAGGTCGAGGGCAAGCTGGAATATACCTCGCTGCTGTATCTCCCGGCCCGGGCACCGTTTGACCTGTTTGAGCCCAAGCAGACCCAGGGCATCAAACTTTACGTACAGCGCGTATTCATCATGGATGATACGGAAAACCTGATGCCGCGTTACCTGCGTTTTGTGCGCGGCGTGATTGATTCCAATGACCTGCCGCTCAATGTTTCGCGTGAAATCCTGCAGAGCAACAGGATCATCGACTCGATGAAAAGCGGCTCCGTGAAGAAGGTGCTGGGCCTGCTGGAAACCATGGCCAAAGACGAGCCGGAGAAGTACCAGGCGTTCTGGAAGGAATTCGGGCGTGTACTCAAGGAAGGACCGGGCGAAGACTTCGCCAACCGTGAGCAGGTGGCCAGGCTGCTGCGTTTTGCCTCCACACATGATAATGCTGCCGGGCAGACCGTATCACTGGAAGACTATATCGGGCGCATGAAGGAAGGCCAGGACAAGATTTACTACATCACTGCTGATTCCCACACCGCTGCCAAAAACAGCCCGCATCTGGAAGTGTTCCGCAAGAAGGGGATTGAGGTGCTGCTGCTGTCCGACCGGGTGGATGAGTGGCTGACCAGCAGCCTGAACGAGTTCGATGGCAAATCACTGCAGTCAGTGGCCAAGGGTGAACTGGACCTGAGCAAGCTGGACAGCGAAGAAGACAAACAGGAGCAAAAGAAAGTCGAGGAAGAATCCCGCAATCTGGTCGAGCACATCAAGACCAGTCTGGGGGACAAGGTTGAGGGTGTGCGGGTGTCTCACCGCCTGACAGACTCCCCGTCCTGTATTGTGCTGAGCGAGCATGACATGGCGCTTTATATGCAGCACCTGTTGAAGCAGGCCGGGCATGAAGCCCCGTCCACCAAGCCGGTACTGGAGATCAATCCGACCCATCCGCTGCTGGCGCGCATGAACGCAGAAACCGATGACGAACGCTTCGGTGAGTGGGCCACCGTGCTGCTGGACCAGGCCATTCTGGCCGAAGGTGGTCAGCTGGAGGACCCTGCCGGGTTTGTCAGCCGCCTGAACCGGCTGATGCTGGCGATTGCCTGATCTTCATGCGGTACCGGGGGGCGGGTATTTGCCCCCCTTTTTTCCACTGCCGTGTAAAGTCCCTTCCTCTCCTTGTGGAGGTTGGGGACAGGCTAGCCCTGCTGCCCCTTTTCCAGTGCCAGCCACTGCAGTGCAATAATGGCCATGGAGGCGCGGATTCTGCCCTCATACACCCATTGCAGCGCCTGCTGGCGGCTCACGATCCGTACCCGGATATCCTCATGTTCCAGGGCAAGGCCGAACAGGCCGCCGTTCGTGGCCTGGCCCAGATCGGTGGTGGCGTAGAAAATGCTGATGGTTTCGCTGCTGCCGCCCGAGCTGGGGTAGTAGTCCAGCACATGGCGCAGTTCATGCACTTCACAGCCGGCTTCTTCCCGTGCTTCCCGGCGGGCGACCGCTTCCAGGGTTTCACCCGGCTCCACAATACCGGCCACAATCTCCAGCATCCAGGGACCATCCGGGTCACCAAGGGCGCCGGGGCGGAACTGCTCGACCAGTAATACCTGATCCGTGTCGGGGTCATGCAGCAGCAGGGCTACGGCCTGATCACGCTCCAGCAGTTCGCGCTCCATGGGGCCGACCCAGCCACCGGCAAAGCGCTCATGTTCGAGCTGGTAAACCGCCATGCGAAAAAAACCGTCCCAGACGGTTTTCCGGGAAAGAATCCTGAATTTCATGTCTGTCCTGTTCCGATTCGGGTTGTTGGGGTAAGGATAAACCATCCGTAACGCTCAGGCACTGACCACTTGGCCCGCCCCGAACGCCGGGCTACGGGACGTCACCCGGAATGGCTGATACAATCAGGCTTTCAGGGCCTGGCCATTGCCGCCCGGAGTGCTTTATCCATTACCCTGCAGGTGAGGGTTGATAAAAGTTGCGACGCCAATGAAATTGACCCGTCGGTTGGGGGACCCCAATATCGGCATCGGTATTCATTTCACCAGCAGTCTGGCTTTTACCTTTATTGGCCTGCTGATTCTGGGCTGTGCCCTGCTCATCAACATGGGGCTGGGGATGCAGCGTGCCATGCTGGAGGCATCCGGCATTTCCTACGAGCAGCGTCTGCTGGTGGAAAGCATGGGCAACAAGGTGCTGTTCCTGTTTTCCAATCTCAAGGCGCAGGACATGAGTGACGGCACGATTGACCGGATACGTCAGGACATTGTGCGCATGAATGCCAGCGCCCAACTCAACCAGAAACGCCTGCAGGTACTGATGGCCTCGCACCTGGCTTCGCGCTGGCTGATGGAAGGCCGTACCCGAAATCAGGTCAGGCAGTATCTGGATGAGGTCGACATCCTGCTGGACCGGCTGGACCGTCGGGTGCGGGACATCAGTCAGGCCACGATTCCGGCCCTGCGGGCAGGCTACAACTACTGGCAGCCGGTGGACGTGCTGACGGCCGACAAGGGGCGGTTGACCGCTGGCATCGGCGGACTCAATATCGCCATTTATCAGGCTTCCCTGCATCAGAACCGTCTGGTTTTCCTGCTGTATGGGGCCTTGCTGATACTGGTGCTGGCCGGGGTCTGGCTGATCTGGTTCCTGACCCTGCGGCCACTGGGCGTGCGACTGGAGCGCAATTACCGGGAAATCCGTGAAAAGAATGCCTCACTGGCCTTTCAGGCCAACCACGATACCCTGACCGGCCTGCTCAACCGCGCCGCTTTCATGCAGCACATGAACGAGCTGGGCCGGGCTGGCCGTTTGTACGGGCAGACGGCACTGATTCTGGCCGATGTCGACAACTTCAAATCCATCAACGACAACCACGGGCATCATGCCGGGGACCGGGTGCTGGTGGAGTTCGCACGGCGATTGGGACTGGAGCAGGGGCGTGGTGAAAACCTCTACCGGCTTTCAGGTGATGAATTTGCCGTGGTGATTACGCCGGTGACGCAGCGGGCGCAGGTCGTGCACCGTGCCGAGCAGATTCTGCGCAGTCTGCGCCGGAAAATCACACTTTCCGGCTATGATCTGCCCATCAGCGGCAGCCTGGGCGGAGCCTGGGGCCAGTCCTGCGGTTCCAGCCTGGAGGAGATGTTCAGTGCCGCCGATATGGCGTTGCACCATGTCAAGAATAATGGCCGTAACCACTTTGCCCTGTTTGACGAGGTTTCAAGCCTGACGATCAGTCATATTCTGGAAATGGAACAGGAACTGTATCAGGCGGTCGAGCAGCGCGCCTTTGTGCTGTATTACCAGCCGATTGTCGATATTCATGACAACTCCCTGATCCGGCTGGAAGCGCTGCTGCGCTGGCGGCATCCACAGCGGGGCATTCTGGAGCCTGACCGCTGGATGCCGGTGGCTGAGCGCCTGTCGATCCTTTCGGAGATCAACCTGCAGGTCTTTGACATTCTGGAGCAGGATATCCGGCGCTGGCAGGCCATGAACCGCCAGTGTGTACCGGTCAATGTCAATATCACCGAAAGCCTGCTGCTCAGCGGTCTGGTGGTGGACCGCATCCGGGAGCTGACACGGGAGCCGGAGATGGCCTGTCACATCGGTATCGAGGTCACGGAATCGGTGATTCTGGACCGCTCCATCAAGCTGGCCCGCTCCCAGCTGGAACGGGTACGGGCTGCCGGCATCCACATCGCGCTGGATGATTTCGGGACCGGCTTTGCCAATCTGTCGCACCTGAACAGCATTCCCTATGATGCCATCAAGATTGACCAGAGTTTTGTCAGGATCATTCCCGGAGACCGCGGGATGCGCCTGATCATCGAATCCATGATTGCCCTGCTGGGACGTCTGGGTAAGGAAGTGGTGTGTGAGGGGGTGGAAAATGAAACGGTGCGGGACCTGTTGATCCAGATGGGATGCCGTTATTCCCAGGGATTTCTGCATGCGCGCCCTTTGCCGTTTGAGCAGGTTGCGCGCTGGTTGAAGCGCAAGGAGCCTGAGCATGAATCATGAGGCGAAATGTCCGGGACTGGCCGGGCTGATCCTGCTGTGTGCGGTGTCGGGGAGTGTCGGGCTGCCGGTACAGGCAGCCACACCCGCCGCAGAAAGCATTGAGGTGGAACTCACGCACTGGTGGACTTCGCCCGGTGAGCAGGCGGCCCTGAATGAAATCCGCAAGGCAGTGGAAAAGCGTGGTGCACGTTTTATCGCTACCCCGATAGACACCTATGACCACCTGCGGGAGCGTATCATCGAGCGTCTGGCTCAGGGCTACCCGCCGGCCATGACTCAGTGGCTGGCGGGACGGGATATGCTGGCCCTGGTCGAGGTGGATGCGATTGAGCCGGCCCCGTCGCACTGGCGCGGTGAGGCGCTGGAAGACATTCTTTACCCGGAAGTGCTGGCCGAGGTGGCGCTGAACGGTGCGATTGCCGGCATTCCGGTGGGTGTGCACATCCAGAATACCGCCTTTTACAATGCCGCCATCTACCGTCAGCTGGGACTCACCATGCCGGACAGCTGGGCCATGTTCCTGCAGCAGGCCCCGCGCATAAAGGCCGCCGGTTTCACGCCGATTGCCCTCAGTGATGAGCCCTGGCAGCTGCGCTTTATTTTCAACGACATGCTGATGGGGAAAACGGGGTCTGCCGGTTTTCAGCGCTTTTATGATGAGCGAAACCCGGTGGGCGACATGCGCAGCACGGTACGGGAGGTGATGACCACCTTTCTGAGCCTGCGCCGGTTTGTCGATCCCGGCCATGTGGGGCGGCTGTGGAGCAAGGCGACGGCGGAAGTGATTGCCGGACAGGCCGCGATGCAGGTAATGGGGGATTTTGCCAAGGGGGAAATGACGGCATACGGCCTGAAGCCGGAACGGGATTTTCTCTGTGCGCTGGCACCGGGAGCCGGGGAGACCATGCTGTATGCCATGGACAGCTTTGTCCTGCTCAAAATTGAGGATGCCAAACTGAAGCAGGGGCAGCGCCTGCTGTTTGATGTCATGCTGGACCCGAAGTTGCAGGCTGCCTTCAACAGCCGCAAGGGCGGGATTCCGGTGCGTTATGGTGTGGACACCGGGCAGCTCGACAGCTGCTCGGGCAGGCTTTACAAGGTCTGGGTACGCCGGGACAAAAGCAGTCTGCGCCTGCCGGATACGGCCGGTCGGTTGCGCCTGTCCTTTGTGCAGGACACCCTGTACAAAGCCTGGACACAGGGTTGGGATGCCGGGCGGGCAACGGATGAGCTGGTGCAGCTGGTGGATGATGCCTGGAAAAGCCTGCAGGGCGGACAGCCACCAGCCCGGTTAAGGCTGTCTCCCGATATAGCCTCTCAGGGCGGGCAGTTTGCCGGCGGGCCAATCATCAGATGATTTGAACATCCAGGCATGAAATCCGCGCGCGCCACAGTATTCCCTGCTGGCTGCTGTTTTTCCTTCCAAACACAGGCAACTGGCCCCTTTGCTGGAGGGAGCCAGCTGTTTTTTTCTGCTACCGGCTGTTATGGACTAACGACAACAGTGACACGTGCCCTTGCTGATTTGGCACCTTTAGTGTCTTTTATTCTGTAGAAAAAAGTATCTGTCCCGGAAAACCCCTGAGGCGCTGTATATTTCAGGGCTTGGCCAGTGCGAACAACGGTTCCATTCGCCGGCTTTGTAAAGTTGTTGAGGGAAATGATCTGGCCGTCAATGTCTTTATCGTTATTCAATACATTGATTCTTACAGTTTTACCCGATTTCACCCTGATTCTGTCAGCGAATGCCCTTGGCGCTCTATTAAGATTACTATTGAGCGGTTTGAAGGTGTCTGTTGATAACATGATATTATAACCACACTTCGCCTGCTTGGCTGCACTGGTGCTGACAGAGTCGTAAATATTCATGACAATCACTTCACCGTAGTGATATGGCTGCGAAACCAAGCTTGGATGAATATAATTTTTTGAGCCGATCCTGTGAATTCCAAGAAAACCTTCATGCCGATTACTGCCGTTATTATTTTTGTAACCGTAAGGTTCTCCCTGGTCAGATAGCGTTTCATCTTGAAGGAGTGCGGTTTCACGGTGTCCCCAGTTGGAGCCGGCATCTGCATATATCCAGTTATAAATGGCTTTTTCAATGGGTAGATCGATATTGGCCTGGCCCACTGGTTCTGTGCTTGCCGTCCAGAAGTAGGCAAGATTTTCTGAACGAGCCAGGAATTCACGGCAGGAACTTTTTATCCTTTTATCCAGGCGGTTGACCGGGTTATCAACACTGGCGTTTCCAGATGGCTGATAGTGGCCGGTAGCATTGTTTTTTAGCAAAACATTGGCATAAGATTGAGCAACCAAGTCGACCCTTCTTTCAATGCCGGCAAGCGGCAGGCCAATAACACCACTCCCGGAACTGGCACGAGCAGTACGTTCTGCGTTGATTAGATACAAGGCTTTTGCATCATCAGTCAGCCCGTTCCAAGTTGTTTGGGTCGGCATTCTGAGCGTACCAAGACTATTATTTTTTAATCCCAGCTGGTTTTCTTCTGAGCGACGTGCGGCATTGAAGGCTGAGCTAATGTTGGCAACATCACTATTGCCCGACGATTGCCAAGGAATGTCAGCACCAAGGTTCATCGGTGAAGCGGCTTCAATTTGAGTTGAGGCGACTGATAGGGAAATCAAAAATAGTGATGAGTAATATAAGATATATTTTCTTTGAAACATGGATATCCCCTCGCTATGAATCCGGCCATTATATGATAAAAATTCTACTACTACTACTTTTTTTAACCACCCAATACCCTGAGTTTCGGATTCAGAATTTACAGCTTTTCTGCCCAAGAAGCCTCAAATACTTGGCAGGCAGATACGTCATTTTTCAGACTGCTGAAAAATAATTCAGTAAGCGTTATAATCATTTTGCAGCTGTGCTTACCTTCAGCGGTAAGCGTTCACGCGCTCCAATGCGGGTTTCAAGCGATCCAGCCACTTGAACCACATCGGGCATGCGAATAAATAATTCGTAAAATCATAGGCTTGGAAAAATCAAGAAATTTCATGAAATTTGTAAGTCATTGATTTATAGCGTGAACGGATACCCTTCAGCGCTACCCTGCACCCCATACGCGCCAACTAGGGCTTTCAAGGTGATAAATTGACCACTTATAAATCAAACACTTAAGATTAATTATGATTGCTTTTTGCGCTCTCATTGCTTCGATGTCCACTTCACATGAAAGTGTGACTCGTAGCTAAAACCGAGAAATCAGTCACTTGCAGAGGCTAAATACCAAGTGATCAATTCTTCACCTTGAAAGCCCTAACGCGCCAACTTAAGCCCATAAGCCATTGATTAGACATGGCTCACTCCCAGTTTCCGGCATATCTTGATCCAGCCCATGACCTTTGCCGGCAGGGCTTGCAAGCCCCGCTTTCGCCGACGTTCTGCCAAACTTTTCAGGCAATCCTCTGTAAACTGTGCTGAGGGCGGGAAGCAACCCTTTATCCCAGCCCTCAGGTCATCAGCGACCGTTTGCCACAAACGCCAGTCAGTGAGTTGGCGGGGTGCATCCATTTTCCTGCACGCAGCCGGGAAGCGTCGTTGCATGATTTTCTCTGTCACCGCCGCGTAGAGCAACTTGCCATGCAGATACAGTTCAGCCAGTTGGGAGCCTTTGCGAGCACGTAACTCATCTATCTGCAACAGGCTCTTCATGCGTTTGATCAGCAGTTCTACCTGCCACCTGACCCGGTACAGTGCCGATGCGGTTTCTGTATCCAGCAGTTCCGGCGGCAATGAGGTCAGTACCAATACCCATTCACTCAGGTACAGGGCTTTATCACTGGCGGTTCGCCCTTTATTCTGCGCCCGCTTCTTGGCCTGTCGCCTTGCCTGTTGCGCTTTTTCCGGTGGCAGCGGTATGGCATGGACAAACACCCGGATGCGTTGATTCCCCCGGCACAGATAAACCGGAAAGTGGCCCGGCTGCCCCTTCAGGGTTTGTAACCGGCTTTCCCAGTCCACCTTTGTCATCCGCTGGCCCGCCGGGTCATTGGTATCCACGTCATACAGCTTCATGCTGTGGGCGTTATAACGCAACACGACCTCGCCGCCCCGGTCCAGAAAGGGCACCAGGGTTTTGGGCGGGTTATAGCCCCGGTCAATCAGTACCACATCACCCGACTCCAGCTGATAATGGTCCAGGTTCTCCCCGGTTTTATCCGTGGTCACTTCGACCTGACGCAAGCTCAGGTTGATCAGGTCGATCGCTATGTGCAAACGGTAGGTGGTTTGTGTGGCTCCCGGCTCCTGGACGGTTGAGCCATCAATCACGATAAATGTCAACAGCAATCGAAAACTGACCCACCGTACGGTAACAAATGACAATTGA
>DAOPKY010000049.1:0-32807 GCA_035391465.1 Thiolinea sp. | reverse complement strand
TATGCCATTCCGGCCATAAATTCGCTTAAACAGAGAGTTTTGCAAGAGGCTCAGTATAGATTTAAATGTCACAGCCATAAATTATATGTTTATCGAGCTAAGGGGTAAGCCTGTGGCTGTCGCAGACTATTGTTACGAGCATTATTATAAACTTAAAGAATTTCACGAAAATGCAGAAAAAACCTAATCGGGTAGCCGGAGGTCTCTAACCTCCAGCCCCCACACCACCCTGCATGCGGCTCCGCACAGGGCGGTTCATCAACCATAGTGACTTGCAATCCAGCCGTCCCGAAGTGAGAACAGGCCTTGTTGTTTCAGGAACTTCAATCCCAGTGCTGCGTTGATGCCGTGTGACCTGGAGCTACGCCACCAGCCTTTGCTGGAGCGACCACAAGCCACCGCAGCCTTGATGGGCAGCCCCAGACGGATCAGGTTGCGTATTTTGGTACGCGGTCTGCCCCACTGTTTCCAGTAGCACATCCTGACCCCCGGATCAGCCGGTGGTGCTGCCGCTGTTTCCGGAGGCCATCACCCGTCAGGACGGGGTGGAGAAAAATGACTGCGAACATCATGCCAGTCAGCGTTTGACCAGCGGTGCACAAAGCGTTTCCGCCGTGAAAAAGAGTTGATTGGCCAGCAGTGGGCCAAAGCGTCAGGAAGACGGGCGGTGTTCGTCATGGCCACGATGAAACAGGGTGATCCGAAGGAAGTCAGGTCGCAAATCATGAGTGCTCTTGCGCATTAATCCGGCAGGCAGCCCTGATGCACAATAAAGCCGACAATATCCCGCAAACCCACCCCTTCCTTCAGGTTGGTGAACACAAACGGCTTGTCACCGCGCATGCGCCGGGTATCACTTTCCATCACCGCCAGCGAGGCCCCCACATACGGTGCCAGATCGATTTTGTTAATCACCAGCAGGTCGGAGCGGGTAATACCGGGTCCCCCCTTGCGCGGAATTTTTTCCCCTTCCGCCACATCAA
Source organism: Thiolinea sp. (assembly GCA_035391465.1). Classification (GTDB taxonomy): domain Bacteria; phylum Pseudomonadota; class Gammaproteobacteria; order Thiotrichales; family Thiotrichaceae; genus Thiolinea. The sequence goes on along the minus strand of DAOPKY010000049.1, from coordinate 31,824 downwards.
TCACGTAGATGGTCAGATCAGCCAGCTCGGGGCTGAAGGTGGCAGACAGGTTGTCACCACCGCTTTCAATGAACACGGCATCAAGATCGGGAAATTTCGCCTGCAGATCCTCCACCGCCGCCAGATTCATGGAGGCATCCTCACGGATCGCAGTATGCGGACAGCCACCGGTTTCCACCCCGACAATGCGCTCGGCAGGCAGGGCCTCACTGCGGGTCAGGAACCGGGCATCTTCCTGGGTATAGATATCATTGGTAACCACGGCAATGTCATAATCAGCGCGCATGGCCTTGCACAGCGCATCCAGCAGGGCAGTCTTGCCGGAGCCGACCGGACCGCCGACACCAATTCTTAACGGATTGGACATGTCAATTTCTCCTGTGCCCCCCGGTTGCCGCCTCGCCGGAGGCAGCCATACAAAGGGGAATTTATGATCGGAATAAACGGGTATACTGCGTCTCATGGCGTGAACTGGCGATGGCCAGCGCGGGTGATGATGCGCCGATGGCTTCATCGCTGACCCTCAGTCCGGCAGTAACGATGCCCGGTAACTGCGGTGCCATGCGATGCAGAATCTTCTGCCCCTGCGTCTGTCCCAGCGGGATGATTTTTACCGCCGCCAGCACCAGATTTTCCAGCCAGCTCCACACATAACCATAAGCCGCCTGTGGCAGCGGAATGTGCCAGTGTACGGCCGCCACTGCGAATGCCGCTGCCTGATTCCGTGCCAGCACCGGTTTCCAGCGCGCTGCCAGCGGTATCTCCAGCGCAATCAGCAGGTCGGTCAGTGCCCGCCCCCGGTTTTTCTCCTCCTGCCATAATTCACCGGTCTCGCGGCTGGCGTTCAGGTAATCAATCCAGTGCTGCAGCGCCGCCCTGTCCTCCTGCTCCACCGCCTGATACAGGCGCTGCAGGATCGGCAGGTCCAGAAACATCATCCCGGTATGCAGCAGGTTGTCCAGCCAGCTCGCCAGATCGTCTGCACTTTGAATCCAGCCCGCTTCAACCGCCCACTCGATCCCCTGCGAGTAGGTGAAAGAGCCGATCGGCAGACTCGGGCTGACCAGATGCAACAGGCGCAGCAACGGCAGGTCAGCCACCAGTGCCGGGGTGTCAGTGGTGAGCGTGGCGGGCATGGTGAGGTCCATGGTCATGCGTCGGGTGGGCATCGTGATCCTGGCGGTGGGCATGAGCGTGGCCGCCACCGTAGGCACCCGGCTCCGGCTCGAAGGATGCCTGCTCCACCGTGACATGCAGCCCCAGCCCGTGCAGCATGTCATCCAGCACATGATCATGCTGATAGCGGATCATGCCGGCTGTAATCTGTAGGGGCACATGACGGTTGCCAAGGTGATAACAGGCCCGCGCCAGTGCCAACGGGTCATCACAGTACAGGCTGGACACACTTTCCCGGGCCGCCCTGACCACAATGATTTCACCGCTGTCCGCTTGCAGGTAATCCCCGTCATGCAGCACCGTGCCGCGTGGCAGGAACAGCCCGGCATCGGCCCCGTTATCCAGCGTGACACGCTGGCGGCTGATAATCCGGCGCTCATAGGGCAAGGTCAGCAGCAACCCGGCTCCCGTACCCGGATCAGGCAGCATTTCACTCAGTTTCAGCATGGCTTTGGATTCTCCCCGGCTTTTGCGCCTCAAAACAGAAAATAACGTTGTGCCAGCGGCAGTTCCCGCGCTGGCTCACACACCAGCAACTGACCATCTGCACGCACTTCATAGGTTTGTGCATCCACCTCAATCACCGGCTGGTAATCATTCAGCACCATACTGGCCTTACTGATGCTGCGGCAGTCTTTCACCACCCCGATCAGGCGCTGCAGGCCCAGCCGTTCATGTACCCCGGCCACCTGTGCAGTCCGGGACAGAAAAGTCATGGTGGTTGCATGGCGGGCCTTGCCGAGGGCTGCAAACATGGGGCGGTAATGGACCGGCTGCGGGGTGGGGATACTGGCGTTGGGGTCGCCCATCGGCGCGGCGACAATCAGGCCGCCCTTGATGATCAGGCCGGGCTTGGTGCCAAAAAAAGCCGGTTTCCACAGCACCAGATCGGCCAGCTTGCCGACTTCCACCGAGCCAACCTCATGTGCAATGCCGTGGGTAATGGCCGGGTTGATGGTGTATTTGGCCACATAGCGCCTGGCACGGAAGTTGTCGCAGGAAGCCGGATCAGGCGCCAGACTGCCACGCTGGACTTTCATCTTGTGCGCCGTCTGCCAGGTGCGGGTAATGACCTCCCCGACCCGCCCCATGGCCTGCGAATCGGAAGCGATCATCGAAAATGCCCCCAGATCATGCAGCATGTCTTCAGCCGCAATGGTTTCACGCCGAATCCGGCTTTCGGCAAAGGCCACATCTTCAGCAATCGCCGGGGACAGGTGGTGACAGACCATCAGCATGTCGAGGTGTTCATCCACGGTATTGACCGTATAGGGCCGGGTCGGGTTGGTGGATGATGGCAGGATATTGGCCTGTCCGGCTGCCTTGATAATATCGGGTGCATGCCCGCCCCCGGCCCCTTCGGTGTGATAGGTGTGAATGACACGGCCTTTCATGGCAGCCAGCGTGTCTTCCACAAAACCGGACTCATTGAGGGTGTCGGTATGGATCGCCACCTGCACATCGGTTTCATCCGCTACCGTCAGGCAATTATCGATACTGGCGGGGGTGGTGCCCCAGTCTTCATGCAGTTTCAGGCCGATGGCCCCGGCGGCAATCTGTTCATGCAGCGGCCCTGGCAGACTGGCATTGCCCTTACCGAGAAAACCGAGATTCACCGGCAATGCCTCGGCGGCTTCCAGCATGCGGTGGATATTCCACGGCCCCGGCGTGCAGGTGGTGGCATTGGTGCCGGTTGCCGGCCCGGTACCGCCACCGATCATGGTGGTTACCCCTGACATGAGTGCTTCCTCCACCTGTTGCGGGCAGATGAAATGAATGTGGGAGTCGATGCCACCGGCGGTAATGATCTGCCCTTCACCTGCAATCGCTTCGGTGCCGGGGCCGACCACAATATTCACCCCGGCCTGGGTATCGGGGTTGCCGGCCTTGCCGATGCCGCTGATGCGCCCGTGCCGGATACCGATGTCAGCCTTGACAATCCCCCAGTGATCCAGAATCAGGGCATTGGTAATCACCACATCGACAACCTCGGCACTGTCGCGCTGGCACTGCCCCATACCGTCGCGAATGACCTTGCCGCCGCCAAACTTGACCTCATCGCCGTAGACCGTGTGGTCCTTCTCCACTTCGATGATCAGTTCGGTATCCCCCAGACGCACGCGGTCGCCCGTGGTCGGGCCGTACATTTCGGCATACGCCTGCCTGCTTATTTTCGCCATGCCGTCCCTCCTTACAGTTTACCCATGACCTTGCCCTGGAATCCGTAGATTTCACGGCTGCCGGCATAGGCGACCAGCCCGACTTCACGGGTCTGACCGGGTTCAAAACGCACGGCCGTGCCCGCCGGAATATCGAGGCGAAAGCCCAGGGTCCGGTCACGGTCAAAATCCAGTGCATGATTGGTTTCAAAAAAATGATAATGGGAGCCGACCTGAATCGGGCGGTCACCGGTATTGGCGACCGTGACCGTCATGGTTTCACGACCGGCATTCAGTTCGATGTCACCGTCAGCGGGAAAAATCTCTCCGGGAATCATGCTGTATTGGCTCCTTCCTTTCCTTCTTCAGACAATCGGATCATGCACGGTCACCAGTTTGGTGCCATCGGGAAAGGTCGCTTCCACCTGCACTTCATGGATCAGGGCGGGGATGCCGTCCATCACATCCTCACGGGTCAGCAGGGTGCGGCCATAGTCCATCATTTCAGCAACCGACCGGCCATCGCGGGCACCTTCCATAATCGCGCAACTGATCAGGGCGACCGCTTCCGGGTAATTGAGTTTCAGACCACGCGCCCTGCGCCGTTCTGCCAGCAATCCGGCAGTGAACAACAGCAGCTTGTCTTTTTCGCGGGGGGTAAGTTCCATGAAAGGGAGTTCTCCTAAGTATTCCAGATGCGCGGGGTGACAGCGTGGCGGTCTGTAACCAGCGGACGCACGGCCTGCCAGACACGGTGCAGCAAACGCCGGGCTTCGGCGGTGCTGGCCCCCAGATAGCGCACGATCAGTACATCCTGCAGCAGGGTGATACCGGCCTGCCCCTGTGACAGCGGTTCGTCACAACAGGCACGTGCCTGCTCCAGCACTGCCGGGGTGGCAGGTGTTGCCAGCAGCGTGGCCATCACCGGCTGACCGCGCAACCCGGCACAGCCCTGCAGGTCCGGCTCGCCACACACACTGAGCCGGTCAATAAACAGGGGTTTCTGCTCGCGGTACAAACGGGTGGCAAACAACAGTGAGCCGGACAGAAAGCGTTCGCTGATCACCGGACGCCCGAGGCACTGGATTTCCCAGCCGATATAGCGGGCTTCACGGCTCAGGTGAATCCGGGTGATCAGCTGACCGTCCGCACCGGGAAAGAAAATCATTTCCTGCGGCAGCCACTCCAGTGTGCCATTAACGGTGAACTGTTGTTGCTGCCATGCCTGCCGCCCGCCGGAGCGGTAGAACTTGGTGGCACCGGGGGTGGTCAGCAGGGCACTGGCATCCGCATCGACAGTCAGCCGGATATCCAGCCGGTCCCCCCCTACCACACCACCGGGCGGGTGCAGTACATAAGCGTGACAGACCCCGCCTTCCGGGTAAAACGGGCGCTGTACCGCCAACGGGCCACGCTGGTGGCGTCCGGCCATCACCGTCCTGTCACCGCGCCGGGCAAATTCCAGCGCCAGTTCAGCCATCCAGCCGGTCGGTACCGGGGGTTCCTGTCGTGTCGCCTGAGCTTGAGCCTGCATACGCACGGGTGTCAGTGATCAGCAGGCTTGCGGGTGTGCTTCAGCCTCCGAATCAGCCGGCGTGACAGAAAAAACACGCCCAGCCCGATCAGCAAGGCCAGGCCGCTGTGGTAGAACAGGTGCAGGAGATTATCCCCGATGTGGGCATGACCACCGTGCGCCTGGGCACCACCGGCCCCCAGTAGCAGACTCAACACCAGGGGCAGTCGGGACAACAGCAATCGGACACTCATCAATCATCTCCTCAGAATAACAAAACGTGTTTATGTTTCAGCAACCAACTGCATCAACTGGCACACTCCCAAACAATGCAAACTCCATGCCAACCCCCGGATTTTCCCCGGTATCAGGCCGTTGTATCGGGGATGACCTGCCCACAACCGACAAAATTGCACCAAAAAAGTGCATCAAGGTGTGCAAAAACAAGTGAATGCGGTCCGAATACCCGCTGAACGGATTCGCGTATGACTTTTGCAACAATTTCTTTCTGTCCATGGTCTAAACTAAACTTGGATGAACACCAAATCCTGCGGGGGAGTTAACATCATGAAATTCAAGCCCTATCGGCACATGCCACAGCTGCTGATACTGATCCTGGCCGTGGGCCTCGCCAGTCTGACAGGCTGCAACAATGGCTCCGGCACGGAAGCCGGCTCCGGCAGTGCCGCCAGCCCGGCCACGACAACGACCACATCCCCGTCCGGGGAACAGAACGGTACCAACCCGGACAGCGCTGCCGGCACGGCAACCGCAGAACAGGCCCGGCAGGATCAGGCCCGGATGGCGGCCAGCATCCTGAGCCAGCGCCCGCCACCGCTTCAGGCGCGCAAAGACCCGATTACCATCAGTTTCCGCGAGCCGGTCATCAGCACCGACCAGATCGGCAGCAGTGCCGACAGTTACCTCAACATGGCCGGTGTCACCGGCAAGGCCCGCTTCGATACCGAACGCAGCATGGTCTTCGAGCCGGAGGCCCCGCTGGCTTTCGACTCCCGTCAGACCCTGACCCTGAGTCCCGAGGGCCTGCTCAACATTCCGGCAGGACTGGAGCCGATTACTTTTGACATCCGCACCGCAGCCCTGGAACTGGAACTGCAGCGTGGCGGGCTGGAGCCACTGTCCGGACAGCCAGAACAGATGCAGCTCGGTGGCACCCTGTTCAGCGCCGACTACCTGGAGCCGCAGGCAGCAGAGAAAATCCTGCAGGCCAGTTCACAGCAGAAGCCCCTGCCGATCAGCTGGGAACATAATGGCCCCGGTACCGAGCACCGCTTTGTTATCGGGCCGATTGCACGTGAAACCTTTGCCGCCGACCTGAAACTGGCCTGGGACGGCAAGAATCTGGGCGCACGGGGCAGTGGCAGCACCGGCAGCCATGACGTGGTGATCCCGAGCCGGGAAACCTTCAGCGTCACCCGCATCGAGGCCCTGGACGAGGCCGGTGAAGGCCGCCTGCAGGCCCGCGTGAGTTTTTCCGATGCCCTGGACCCGCAGCAGGACCTCAAGGGACTGGTGCAGCTGGGCGGCAAGGATGCCAGAACCCAGATCATCGGCAGCCAGCTGCTGGTGTATCCGGATGCCGAGCTGGAACCGGGTGAGCACACCCTGGTGCTGCAGGCCGGCATCCGTGCGCTTGACAGCCGTCTGGGCAAACTCGGCGAGCGCCAGCAGCAGACCTTAACACTGGAAGCTCCCAAACCGGCGGTGCGCTTTGCCGGTGTTGGTAATATCCTGCCGGAAAACGGCCTGATGAACATTGCTTTCGAGGCCCGCGGGGTCAAAGGGGTTGATCTGTCGGTGATGGAAATCCGCCCGGAAAATATCGCCCAGTTCCTGCAGGTCAACGGGCTTGATGGTGACAACCAGACCGGACGGGTTGGACGGTATGTGTGGCGCAGGACCATTCCGCTGTCGAGTGCCAACGCTGCACGCTGGAACCGTTTCAACCTCGATGCCCGCGAGCTGTTCAAGGCCCGCCCCGGCACCCTGTACCGGCTGGAGCTGGCAGTGAACCGCAACCATGTGACCCGGACCTGTACCGGCCTCAGCCCCGAGCCGCTGCCCACGCTGGAGAACAACGAGGATGAAGACAGCACGGCCGCCAGCGGCTGGGACGGGATCGAAAACTACGTGCTGGATACCGGTATCAGCAATAATGATCAGGACAGCCGTTATGAGTGGGACAAGCGTGAAGATCCCTGCAGCAGCGCCTATTACTTTTATAATGAAGAAAAAACCCGGGCCAGCCGTAACTTTATCGCCAGCAATATCGGCCTGATCGCCAAGCAGGAAGGCAACGGCAATGTGCATGTCATTGCCACCGACCTGCGCGATGCCAGCCCGGACAGCGGTGTGAAGCTGACCCTGCGCAACTTCCAGGGGCAGGAGCTGGCCAGTGCCGATACCGATGACAGGGGCTTCGCCACCCTGACAACGCAGGCTACCCCGTTCCTGCTGCTGGCACAGAAAGGCGATGATCGTGCCTACCTCAAACTCAATGCCAATACCGTACTGGAAACCAGCCAGTTCGAGGTATCGGGGCAGACCCTGCAGCAGGGCCTCAAGGGTTATCTGTATGGTGAGCGGGGTGTCTGGCGTCCGGGTGATGACATTCACCTGACCTTTGTGCTGCAGGATCGTGACCAGACCCTGCCAACCCGGCATCCGGTCACGCTGCAGCTGTTTGATCCTGCCGGCCGCCTGCGCCAGACCCTGACCGGCAATCAGCCCACCGGGCCGTTCTACCCTTTCACCCTGAAAACCCGTGAGACTGATCCGACCGGGGACTGGCTGGTCAAGGCGGTACTGGGGGGCAGCACCTTTGACAAGCGCCTGAAAATCGAGACCATCCGTCCCAATCGCCTCAAGGTCGAACTGGATTACGGTACCGACAGGCTCGAAGGCTGGCATGACCTGCCGACAGCGACCCTGTTCGCCCAGTGGCTGCATGGCGGTACCGCCGCCGATCTCAAGGCCGACGTGAGCGTGCGCCTGCGTGAAAAAACCACCCGCTTCGACCGCTATGCCGATTTCAGCTTCGATGACCCGGCCCGCAGTCTGGACAGTGCCGACCAGCAGTTGCTGGAAGGGCGGCTGGATGAGCAGGGCCACCTGAGTTTCAGCAAGAACTTCCAGCCCGAACAGCCGCCACCGGGCCTGCTCAGTGCCTGGTTCACCAGCCGCGTGTTCGAGGACGGTGGCGGCTTCAGCATCAGCAAACAGGAAATGGATTACTACCCGTTTGCCAACTATATCGGCCTGCGCCTGCCCAAAGGGGATGCCGAGCGCGGCATGCTGCTGACCGATACCGACCACACCGTGGAGCTGGCCAGCCTGACGGCCGCTGGTACCGATGTCTCCCTGCCCCGCGTGCAGGTCACACTCTATAAAATCGACTGGAAATGGTGGTGGGACAAGACCCCGGAATCCCTGGCCGAATACGCCGATGCCAGCAACAGCAGCAAGCTGGAGCAGACCATTGTCAACACCACCGCAGGCAAGGGTGAATGGAAGTTCCGCATCAACTACCCGGACTGGGGGCGCTATCTGGTGCGAGCCTGCGACCTTGAAGGCAAACACTGCAGCGGTAAGACCCTGTACGTGGACTGGCCGGGCTGGGCCGGACGGGCCCAGGAACAGGGGGGTGGTGCAGCGGCGCGCCTGAGTGTCAGCACGGACAAGGATCAATACCAGCCCGGTGACACGGCTCAGGTACAGTTGCCGGAAGCCGCCGCCGGGCGCGCACTGCTGACGGTGGAAAATGCCAACCGGATTCTGGCACAGCACTGGGTCGAGTTTGATGGCCAGCGCACGCAGGTTCCGGTGCCGATCACCGCCGCCATGGCCCCGAATGCCTATGTCAGCGTCACCCTGCTGCAGGGGCATCAGCAGCGCCAGAACGACCGCCCCATGCGCCTGTACGGCATTATTCCGCTCATGGTGGAGGACCCGTCCACCCGTCTTAAGCCGCTGATCCAGGCGGCGGATGAATGGAAACCGGAAAGCAGTCAGCTGTTTCAGGTCAGCGAAGCAAACGGCAAGCCCATGGACTACACCCTGGCGGTGGTGGACGAGGGCCTGCTGGGGCTGACCCGCTTTGAGACCCCGGACCTGCATCAGGCTTTCTACCGCAAGGAGGCGCTGGGAATCCGGACCTGGGACCTGTATGACCAGGTGGTCGGTGCCTACGGTGGTGAACTGGAGCGCATGCTGGCCATCGGTGGCGGGGATGAGGCCCAGATTGACGATGCCGCCAATAAACCCAAACGCTTCCCGCCGGTGGTAAAATTCCTCGGTGCTTTCCACCTTGAAGCCGGTCAGACCCGTGAGCATGCCGTGGCGCTCCCCGCCTACCTCGGTGCGATGCGCATCATGCTGGTGGCTGCCGACAGGACAGCCTATGGCAGGGCCGAGCAGTCAGTCTTTGTGCGCCAGCCGCTCATGCTGCTGTCCTCGCTGCCCCGCAGCCTCCGAACCGGTGAAAGCGTGGAAGTGCCACTGACCCTGTTTACCGCCGACCCGGCCATCAAGGCGGTGGAAGTCAGCATGCAGGGCGATACGGCCTTTACCTCGCTGGCGGCCCCGCGCAAGGTCGATATCACCGGTACCGGCGAGAAAACCCTGTCCCTGCCGCTCAAGGCCGGTAACAAACCGGGGCCGGGCACGCTGCAGTTCCGTGCAGTGGCGCTCAAGGCCGATGGCCAGCCCGATACCGCACAGGAAAGCCGTCATGAAGTCACCCTGAACATTCAGGCCCCGAGCCTGCCGGAAGTGCGCAACCTGAACCGGGCCCTCGACCCCGGTGCCGACTGGACAACCGTACTGCAGCCCTTCGGCCTGCCGGGAAGCAATCAGGCCAACCTGGTGCTGTCGGCAATTCCCAACCTGAATCTGGAACAGCACCTGGACTATCTGGTGCATTACCCGCATGGCTGCCTGGAGCAGGTCACTTCCACCGCCTTCCCGCAGCTCTATCTGTCCACCCTGCTGCAGCTGGATGCCGAACGCCGCCAACAGCTCGAAGGCTACGTCAAACGGGCCATTGCACGCATGAACAGCTTCCAGAGCGGCAGCGGCAACCTGATGTACTGGCCGGGCTCCACGGAAGCCAGTGAATGGGCCAGCCTGTACGCCGGCCACTTCCTGATTGAGGCCCGCAAACGCGGCTACAGCGTACCGCTCGGTCTGCTGAGCGGCTGGCAGTCCTATCAGGTCCGGCAGGCCCAGAACTGGACTCCCGGCAAGACAGCAGGCACCACCCCGGCAGCAAATGCTGCGAATAACGCCACGGATAGCCGCAATACCGCTGATACCAGTGCCACACAGGCTTACCGCCTGTATGTACTGGCCCTGGGGGAACAGCCACAGCTGGGGGCCATGAACCGGCTGCGCGAATCCGGAAAAGCCAGTGTTCAGGCACGCTGGCTGCTGGCTGCCGCCTACCAGCTGTCGGGGCAGCCCGAAGCCGCCCGCCGTACCACCGAAGGGCTGATTGCTACGAATCTGGATGTCACGCCATCCGATACCACCTTCAGCCAGCGTCTCGGCACCCTCGGGCTGCAGCTGGAAACCCTGATCACCCTGGGACGCCAGCAGGATGCCGCCCGGCTGGTCGAGCAGCTGGGCGAGGCGCTGGGCAGCGAGATACGGCCCAATACCCACGACCTGAGCTGGGCCTTGCTGTCAGCAGCACATTACCTCGACAGTGCACCGGCACCGGTCAAGGCCAGCCTGACCCTGAACCAGGGCAGCCCTGCCACGCTGGACAGCCCGCAGGCCCTGCTGAACCGGTTGCTGGGGGTAGAAGACAAGGCCTACCAGGTGGCCTTGCGCAATGACAGTTCGCTGCGCCTGTATGCCAGCCTGACCCGGCGCGGTATCGCCCCGGCAGGCAGCGAACAGGCTCAGGAGCAGGGACTGGCGCTGGCGGTGAAACTCAGTGACCGCAAGGGCCGGGAAATGCTGGCCTGGAACAGCCAGCCGGCAGCGACGCCAGCGGCGGCCTCCCCCGGACTGAAACTGCAGCAGGGCCAGGACTACGTGCTCACCGTCACGGTCACCAATACCGGTCCGCAGGACCTGAAACGGCTGGCCCTGGCCACGCTGCTGCCTTCGGGGGCGGAAATCGGCACCAGTCCCACCACGGGTGAAAACAGCACCCCCTCCGGCCTGAGCCATCAGGATGTGCGGGATGACCGGGTATTCAGTTACTTCGACCTCAAGGCCGGTGCCACACGCACGGTCACGGTGCGTATCAATGCCGCCTATCTGGGGCAGTTCCGCTTCCCGCCCGTGAGTGTGGAAGCCATGTACCAGCCCGGCATCCGGGCACAGACCGGCAGTCTGGGACTGGATATCCTCAAGGTGCTGCCAGTGCCGGGAGCCGTGATGTCAATGGCGGACTGAACAGCACCGGATGGGAAACCGGATAAAGCGGATGATGAGCGGCAGACCCGGTAAAAAACGCCGGCTGTTGTTCAAGGCCCCGGCAGCCATCCCGGTACTGGTGCTGTTGAGTGCCGGGATGGTCTGGTGGCATGCCTTCAGCCTGCCGGAAGTGCTGTTCAGCACCGACCATTCACGCCTGCTGCTGGACCGGGACGGTCACCTGCTGAGTGCACACATTGCCACTGATGAACAATGGCGCTTTCCCGAATCGGCAACGGTACCGGACAAGTTCGCCACCGCCCTGATCCGCTTTGAGGACCGGCGTTTCCGGCGTCATCACGGCGTGGACATGCTGGCCCTGTTGCGGGCCGGTTTCGACAACCTGCGCCAGGGACGGGTGGTGAGCGGAGCCAGCACCCTGAGCATGCAGGTCATCCGCCTGGCACGGGGCAATCCGCCGCGTACCCTGAGTGAAAAGGGGCTGGAAATCCTGCGCGCCTGGCGATTGGAGATGCGGCTGGACAAGGAGGCCATTCTCGCCCTGTACGCCGCGCATGCCCCGTTTGGCGGCAATGTGGTGGGGCTGGAGGCCGCCGCCTGGCGTTATTTCGGGCGGGCACCCGGGCAACTGTCCTGGGCTGAAAGTGCCATGCTGGCCATCCTGCCCAATAATCCGGCCCTGATCCATCCGGGCCGCAATCGTGCACAACTGCTGGCCAAACGCAATCGCCTGCTGACCCTGCTGCATGCGCAGGGCACGCTGGAGACACTGGATTATGAGCTGGCACTGGCCGAGCCGCTGCCCGAGGCTCCCCATCCCCTGCCCCGGCTGGCTCCGCACCTGCTGGATACCCTGAGCCGCCAGTACCCGCAGCAGCAGCGTTTCCACAGCACCCTGGATGCGCCCCTGCAGCAGTCGCTCAACAATCTGGCCCGGCGCAGCGGCGAACAGCTGGCACTGGAAGGGATACAGAATCTGGCCATTTTGGTGCTGGACAACCGCAGCCTGGGTACCCTGGCCTATGTCGGCAACCGCCCGGACATGGACAGCCGGCAGGATCAGGGCCATGCCATCGACATGATCCAGCGCCCGCGCAGCACCGGCAGCACCCTCAAGCCGCTGCTGTTTGCCGATCTGATCGAGCAGGGCCTGATCCTGCCGGATTCACTGGTCGCCGATGTGCCGGTCAACTACAGCGGTTTCACCCCGCAGAACTACAACCGCCGCTATCACGGTGCGGTCAGTGCCCGGGAGGCGCTGGCGCGTTCGCTCAACATTCCCATGGTCAACCTGCTGAGCCTGCGCGGGGTCGAGCCGTTTCTGACCCAGTTGCGCCAGTTCGGCCTGTCCCACCTCAACCGCAGTGCATCCGACTATGGCCTGAGCCTGATTCTGGGCGGGGCGGAAGCCACCCCTTGGGAGCTGGGCGTGGCCTACGCCGGTCTGGCCAACCGTGCCCGTCAGACACAAGCGCAGCAACAGGCATTCTGGCCCCGGGGACGGCTGTTGCAGGAACAGGCCCGCCCCAGCCGGCGGCTTGCCACCCTGTCCAGTGCCTCGGTGTGGCTGACACTGGAAGCCCTGCTGGAAGTGGCACGCCCCGGTGATGAAGGCTACTGGGAAAAATTCAGCAGCAGCCGCAAGGTGGCCTGGAAAACCGGCACCAGTTATGGCCAGCGCGATGCCTGGGCCATCGGTGTCGATCCGGATTTCACCGTGGCGGTCTGGGTCGGCAATGCCAGCGGTGTCGGACGCGCCGGCCTGACCGGTACCCAAAGTGCTGCCCCCATTCTGTTCAATACCTTTAATCTGCTGCCGGCAGCCGGCAGCTGGTTCCAGCCGCCGCAATGGCAGCTCAACACCGTGGCGGTCTGCCGGGATGACGGTTATCTCAGCAATGGGGCCTGCAGAACCCGGCAGGTACCGGTTCCGGTCGGCAGCCATTTCGCCCGCCTCAGCCCGTATCACCCGCGCATCCACCTGGATGCCACCGGACAGTGGCGTGTCAACAGCGACTGTGAGTCCGTGGCGCACATGCAGACCCGCTCCTGGTTTGTGCTGCCCCCGGATCAGGCCAGTTTCTACCGCCAGTACCATGCCGATTACCAGCCGCTGCCGCCGTGGCGCCCCGACTGCCGGGACGGCGAGGTGGCAACCCCGAGTGCACTGGGGCTGCTGTATCCACAGGACGGCACCCGGATATACCTGCCGCGTGAGCTGGACGGCCAGCGCGGACAGGTAGTGTTCCGGGCCGTACCCCAGCGTCCGGATGCCCTGCTCTACTGGCATCTGGACAACCGTTTTGTCGGCACCACCCGTACCTTTCACCAGCAGGCCATGCAACCGGCAGTCGGCAGGCACCAGCTCACGGTGGTGGATGAGGAGGGCAACCGGGTGGAACGGTGGTTTGAAGTGCTGGCCGGGAGCTGAAACCGGCAGAAACCGTCAGCGCCTGCCGGTTCCGCGCCGCAGACTGCACACCAGCCCCCACAGCAGACCGCCCGCCACCAGCCAGGCCAGCAGTGCCGCCCCGCGGCTGATCAGAAAAATCAGGCGCTGGCGCTGACCGGTATAATCATCACGGTCATAAAGCACCTCATCCCCCACCCGCAGCACCAGAATCGTCAGCGTCACGGGGGACGCACTCATGGCACGCGCCCGTTCACGCGCCACCGTTTCCAGTGCCAGCCGGGTGCCGACCGCTACCCGTGCTGTCAGGCGCTGCTCCAGACCGGGTATGCGCTCCAGAAAATTCAGTCCGAAGCGGTCCGGATCATCCCGCAGCGTAATGCTCAGGGTCCGTCCACTCTTGCGTGTATCAGTCAGGTGCATGCCGGCCACCTGCCCTTCCGTTGTCACCCAGTCGGCACGCGGTGCCGGGTCATGATCGGCAATACCCCAGATCAGCCACCCCACCCCGGCAAACAGCAGTACCAGTCCCGATAATACGCCCCGCATTGCTTATCTCCCTGCACTAATCTCCCGACCCTATCAGGAAAACGGCTCCCGGAAAACGGCTGCTTGCACTTTGAAGCGCCGCTCCTATAATCCCGCAGCTTGAACGGCCAGTATGGCAGGCATGAACTGCCGGGAACCGAAACCATGACGACAATGACAACGCCTCCTGTTTCAAGCTGGTCACGCGAACTGGCTCAGGCAGTACGTGAACTGCCGGAATTGCTGCGCCTGCTGGAGCTGCCCCCGGAACAGGCCGCACCGGCGGCGGCACGCGATTTCCGGGTACTGGTACCGCACAGCTATCTGGCACGCATGCAGCCCGGCAGGGCGGATGATCCCCTGCTGCTGCAGGTCCTGCCCCAGGCACGCGAACTGTGGGAGTCGCCCGGTTTTCTGGCTGATCCGGTGGGTGACCGGGCTGCCGAAGTCCGCCCCGGTGTCCTGCACAAATATCAGGGCCGGGTGCTGCTGGTCACCAGCGGGGCCTGTGCGGTGCATTGCCGGTACTGCTTCCGGCGTCATTTCCCCTACAGCGAGGCCAGCCCGGTCCGGGACGAGTGGCGGACTGCACTGGATTACATCCGCAGCCAGAACGGGGTTCATGAAGTCATTCTCAGCGGCGGTGATCCACTCACCCTGTCAGAGCGCCGACTGGCACCGCTGCTGGACGGGCTGGCTGCCCTGCCCCATGTGCGCACCCTGCGTTTCCACAGCCGTCTGCCGGTGGTGCTGCCTGCCCGTATTGATGCTGCCTTTCTGGCACTGCTGCAACACTTCCCAGGGCGCAAGGTCATGGTAATCCATGCCAACCATGCCCGTGAGCTGCTGGCCGATGATGTGCAGCAGGCGCTGGCCGCACTGGATCAGGCCGGGGTCACACTGCTGAACCAGTCCGTGCTGCTGCGCGGGGTAAATGATCAGGTGGCCGTGCTGGCGGAACTGAGTGAGGCACTGTTTGCCAGTCGGGTCATGCCTTACTACCTGCACCTGCTGGACCGGGTGACGGGGGCGGCACATTTCGAGGTGGCGGAATCGCAGGCGCTGACACTGATGGCCGGATTGCGGCAGCAGCTGCCGGGCTATCTGGTACCCCGGCTGGTGCGCGAGGTGGCCGGCGAGCTGTCCAAGGTACCGGTGCCGCAGTGACAGGGACAGACCCGACCGGGCCGGGAGGGGAGAGGCAGCCGACAGGCAGCCTGAGTCATTCCGGCTGCCTGTCGGTCTTTTGCTGTCAGGCTTTTGACGTTTTCGGAGACTGCTCCGGATCGGCAAAAATCACTTCATCCGACGGATCATGCCGCCCCATCAGCTTCGGGCGTTCGATCAGGAAGTACAGCACCAGCCCGATCACCACCGCATAAACAGTCGATTTCGGGTCCGGCATCGCCAGTGTCACCGCAACAATCCCGGCCACACCGCGCTCCACCGAGTTCTTCAGCTGCTCCATACCGACCATGATGCAGATGTAGGCAGTCAGGATCAGGGTCAGCGACAGCGCAATCGGCAATACCGGCTTGAACAGCGTGACCAGCGGCAGGATGAACAGTGCAATCAGGCCGGTGAGCCAGAAAGTACCGCCGCCGCTGTAGATTGAATCCATGGCCTTGCGCCCCATGGCGTAACGCTCGGCAACCGTGGCATGCGCCGCTGTCCACAGAGGACCGGCAAGCCCCGGCCAAGGGGCAAAAAAGGCGTGCATGGCGTTGCGGATGGCAGTGACCAGATGCACACGGTCCACGTTATCCTCGATTTTCTCGTCACTGCGCAGATGGTCGATACGCCTGACCAGGGTGAAGCCGACAATAATGTCACCGAAAGCGATGACATAGGCAATGATTGCGGTCGGAATTGCCAGCAGGAAGGTATCCCAGCCGGGCAGACCGGTGCTGAACACCAGATAATCCCACATCAGCCCGACATCCGGATGCGTGATGCCCCACTGAATATCCGGCCACGGGTACTCACCCACGATCCAGCCAACCAACATGGCCAGAATCATGCCGGGCACCATGCCGAAATTGGCAATTTTCTTTGCCAGCCAGTTGTTTTCGATGATGCTTTTGAATGACAGCGAAAACAGGATATAGGCACACACCAGCGAACCGACGATCAGCGAAACCGGTGTAGCTTCCACCCGTCCGCCGACCTTCAGTTCTCCCATCATGGCGGCAATACCGGCTCCAATGATGATGCCGGATTTCAGCGAGTTGGGGATGACGTCAATCAGCCGCGACCCCAGACGCGTCACCCCCAGGATCAGGAAGATCAGCATGACCTCGATCTGCAGCGCGAACATGGCCTTGACCGCTTCCGGGCCGGGCTCGAAGCCCTGCAGGTACAGAATCACCACCGGAATCGCCGGCGTAATCCAGCCCGGTACCAGCGGCACACCCAGCAAGGCCGGCAGGATATAACCCAGCCCGGCGATAAAGGTAAAGGCCAGTGCGGCTTCATAGGGCATGCCCAGATACTTTTCCAGCAGCGGGATCATCGCCAGCCCCACCACAAACATGATGAGGCCCTGGATCATTTCCGGCAGCTCCCACCGGTAATGGATGAAAGGCAAACGGATTTTGAAAGGCCCGGCAAGCCAGTACGGCTGTTCCTGACCGTGCTCTCGCTGCAGCAATTGCATGGGTCGACTCCTCCCGAAGGTTGTGGTTAAGGGATAAACCAGCGGAGTTAACACCAGGACTTTTGCCAGAATATTGCCGAAAATTAACGAAATGTAACATTTGTCAGGTGAAGCTCAGACCCTGATCCTATTTGCGTTTGGGCGGGTACGGATTAAACTGACCGGCAAACCGCAGAAGCGTGGGGACACCATGGTCAGCAGACATGCGCCATGCCTGCCCCATGTCCTGCATCTGGTACAAGAGGTTGTATTACATGGAAAAAGTTAACGTGCTCTTTGTCTGCATGGGGAATATCTGCCGCTCGCCTACCGCACAGGGCGTTTTCACCCGGCTGGTCCGGACCCGTGTGCTGCAGACACGGATTCAGACCGACTCTGCAGGCACTCATGCCTACCACATCGGTGAACCGCCCGACAAACGTTCCCGGACCGCTGCCCTGGAGCGTGGCATCGACCTGTCCAGGCTGCGGGCACGGCAGGTGATGGCAACGGATTTTGATACCTTTCAGTATATTCTGGCCATGGATCGCAACAACCTGGCTCACCTGCTGGCGATGGCTCCACCCGAACGCCATGGACGCATCAGCCTGTTTATGGAGCATGCCAGCCGCTGGGATGTCGAAGAAGTCCCGGACCCCTACTACGGCGGAGTGCAGGGTTTTGCACGGGTACTGGACATGGTGGAGGATGCTGCGGAAGGGCTGCTGGCTCATATTCAGGCCCGCCACTTCTGATTCTGGCTCTGCTTCCGACACCTGCCGGAAACCAAAAGACCGGCCAGAAGCCGGTCTTGCGGGTTTGAAGTCAGTGTGTATGCATTTCTGCTGCACAGGCTTCGGGAAACGTCCTAAAACCTCATCGCAGGCCGCATTAAGCGCCTACTTGCTGTCAGCCACCGTTGTTTCCTCCTGCCGGGGATCAACATGCATCCAAGACGGTTTGCGGGCTGCCGGTTTGGCCGGGGCGGTTTCCTCCACAGCCGTCACTGCGGCTGCAGTTTCAGGCTCCGTGATTACAGGCACTTCCACCTCTGCCACAGTGACAGCCTCAGCTACGGCCTCTTCTCCGACAGCTTCTTCCGTATCGGTAGCGGATGCTGCCAGTGCCGGTGTTTCCAGCTCTGCCTCTGCCACCGTGACAACAGCCTCGGCAGCCGCTTTCCCTTTGACAGCTGTGTTTGTCTCTGCCGACGGCTCTTCCGGGACAGACCCGGTTGTGGCGCTGCCCGGCTGTGGTACTGCTTCAGCGACGGGCGTAACAGCCTGAGCCGTTTCCACCCCGTCACCCGCAACCGCCGCGGCCTCAGCGCTACTTATCCCGTCAGGATTATCGGTATTCGCGACATCTGCGGCTGTGTCAACAATAACCGGGGCTGGCACAACCACCTCTGTTACGGCTGCCACCCTGACGGATGCGACGTCTTCCGCATCGGCTTCAGCTTTAACTGCCACCACCGCTTCAGCACTGATCATCCGGTCGGCATCTGTAACATCCGCTGCTGCATCGGCAGCCACCGGGACCGGCACAGCCACTTCTGCCACAGCAGCGTCTTCCGCTGCCACCGCTTCAGCCATCACCACGGCGGTCCCTGTTCCATCAGCAACCGGCTGCTGCTCCTCAGTTTCCGTTTCTGTCTCTGCGTCTGCAGCAGTCTGCCTGTTGCGTCTGTCACTCCGTTCAGAACGGGAATACTCCCGCCGCCCCTGTCGCCGCGAGCGATGACGGGCACTGCGGCCACTCGCATTACCGGATGCCGCCTCCAGCATGGCTTCCGAAGGCGCTGCCTCGGTCTCTGCGGCCATTGCTGCCCCCTCAGCGACTTCCGCATCAACAACAGCTGTGCTGTTGTCATTATCCACTGCAGCATCAGCCTCATCGGCATTGGGTGCCATCGCTGCAGGGGCAGCCCCGGTCTGCTGTTCCGCAGTGGATGCGGTACCAGCAGCAGGCCCCTTCCGGTTGCCTGTCTGGCGTTGGGAGCGGCGTGGACCAATGTCGATGACAACCGGCTCCAGTTCAGCTTCAGGCGCACGAGGTTCACGCTGGCGAGAGCGGCGCGGCTCCCGGCCTGCCTCCGGCTGAGCCTCATCACCACCTGTTGCGGTTTCGGCATTGTCATCCCCGGATGCTGCCGGTGGATCATCGTGATAGCGGTTGCGATTGCGGTTACGGGCACTGCGGGTCCGGGTCCGGCCATTGTCCCGATGATTACGGCGGTTGTTCTGGCCCTGACTGTCCGGCGCAGGCCGGTCGATTTCCAGCGGCCCGACTTCAGCCTCGGTTTCGATATCTTCCGGGGCCGGGCTGTCAGCCAACCCTTCATCCGGGGCTGCCTCA
The DNA here is from genome assembly GCA_035391465.1 of Thiolinea sp. Lineage (GTDB taxonomy): Bacteria > Pseudomonadota > Gammaproteobacteria > Thiotrichales > Thiotrichaceae > Thiolinea. Next base: position 12,637 of record DAOPKY010000049.1, on the reverse strand, counting down.
TCACGGTTGCGCCCGCGTCGCCGCCGACTGCGCCGATTGTCATTGTCCTGGGTGTTACTGCGCTGTCTGCGGCTGCGGCCTTCATTCACCGCTTCATCCGGGCCGGACTGTGCTGCCGGCTCAGCCGCCGTTTCCATGCTGGCGGTACCGGCTGCCTTTTCATCCACCCCATCAGTCGGCTCAGTCAGCAACGCCTCATCAGCCGGCTGGCGTTCGGAGCGTGGCTGACGCTGGCTGGCATTCCGGTCCCGGCGATTACGGTTGCTGCGTCCCTGCCGCCCTTGCGAATCGGCAGCAGTACCGGTCTCGGCGGCTTCTTCCTGCTCACTCTCGCTGTCATCACGAGTGTTGCGGGCGTTGTTACGTTCGGAGCGGCTGTTGCCGCGTCCGCTACGCTCATTGCGATTGTTGCGCTGGCTACGCTCGCGTGAACCGGAACGCCGCCTGCCGGCTCCGCTTTCTGCCTGCTGTTCAGCTTCGGCCTCGGCGGCCTTATGGGCTTCAACAGATTCGCGCACCGCATTCACCGGCTCATCCACGCGGGCATTGAGGCCGAACAGACTGTTGAGGATGCGCCGGATCAGACCGGGATTCTTTTCCATGTCCAGCGCTTCGGTATCCTGTACCGCGACGTCATCCTCATCAAGGTCTGCCGCGGCAGACTTGCGCGGGAGGTTGGGGGCCGGCTGGCTCGGAATCACATTGCCGACGATCGGAGCCACCGGCATGACATGGACTTTCTTTTCCTCCACCTGCTCCTGCTCGGCGGGCCGGGGCGCATCGGCAATGTGCTGATGGCTGGGACCATAGCCTTCCATCTCATCCGTGCGCACCCGGATAATCTCGAAATGCGGGGTATCCATGTGCGGATTGGGGATCACGGTAATCTGGATATTACGCCGGCGCTGGACATCGGCAAGCACATCCCGCTTTTCGTTCAGGAGGTAGGTCGCCACCGGTACCGGCAGCTGGGTGATCACCCGCCCGGTCATCTCTTTCATGGCCTCCTCTTCCATCAGGCGCAGAATCGACAGGGCCAGCGAGTCGGTATTGCGGATGGTTCCCTGCCCTTCACAGCGCGGGCACATGATCTGGCTGGATTCCCCCAGTGAGGGACGCAGGCGCTGGCGCGACATTTCCAACAGGCCGAAGCGTGAAATGCGTCCAACCTGGACCCTGGCCCGGTCAACCTTGAGGGCATCCTTGAGCCGGCGTTCAACCTCACGCTGGTGCTTGTTGGGCAGCATGTCAATAAAGTCGATCACGATCAGGCCGCCGAGATCGCGCAGACGCAACTGGCGGGCAATCTCGTCTGCCGCTTCCAGGTTGGTGTTGAGGGCGGTTTCCTCGATCCCCTGGCCTTTGGTGGAGCGGGCCGAGTTGATGTCGATCGAGATCATGGCCTCGGTATGGTCAATCACAATGGCCCCGCCCGAAGGCAGGGTCACGGTGCGCTGATAGGCGGTTTCAATCTGGTGTTCAACCTGATAACGACTGAACAGCGGGGTGCTGTCCTTATACTGCTTCAACCGCCGGATATTGTGCGGCATCACCGCCATCATGAAATCATGGGCCTGGTTGTAAACCCGGGGATCATCGATCACGATCTCGCCGATGTCACGGCGGAAATAGTCACGCAGGGCGCGGATAATGACATTGCTTTCCTGATACAGCAGTACCGGAGCCTTGTGCTGCCCGGAAGCCGACTGGATTGCATTCCACAGGGTCATGAGGTAATCCAGATCCCAGGACAGCTCCTCCAGTTCGCGGTCCACGCCCGCCGTGCGCACGATGGCTCCCATGCCGTCCGGGATGGCCAGATCCGACAGAATGCGCTTGATCTCCTGACGGTCTTCGCCCTCGATACGGCGTGAAACCCCGCCAGCCCGCGGGTTGTTGGGCATCAGCACCAGATAGCGCCCGGCCAGACTGATGTAGGTTGTCAGGGCTGCGCCCTTGTTGCCGCGCTCCTCCTTGTCGACCTGTACCAGAATTTCCTGGCCCTCGCGCACGACATCCTTGACGGTGGCACGGTTGCCGGAACCGGTTCTGGCATCCGGGTGATAGCATTCGCGGGCAATTTCACGAAAGGACAGAAAACCGTGCCGCTGTGCGCCATAATTGACAAACACGGCATCCAGACTGGGTTCTATGCGGGTAATGACGCCCTTGTAGATGTTTGCTTTTTTCTGGGCCCGAAATGGATGCTCGATATCCAGATCGTACAAACGCTGCCCGTCCACCATGGCGACGCGGATTTCCTCTGCCTGCGTCGCATTAATCAGTATTCTCTTCATGTACTACACCTAAAAAAGTGCAGCACCTACTTGATCCGTCTGTTTCAGGAAGTACACACAGGCCCACCTGACCCACTTTCAGGCCGGAATAAACTGCTCTGTCTGAAAAAACCGGGAACCGTTATTTTTCATCGCAAGTCTGACGAATATCCTAAAGGGCTGAAAATCAATCAGTGTCTGTAACTTCTTCGTCAGCAATTCCCGGTCATCTGAAAGTTATCTTATTGAAAAAAATAGGATTTTACCGTTCATCTGCACAGTTGACAAAAGTAAGTAATTGAAAACTCAGTGGTTTTCTTACTGATAGAATTACATAAAAATTTATTAAAATCAACTACTTACAAATTAACACTGTGCAAATTCAAAGAAAATGTTATTTTTTATCAATTACTTAGTTGCAAAATGACCGGGAATTGCTGCTTCTTCGTTGCTCCGTCTTGTCGGCAGTCCCAGGTACATATACCCCCAAAATGTCACCGGACAACCGGCAAACCGGGCGGTGTACATTCCCCATTGGGCGGACTGCTCCAAAATAACATGCAGAATCCTGTCTGCATGGGATAATTCTTTTTTCTTTCTGAAAAACAGGTTAAAACTCAGCAGGTAGCTGCCATCACATTATCTGGCCACGCTTGTTGCGGCCAGGACACAGGCAGATGCGTTCAAGTGGTTCTTTTAGACACCTGCCCCGTTAAAATTCCTGCCGGAAAAGGCGATGGAATTTCATTGAATCATGCATTCCCGAGTCCTATCATGGGTTCCTGAACAGCCATGCCGGCACTGACCGACGCCATCTGTCAGAAATACCATCCGTCTGACTCAGCGGTCGGACAGATGTTACCATCTGTCAACAACCTACGTCGAAATATAGCAACTTGCCTGATTGCATTCAATGTCATTCAGGATAATTCAGGCAGTTTGTTGAAACAAAGGCTTTTATATGTCAGTTTCTTACCACACGGTTTCCGAGCACGAAGCCGGCCAGCGCATTGACAACTTCCTGTTCCGTCAGTTTCGTAAAGTCCCCAAGAGCGTGATTTATCGGATATTACGCAAGGGCGGGGTTCGAATCGACAAAAAACGGGTCAAGCCGGAACACCGCTTGCTGGCCGGCCAGCGCATCCGGATTCCACCGCTGACACGGGAGACCGATACCGGGCACAGCGCCCATACCGGGGCTGCATCGACCAGCCTGCTGGAGCAGCTGGAACAGGCCGTGCTGCTGGAGGATGATCAGCTTATCGTGCTCAACAAACCCATGGGCCTGCCGGTACACGGTGGCAGCGGTATCAGTATCGGCCTGATTGAAGCCTTCCGCCAGTTGCGCCCCAACCTGCCTTTTGTGGAGCTGGCCCACCGACTGGACCGGGATACCAGCGGCCTGATCCTGCTGGCCAAATCGCGCCCGGCCCTGACCGAACTGCATCGCCTGCTGCGCGAAGGCGGCATGGACAAGCATTATCTGGCGCTGGCTGCCGGTCAGTGGCAGGGCGGGCCGCGCCAGGTCAGTCTGGACCTGCGCCGGGCCGGTCACCAGCAGCACAAGATTCAGGTCGCACAGGCTGAAGAGGATGGCAGGACCGCTGAAAGCATCTTCACCCCCAAACGGCGGGGACAGGATTGTACCCTGCTGGATGTCCGGATACTGACCGGACGCATGCACCAGATCCGGGTCCAGCTGGCCCACCTGGGTCATCCGGTGCTGGGTGACGAGCGTTATGGGGATTTCAGCCTCAACCGGGTGTGGCGCAAACGTGGCCTCAAACGCCTGTTCCTGCATGCCGCCAGCCTGGATTTCATGTTTGAACCCAATGGCCAGCGCTACCGGCTGGAGGCTCCGTTGCCGGCAGAACTGCACGCGGTACTGCAACAGATAAAGACCGACAGAAAACAGTAGAGACAAAAAAGCATGGATAACACATGAATCATCATGGACCTGACATGAACCCGAATCGGGACAGGACACCGGCCCCGCGCCAAAAACCCTATGAGCTGCTGATTTTCGACTGGGACGGCACCCTGATGGATTCCGGTGCCCATATCATGATCAGCATGCAGCATGCCATTCAGTACCTCGGGCTGCCGGCGCGCACCCCCGAACAGATACGGGGCATTATCGGCAGCGGGCTGGCCAGTGCCGTCCGGCAGCTTTACCCGGAACTGGAGCGGGCGGCACTGGAAGCACTGGTATACGAATACCGTCAGGAGTCCCTGGTGCGCACACCGGATCGGAGTGCTCTGTTTCCAGGAGTCCGGGAGGCACTGGGCTGGCTGCAGGAGCGGGGCTTCCAGCTTGCCATCGCCACCAACAAGTCACGCCGGGGACTGGACAAGGCCCTGAAAGACAGCGGGCTGGAAATGCTGTTTCCTGTCTCGCGCACGGCCGATGAGGTATTTGCCAAGCCGCACCCGCAGATGCTGCAGGAGATTCTCACCGACCATGATCTCACAGCGACTGACGCCCTCATGATCGGTGATACGGCTTTTGACCTGCTGGTCGCTGCCAATGCCGGGGTGGATGCCGTTGCCGTCAGTCACGGCATGCATGACAGCAGTCATCTCATGACGCACAATCCGCTGGCCTGTTTTGAAAACATGGGCGAACTGACCGACTGGTTACAAAGGCAAATGCATGAATGAAGAATCAAAAGCCATCGAGGCACTCAAGGAAATTGCCCTCGAAGGGATCAAGGAACAACGCCGGGCAAGGCGCTGGGGCATTTTTTTCAAACTGCTGCTGGCGGCCTACCTGCTGTTCAGCCTGATCATGGTATCCGGGCTGATGAGCCGGACCACGGACAGCACCGGCAACCGCTCCACGGCCCATACGGCAGTGATCGATATTGATGGCGTGATCATGGATGGCGCACCGGCCAGTGCCGACCTGCTGGTACCCAGCCTGCGGCGCGCCTTTGCGGACAAGCACACCAAAGGCATCATCCTGCGCATCAACAGCCCCGGCGGCAGTCCGGTCCAGGCTGGTTACGTCAATGACGAAATTCGCCGCCTGAAAAAGGCACACAGCGACATTCCGGTTTATGCCGTGGTCGCCGACCTGTGCGCCTCGGGCGGGTATTACATCGCTGCCGCTGCCGACAAAATTTACGCTGACAAAGCCAGTATCGTCGGCTCCATTGGCGTACGTATGGATAACTTCGGGTTTGTCGAGGCCATGCACAAGCTTGGGGTGGAACGGCGACTCTATACCGCCGGAACCAATAAGGGCATGCTGGATCCGTTCCTGCCGGAAAACCCGGAGCAGGTCGACCATGTCAAGCAGATGCTGGAAGTGACCCATCAGCAGTTTATCCAGGTGGTGCGTGAAGGACGCGGAGAACGGCTGAAGGAAACACCGGATATGTTCAGCGGCCTGTTCTGGACCGGTGAAACTGCCGTGAGTCTGGGGTTGATTGATGGCCTTGGCAGTACCAGTTACGTGGCGCGTGAGTTGATCGGGGAAGAAAATCTGGTCAACTTCACCACGGAAAAGGATTTCTGGCAGCGCCTCAGTGACCGTATCGGCACACGTATTCAGGGCCTGATGCTGCAGCAGTCCGGTCCCCAACCACTGTTATTCTGATTTTTCAGCAAAATTGGCACCAACCCAACCATGCAGCCGGGGACGTTTCCTGAGCGTCCCCGGCTGCTGCATGGCTATCAGCCACCCGGCTCCCAGCGTGACAGGTCTACCGCCTCCCGAAATGCCCAGTCGGCTCCCGACGGCGTGGCGGCATGCTGATCCAGCAGGTCACGGAATGTTGCCCGCGGGATGGTCTCCACCCCCAGGCTCATCAGGTGTGGATTGGGCAACTGACAGTCAATCAGTGCAAAACCCCAGTGCTGCAGATGCCAGGCCAATGCCACAAAAGCGGTTTTGGAGCTGTCCACGGCCCGGCTGAACATGGATTCACCGCAGAACACCCCCCCGACGGCCAGACCGTAAAGCCCCCCCACCAGCCTGTCATCGGCATCATAAACCTCAACCGAATGAGCAACACCGGCATCCCGCAGCCGCTGATAGGCTGCCCGCATGGCCGGTGTGATCCAGGTATCACGGCTGTAACTGCGCGGAGCAGCACAGGAGCGCACCACTTCGGCAAAATTGCGGTCAAAACAGACCCGGTAATCCCGGTTACGCATCGATTTGCGCAGGCTGCGGCTGATGCGCAGGCGCTCCGGAAACAGGACGGCACGCGGATCGGGGCTCCACCAGTAAATCGGCTCACGAAGACCGAACCAGGGGAAAATTCCACTGCGATATGCCCGCAGCAGACGCGGAACGCTCAGGTCCCCCCCGACCGCCAACAGCCCGTTGGGCTCATCCCAGGCCTGCTCCAGTGGCGGGAAATCCTGATTCGGCTGCTCGGGATCAAACATGAACAGGCTCAGTGAATCCGGCATGGAAGTGGTCCCTACCGGTCCTGCCGGTCCAGCGCATCCAGATACCGCTCCGCATCCAGGGCCGCCATGCAGCCGGTCCCGGCGGAAGTGACCGCCTGACGGTAGACATGATCCATGACATCACCCGCTGCAAAGACGCCCGCCACGCTGGTACGGGTGGCATCGCCATCCAGTCCGCTCTGTACCCGGATATAACCGCCCTTCATGTCCAGCTGCCCCTCGAAAATGGCCGTATTCGGGGTATGGCCGATGGCAATGAAAACCCCCATCAGCTCAATATCCCGGGCTTCACCGGTTTCGACCTGCTTTACCCGCATGCCGGTCACACCACTCTGGTCGCCCAGCACCTCATCCAGCACATGATTCCACAGGATGGTGACATTGCCGTTCTTCTCACGCTCGAACAGCCGGTCCTGCATGATCTTTTCTGCCCGCAGACTGTCACGCCGATGGACCAGTATGACTCTGGAGGCGATATTGGACAGGTACAGGGCCTCCTCGACGGCAGTATTGCCACCACCGATCACCGCCACCGTCTGGTTGCGGTAGAAAAAACCATCACAGGTGGCACAGGCTGAAACACCCCGTCCATTGAAAGCCTGCTCGGATGCCAGCCCCAGATAGCGCGCTGAAGCACCGGTGGCAATGATCAGGGCATCACAGGTATACTCGGTGCGCTCACCTTTGAGCCACAGGGGACGGCGGCTGAAGTCCACCTGGGTAATCTGGTCAAAAATAACTTCGGTTTCAAAGCGTTCAGCATGTTTTTTCATGCGCTCCATCAGGTCAGGCCCAAGCACGCCTTCATTGTCACCCGGCCAGTTGTCGACTTCCGTGGTGGTGGTAAGCTGTCCACCCGGCTGCATGCCGCTGACCAGCACCGGCTTGAGGTTGGCGCGTGCGGCATAAACGGCGGCGGTATAACCGGCCGGGCCGGAGCCGAGGATCAGTAACTTGCAATGCTTCTGGTTCATGTATAATTCTCCGTTATCACAAGATGGTAATGATGCCAGCCCCTGTAAACCGTGTCATCCTGACCGGTGCAGAGACCGGACCATACAGTAATAATCAGGATCGCGCCTGTTATACCGGTCGTCATCCGTTTTATAATCGGGCAGACTTCATGAAAATCCGGCCCTCAGGGTTTCATGCAACGTTGTGGCAACTTTGAAAGGAAACAAGACTTGGCAACGACGGACATTAAGTTGAACCAGCGTAAACGCGCCAGCCTGCAACAGGCTACCTTCATCCTCTCCCTCGGGGTTGCGATCGTTTTCATGCTCGCCCTCCTGACCTTCAACCCCGCCGATCCGGGCTGGTTTCACCCCAACAACAGCCATCAGGGCAACTGTGCCAATATGGCCGGTTGCAAGGGGGCCTGGGTTGCCGACCTGCTGTATGGCCTGCTGGGTTATTTCGCACTCGCCATTCCGGTCATTTTCGTCCTGATGGGGCTGACCGCTTTCCGCAGCCCGACCAAAAGTCAGTCAGGCCCATCCATGGGTGGCATCAATACCCTGATCACCATTGCCGGTGCCCTGCTCACCCTGCTGGCTGGCAGCGGACTGGCCCACATGCTGTTCGTACCCTACCCGCAGGGGATCGGCGGGGGCGTGATCGGAGCCATGGTGGCGCACCTGTTCACCGGGACCGTGCTGGGTTTTTACGGCAGTCTGGTGGTGCTGCTGTCGCTGTTTCTGGGAGGGATCACCCTGGTTGCGGACATTTCCTGGGTTGACCTGACCGAAAAAACCGGTGACCTGATCCTGAGACTGGTGGACAGGCTCCAGTACGCCCGCAGTGATACCGGTAAAGGCGGTACTGCTCCCGGCCTGAGCCTGAACCGTGATCTGCTGGGCTACAGCCGCAAATCCGTGGGCAAAATCACCGACCTGCTGCAGAAAGCCCGTGATCTGGCCGCCAATTCGCCCCTCAACCGTCGCAATCCCGTTGCTCTGGAGGCAGATATCTACCGTCAGCGTGACCCGCTGTTTGAAACCACACGCATACCATCCGAAGCCCGTTATCCGGAGTCGGAACCGGTGGATGAACCGGCCCCGCGTGAAACACGGGAGCCATCCGCAGCCATTACCGTCAGCGAGGCCGTCCCTGCCAAAAGCCGTCAGCCCCTGCCGCGTGCCCGTGCTGCCAGCAGTCTGGTGGAGGATTTCATCCTTGATGAGAAGCCGGGTAGTGACAATCATGCCGGCATGTTCATCCTGCCACGCCTGTCCCTGCTCAACCCGCCGCCACCGGCGCGTGAACGCGTGACCCAGACCAAGGCAGCGCTGGATCAGCTTTCGGGCACCCTGATCGAGTCCCTGGGCCACTACGGCATCAAGGGAGCCGAAGTGGTGGCACGTGACCCCGGCCCGGTGATCACCCGTTTTGAACTGCAGCTGCCGGATGGGACCAAGGCCAGTAAAGTCTCGGGACTGGCCAATGACCTGGCACGTAATATGTGTGTTTCCAGCGTGCGCGTGGTCGAGGTTATTCCCGGCCGCCCGACCATCGGAATTGAAATACCGAACGAAAAGCGTGATGTGGTGACCATCAGCGAAATGCTGGAGTCACAGGTTTTCAAAAAGTCCCACTCCCCACTTACCCTGGCGCTGGGCAAGGACATTCAGGGTAACCCGGTGGTGGCCGATCTGGCCCGCATGCCACACCTGCTGGTGGCCGGAACCACAGGCTCGGGCAAGTCGGTGGCCGTGAATGCCATGCTGCTGAGCCTGCTGTACAAGGCCACGCCGGAAGAAGTGCGCATGATCCTGATCGACCCCAAGATGCTGGAACTGAGCAGCTACGAGCACATCCCGCACCTGCTGTCTCCGGTGGTCACGGACATGAAGGAAGCGGCCAGCGCCCTGCGCTGGTGTGTGGCGGAAATGGAGCGCCGTTACCTGCTGATGTCCAAGCTCAGGGTGCGCAATATCGCCGGGTTCAACCTCAAGATACAGGATGCCCAGGAGCGTGGTGAGGAAATTCCCGACCCGCTGTTTGATCCCGCCACCACCATGGACATGCAGCCCAAAGCGCTGGAGCCGATGCCCTATATCGTGATCGTTATCGACGAATTTGCCGACATGATGATGATCGTGGGCAAGAAGGTTGAGGAGCTGATTGCGCGGCTGGCCCAGAAGGCACGGGCTGCCGGCATCCACCTGGTCCTTGCAACCCAGCGTCCGTCCGTGGATGTCATCACCGGCCTGATCAAGGCCAATATCCCGACCCGGGTTGCGTTTCAGGTGTCTACCCGGATCGACTCACGCACCATTCTGGACCAGGGCGGGGCCGAGCAGCTGCTGGGTTATGGCGACATGCTCTACCTCCCGCCCGGCACGTCCATGCCGCAGCGCGTACACGGTGCGCTGGTCACGGATCAGGAGGTCGAGGATGTGGCCACCTACCTGAAACAGCAGCGGGAACCAGAATACATCGAGGGTGTCCTAGCAGATACGGAAGGGGCATCCGATGCGGCCATTCCCGGTCTGGAGCCGCTGGACGGCGGTGAGGAAGCAGACCCGCTTTATGACGAGGCGGTGTATGTGGTCACCGAGTCACGCCGGGCTTCCATTTCCTATCTGCAGCGTCGCCTGAAAGTGGGTTACAATCGCGCCGCCCGCATGATTGAAGACATGGAAATTGCCGGTGTGGTCAGTCCGGTCCAGGCTAACGGGACGCGTGAGGTGCTGGCTGCTCCGCCGGTAGCTGATTGATACAACAAGGATTTTAGCAACATGAAAAAAATATTGGCAGGTTTGATCCTGGCTCTGGGACTGGTTCAGGCAGCTTCAGCAGAAACTGCACGCGACCGGCTCAACACCTTTTTCACCAATGTGAACACCATGCAGTCTTCCTTTATTCAGGAAGTGTTTGATGAGCAGGGGAATCTCAAGCAAAGCTCGCGCGGCACCGTCTTTCTGGTGCGCCCGGGCCGGTTCCGCTGGGAATATGCCCAGCCGGAAGCCCACAAAATTGTCTCCGACGGCAAGGATGTCTATGTGTATGATGTGGAACTGGAACAGGTCACCATCAAGCCCATGCGCCAGTCCCTGTCCTCCGCCCCGGTCGCCATGCTGCTGAACAAGCAGCCGGTTGACAGCCAGTTCCGGGTTCAGGAAATGCAGACCGAGGACAGCAGCCTGAGCTGGTTTCATCTGGTCCCCCACCGGCGCGATTCCGACTTCACCAGCATGGACCTGGGCATCAGTGATCGCGGCATTCAGGAAATGGTGCTGAACGACAAATTCGGCCAGCAGACCTACGTCCACTTTCACGGCATGCAGCTGGATATCAATATCGATCCCAACCGCTTCCGCTTCACCCCGCCCCAGGGCGTGGATGTGATCGGCAAACCCTCCTGAAACCCGAAGGCCCTTCTGCCTTGCTGATCAAGACCCGTTTCCCTGCCCGCAGGCCACCCTGCCTGCGGGCAGGGGTCTGCTGCAGCCCTGCACGATGACCGACCTGTTCACGCCCACCCCGAAACCCCCACTGGCCGAAGCCCTGCGTCCGCGCACCCTGGATGAGGTGATCGGGCAGTCGCACCTGTTGGGTGAGGGCAAGCCCCTGCGTCTGGCCTTCCAGTCCGGTACGCCGCACTCGATGATTTTCTGGGGGCCGCCGGGTGTAGGAAAAACCACGCTGGCACGGCTGACGGCACACGCGTTTGACTGTGAGTTTCTTGCCCTGTCGGCCGTGTTCTCGGGTGTCCGGGACATTCGGGCCGCTATGGAGCAGGCACAGCAGCAGCTGGCTCAGGGGCGGCGAACCATCCTGTTCGTGGACGAGATTCACCGCTTCAACAAGTCCCAGCAGGACGTGCTCCTGCCCTACGTCGAAAGCGGGCTGGTCACCTTCATTGGTGCCACCACCGAGAATCCTTCCTTTGAGGTGAATGCCGCGTTGCTGTCCCGGGCCCAGGTCTATGTGCTGAATGCCCTGACGGAGGATGAACTCGGTCAGCTGCTGACGCGGGTGCTGCAACAGGCCCTGCCTGAACTGAGCTTTGATGAAACAGCGGCCCGTACCCTGATCGGTTATGCCGATGGTGATGCCAGACGGCTGCTGAACCTGCTGGAACAGTGCCAGACCGCAGCCGGGGCTGCCGGTGTGACCCGTATTGATAACACATTTATCCAGAATGCCCTGACCCTGAACACCCGGCGCTTCGACAAGGGGGGTGATCATTTCTACGACCAGATTTCCGCCCTGCACAAATCCGTGCGGGGTTCCAGCCCGGATGCCGCACTGTACTGGCTGTGCCGCATGCTGGACGGCGGAGCAGACCCCCGTTATCTGGCCCGGCGCATTGTACGCATGGCCTGGGAGGATATCGGACTGGCCGACCCCAGAGCCATGCAGATCGCCAATGATGCGGCAACTACCTACGAACGGCTGGGCAGCCCTGAAGGCGAGCTGGCCCTGGGGCAGGCTGTTATCTATCTCGCGGTTGCCGCCAAGAGCAATGCCGGTTACAAGGCCTATAATCAGGCCCGCGCCTTCATGAAACAGGAAAAAAGCCGCGAGGTTCCCGTGCACCTGCGCAATGCACCAACCCGGCTGATGAAAGAACTGGGTTACGGGCATGCCTACCGCTATGCCCATGATGAACCCCATGCCTATGCGGCGGGAGAAGGCTATCTGCCGGAGGGGATGGCCGAGCCGGGCTGGTACCAGCCTGTGCCCCGGGGACTGGAAGCCCGGATCGGGGAAAAAATGGCCTTTCTGCACCAGCTGGATGATGACGCAGCAACGGCAGCGGGCAGGAAAGACCGGGGCAAGACCCACAAGTAACAACACCTTCCAGTTTGTCATCAGAAGATCAGAGTCCTACTGCTCTTGAAGAAGGAGTGCAACCTGTCTTCCGCGCCTTGCCTGATCTAGTACACCGCCCCGTAAACTTATCGGATAATGGCAGCCCGACCTATTGAGTA
>DAOPKY010000048.1:0-33846 GCA_035391465.1 Thiolinea sp. | reverse complement strand
CTGTGGTGCCTGTGGTGCCTGTGGTGCCTGTGGTGCCTGTGGTGCCTGTGGTGCCACTATGCCCACCCTGCTGACCATGACCACCGTGTGCACCAGTGGTGCCTGTCGGTCCCTGCGTCATGGTCTGGCCGCCACCACCAGTGCCACCGCCGCCATGAATGGACCCCAGCAGATTACCAATCAGCTGGGTTTTGGCTCCCAGAATATTGCCAAGGCCACCGCCGCCGCCAGTACCGCCACCCATCAGGCCGCCAAGCAAGTCACCCTTGCCACCGAGCAGGCCGCCGATACCGCCAGCGCCACCGCCAGCACCGCCACCCCCCATCAGGCCGCCAAGCAGGTTCCCTTTACCACCGCCCGTCAGACCACCAAGCAGGTCGCCTTTGCCACCGCCGGCCAGACCACCCAGCAAACCGCCGGCCTTGCCGCCGCCACCTGCGGTGGAATGACTACCGCCGAATATGCCTGAGCCGGTGGAGGCATGACCACCACCCAGCACTTTGCTGAACTGCTGGGCGGCACCGGAAGAGACCTTCCCCAGGGAACCTGCTCCACCGCCACCAAATCCGGCTCCACCGCCCGATGCCTTGCCGACAGAGCCCATGCCCATGCCGCCACCGCCAATACCTTTTGATGCGCCAATTCCATACGTCATCTGATTTCTCCTTACGCGTAATTAAGGTTTACAACAAGCCAAGACGTAATCCGTTACGTCTCTCCCTTCATCGCTGGTTTATCCCATTACGCGAAGGCTGTAGATGACTTCAGGACTGAGTGGCCCATATCCCTGACGAACTGCTGACAGCCCGATCAGTGGCCGCATTTCAAAGACGAAAAGTTTTTCTCATTCAGCAAAAGCTCAGTTTGTCAAGGACGTAATCTCTACTTATGACGCTACCCAAACCGAATCAGCTTGTGATAAAAATGGACTTTTCTGCAGAAAAACAGCCCGAACATGGATACCGTTTATGTGCGTGATTTGCGCATCCCGGCCCGTATTGGCATTTACGACTGGGAGAAGCGCATCCGGCAGCAGATCCGGATTGATCTGGACATGGCCTGGGATAACACCATGCCTGCCGCCAGTGACGACATCAAGGACACCCTGAACTACAAGTCCACCGCCCGGCGCGTGGTGGAGATTGTGGAGGCCGATCACTATGATCTGGTGGAGCGACTGGCAGAAACCATTGCGACCACCCTCAGGGCCGAAATGCCGATCCCCTGGATACGGGTGACGGTCGGCAAACCGTTTGCGGTCAAAGGGTCCGGCGAGGTCGGAGTCCGTATCGAGCGCGGGGAAAAGCCCTGATGGCACAAGCCTACGTCAGTCTGGGCAGCAATGTCCGGGCCGAGGCTAACATTTGCTCCGCAACCCAGTGCCTGCAGGCGCGTTTCAAGCAGTTGATCAGCTCGGATATTTATCAGAGCCCGGCGGAAGGGTTCGATGGTGAGCCGTTTCTGAATTCAGTGGTCGGTTTTGAGACTGACCTGGATATTGCCAAACTGCGTGCTTTTCTGCGCACTTTGGAAACCATTCATGGCAGGGAGCGTGGCGGTGACAAGTTCGCCCCCCGGACTCTGGATCTGGACCTGCTGCTCTATGATGACGTGGTACTGCCACCCGGCCCTGATGGCAACCTGCCCCATACCGATATTCTCAAATACCCCTTCGTACTTTATCCACTGGCCGAAATTGCCGGTGAACGCCAGCATCCGGTACTGAAACACCGCTTCAGCCAGATCGCCCGTCACTCACAGCTGTTGCGCAACCGCCTGATTATGGTCGATCTGGACTGCCGGAAACGTCCCCAACCGGACGCGTGAGAGAACCGGCTAACCGGCTGATCAACCGGCGAAGTGCTTTTTCAGCTGGGCAATGTAATGGTTCAGGCGTTTATCGAGCTTGCTGCCGATATGAGCGCGGAAACGGCCCAGTGGATTGGAAATTTCGGAGGTTTCGGTGAATGTAACCCGTGTCCCCCCCGGTACCGCCGTGAACACGGCCTGGCGCTTGCCTCTGGGGGTTTTGCCACGCTCCAGCTGCACCACCAGCTCTTTCTTTGGCACTTCCTTGATCTTGCGCAGCACCAGCCGGGGGCCATGAACCGGCAGCTCAACCCAGCGCATGCCTTCATCATCATCCTTGAGCTGCATGCTTTTCAGGTCATCCCGCCACTCCGTCTGTCGTGACAGGTCACTCAGGGCGGCCCAGACCTCATCCAGCGGTGCCTTGACCAATTCGACCCGGGTTGCCTGCTGAGAAGGCGCAATCAGCAAGCCGATCAGGAAAGGCAACAAAAAGACCAAAACCAGAATCCCGACCAGCACCAGCAACAACACATCGTTCATTCCGCTTCCTTCCGTGAACTATTGGGCAAAACCCGGTCATCATAACGCAAAAAACCCGCATTGGCGGGCTTTTTGAAATGGCAAAAACAGCAAGCCATGAACAGGACTTACTTGATTTTCGCTTCCTTGAACAATACGTGCTTGCGTACTACCGGGTCATACTTTTTGAATTCCAGCTTGTCCGGCGTTGTGCGCTTGTTCTTGCTCGTCGTGTAGTAAAAGCCTGTCTCGGCAGTAGAGACCAGCTTGATTTTTTCACGTCCACCTTTCTTGGCCATTATCCCTGCTCCTGATTACTTATACTTTTTCGCCACGCGCACGCAGATCGGCAAGCACGGTATCAATGCCTTTCTTGTCGATGATGCGCATGCCCTTACTGGAAATACGCAGCTTTACAAAACGTTCCTCGCTCTCAACCCAAAAACGGTGCGTATGCAAATTGGGCAGAAAACGACGCTTCGTCTTGTTATTTGCGTGCGATACATTGTTACCTACCAGCGGACGTTTACCGGTGACCTGGCATACACGAGCCATGGGAATTCTCCAAAACTGCGATTCATAATCGATAAGGCGCGTAAGGGTAGCAAAACCCGCACACCCGATCAACAGGATTTTCATGCATTACCAATGCATCAGCTGCATGACGCCCATGATACCAACCCTCACAACAATAAATCGCTGCCACCTTGCGAAGCAGCCGGAAAGGCCGGTAACGGCGGCAGGTCTGGCAGTCGCTCCTGCAACAGGGCATGAAACAGCTGCGCCAGGGCCGGCACCTCCAGATTGCCGGGTGTATGCAGAAAAACATGTGGCACCAGCCCGTCAGCCAGCCAGCGTGCGGTCTGTGCTGCCCAAGGCAACAGCCAGCACCGGTTCTCCGCCAGTACCGGATGGCCGATATAACGCAGCAGTGGCCGGGATGCCGTCACATCCAGCTGCACCGGCAGACGCGGCTTGCGCTCCTGTGCCTCACGGGTGGGCTGGTCCAGAGCTGGTGCCGCATGGACAGGGCGGCTGTCAAAAATCACCCGGTCCACCCCCCGTGCCTCAAGCTCACGGTCATAAGCCACACGACAGGCCGGATCGGTAAAAAAAGCCGGATGGCGGACTTCAACCGCATAGCGATAATCCGTCGGTAACGTATCCAGAAACTGCGTCAACACTGTCAGAGACTCCGGTCCGAACCGGCCCGGCAGCTGAATCATGAAAGGCTGCAGACGCTCCCCCAGTGGCGCCATGCGCGCCAGAAAGGCCGTCACCTCGGCAGCGCAGTGCTGCAGGTGTGCTTCATGCGTGATGGTGCGCGGAAACTTGAAGCTGAAGTGAAAGCCAGCGGGTGTGGATGCCAGCCAGCGCTGCACCATCGCGGCTGACGGCACCGAGTAGAAGGTGGTGTTCCCCTCCACAGCATTGAAAAAGCCCGCATATTGAGCCAGAAAGTCAGCCGGACGGGCGGTATTGCTGAAGAAACAACCTTTCCAGGCCTTGTTGGCCCACAAGGGTGCTCCCAGGTAGTAAGGCAGAGGATTCATGACAGTCATGGACCCAACTGTAGCGAGGGTTAACTTGATTTCAAAGCCCTGCGGGCGCATATACTGCAACAGGCTCCATTTATGAGCAACAAGTCACCATAAGCAATGGAAGGAAAGCACCATGACCGAACAAGCCATTCCCGACAACCAGACCAGCCGTCAGTCCGGCAGCCAGCCCGCCCATTACAAGGACCGCTCCACCTGGATTCGCATCCTGTACATGATCCTGTTTGTCGTCATTTACAGCGTGGTCGAGTTTGCATTAACTGCCCTGGTGCTGATACAGATTGCCCTGCGCCTGCTCACCGGTGAGATCAATGAAAACCTGCGCGCACTCAGCAGCGACCTGTCGCAATACGTTTATGACATGCTGCGCTTCCTGACCTTCAACAGCGAGAAAAAGCCGTTTCCGTTTGCGGAATGGAAACGCGGTCAGGCACGCGACTGAAGCCCCATGGCTCAGACTGCCCAGCTGCTGGCCACCCTGAAAAAACTGCTGAAACGCCAGGGTAAAACCTATGAGGATGTGGCAACCTGCCTGGCACTGTCGGAAGCCAGCGTCAAACGCCTGTTTTCAGAGCAGAGCCTGTCCCTGCAGCGGCTGGACAGCATTTGTCGGTTGCTGGGGATGGAAATCTCCGACCTGGTGCGTGAAATGCAGCAGGACAACACCATCAGCATCAGCGAACTGAGCCATGAACAGGAGAAGCAGATTGCTGACAACCTGGACCTGCTGCTGGTCACGGTGCTGGTGCTGAACCGTTGGTCACTGGAACAGATTACCCGGCACTACAAACTGGAAATCACCACCTGCATCCGCCATCTGGCCCATCTGGACCGCTTGCGCATTATTGAGCTGCAGCCGGGCAACCGTATCCGGCTGCTGGTCGCACCCAATTTCAAATGGCGTGAAAATGGTCCGATCCAGCAGTTGTTCCGGGAAAAGATTGAGGCGGAATATTTCCGTTCCACCTTCACCAGCGACAGCGAACGCCTGATTGTGCTCAATGTCATGCTCAGCGATGCCTCCAACCACCTGTTCCAGCGCAAACTGGAAAAACTGGCACACGAATTTGATCAGATGAGCAGGGACGAGTCCGGGCTGGAAATCGGTGAACGCAAAGGCTCAACCGTCTTGCTGGCCATTCGTGACTGGGACTACAGCGAACTCTACAGCCGCTACCGCAATCCCAAAAGTCGCATCATATAATACCTTTGGCAGCATATACCGGTTTTCATGCCAAATGAATTGCACCATGCGATACCCTGTCGTTAAGCTTCTTTCCATCAGCAATACCGATGAAACGGAAAGGAGAAAGCACATGAACCCCCAGGAAATCGTGATCCAGGGCAATTCTGCCGGTTGGTTACTGTTCGTCAAACTGAGCTTCGGCGTCTCGCTGGCCGCCATGCTGGCTTTTATCTTCTTCATGGAAGGCAGTCTGCTGACCAAGGGCTATCTGGCTCTCAACGGTCTGTTTATTGTCAGCTCCACCATCATGATGTCCAAAACCCTGCGCGATGAATACGAGAACAAAAAACTGGTTAATCGCATCAGTGAAGCCAAAACCAACAAGATTCTGCAGCAGTATGAAGACTGAGGAGGTACTACAGTATGATCGAACTGATCCTGAAACTGGGCACCGCCCTGCGTGGCGGTGTGAGGGAAAATCTGGAAACGCTGGTAGATGCCAATGCCCTGCGTATTTTTGAGCAGGAGATTTATCAGGGCGAATCCCGACTCAAGCAGGCCAGACAGCAACTGGCACAGGTTATGGCGGAAAAGGTGCGGATGGAACGTGAGCTGAAAGGCCTGCAGCAACAGCTTGGCACACTGGAACAACAGGCCGGGGAACAGCTGGCTGCCGGGAACGAGGCAGCGGCCCTGGAAAGTGCCACAACGCTGGTCGGACATGAAGCACGCCTCAAACAGCTGCAGCAGGCCGTTCAACAACTGCAACAGCATGAAGATGCCCTGATGCAAAACCTCAAGCGCAGCCAGACTCAGCTGGAACACTACCGTGCCGAACTGCGGCTGGCACGAGCCACCCAGCACTCACAACAGGTTCTGGGCAGCACCCGGCCTGTGGCGGATAGTGACAACTTCAGCGCCATGCAGGATTCGCTGAGTCGCATTCGTCAGCGCCAGCAGGCGTTTCAGGATCACCTGCTGGCGCTGCAGGCCATCGACAGCCAATTGCAGGGCCAGCCACCGCAAGCACCACAGCAGGAAGCCCGGGCCATTCTGGAGCGGCTGCGCGCCGGCAGGGACAAGGCAGCGTAATCAGACCAGCCAGTCAGCCCGCTGACGTGTGTGCCGGACCAGCCCGGCATTCAGGCCGTCATTGCTCCGGTAACGGGCCAGCGCCTGCTCCCGGCTGAAACCCCAAGCCTGCTGGTGCCGTACCAGCAGGCGCTCCAGCGCTAATGTTGGGTCTGTATCGAGAAACCAGCATTCATCAAACAGCCCGTTCAACCCCGCCCAATCCCCTTCCCGGTACAGCAGGTACAGCCCCTCAACCAATACCACCCGCACCGCCGGCCCGACCTGAAGCGCATCCGGCTCCGGATCACCGACCGAATGATCAAAATCAGGCCATTTCACCATCCCCGCATCAGCACGCAAGGCTGCCACTTTGGCAACAAAACCGGCAGCATCAAAGGTCCAGGGTGCTCCCCGACGTGCAAAGGCTGCGTCCGGGTCCGGCAAGGCGGCCAGCTGCGACCGGCTGAGGTGAAAACCATCCATACCCAGCACCTGCATCGGCAATTCCGGGTGAGCGATGCGCATGGCCTCCCGCCAATGACGCGCAATGGTACTCTTGCCGGAGCCCGGCTGCCCGGCCAGGCCGATCAGCAGACGGGCCGGCTGCTTCCGCTGCCACAGGCTTACGAGGTGTTCAGGCGGATTGGACAGGGTTTGCGGCATCAGGGTATACACCGGCAAAGCCAGCCACCTTCCTTCACCTCAGCCCTGCCTTGATTTTACACGCAGGGACCAGCCACAGATCACTCAATCACCTTCGGCACCAGATAAAGCCCTTTTTCCACCTCGGGGGCCATGGCCTGATACTTCTCGCGCTGGTTGGTTTCCGTCACCACATCCGCACGCAGGCGCTGGACCATATCCAGCGGATGCGCCATCGGCTCCACGCCGCTGGTATCCACTGCCTCCAGCTGATCAACCAGCGCCAGAATACTGGACAGATTGCGAGTATAGGCTGCCAACCGCTCATCGGTCATCGCCAGGCGCGCCAGCTGTGCCACTTTTTTAACTTCAGAATCCGAAATAGCCATAAAAAACCTTTCTCTTGCCAGGGAAGTGATGCCTAGCCTTCCAACTTCTTTTTCAACATCTCGTTCAATGCCGCCGGATTGGCCTTGCCCCTGGATGCCTTCATGGCCTGTCCGACAAAGAAACCGAACAGCTTTTCCTTGCCGGCACGGTACTCAGCGACCTGAGCCGGATTATCGGCAATAATGGCATCAATCATGGCCTCAATTGCCCCGGTATCCGTGATCTGCTTCAGCCCTTTCTGCTCGATAATGGTATCAGCACTGCCCTCGCCTGCCCACATGGCCGCGAACACATCACGCGCAATCCTGTTGGAAACCGTGTTGTCCTGAATCCGCACCAGCAGCTGCACCAGTGCCGCTGCCGATACCGGATTCTGTACCGGCTCCAGTGCATGGGCATTCAGGGTATTGCTCACCTCACCATTGACCCAGTTGGCCGCCAGCTTGGCATCACCACACCCCTGTGCCACGGTCTCGAAATAATCCGCCAGCTCGCGCACCTGTACCAGCAGGTCCGCATCATATTCGCTCAGTCCCAGTTCGGTCATGAAGCGCTGTTTTCTGCGTTCCGGCAGCTCCGGCATGTCGGCACGCACCGCCTCGATTTCTGCCGGACTGATTTCCAGTGGCAGCAGATCCGGGTCCGGGAAGTAGCGATAATCGTTGGCATCTTCCTTGCCACGCATGGAGCGGGTTTCATCCCGGTCCGGGTCATACAGGCGTGTTTCCTGTACCACCTGCCCCCCGGCTTCCAGCAGCTCAATCTGGCGCTCAACCTCGTAATTGATGGCACGCTCAATGAAACGGAACGAGTTCAGGTTCTTGATCTCGGCACGGGTGCCGAACGGTTCACCGGGACGCCGCACCGACACATTGGCATCACAACGAAACGAACCTTCCTGCATGTTACCGTCACACACGCCCAGATAACGCACCAGCGCGTGCAGCTTCTTCAGGTAGGCCACCGCCTCCCTAGCCGAACGCATGTCCGGTTCGGACACAATCTCCAGCAGGGGGGTACCGGCCCGATTGAGGTCAATCCCGGACTGGCCGTCAAAATCCTCATGCAGTGACTTGCCGGCATCCTCTTCCAGATGCGCCCGGGTAATACCGATGCGCTTGCTGTCGCCATTTTCCAGCGTAATGTCCAGATGCCCGTCAGCCACTACCGGCAGCTCAAATTGGCTGATCTGATAACCTTTGGGCAGATCGGGATAGAAGTAGTTCTTGCGGGCAAAAACAGAGCGTGGTGCGATGGTGGCATTGATGGCCAGCCCGAGCCGGATCGCCATTTCCACCGCCTTTTTGTTCAGCACCGGCAGCACACCCGGCATCCCGAGATCCACCAGGCTGGCCTGGGTATTAGGCTCGGCTCCGTAGGCAATGGAGGAGCCGGAGAAAATCTTGCTATTGGTGGAGAGCTGGGCGTGAATTTCCAGCCCGATCACGGTTTCCCATGCCATGTTTGCGTCCTCTTCAGACAAATTGTGCCGGCACGCGTGTATGCCAGTCGGTCTGTTGCTGGTACTGGTGCGCCACATTCAGCATGCGCGCCTCATCGAAATAATTCCCGATCAGCTGCATGCCGATCGGCTTGCCGGCCTGTGAAAAGCCGACCGGGAAGCTCATTCCCGGCAGACCGGCCAGATTCAGCGGCACGGTATAAATGTCCTCCAGGTACATGGCCACCGGATCGTCGGTCTTGGCACCCAGTTCAAACGCCGTCGACGGACAGGTCGGTCCCATGATCACATCGACATCATCCAGGGCCTGCACAAAGTCCTGCTGGATCAGGCTGCGCACCTGCTGGGCCTTGAGGTAATAGGCATCGTAATACCCGGCAGACAGGGCGTAAGTGCCGATCATGATCCGGCGCTTGACTTCATCCCCGAAGCCTTCCCAGCGGCTGCGCTCATAAAGGTCACGCAGATCCTGCGGATTCTCGCAGCGGTACCCGAACCTGACGCCATCAAAACGCGACAGGTTCGAGGAGCATTCCGCCATCGCCACCACGTAATAAACCGGAATGGCCAGTTTGCTGTTGGGCAGTGTCACGCTCTTGACCACCGCACCCAGTCGCTCATACGTCTTCACGGCAGCCTCAATGGCACTGGCCACCTCATTATCCAGTCCCGCGCTGAAAAACTCTTCCGGCAGTCCGATCTTCAGTCCGGCAAGGGAGTCCCCCAGACTTGCCGTGTAATCCGGTACCGGACGGTTGGCACAGGTCGAATCACGCTCATCAAACCCCGCCACCGCACCCAGGGCAATGGCACAATCTTCGGCACTGACTGCCATCGGTCCACACTGATCCAGACTGGAGGCAAAAGCCACCATGCCATAGCGCGAGATGCGGCCATACGTCGGCTTGATACCGGTAATGCCACAGAAGGACGCCGGCTGGCGAATGGAGCCACCGGTATCAGTTCCCAGCACAAAGGGAGCCAGCCGCGCGGCCACGGCAGCCGCTCCCCCACCGGAACTGCCACCGGGAACGCAGGCGGTATCCCACGGGTTGCGCACCGGGCCGAAGTGGGAGTTTTCATTGGAAGACCCCATGGCATATTCATCCATGTTGTTCTTACCCAGCAAGACACCGCCTGCCGCTTTCAGCTGCATGGCCACATGTGCATCATAGGGGGCGATGAAATCGGCCAGCATTTTTGATGCACAGCTGGTCAGCACCCCTTCGGTGCAGAACAGGTCCTTGAGCGCATAGGGCACCCCGGCCAATGGCCCGGCAAGCTTGCCCTGGCGGATACGATTGTCGGTTTCGACCGCATTGGCACGAGCCTGCTCATGCGTGACGGTGATAAAGCTGTTCAGGGTCCCGTCATGACGATTGATACGGTCCAGATAGGCATCCGTCACTTCCATGACGGAAAAACGGCCATCCTGTATCCCCTGCTGCAATTCCCGCAGGGACAAGGTGGTAATGGAATCAGCCTGTGGCATGGTTTCTCCGAGAGTCTTCCATATTGACAACGCTGAAATGCATCAAGTCCGCCTCACGGGTATTGCGGGCAGACCTGCCAAATCAGCAATCAAGGCCAGCTACTATAGTGAAGCCGGCTGACAGCTGCAACCGGCTCGTCGGCAGGGTCCCGACTCAGGGCAGAAAACCCCGGATGATATAGTTGGCGATAAAACCGGTATTACCGGGATGCAACAGGATATTACCGAGCAGCAGGTTGGCATCATTGCCGGGGCCGGCATAAACCGTTTTCCCGTCCAGATTGAAATCGGTGGCGTAATAGCCCGCCAGCGGATAATTCACATTGGTAAACCGGTTCTGTGGTGCCACCAGTACCGCACCCAGCAGCACGGACGCATCACTACCGGGGCCGGTGGACAGAACGGTTTTGCTGTTGTTGGCGTCGCCTCCCCACAACAGCGCCTGCCCGGCACTGTTTTCCAGACGTGCGAACTGCCCGTACACAGGTGTGGCAGCCAGACTGAAATCCACCATGACCGGAGTCCGGTCATTCAGGATCACCGGTTGTTCGGTCATCACCCCCAAGTGGTTGCGATGGCGGATCGAGACAAAATATGCATCAGGACCAATGCCACCCAGTATCATGTCCGGCAAACCGGTCCGGGCATCCACCACATCCCCATCACGCTGTAACAGGGCCGCCTTGCTGACCAGTATCTGCTCCGGGGCCTGTGCCGCACGTACATCAATCAGCACCCAGTCAACTACCGCATCCGCCCCCTCCACACTCAGCATGGCTTGAGTCACTGTTTCAGGGCCGGCATGGGCAAAGGGTGGCAAATTACCGCTATGACTGTAGCCAAACGAGGCTTCCAGGCTGGAATAAGGCTGTGCCAGCGGCAGATACCCCTTTTGACGCAGATCATCCTCCATCAAACCGGTATTGCGGTTAAAGGCCCCCTGCAGCAGGGCACGGACATCCAGCCGTACAAACGGCGTCACCTCCGGGTCCAGATAGTCGACGACCCCGTCATGGTCCTCATCGAGTGCATCCGCCGGATCCCCATCACCATCCGGATCAGCACCCTCCTGCAAAGTCGGACTGCCATCACCATCATCATCGGCGTCCCGATAATCCGGGATACCATCCTGATCGGAATCCTGTGCATCATCGGGATTGCCATTGCCGTTCAGGTCCGGCCTTTCATGCCGGGTCAGCAGGCCGTCACCATCATCATCGGCATCCCGATAATCCGGGATGCCATCCTGATCGGTATCATCATCGACAGGACTGCCCCTGTTGTAATTTTCATGCCAAGTCAATACGCCATCGCCATCATCATCAGGATCACGATAATCCGGCAATCCGTCACCATCCGTATCACCATTCGGTGTCATGCCCGTCCGAACATTTTCATCCCGTGTTGGAACGCCATCATTATCATCATCCGCATCCAGGTAATCCGGGATACCATCACCATCCGTGTCCACTGCAGCAGGATCACCCCCAAGCCCCTCATCAAGGGTCTTGATGCCATCCCCGTCATCATCCTGATCCAGCACATTCGGCACACCATCCCCATCGGTATCCAGTGACTGGCCAGACACCCCCCGCTCAACCCCGTCCGGCACACCATCCCCGTCCGAATCCGGATTATCCGGATCGCTGCCCAGCTGCGCTTCATCGGCGTTGGAAAGCCCGTCACCATCATCATCCTCCCAAGGGCGGCTGCCATCACGCGCATCCAGATAATCCGGAATGCCATCGCCATCCTGATCCCGTGCATCGGCAGGCAGATGATCTCCGTCCGGATCAGCCCCTTCAGTCAGCGTGGCCTTGCCATCACCATCATCATCCGCATCCCGGTAATCCGGCACACCATCGCCATCACTGTCATCATCCCGTGCATCGCCACCGTTATAGTTCTCGGCTATCGTCCACAGGCCGTCACCATCATCATCACGATCGCGGTAATCCGGAATCCCGTCCTGATCACTGTCCTGGGTCAGAACGGTATTGCCGTCATATTGCTCAAGTCCACTGGGGATACCATCATTGTCATCATCCGCATCCAGCACATCCGGCACACCATCTCCGTCGGTATCCAGCGGCTGTCCGGCATCAGGGCCGATTTCAACCAAATCCGGCACACCATCCCCATCCGTATCGGCCTTGCCCGGATCCGTCCCCAAGGCCTTCTCCACCTCATCCGCCACCCCGTCGCCATCCGCATCCTCAAACACGTCCGTCACCGAAATAATCAGTAACTGCTCATCACAGGCAGTATGGCTGTCACAGACCTTGAGCTTCACCCGGTAACTGTTGTTTCGATCACTGTCCTGCGGCTGTTCAAAATCGGGAGGCTGCTTAAAACTCAACTGACCACGGGCATCCAGCACAAACAGCCCGGCATCCACCCCGCCACTGAGACTCCACACCAGCCCCTTACCCTCGGTTTCACCATCCGCATCCTGAGCCGTATAATCAATAACCACCGCTGCTCCGTTTTCCGGATAGGACACCGCATGCTGAGCCGCACCGTTGTTAATGGTGATCTGCGGCACCTGATTGGCCACCGGCTGCAGGCGCACCACCGCGGTATCATCCTCCCCCGGATAGGCCTTGCGGTTATAAGGTGTGGAATCGGGGTCTTCATTGAAGGCATAGCCAATCTCGGCAATCAGCTGATATTCCGCCGCACTTCCGGCCTGCAGCTCCAGCGTCAGGCTTCGGGTTGCACCGGCAGCCATATTTCCTGCCTGCCAGATGCCGGTTGCCACATCAAACTTTCCGGCACTGTCATCACTCACCCATCGGATACCGGCAGGCAGCTCAATACCCACCTGTACCAGACGGGTACTCACGGCAGACTGGTTGATGACCTCATACGTCAGGGTTACCGGGCCGTCAAAGGACGGCTTGAGGGTCGAAGCCGTTGCCCGCAGCATCAGGTCAACCGGTGTCGAGGAGGTACTCGTCAGCCACTTGAACAGGGCTGCCGAATCAAAAGCCGAATCACCGGTATCAGCCAGTGCCAGCTTGACCTTGTAACTGCGGCCAGGCTGAAGATCACCGATACTGGCGGTGATGGGAGTGGAAAAACCATCAAGCTGGGTACCGGCATTGCCCGTGCCGTTACCGTTATTGACGAAATACATCGAATTGCCCAGCTGGCAGGGCACACCACTACCAGCCTCGGTACCCGGCTGGCCGTTGTTGATATTGTTCACGGCAATGGCGGCATCGGTACCGGGAACAAAGGCCGCATTGCGGGTTCCGGTGATACCGGGTCCCGAGACAAACAGGCCGAACACATCATTGAACGGGCTGCAGACATACTCGGGGTATTCTTCCGACCCGAAGACCAGCACAAAATTGATCCGGTCACCTTCAGGAACCATGTCCAGCTCCAGAATCACCGGATCAAATGTGGCTTTGGCACTGATCCGGGTCAGGTCCGGATCGGCGTAACGCTGGCCGGTATTGAAGGTATAATCCACTGCCGAATTCGGCCCCAGCAGGGAACGGCTGTCACCGGTCAGCAGGAATACCCCGTCCGCCATACCCAGTATGGGGGCGGTCCCCATGGGGTCAGCACCACCACTGAAGAGGCCGTACTGCCCCTTGATGCCCTGCTGCAGGCTGAGTCCCTGTAATGACAGCCCCGGACCGTCCAGTGCCGACTTCAGTTGTGCCAGGGAAGGAGAGGTATTGAGGGTCAGGTCCGCAAACAGGGGGGAGTTTACGGTTAGCGCCAGACAAGCCAGACAGCCCCGCAGGATAAGCTGCTTGTAGAAGTACATTTATTATTATTCCGGTTATTTGTTACAGAAGCCCGTTGATACGTTGCCGGCTACGCTTGCCGTGACGTTAAACCAACCACGATTATAAATATAATCTATTTGCCACACTGATAAAAGCTCACAGTACCCTCCCGACGTAACACAAGGTGTTAACTGACCACTTGTCTGTTGCCACCGCTTGTCCCTTTAACCCTGCAACGATCTGATGCAAAATAAAAAAACCCTATCAATAAAAAAAACAAATGCGGGTGTCGTTTGTGAACCACAAAAGCAAAATCATGCAGCTGCTGCTGCTATTCGCCTTCCTGCAAACCAGCACAACGGCCGACATAGCACTATCCTGGTGGAATGAAATTCCCGTGCTGCTGCCGGTCGAAGACATCATGCCCCCCAGACTGCAGCCCTTGTCCCCGCCAATGGCTCCACGGGTACAGCGCCCCGTTACACCACAGATACTGCCCGTTACCTACTCCACCGCGGCACCCGGGGCAGCCCAGGTCACCAGAGCGGCAAACTGCAACAATCAGGAAGCCTGGACCCTGACGGATACCTGCATCCTGCGCACCAGTGCCAATCGCCAGGGACTCATGAACCTGATGACCTACCTGCAACGCACACCGATGCAGAAACGGGTTGCCCCTCACTGGGCCAATATTTCCAATGCAGCCCTGCTGCAGACCGTGCAGGAAGTGCTGTCCTGGGAGGAAGGCCGCACCCCCTTTTCGTTCCAGGAGCGCTTCTCCCTGCGTGAAGTCGCCTCTCACAAGAATGCTGCACGGGCCGACTACACCGGTTATTTCACGCCGGTACTCAATGTCAGCCCTCACCCGGACCAGACGTTCCGCTTCCCGCTCTATGCACCGCCCAAATCCGGCAGCCGCCTGTCACGCAACCAGATCAATGCCGGTGCCCTGAAGGACAAAGGACTGGAAATCGGCTGGACCGATGACCGTATCAACCTGTTCTTTGCCCATGTGCAGGGCTCCGCCGTGGCACGCTACCGGGACGGGACGGAAAAATTCCTGCAATACGCTGCCGATAATGGCCAGCCCTATGGCAGTGTGGCCACCTATATCCGCAAAAACGGTTACATGAACGGGGGCAGCCTGAGCAATGCCAATATCCGGCGCTGGCTGCATACCCAACCCAAAGAGCGGATTGATGAGGTGCTGCACCAGAACCCGCGCTATGTCTTTTTCAAGCTCAGTGACAGCAGACCCCGCACCGCCACCGGCAGCCCGGTCATTGATGAGCATACGGTGGCCGTGGATGACCGTTATATCCCGCTGGGTGCCATCCTGCTGGCAGAAATTCCGCGCATCGATGCCGGGGGGAAAAAGGTCGGTTCAGACTGGAAACTGCTGTTTGCCCAGGACCGGGGCAATGCCATTGTCGGCCCCGGCCGGCTGGACATCTATACCGGGAGCGGCAACAATGCGGAATTAAAGACTTATCGCATGACAGGAGGCCATAAAACCTACATGCTGGTACGCAAACCCGGATTTACCGGGAATAATTTCGCCGGACTCTGAACTCAGCCGGGATTAAGATTGTCGGGTATATGGTAGGGGATGATAAAAGTCCGTTTCTGTGCCGCTGGCGATTCAACCCAGGATAGTTGATCCAACATGATAAGCATTCTTGATGTCCTGATCATCGCAATTGCCCTGATAGCCCTGCAGGCTGCAGTGCTGTTGCTGCGCCCCCAGGCCGGGCAGCGCGAGCGCTATCTGCTGCACAAGTACCGGACCGAGGCCGAACAGGAACGCAGGCAGCTGGCAGAGATCATCGAAACCATCCAGCACGGGGCTCAGGATGCCAACTACCTGAGCGAGCAGCTGAAAACCCGCTTTGAACAGATCAACAGGGATTGTGAGACCAGCAAAAACCGGACGGATGAAGCCAGTCAGGTGGTTCAGCATGCCCACGAGGCAGAAAGGGAGCTACGCGACATCTCCTCCCAGCTGGCAGACCGCATCCAGCATGTCCAGAACTACTGGGATCAGCAGCTGCAGGATACTGTCGACACGGTTCGTACCGTCAAGCAGAAACTCCAGACCGGCCTGTCTCAGGTTGACGACGGCATCCTGCGCCTGCGTGAGCAGGAAAGACTGGCTCAGGGCCTGACCCGCAAGCTGCTGGAGCACCAGAAATCCCAGCTTTCCGCCCAGGAGGAACATGCACGCCTGTCCGCCGAGGTTCAGGCCCAGCTGGAAACCATGCTGCAGGAGTCGACCCACGCCATGAGCCGCCTGCGCGAACAGCAGGAAGCCTCCGAGCAGCAGTTCAGTCGTTACTCGGAAGAAATGGGTTCGCTGGAACAACAGGCTCAGGAGCAGTTCACCAGTCTGTTCCAGACCACTGACATGGCCCGTCAGGAACTGCACGCCAATCTGGAAGAATCACGCCAGCTTGTCGGTCAACTGCGCGAAAACGGTGAACAGGGCCAGAATATGGCCATCAAGGTACGCGAGCAGTTTGCACAGGTGGAGAACCTGAAGGTCGATCGCCTGACCCAGACCGTCAACCTGACAGATGAAATGTGCGCCGATCTGCAAGAGGGGCTGGAAAATGCCCGCACCCTGCTGACAACCCTGGAAAACAAAACCGCCCAAGTCATCAACGAGAGTGAAGACATGCAGCCTGAAACAGCAACTGCCGAGTCACCCCGCAACCTGTTTTCCCTCAAGTCCTCCTACCGCTGAAAATAAAAAGCCGTCCCTGGCAATGGCAGCTTTCCCTGCTGACTTTTTTCATCAGCACAGGCCAGTCCGAAAGTGATTTCCTTATGCGGGTACCGGACCGCCTTCTCCAAGTGTAGTAGCCCGACAGGTTTCTTTTTGAATAAATATTAATCACCCTGGGGTTTCTCCGCTTCCTGCTCCTGTTGCTGCAGCTCCCACATGGTGAAATACACGCCCCGGTCTGCCAACAACTGTTCATGCGTCCCCTGCTCCAGTACCTGCCCGTCTTCGAGCACCAAAATCCGGTCCGCCTTGACAATGGTGGAGAGGCGATGCGCAATCATCAGGGTGGTGTGATGACCTGCGACCTCATCCAGGGTTTTCTGGATCGCACGCTCAGTCGCACTGTCCAGGGCAGACGTGGCTTCATCAAAAACCAGAATCGGCGGCTGTTTCAGGATCGCCCGTGCAATGGCAACCCGCTGTTTTTCTCCCCCGGAAAGCTTGAGTCCGCGCTCACCCACAACAGTCTCCCATCCCTCCGGAAGGCTGTTGATGAAATCCAGAATATGCGCCATGGCGGCAGCCTGCTCCAGTTGTGCCTGACTGGCCTCAGGGTTGCCATACAACAGATTGTAGCGGAGGGTATCATTAAACAGCACCGTATCCTGCGGCACAATGCCGACCGCCCGACGCAGGCTGTTCTGGCTTACCTGACGAATATCCTGACCATCCACCCAAATGTGTCCGGCACTGATATCATAAAACCGGTACAACAGACGCGGCAGGGTCGACTTTCCTGCACCACTGTGCCCGACCACGGCCACCGTCTTCCCGGCCCCGATGGTAAAGGATATCCCTTTCAGAATCTCACGCTCGGGGTGATAGCCGAAATGCACACCCTCGAACCGGACCTCGCCCTTCCCCACCCGAAGCCCGGCAGCCTCCGGCACATCCTGAATCTCGGGCTCCCTCTCCAGCAGCCGGAAAACCATATCCATATCCGCCAGGGTGTACTTCAGGGAGCGATAGATAATCCCGAGCGCCCCCAGCGGCAGAAACAGCTGCAGCATGAACGCATTGACCATGACCAGATCACCGAGGCTCATCACCCCGGCAAGCACCTCCTGTGCCGCCACAAACATGATCAGGGTCACGCCAATGGCTATAATCGCCGATTGACCGAAGTTCAGCAGCGACATGGAGGCCTGGGTTCTGACGGCGATGTCTTCCCACTTCCCCAGCGTTTGGTCATAACGCTGCAGTTCCATGGATTCATTGTTGAAATATTTGACGGTCTCATAATTAATCAGGCTGTCAATGGCCTGATTATTGGCCTGTGAATCCAGCTGGTTCATTTCATGGCGGTGATCCATGCGCCACTCCGTGACCTTGAGCGTGAACAGGATATAAAAAGCGATAATGCCGAAAGTGATCAGGGTGAAAACCACGTCATAATTCCGCAGCAGAATGATCCCCACCAGCAGGAACTCAACCAGAATCGGGATAATGCTGAAGGTCATGAAATTCATCAGACTGCTGACCGAACGGGTACCCCGTTCCAGATCACGGCTGATGGCTCCGGTCTTGCGCTCCAGATGAAAGCGCAGCGACAGATTGTGCAGATGCGCCAACACCCGGCATGACAGGGTGCGCATGGCATGGTAACGCACACGGGCAAATACCGAATCGCGCAGCTCGTTGAAAGCCGCACTGGCCAGACGCAGCAGACCATAAGCCAGCAGCAGCATCACCGGCAATACCAGCACCTGCTCCGGGCGCTTTTCCAGTACATCCACGATCTGCTTCAGTACCACCGGTACACCGACCGTAGCCACCTTGGACAGAATCAGGCACAACAGGGCAAACAGCACCCGACCCCGGAACTCAAACAGGTAGGGCAGCATGGATTTGAGATTATGCCAGTCACGCCGGTCTGCATGCGGACGGTCAGTACGACTCATGGCGATCATCGGGGGTGGATTCCTTTTTTTTCTTGCTGATGGCAGCGGGATATGCTCCACTTTAGCATTGTTTGCAGCCGTCCCGGAAACCCTCCCCCATGAAAGAACGCATCCAGAAATTGCTTGCCCACGCCGGTTATGGCTCCCGCCGTGAAATTGAACGCTGGATAGAGGCCGGGGAAGTTGTCATCAACGGCCAGCCCGCGACCCTGGGACAGCAGATCGGTCCGGAAGACCGGGTGGTGCTGCGCGGGCAGAAACTGCACCTCTCCGCCCGCCTCAAAGCCACCCCCAGAACCCTGATGTATCACAAACAGGCTGGTGAAGTCTGCACCCGTTCCGATCCGGAAGGGCGCGCCACGGTATTCAAGGCCCTGCCACACCTGAATCAGGGGCGCTGGGTCATGGTCGGGCGTCTGGACGTGAATACCGATGGCCTGTTACTGTTTACCACCGACGGAGAGCTGGCCAACCGCCTCATGCACCCTTCCTCGGAAATCGAGCGCGAATATGCGGTGCGGGTATTCGGTGAAGTCACCCCGGACATGCTGGCCAGACTGGAATCCGGTGTCGAGCTGGAAGATGGCCCGGCACACTTTCTGGCCATCCGTGATGCCGGCGGCGAGGGCATGAACCACTGGTATCACGTCGTGCTCGCAGAAGGACGTAACCGCGAAGTCCGCCGCCTGTGGGAGTCGCAGGGCGTACAGGTCAGCCGCCTGAGGCGGATACGCTATGGCAATATCACCCTGCCCCGCAACCTGCGTGCCGGACAGCATCAGGAGCTGGATTACAAAAGTCTGCGGGAACTGTACCGGCTGGCAGGTCTGGAGTATGAGCCGCAGCAGCAGGAAAAAACCGACAAGACGACCACGTCACGCGGGAAGCGCATGCCATCAGGCAAAAAAGCCTCACCCTATGCTCAGGCTCGCGCCAGAATCAACTCACGACCGGATTCCGGCTTGGGCAGAAAACCACGCTGACAGACAAATCAATCTGTTCAGCAAACTGAACCCTGAACCGAATCGCCCGAACCCTGCCTTATCTGAAAGTACCGAACAGGCCGGTCGCCTGCCCCGGGTTTCCACCGGCTCCGGCAATGCCCATATTGGTGTGCGGGCGCAGCAGGTGGACAACCTGCATGTGACGGGCATGTTCAGCCAGCTGCAAAGGCGTCAGGCCATCGGAGTTGCGGGCATTGGGATCATTGCCCAGCTGCAGCATGTAACGGGCCAGCTCCACATGACCGAAGCGGGCAGCATGGTGCAGGGGCAGCCAACCCTTGTTGGTTTTGGCATTGACGCTGCAACCGAGATCAACCAGATACTGGGCCATTTTCATCTGCCCGGCCGCAACGGCAATGTGCAGCGTGGTGGTACCGTCCGCTGTCGGACGAATGAAGTCGCCACCCGCCTCACGCAGCATTTCGGCCAGCTGCACCCAGCCTGACCGCACGGCCACATAAACCGGTGATGCGCCCGTCTCATCCACATAGTTGGGATTGGCCCCCTCATCCAGCAGCCAGCGGATATCATTGATCCGGCGGGCATTCTGCAGGGTATACATCAAGCGTCGATCCAGGGAGTTGTCATACTTGACCCGGTTTCTGACCGGATATTTCTCGGCTTCCGGTTCGGGAAGCTGCGTCTTGCCGGGCACCTGTGGTACGGACCGGGTTGGTGGCAGGTTGGCCTGTAACGGTGCGGGCGGCTGGACCGGGCGCTGTGCAGGAGCTGCCGGCAGCGGTACCGGTTGGGGGGTGGCCTGGGGCGGTTGCTGCGGCCGGGGTTGCTGTTGCGGCTGCGACCTGAGCCAGGGGAAAAGCATCTGGAACAGGGAGTCCTGAGCCATGACCGGTGCAGACAACCCACCACACAGCAAACCGAGCAAAATCAGTCTGGCAGTCGGGTGAGCCGCCTGACGCCGCCTAGAAAATCTTGTCTTTTTCATATGCACTCCATATCAGCACTGACAGCCCCCCGATCACGCTTGTGAACACCGGATTAATATACGCGTATCAGGCTGATCACGCCACCAGGGTCCCGACAGAATAGCCGATTTTATACCGCATCAGTCACAGACCGCTCCAATCGTGGTCAACAGCTGCACATGACGCTGACGCTGCACCTCAAGACGCAGCCGTCCACTGCGGAATATGGCCAGCAGTTCATCCAGTGCCGTTTCAAAATGCTCATTCACAATCAGGTAATCATATTCACCGAAATGGGACATTTCACTGCAGGCTGCCAGCATCCTTTTCCGGATGACCGCCTCGTCATCCTGGGCACGGGCACGCAGGCGTGCTTCCAGCGCATCCATTCCCGGTGGCAGGATGAAAATGCCGGGCACCCGGTCCAGCACCTCCCGTACCTGTTGCGCTCCCTGCCAGTCAATCTCCAGAATCACGTCATAACCGTCTGCCAGCTGCCGTTCCAGTACCGGGCGTGAAGTACCGTAATAGTTGCCGAAGACTTCGGCATATTCCAGAAACGCCCCCTGCTCCAGTGCCTGCCGGAATGCCGGTACACTGCAAAAATGGTAATGCGTGCCATCCACTTCCCCCGGCCGGGGCGGGCGGGTCGTGTGGGAAACCGATACCAGCGTCCGCTCCAGACGTTCACACAATGCCTTGAGCAGGCTGGTCTTGCCGGCCCCCGAAGGTGCCGACACGATATATAACTGTCCCGGATTCATTTCCGTTCTGCCTCCTGAAAGCCTGAAGCATGGCTTTTGCTGGTCATGCGCTTGTAATGGTCTTGCTAAAACTTGTGTGCCATCATGGGTTGCTGGCCGTGGACGATATAGCGAATGATGGTCAGACGCAACAACCCCAGGAAGTGAAATGATGATTCAGGTCATAAACGTACCGGCCTTCTCCGACAACTACATCTGGCTGATCACCGATGAAGACAGAAAATACGCCGCCATCGTGGACCCCGGCGATGCCGCTCCGGTACTGGCCGAGCTGGAACAGCGCCATATCGAGCCGGTCGCCATCCTCATCACCCACCATCACGCGGATCATGTCGGCGGTATTGCCGGGCTGCTGGAGCATTATCCAACGCTGACGGTCTACGGCCCGGCCAATGAAAATATTCCCCAGCGCCGGCATGCCCTGCAGGAAGGTAACACGGTCAGCCTGGAAGCACTGGGGCTGAACCTTGAAGTACTGGACATCCCCGGTCACACGGCAGGCCATATTGCCTATTATGGCGAGAACAGCCTGTTCTGTGGTGACACCATTTTCGGCAATGGTTGCGGGCGGGTGTTTGACGGCAGTCTTGATCAGCTGCATGACTCACTGCTGCGGCTGGCAAAACTGCCGCCGGAGACCCTGGTCTACTGTGCACATGAATACACGGTGGACAACATCGGCTTTGCCAAATGGGTCGAGCCGGACAATCCGGCCCTGGATGAGCGCCTGGAAGAATGCTGGGAACTGCTGGATGTCGGTCGCCCGACCGTCCCTTTCCGGCTGGAAAACGAATTCAGGAGCAACCCCTTCCTGCGCACCCACATTCCCGAGGTCATCCGCAAGGCCGAAGAGGTGGCGGGACGAGAGCTGAATACACCAACGGAAGTGTTTGCCACCCTGCGCATCTGGAAAGATACCGAATACGATTGAGAACCGAACTACCCGCCTACAGGTGATTTCCTGTTACTGGCAGGGCGGTTGTGCCCCATGCTATAGATGCCTGACCATCCAGGAAGGAGTTCATGACATGACAAAATCCGTTTTGCTATCCACGCTGTTTCTGTTGTTCAGTCTTTTCACCCAGACCACCTTCGCAGCGGATAATTTTCCGGCGAAGCAGAATTTCGCCGGTCAGGACCTGAGCCTGAACGGCAAAGGCACCCGGACCCGACTGGTTTTCAACCTGTACACCGCCGGCCTGTACCTGCAGGCTCCCAGCAAGGATGCCAATGCCATTCTTGCCGCCAACCAGCCCATGGCGCTGCGCATGCAGATCACCTCGGGCATGATCACCAGTGAAAACATGGAAGAAGCCGTGCGCGAAGGCTTCCAGAAATCCGCTCCCAACCAGCCCCAACTGCAGCAGCGTATTGAACAGCTGATTGCTGTTTTCAGGCAGCCCATCAAGGATGGTGACCTGTACGATTTTATCTACCGCCCCCAGAACCTGATCATTCTCAAGAACGGTCGACAGGCCGCCACGATTGCCGGGGCTGATTTCAAACAGGCGTTTTACGGCATCTGGCTCGGTGCCCGACCGGCACAGGGCAGCCTGAAAAGTGCCCTGCTGGGTCAGGGTGGCTGAAGCCGGAGGTGCGAACAGCACCCTCCCGGCCCAACCGGCAACCATCAGGGTCATTTTGTCTCTGCCAGCCACGGTGCTACAGTAATCGGCATGACAACCATCGTGATACTCGGGCTGATTGCCCTGCTGGTCTGGTTCTGGTACGACGCCCTGCGTACCCGTGAGGCGGCAATCCGTTATTGCACCCACGCCTGTCGCAACATGAATGCCATCCTGCTGGATCAGACGGTAGCCCTGGAAAGCATCCGCCCGGTACGCAACCAGCGTGGTGCCATGGTATGGCGTCGCATTTACGGCTTTGATTTCACGGTAGCGGGCTATGAACGCCGCCGGGGGCGGATCATCATGTCCGGCCAGCAGCTGGAACAGATGCAGATTGATTCAGAACAGGGGACAACCATCGAAATGTCGTCCTGAAAACGGACAAGCCCACCCGGCCCCTTCCCTCCGAACGGGCCTGCCCGCAAAACCCGTGGCAAAAGCCCGGGTTTTGATACGATCCGGCCTCAGTTGATGCGCAGGCGCATGCCGACCCAGATACTGTTGGCACGGTGGCCGTACAGGTTGTTGAGCTGCTGCAGACGTTTCAGGCCGACACGGTGGCGGGCTGCAATCCGGCCCAGTGTATCGCCGCGCTGCACATAGACATAGCGCACGACCTGCACCGGTGCACGATGGTAACGATTGTCCCGTGTATTGCGGTTGTAATGGCGGCGATCATTGCGGTTATAGTGATGCCCGGCATTGCCACGATGGTTCCCGTTGGGGGAGGCAATATAACCGGTGCTGCTGATGACGCCGATACTGGCTGATGCGCCCCCACCATTTCCGTGTGCCAGAACACTGCCGCCGGATACCAGCAAACCGCAGGAAAGCAGGGTGGCCATTGCAACTTTATTCAGTTTCATGACTTGACTCCTTTGCATTGTCATTATCAAAGTTGGAATTACAGTTGGTGAAGGTGGAAAAACGCACCTTCACGATAATTGTGACAAGCCCGAAAACAATTGATTTGGCAGCAGTATCAGGTTCCTCACAATTTGCACAATCCCTGCCCACCCTCTCCCCTGAACAGGGGATGGCATACCTGACGCCGCATCCGAACACAAAAAAACGGGCTGCTTTTCAGCCAGCCCGTTATCAGCAGTACATTCAGCGTCAGCTCGACTCAGTGGCCGGATTCATTATCAAAAAGACTCACCAGCACCAGCAGGACCGCACCCAGCGTGATGGCAATATCCGCCACATTGAACGTGGCGAAATGATAGTTATCCCGGAACCAGGGAATGTCAAAATACACATCGATAAAATCAATTACCTTGCCATACAGCAGCCGATCAATCAGGTTGCCGATCGCACCTCCCAGCACCAGTACCAATCCCAGCGCAGTCCAGCGTGCCGTGCGCTCCAGCTTGCGCAGCCAGTTGATGATGAAAATCGAGACTACCACCGCCAGCATGGCAAAAAACCAGCGCTGCCAGCCGCCCTGATCCCCCAGAAAGCTGAAGGCAGCACCCTTGTTGTACATCAGCATCCAGTTCAGGTGCGGCAAACCGGAGGGTATCGGCATACCCTCGCCCAGACTGGCCTCGGCCATCCACTTGCTCAGCTGGTCCAGGGCAACCACCACCGCAGCCACCCACAGCCACAGCAGCATGCCGCGTTCCTGCGTCTCTCCGGCGTCCTTCTCAAGCATACTGGCGTACTTCCCCCTTGCCGGCCACATTCTCCACACAACGGCCACACAGACCGGGGTAATCCGCATGGCTGTCGACGTCTGCTGCATGATGCCAGCAGCGTACGCATTTGGCGGTATCCAATGGCTCGACCAGCGCCTGCACCCCGGCCATTACCGGTAGCGCTGCTGCCGGTGCAGCCGCCTCATGCAGCGTTACCGCAGAGGTAATGAAAACAAACTTCAGCTCATCCCCCAGCTGCTTCAGGGCCCTGACACCCCCGGAATCACCGGACAGATAAAGCTGTACCCCGGCATCCAGCCCGGAGCCGATCCGGCCCTCCACCCGCAGGGTTTCCAGCTGCTTGCTGATGGCCTCCCGCACTTCAAACACCTGCTCCCAGTCCCGGTCACTCAGCGGGCTTTGCGCATCCAGTTCAAACAGCCCGTCATACCAGGTCATGAACAGCACCGAATCATCATGCTGCCCCGGCAGGTGGCGCAGCACCTCTTCCATGGTGAAACTCATGACCGGATAGAGCCAGCGCAGCATGGCCTGCAGGATATGGCAGGCAGCCGTCTGGGCTGAACGTCGGCCCCGGCTGTCGGCCTGCATGGTGTACTGGCGATCCTTGATGATATCGAGGAACAGACTGCCCATATCCACGCTGCAGAAACGCTGCACTTCCTGCACCACCAGATGAAACTGGTAACGCTCATAGGCCTGGATCACTTTTTTCTGCACCTGTGCCGCCTGATGTACGGCCCAGCGGTCCAGCGGCAGCATGTCAGCCGGTGCCACCTGATCAGTGGCCGGATCAAAGTCGCTCAGATTGGCCAGCAGGAAGCGGGCGGTATTGCGCATGCGCCGGTAACCATCTGCAGTACGCTTGAGGATTTCATCCGATACCGTCATCTCGCGGCTGTAGTCGGCAGAGGCCACCCACAGACGCAGGATGTCAGCCCCAAGCCGGTCCATGACCTCCTGCGGTGCAATGACATTGCCCAGCGACTTGGACATTTTCTGGCCCTTGCCATCCACGGTGAAGCCATGGGTCAGCACCGAACGGTAAGGCGCACAGCCGTCCATGGCCACACCGGTCAGCAGCGAGGAGTGGAACCAGCCCCGGTGCTGGTCTGAACCCTCCAGATACATATCCGCCGGCCAGCGCAACTCCGGACGTTCACGCAGCACGGCAAAGTGCGTGGTGCCGGAATCGAACCACACATCCAGCGTATCCTGGACCTTGTCATAGTGCTCCGCATCTTTGCCCAGCAGTTCAGCCTTGTCGAGCGCAAACCAGGCATCAATCCCGCCCTTTTCAATCCGCTGAGCCACCGCCTCGATCAGGGCCTCGGTCTGCGGATGCAGCTCACCGGTCGCCTTGTGCACAAACAGGGCAATCGGCGAGCCCCAGGTGCGCTGGCGCGAGATACACCAATCCGGACGGTTGGCAATCATCCCTTCGATCCGGGCCTCACCCCACTCCGGAATCCACTGCCCCGCATGAATGGCAGCCAGTGTCTGCTCACGCAGCCCGTGCTGCTCCATGCTGACAAACCACTGCGGTGTGGCCCGGAAAATCAGCGGCGTTTTGTGCCGCCAGCAGTGCGGGTAGCTGTGGGTCATTTTCGTGGAGGCCAGCAGGGCATCGTGCTGCTGCAACACGTCCACGACATGCGGATTAACCTCATGCACCGACTCACCGGCAAAAAACCGGGTGCCAGGCAGGAAACGACCATCATCCCCGACCGGATTCAGCACTTCCAGACCGTATTGCAGACCGGCGGCAAAGTCCTCCTGACCATGACCCGGTGCAGTATGCACAGCACCGGTACCGGCCTCGGTGGTCACATGCTCACCCAGAATCAGCGGTACCTC
The DNA here is from genome assembly GCA_035391465.1 of Thiolinea sp. GTDB lineage: Bacteria > Pseudomonadota > Gammaproteobacteria > Thiotrichales > Thiotrichaceae > Thiolinea. The sequence continues at coordinate 7,441 of DAOPKY010000048.1, read as the reverse complement.
ACGCTCCAGAAACGGATGCCGCAACATCAGCCCTTCCAGCTCGCTGCCCTTTGCCCGTGCCAGTACCTGCCAGCCTTCCCGGCCTGCTTCCTGCTGCACCGACTCCAGCAAAGCCTCGGCCAGCAGCAGGCGTTCATCCCCGGCGGCCACCACCACATAATCCAGCTCGGGGTGCAGGGCAACCGCCATGCTGGCTGGCAACGTCCAGGGTGTGGTGGTCCAGATCAGGGTGCTGACCCCGCCCGCTCCGGCCGCCCCCGGCAGACGTGCCAACAGGGCGGCCTCATCCACAAAGCCATAACGCACATAGATCGAGAACGACTGCTTGTCATAGTATTCGACCTCAGCCTCGGCCAGTGCCGAACCACAGTCGGTACACCAGTGCACCGGCTTGGTGCCCTTGGTCATGTGGCCGCTCAGGGCAATTTTCCCCAGGGCACGCACAATGCCGGCCTCGGTGCGGAAATTCATGGTCAGGTAGGGGTTGTCCCAGTCACCCAGCACCCCCAGACGCTTGAAATCCTTGCGCTGAATATCGATCTGCTCGGTGGCATACTCGCGGCAGGCTTTGCGGAAGGTATTGGCATCCACCTTCACCCCGACCCGGCCGATCATGTCCTCGACCTTTTTCTCGATCGGCAGACCATGGCAATCCCAGCCCGGCACATACGGCGCATCAAAGCCGGCCATGGTTTTGCTCTTGACGATGACATCCTTGATGATCTTGTTGACAGCGTGACCGATATGAATGGGACCATTGGCATAGGGAGGGCCATCATGAAGAATGAATTTTGGCCGCCCCTGAGCCCTGACACGCAGCTGTCCGTACAGGTCGCGCTCCTGCCAGTCAGCCAGCATGCCCGGCTCCCGCTTTGCCAGATCACCGCGCATGGGGAAGTCGGTTTTCGGCAAATTGAGCGTGTGCTTGTAATCCGTCATCGTGCTATCCTGTTGATGTTTTTAACTCAGTCCGCATAATCGGCGAAGGATAACAAGTTTTACGGCAAAAACCGATAGACTTGCCGCTTTTCCACCGGGGTTGCCCGCACTTTATCAGGACATGGAAAACCATAAACACCACACAGGCCCGATCCGGGGCCTGGCAGTCATATTTCAGGATGGGCAAAATGAAACAAGGCATAACAAGATACAGAAACGCCATACTACTGGCCACGGGGTTGTTGCTTCTCTCGTCGTCGATACTGCTGGAGGCCAGGACCGATGACACCCCCGAAACAAAATCAGCCACCACACCGGAAACTGATGCACGCGATGTGCTGAAAGATGCCGTTGTCAATGTCAACGTGGTCAAACGCAATTACGACACCCTGTCACCCTGGAATTCGGGTACCCGTAAAGGCGGCGGCTCGGGGCTGTTGCTGCAGGGTGGAATGATCCTGACCAATGCACACGTAGCCGCCAATGCCACCTTTCTGGAGGTTCAGCGCCACGGTGAAACCCGTCGCCATGAGGCCAGCGTCCTTTACATCTCCCACGATGCCGACCTTGCGCTGCTGACCACCAAGGAAAAAGACCTGTATCAGGACATCACCCCGCTGGAATTGGGCGAGCTGCCCAAAGCCCAGCAGGAGGTCGAGGTCTACGGCTTCCCCATCGGTGGTACGACCCTGAGCGTGACGCGGGGCGTGGTGTCACGGGTGGAGAAGCAGAACTATGCCCACAGTGGCGAAAACCTGCTGGCCGTTCAGGTGGATGCTGCCATCAATTTCGGCAACAGCGGCGGCCCGGTCATCTCCGAAGGCAAGGTTGTCGGTGTCGCCATGCAGTCCGGCTTCTTTACCGAAAACATCGGCTACATGATTCCGACCCCGATCATCCGTCATTTCCTGAAGGATATTGAGGACGGCAAACAGGACGGCTTCGGCTTTCCGGGCTTTCTGGTCCAGTCACTGGAAAACCCGGCCCTGCGGCGCAAATACGGGCTGACCGACAGGCAGACCGGTATTCTGGTCCACAAAACCTACCCCGACTCCCCCTCGGAAAACCGGATTCAGGTCGGTGACATCATCACCGAAATCGACGGCCACAAAATTGAAAACAACGGCACGGTCGAGTTCCGCCCCGGTGAATTCATCAACTACACCCACTACGTCGACCTGCACCAGCTCGGGGAACAGCTCAAGCTGAAAATCATCCGTGACGGCAAACTCGAAGATGTTGCCCTGACGCTGGACAAGCCCGGCAGGGACTACCTGCTGGTCAAGCCCAATCAGTATGACAAACAGCCCACTTTCTTTATTTACGGCGGCTTTGTCTTCATGCCGCTGAACCAGGATGTACTGGATGCCATGGACCCGGTTCCGCCCTCTCTGGCGGCGCTGGCCAATGATCCGCCGACAACGGAGCAGCAGGAAGTCGTGATCATGACCCAAGTGCTGCCTGCCGACATCAACAAGGACTATCACCACGATTCGGACCTGATGATCAGGAAGATAAACGGTGAAACCTTCAGTGACCTGAAAGACTTCTACCTCAAGATGCAGAATGCCAATACTGATTTTCTGGTGCTGGAAACGGACGATGGCTACCAGATCGTGATTGACCGCAAGGAAGCTCGGGACAAACAGCCCGCCATTCTGGCTCGCTACGGCATCAACGAAGACCGTTCCGACGATCTGACCGATCTCCAGCCTTCCCGGCTGGCCACGGATACCGATAAGAGCAGCACAACGGAACCTGACCGGGAAACCACGGCCCAGCCCAAAAAAATCTGATGCCCATCCACCAGCTGCCCGACCACCTCATCAACCAGATCGCTGCCGGCGAGGTGGTTGAGCGCCCGGCGTCGGTGGTAAAGGAGCTGGTTGAAAATGCACTGGATGCCGGTGCCACCCGTATTGAACTGGATATCGATCAGGGTGGCGTGCGGCGTATCCGTATCCGCGACAATGGCTGTGGCATTCCGGCAGACGAACTGGCTCTGGCACTCAGCCGCCATGCCACCAGCAAAATCAGCTCCATCGACGATCTGGAGCAGGTCAGAACCCTTGGCTTCCGGGGCGAAGCTCTGCCCAGCATTGCGTCAGTCTCACGCCTGACCCTGACTTCCTGCTCCCAGGACAGCGAACAGGGCTGGATGGTTCAGGCCGATCATGCCCGGCTGGCTGCACCGGAACCCGCTGCCCACGCGATGGGAACCACAGTCGATGTGCGTGACCTGTTTTTCAATGTCCCGGCTCGGCGCAAGTTCCTGAAAACCGAAAAAACCGAATTCGGTCATATTGAAGACATGGTGGGCAAACTGGCGCTGAGCCGCTTTGATCTGGGCATCAGCCTCAGCCATAATCAGAAAAACATTCTGCACCTGCACCCGGCTCAGGACCGGACGGCTTCGGAAAAGCGCCTGGCCGGGATCAGTGGCAGCAGCTTTGTGGAGCAGAGTCATTATCTGGACTACAGTGCTGCCAGTTTGCGCCTGTGGGGCTGGGTCGGCCTGCCGACCTTCTCGCGCTCCCAGGCCGACCTGCAATATTTCTATGTCAATGGCCGCCATGTGCGTGACCGCCTGATAACCCATGCCGTGCGCCAGGCTTATCAGGATGTGCTCTATCATGGCCGTCATCCGGCGTTTGTGCTTTATCTGGAGCTAGACCCGCAACTGGTCGATGTCAACGCCCACCCCACCAAACAGGAAGTGCGCTTTCGTGAAGGGCGGCTGGTGCATGACTTCCTGTTCCGGACCCTGCATGCGGCACTGGCCGACCTGCGCCCCGGTGATGGCAGCGCAGCCCCGACCCGACTGCCGCAGCACTCGGAAGACACCCGCTCCAAGGTACCCGATACGCCTCAGGATGCTGAAGCAACAGATGCAACAGCTCACCCCCGCCCTCCCCGCATGCACGGCTACCAGTACAGCCCCAACGGCCGTCAGACCCGTATCCCCATGCCGGTGCGGGAAACCCTGCCTGCCTATCGCCAGCTTTATCAGCCGGACCCGCTGCCCGGTACCACAACAGAAACAGCCGACGCGCCCGATTCCGTACAACCGGACCGGCCCCCAGGCCCGGGTATGGAATCCGGCAATACCGGCAAGGCCCGGATACCACTGGGCCATGACGGCAACAACGGACACAATCCGGCCAGTCCGACAGCAACCACCCCGGCAGATACGCCGGAGGCTGATTTACCGCCACTGGGCTTTGCCATTGCCCAATTGCACGGTATCTATATTCTGGCCCAGAATGCCCACGGGTTGGTGGTGGTGGACATGCATGCCGCCCATGAACGCATCACTTATGAACAGCTCAAGCACAGCATGCTGGAAGATGCCATCCGCTCCCAGCCCCTGCTGGTGCCACAAATTATGCACGTAAGCAAAAAAGAAGCTGATTTTGCAGAAACCCGTGCCGATACCTTCAACTCACTCGGCTTCACGCTTGACCGTTTGGGCCTGGAACAGCTGACTATTCGGGCCGTACCCAGCCTGCTGCGCGATTCCGATACGGAAACGCTGGTACGTGACGTACTGGCTGACCTGATCACCCACGGTGAAAGCCGGCGCATCCAGCAGGCCATGAACGACATTCTCGCCACCATGGCCTGCCACGGCTCGGTACGCGCCAACCGTCGCCTCAGCCTGCCGGAAATGAATGCCCTGCTGCGCGACATGGAACGCACCGAACGCAGCGGCCAGTGCAACCACGGGCGACCGACCTGGACCCAGATGAGCCTGAAACAGATTGACAGGCTGTTCCTGCGCGGACAATGAACCCGGCTGACACCCTCGACGCCAACCCCAAGGCAGTGTTCCTGATGGGACCGACGGCCAGTGGCAAGACCAGCCTGGCTGTCGCGCTGTGCCAACGCCTTCCGCTTGAGATCATCAGCGTGGACTCCGCACTGGTCTACCGGGACATGGCCATTGGCAATGCCAAACCGGATGCCGAAACCCTGGCACGGGCACCGCACCGCCTGATCGACTTTCTTGATCCATCCGAAGCTTATTCAGCCGCCGACTTCCGGACCGATGCCCTGCGCGAAATGCAGGCCATCCAGGCGCAGGGACGGATCCCCCTGCTGGTGGGCGGCACCATGCTTTATTTTCGGGCACTGGAGTACGGCCTGTCGGAACTGCCCCCGGCCAATCCGGCCATTCGTCAGCAACTGGCTCAGGAAGCCGCCGAACAGGGCTGGCCGGCCCTGCACCAGCGCCTGCAGCAGATTGACCCGGTAGCTGCTGCCCGCATCCATCCGAATGACCCGCAGCGCCTGCAACGCGCACTGGAAGTCTGGGCAATCAGCGGTAAAACCCTGACCCACCTGCAGCAGGCACAGCAGCAGACAGCCTGTCCCCATGCCCTGCTGAAAATCGGCCTGCTGCCGCGTGACCGGGCCTGGCTGCACCAGCGCATTGCATCGCGCTTTGAAACAATGCTGCAACAGGGCTTGCTGGAAGAGGTGCGCGGGCTTTATGAGCGGGGCGATCTGGACGGCGACCTGCCGGCTGTCCGCTCCGTTGGCTATCGGCAGGTCTGGGCATATCTTGATGGTAAAATAGACTACAATAAAATGTGCAATCGTGCTATCGTGGCAACAAGGCAGCTTGCTAAGCGTCAGTTAACCTGGCTTCGATCGGAGCAGGAACTAAAGAAGTGTTTTGCCGAAGATGACAACCTCTCATCGGTGACAAGTGACATCCTGGCATTTATTGGCGGATAAGTGGCGGTGTCCGATGAAGTGGTGTTTTTAATATTGCGTTAAGCTGGTAGGCTTTTTTACGGTCAGCTGCCGGATTTATCTGATCGAACAATGAAGACTTTGAAGCAAAACAACCACAAACCCATACTATAAAGATTAGGAGAAACCCATGTCGAAAGGGCACACGTTACAAGAACCCTTCCTCAACGCCCTGAGAAAGGAAAGGATTCCCGTCTCAATTTATCTGGTCAACGGTATCAAACTGCAGGGGCATGTTGAGTCATTCGACCAGTTTGTTGTTCTGTTGGGCAACACTGTAAGCCAGCTGGTTTACAAGCACGCCATTTCCACCATCGTGCCATCCCGCCCGATCAAACTGAACCTGACTTCCGAGTAAATGGTTACATTGATTGGAACTGTTTGAACGCCCTCACGCCGGTGAAAATGCCATACTGGTTCAGATCGGTTTTAAAACAGATGCAGTACCGCCTGACGAGCAGGAATTTATTGAGCTTGCTCGTTCAGCGGGAGCCCATATTGTCCATTTTATCACTGGAACCAAAACCCTCCCTGAGTCACGCCTCTTTATCGGCTCTGGCAAGGCAGAAGAAATCCGGGTGCAGGTAATTGCCCGTCAGGCTGATCTGGTTATCTTTGATCACAACCTGACCCCTGCCCAGGAACGCAATCTGGAACGTCTGTTTCAGTGTCGGGTACTGGACCGAACCGGTCTGATTCTCGACATTTTTGCCCGGCGGGCGCGCAGCCACGAGGGAAAACTGCAGGTTGAACTTGCACAGCTCAAGCACCTGTCAACCCGGCTGGTGCGGGGTTGGACTCACCTTGAGCGTCAGAAAGGTGGTATCGGTCTGCGCGGTCCGGGTGAAACCCAGCTCGAAACAGACCGGCGACTGTTGGGTGTGCGCATCAGGCAGATCAGCAAACGGCTGGAAAAAGTACAGAACCAACGCGAACAGGGACGACAGGCACGCAAAAAAGCGGAAATCCCCACGGTTTCGCTGGTAGGATATACCAACGCGGGCAAGTCCAGCCTGTTCAATACCTTGACCCGTTCCCATGTATTCGCTGCCGATCAGCTGTTCGCCACGCTGGACCCAACCCTGCGCAGTATCCGGCTGCCCAGACAGCAGCAGATGATCCTTGCCGATACGGTCGGCTTTATCCGCAACCTGCCACACGACTTGGTAGCTGCCTTCCGCTCCACCCTGCAGGAAACAGCTGAGGCCAGCCTGCTACTGCATGTCATCGACAGTCATGATGAACAGCGTGAATTATACCGAGAACAGGTCAATCAGGTCATTGAGGAAATCGGTGCACAGGATGTGCCCCAGATTGAAATCATGAACAAGATTGATCTGGGCGACAAACCGGCCGGCATTGAATTGGGTAATGGTCTTAATCCGGACCGGATATGGGTTTCAGCCCATACTGGTGCGGGAATTGATACCCTGCTGGACTACCTGGGCAATTATTTTGCCGGGCAGATGTTTCAGGGACGCATCCGGCTGGCTCCCAGACACGGTCGTCTGCGTTCCCAACTGTATGCCGATGAGGCTGTCAGGCAGGAAACCGTGAACGATGCCGGGGATTTTGTGCTGGATATTCACATCGACCGGGCCAGACTGAACACATATCTGGCACACGAAGGTATCAGCCCGGATGAACTCGACAGTGATACCCCTGTTAGCCCTTCGATAAACCGGGAAGCGTAACCGTTCACGCGATCTATTGGCGCGGCGCGGCCACTTGTAGTATTTTTGTT
>DAOPKY010000047.1:0-35208 GCA_035391465.1 Thiolinea sp. | reverse complement strand
TGAGAGGGCTCAACTACCCCTCTCCTTCAGGCTCATTTCTGGATTGGAAAATACTCCCCCAAGCGCTACTGCCCCCGCACAGAAAGCCCCGCCCCCTGTGCCGCACGCTGGCGAATGGTATCAAAACCCTCATCCACCCGCAGTTCACCATTGCGATACACCGGACGCAGCAGATTCACCCGCCCCTGCAATGCCTCTTCACGCAGGGTTTCAATACCGGCAGCGCCCTGCACCACGGCCAGCCGCCCGCGTTTGGAAGTCTTGCCGGGGTCGGTCAGCGGCTGTTTATGGACATCACGCCATTGCCCGTCAATGCGGATGGCTGACGCCTTCATGGCGAAACTGAGGGTATCGCGGTCGACTTTCTGCAGCAGCCCGGCCCCCATGCCGAAGGTGACATTTTCGGTGGAAAAACCGGCCTGGCGGATACTTTCCAGAATGCCCGGCAGGGTGTGTATATCCACGCCATCCCCCTGAATCACGCGCACACAATCACTGAGTACCCGATAACCCTTTGCATTCACACGCCCGCCGAATGCGGCATACAGACGCTCCAGCACGTCGGGCACAATCTGCGCCGGGGCACCGGAATCCGGACGTACCACCAGGGTGGCACCACTTTCCTGCACCTGCCGGCGCAACTGCTGCCCCCAGATCTGGCTGACGGCGTTATGAATATCATAGGAATCCGATACAACCGCCAGCAGCGCTCCCGGCCGGGCAAACTGCCTGAGCATATTGGCATAGGCATCCACCTCACCGCTGCGCCCCCAGCTGGTAATGGTGGCGTGCTCCGCTGCCGGAATCGAGAATCCGGCCATGTCTGCACCGTAATACTGCCTGGCTGCCAGCAGCGCTGCCACGGTATCCGTACCCCTGAAACTGAGCAGATGCGCCATGCCGCCCAGAGCGGCACTTTCCTGTGAAGAGGCGCCACGGGAACCAAAATCATGCAGTCCGAATGCCAGCGACTCATCCGGCTGTTCGCTGGTGGTCTGCAGATAACGGTGCAACAGCCGCTTCACCTGCCAGGAAACCGTGGCCACGGTGGTCGGATACCACACTGCCCGCAGCAGGGCAGTTTCCAGATAACCGGTGAGCCAGAACAGACGTGGGTCGGTGTTTTGCACCTGCACCATCGCGGTACCGACAGGCACCACCATCCCCTCGGGCAAGGCGCTGATTTCCAGCGGCAGGCAGCCACCGTATTCATTGAGGATCAGCTCCCAGCCGCTTTGGTTGAACGGTTCGCCATGGGCCGGAAACAGCTCGGCAGCCGCATCAATGTCAGTGCGGGTAATCGGGCGCGTCAGGGTAGCTTTCAGGAATGCCTGCAGGCCAAAAAACAGCACCTCCCGGAACTGCCCGCCCCGCGCTTCAATATAGGATGAAACGATCTCGGTACCCGGCGGGTATTGCAGGTAGTGGCTGGCCTTGTAGCTGTCGGTATTGAGAATGAGATTGCTGAACATGGAAATCCTCCTGTTCCTGTCGGTTGAAGGTGGCGGTCTTTCCGCCACCGGGGGTTTAAGCAGGTACTACCCTGTCAGGGTCCTGATAATATGAAAGTGATCCTCAAACAGTTTCTCCGGGTTGAGTTCCGCCAGCGGCAGCCAGAAGGCACTGGCGGCATCATCCCCGCCCCGGACCCTGGGCAGACCGTTGGCATCCGGCTTCAGCCCGATCAGCCAGGCATGGGTGATGGTGCGTCCGCGTTCGGAGCGTTGCGGGTGATCAAACACCTGTGAACGCACGATTGAACCTCGCAGTACCGGCTCCGGCACCTTGAGCCGGGTTTCCTCACGCAACTCGCGCAGCATGGCCGCCAGCAGGCTTTCCTGCGCCCCGACAAAACCACCCGGCAATGCCCACAGGCCCTTGCCCGGACGCGCCCGGCGCTCCACCAGCAGGATATGTCCGGACTGGATCACTACGGCATCCACGGTGACAAAGACCGGCGGATAGGGTGCATTGGCCCAGGACTGGCGGTAGGTCTGGAGAAAACGCCATTCTGCTGCCAGCTCACGCCAGGCTTCACCGGCCTGAAAGTGCTGCAAGGCCTGTTGCACCCCGACAGGCAGTTCATCACTGAGCCTGCCCTGCAGAAAATACTGCTCACGCACTGCGGTCGCCGATACCGACTGGTAGGCCGGGACATCCAGCGCGCCCCACTGCGGGAACAGGGACAGGTAGTAGGAGCTGTGATCCTTGCCATGACCGACCAGCCCGATGGCCGGGCCGGCCACGCCCACCCTGGGCGGGTACTGGTGCACCACACCGGCCACGGTTTCCTGCACGCGCCTGATCCAGTTCTGGTCGTTGTATAAAGCATCCAGCAGGGGCAGGATAATCACCCGCTCCCGTGCTTCCGGCGGGCAGGCGGCACGAATAAACTGCTCCCGCTCGGTGTAGCGCCACGGATTGCGGATACTGCGCGGCTGGTGGCTGGACCCCACCAGCACAATGACACGCTCCGCCTGTTCCAGTGCACGCAGCAATACCTGCTGATGGCCCTTGTGAAACGGCTGGAAGCGCCCGATAAATACCAGAAAATCAAAGCGCTCCGGCGCGCTGTCTGTTTGCTGCATGTCAGTAAACTCCTTACTGAACCGATAAAAGCCCGGCCCGGTCTGTCCGGCCCGAGACCCGGTCACGCCGACGGTGTTTCCGGATGAAAATAGCGGGGTGCCACCTCAGCGGTCAGCCAGACCCCATTTTCAGATTGGTAGAAAAGACAGCCATCCCGCTGCATGGCCGCTGCATCAATCACCAGTACCACCGGTGTGCCATGACGCCGACCGACCTGCAACGCAGTCTCTCGCGCTGCAGATAAGTGAACATGATGCCGCTGGCGCTTCTGCAGCCCCTGGGTACTAATGGCGGCCAGAAAGCGCGTCGCGGTACCGTGATACAGCACGGGTGGTGCCGTTCGCGGCTCCAGCTGCAGGTCCAGGTTCAGGTTCAGGGAGTGGCCCTGACGGGCACGGATACGAGTCCGGTCAGCATTGAAGACATAGCGCTGCTTGTCGTTGGTCAGCACGATTTCTACCAGCTCATCGAAACTGAGCGCCCGGCGCTTGCGGGCCAGCCCTGCCAGCAAGGCATCCACCGATGCCCAGCCGGCGCTATCCAGCTCCAGTCCGATCTGCTCCGGCTCATGACGCAGAATCAGGCTGATAAATCGGCCCAGTTGTGTTTTGCGTTTTGGGTCCATATTGCATCCATCCTGTTGGTCCGGTCTGTTCCGCCGGTCTGATGGGTAATTATTCATGAGCCAAGTGCTCCCGAACGGCCATCAGGGCAAAACCCAGCAAGTTACTACCACGCCACCTTGCGGGATTGGCAGCATCCGGGTGACTGGCTGTCATGCCGATGCCCCAGATACGGTCGTGCGGACTGGCTTCCACCAGTACCCGGCCAGCAGTTCCGAGCAAAAAGGCTTTCAATTCGGGGTTCTGCCCGAACTTGCCAAGATTGCCGGCCACGACGTAATCAAAGCGGTGACGGTTCCAGTATGCCTCGTCGAACCCTTTTACCCTGCGTCCCAGCTTTTTGGCAGCTCCCGGGTGCTCACAGGCCAGAATGGCTGCATGCATGTCAGCATCACCGAACAGGCACGCTTTCCCGGCCATCATGTAGTGTTCCGCTGTCAGGTAGACAACACCATCGATTGCAAAGCGTGCCGGAAACCATTGACTCAAGCAACTTTGATCCACACCGTTCCCCTTGGGTACATGGCCCCAGAAGTGCAGGTATTTCACGTCATTGCCCTGTGCCAGATGCTCAAGCAGGGCCACTTTACCGGTAATCATTGCATTCACCCTGTCAATCGGCTTTCAGCCGAACTGTTGCTGAAAGGCATTAATCGACAGCGTGCTGTCGGCATTGCGTACCCGACTGGCAATATGCTGTTGTTTCTGTATGTGCATGACATCCTCTTTTTGTCGTTATGCCACTATTTGACATATAGTGCCCTATAGACACTTAAAGGGTCAAGGAAAAAGTGTCGATAAGATACGAATGCGCTAGAATCGGTGCTTAACGGACCTGCCAGACACGGAATATGAACCAACCCGCCACAGACCATCAGAGTGAAGCCGAATTTCTTGTCCGCTACGACAAGCACGCCTTCGATGCACCCATCATCACCGTAGATCCGGTGTTGTTTACTTATCATGAGGCGGCATTGCAGGTACTGCTGGTACAGCGTTCCAACCACCCGGATCGGGGATTGTGGGGGCTACCGGGCGGATTTGTGGATTTAGCGCATGACCTGACGCTGGAAGCCACTGCCCTGCGCAAACTGCGTGAAAAAACCGGGATCACACCGCCCTATCTGGAGCAACTGCACACCTTCGGCAATGCCAGCCGTGACAAACGCAGCTGGTCGGTCACGGTATGCTACACCGCACTGATTGCCCATCAGGTCTGCGAGGCGCATATTGCCACGGTGGCGGATGCCCGCTGGATGGGGCTGGATGCACTGGACAGCCTGCCGCTGGCGTTTGACCACCGCACCATTATTACCCATGCGCGTGAACGCCTGCGGCAGAAAGCCCTGTATTCCATCGTGCCTGCCTATGCCCTGCCGGAGCAGTTCACCCTGCCGGAACTGCAACACCTGCATGAAGTGCTGATCGGCAAACCGCTGCAGAAAAAATCTTTCCGCCGCCGCATTGAGCAGGCGGAACTGCTGCTGGCGACCGGGGCAAAGCGTTCGGATGGCAGCGGTCGCCCGGCAGCGCTGTATCGCATGAAGCAGACTGCCGGCAGCCATACTTTTGTGCGCAATCTGGAAGATTGAGGCGAAGGTCAAACGGTTGTTGACTGAGCCGGTGTTTCAGGTTCAACCAGCCATATCATGTGTATCGTGATCACTGCCGTGCACCGCCGCTCCAGCCCGCCCGGCTTTTTCTAACCCAGCTGGTTGTGGAAGCCCACAATGCCCGCGCCCCGGTCCGGTGCCAGATTTTCGGCCTGAATGCCGCGCAGGTGACGACTGTCGGTGATCAGCCGGTTGATCAGTGGCATAAGGATCACCTCAATGGCGGACACCATCTGCGCCCCCGGCACCATCAGGGTATCGCGCCGGGTCATCTGCGCCCCCGGAATACGGCGCACCAGTCCGGGAAAATCGGTCTGCCCGGCGATTTTCTGGAAGTGAATCACCAGCACGCATTCATCCGCCGTCGGCAGGCTGTCGAAGTTGAACGGGTCGGATGTATCCACCAGTGGCACGGTCTGGAAGTTGATATGGGTACGGGTGTACTGGGGCGCAATGTAACTGGCGAAGTCCCACATGCGATCCAGCGTAATCCCGCGCACTTCCTCTTTCGAGAACCCGCGGCGCAGGTCACGGTCAATCCGGCGCATCCATTCCAGATTCACTGACGGTGCCGCCCCGATCAGCAGGTCCGGATACCGGGCCAGATCAATGTCACCGTGTATCATGGCCCCGTGCAGCCCCCGATACAGCAGCAGATCATTATTCGGGTCCATATCCTGCCAGCGTGTGAAGGTGCCCGGCTCCTGCCCGACCTCATCGGCAAACGCCTGGCTGTGCAGGTAATGACGGTATTTGCCGGTTCCGGTGGCCGCGTACTGAAAAAACATGCTTTCCAGTTTGTCCAGATGGTTGCCTTCCGGTCCGAAATGGGTCAGCCGGCGTCCTTCCGCCCGGGCCTTGCGCACCTCCTCACTCATGCGCCTGCGCTCGTAGCGGTGAAAACCACCACCGGAAATATAGACGGCCTTGATGCGTTCGCGGTAGAAAATGTGCTGCAGGGCCTGGGTAATGACGGTATTACTCCCCCCGGAGGCACCGGTAATGGCAACGATCGGATACTCTGCGGACATGGCCTGCTCCTCGGCTTCAGGCCGCTCAGGTTAGCATATTCCCTCCGGGCGTCCATCTCCATAAAGGGTGGGAGCCGGGGCTAATCCCAGATATTCACATCCTCACCCCGTGCCCGCAGGCGCTCCACCCGTGCCTCCAGATAGCGCTGGAAATTCGGCTCATCCCGGAACCCGCCTTCCTGCACGTAACGCAGGATGCTCTCAAAATGAAAAGCCTTGAAAAAAGCATCCTTGCGGATGATTTCAGTCCCGTCATGATCAAAAAACACCACTGCCGGCAGGTCAGTCAGCCCAAGTCCGGCATACCAGTCACGGGCACTGCGGGACTGGCCGTCAGGAGTCACAACGGCGGTATCGGAACGTGCATCCAGCTGAATCACCTGCATCCGTTCCAGCAATGCACGAATACCCTGCTCCTGCAGCAGGGTCTGATGGAAGCTGTCACAACTTTCACAGTCAGGCGCTTCAAAAAATACCGCCAGATAGCGTGTTGCCGGCTGTTGTGCCGAGCGGGTCAGCTTAAAGGGGGGAGCGGCAAAAAATGCTTCGGGATTCAGGGCAGCAGCAGCGGCACTGTCTTTATCAGCAGATGCGGAGTCAGCCGTCCGGGCCGCTTCGGCAGCCAACAGCCGTTCCACATAAGCCGGGAAGGACTGGTCACGGTAATGCTTCCCGCTCACATAACGGAGCTGGGCATACAGTTTGGGAATGGAGGGGTAGCCGTTGACGCGCAGTACCACCTCGCCGGCAGGGTTCAGAAACAGCAGTGTCGGTGTAAACTGCACCTTCATGGCAGCGGCATAGGTTTTTTCGGTATGGGCCCTGCCCTCGGGATCGGTCAGCGCCCGGTCGCCCCAGATATTGATGTCAATGGCATCAAACCCGGCCTTCAGCAATTCGACCAGCGAGTCGTTGTGGAAGTTTTCCCGCACCAGCCTGGCACAATACGGGCAGCCATCCTGATGAAAGTACAGCATGACATGCCGGTCTGCGGCCCCGGCCTCCTCAAGGTCGTCAGCCAGCTCCAGAAACGAGCTTTTGAACCAGTCCGGCAGGGACTCCACCGTCTCGGCCCCCAGAAAACGGCCCGGTGGTGCCTGCTGTGCCATGGCAGGCACAGACAGCAACAGGGCCAGTGTCAGTACCAGAACGCGCATACCGGCTCTCCTCCCGGAAATCAGTCATGTAATCAACATGTAACAGTCCGCGAAAAGATGCAAGTACCCCTGATGGTATCCGGCAGCCTGCCTCAGCCTTCGCCCTGCAGGGCCACGGGTGACACAATCACCCCATCCTCATCCGAGTACAGGTAATGGCCGGGCGTAAAAGTGACATCATGAAAGTGCACGGTCTCATCCCGCAGCCCGACACCGCGCTTGACGCTCTTGAGCGGGAAAGTACCGAGTGCCTTGACACCGATGGCCATGCTGCTGATGTCGACCGAATCACGAATCATGCCATAAACCAGAATCCCGGCCCAACCGTTTCTGGCCGCCTTTTCCGCCAGCAGGTCACCCAGCAGGGCGCAGCGTGTGGAACCGCCACCATCCACCACCAGCACCTTGCCACGGCCATCCTCGGCGACCAGCTCACGTACCAGGGAGTTGTCTTCATAAATCTTGAGGGTCACAATCCGGCCGGAAAAGCGGCTCTGCCCGCCAAAATTGTGAAACCCCGGCTGCAGCACCTGCAGCGCCCTGTCCTCATGCTCATCCAGCAGATCAGCCGTTTTGAAAGTCATGAAAATTTCCTTATTGACACCCTGCCCCACCCTTCCCCCGTGAAGGAGGAAGGGAGCCGGACCGGCAGAAACCTGCCGGTTCAGGACCGGGGGCAGCTTAAAGACTTAATGGTGCTCAGCCTCAGTGGAACTGCTCTTCTTCGGTAGAGCCGGTCAGCGCAGTTACGGAAGAAGTACCGCCCTGAATCACGGTGGTCACATCGTCGAAGTAACCGGCACCCACTTCCTGCTGGTGTGAAACGAAGGTGTAACCCTGCTCACGCGCCGCAAACTCAGGCTCCTGCACCATGTTCACATAATGCTTCATGCCTTCGCCACGGGCGTAGTTGTGGGCAAACTGGAAGGTGTTGTACCAGTTGATATGGATACCGGCCAGGGTGATGAACTGGTACTTGTAGCCCAGCGCGGCCAGCTCGTCCTGGAATTTGGCAATGCTCTTATCATCCAGGTTTTTCTTCCAGTTGAAAGACGGTGAGCAGTTGTAAGCCAGCAACTGACCCGGATTGGCCGCCTGTACCGCCTGGGCAAATTCACGGGCAAAGCCCAGGTCCGGCTTGCCGGTTTCACACCAGACCAGATCGGCATACGGCGCATAAGCCACGCCACGGCTGATGGACTGTTCCAGACCGTTTTTGACGCGGTAGAACCCTTCGGAAGTCCGCTCCCCGGTCAGGAACGGCTTGTCATTGGCATCATGGTCGGATGTCAGCAGATTGGCTGCTTCGGCATCGGTACGCGCCAGCACAATGGTGGGTACGCCCATGACATCGGCGGCAAAACGGGCCGCAATCAGCTTTTCCACCGCCTCGCTGCTTGGCACCAGTACCTTGCCCCCCATGTGGCCACATTTTTTCACTGCCGCCAGCTGGTCTTCAAAGTGCACCCCGGCCGCGCCGGCCGCGATCATGTTCTTCATCAGTTCAAAGGCATTCAGCACCCCGCCGAAACCGGCTTCGGCATCCGCCACCACCGGCAGGAAATAATCCACGAACTCCCTGTCACCGGGGTTGACGCCTTTGGACCACTGGATTTCATCGGCCCGCTTGAAAGTGTTGTTGATGCGGCGCACCATGGTCGGCACCGAATCATAGGCATACAGGGACTGGTCCGGGTACATGGTCTCGGAGGTGTTGCCATCGGCGGCCACCTGCCAGCCGGACAGATACACTGCTTCCAGACCGGCTTTGGCCTGCTGCATGGCCTGCCCGGCAGTAATGGCACCAAACGCATTCACATAGCCTTTTTTGGCACTGCCATTGACCCGTTCCCACAGCTTCTCGGCCCCGCGCCGGGCCAGGGTGTATTCCGGCTGCAGCGAGCCGCGCAGACGCACCACGTCAGCTGCCTTGTAACCACGCTTGACGTTTTTCCAGCGCGGATTTTCAGCCCAGTCTTTTTCCAGTGCGGCGATCTGTTCTTCACGGGTCATGTCAGTTTCCTTTGTCGAGTGAGTTGGATTGGGAAGTCGAGCCAGATTGTCGACATGCGGCCTATCTTACGCCGGATACAAATTGTCGACAATCAATAAAATTCAATACTCAACATTGATTAAGACAATAATCAAGCATGCCAGACAGATGGTGCAAGAAGTCAAGCTATTTAGCTGATTTTAAGATATTTTTTATGGAGTTTTTTTAAATTAAAATGAGCTAGCAGCAAAATAAAATTTCAGGCCAGCTTTTTATGTAGGACAATGAGTATATTTTAATCAGAAAATCTGCTTTCAGGCCTCCACCAGATCCACTGCCGGGGCAGGTATTGTGTGGCTTTTTTCATGGTGATCAAGCTTCAATGTCGACATCACTGCCTGACGCACCTGCTGCAGCAAGGCCGGATCCTCTGTCAGCGAATGGCCCCAAGACGGAATCATCTGCTGGATTGACTGCTGCCATGCCGGACTTTGCATCTGCTCCGGGAAACAGCGCTCCAGTACTTCCATCATGGCCTTGACCGAGACGGATGCCCCGGGGGAGGCCCCCAGCAGTGCTGCCAGGGAACCGTCACTGCTGGTCACCGCTTCGGTGCCGAATTCCAGCCTGCCGCCCTTGCCGGGTTCTGTCTTGATGATCTGGACCCGCTGGCCGGCAACAGCCAGTTCCCAGTCGTCCGGGTTGACCCCGGGAAAATAGTCCCGCAGGGAATCAATGCGGTCGTCAAAGCTCTGCGTGACTTCGGAAATCAGGTATTTGAGCAGGCTGAAATTGCTCAGCCCGACCTGCATCATGGAAAACAGGTTGTCAAATCGCACCGATCTCAGCAGGTCGAGCCAGGAACCCTGCTTGAGGAAGCTGGTGGTGAAACCGGCAAAAGGGCCGAACAGCAGGGCGTGCTCGCCATCGATAATCCGGGTATCAAGGTGTGGCACCGACATCGGCGGTGCACCGATCGAAGCCTTGCCATACACCTTGGCCAGATGACGCCGGACAATCTCGGGCTTGCGACACACCAGCCACTGGCCGCTGACCGGGAAACCGCCGTATCCCGCCGCCTCGGGGATACCGGATTTCTGCAGCAGCGGCAGCGCACCGCCACCGGCTCCCAGAAACACGAAACGGGCGGCAAACTCCCTGACACCAAAGCCTCTGGTGGAACGCAGCAGCACGCGCCAGCGTCCGTCCGGCATACGGTACAGTCCCTCGACCGTCTGGCCAAGCTGCAGGTCGAAATTCGGCCCGGACTGCAGATAACCCACCAGACTGCGGGCCAGGGAGCCGAAGTTGACATCCGTCCCGCGCATCACCCGGGTCGCTGCCACCTTCTCCCCCGGATTGCGCCCTTCCATGATCAGGGGAATCCACTGCTTCAGCACCTCGGGGTCATCACTGAACTCCATCCCGGCAAACTGGGGATGTTGGCTCAGCCGGGCAAAACGGTCACGCAGGAAGGTGATATTGGCATCGCCCCAGACAAAACTCAGGTGTGGTACCGGGTTGATGAAACTTTCCGGGGCCGGCAGTGCGCCGCTCCTGACCAGATGGGACCAGAACTGCAGGGAAACCTCGAAGGAAGCATTGATATTGTAGGCCTTGGTACAGTCAATGTCGCCGTTGAGCCTGCGCGGGGTGTAGTTGAGCTCGCAGTAGGCAGCATGCCCGGTACCGGCATTGTTCCAGCCACTGGTACTTTCCAGTGCCACATCATCCAGACGCTCGACCATGGCAATACGCATGTCGGGTTCCAGTTCACGCAGCAACGCGCCCAGCGTGGCACTCATGGCTCCAGCGCCGACCAGCAGCACATCAACTTCGTTCATGCTCATGACTGTCTTTCCTGCAGTTCAAGATGTCAGCATGATAAAGTGAGAATCGCCGCAATTCTACAGAAAATTGTCGTGAGTTCCGGCAAATTGTCGACAATCAGCCCCTGTTACCCCCTGAAACCCAAGCAGAATGCGGCATTGCAGCAATTGAAGATTTTTTAACCATATCCGCGATTGACAGTCAACAGGCACCAATGCTGCTGCGGGTAATTCCCTGATACCCGCCAATCATCAGCGTCAGCTGCCATTCGTCTGATCGTCCCGGGTGCGGACCTCAATTGTCGACACCCGCCCGTTATCAGGCAGCCCGAACCATGCCGGCATCAGACCTCCCCCGGTACCTTCGGAGAAGGCTCACCCCCAAGCCCGAACAGACGCAGCAATCCGCTCCAGAGTCCGCCCGGTATGCGCCGGATATCCTCCAGAATCAGGTACAGGCTCGGAATCAGCAGCAAGGTCAGGAAAGTGGCATACAGAATGCCGAAACCCAGTGATACTGCCATTGGAATCAGAAACTGGGCCTGGGTACTTTTTTCCAGAATCAGCGGGGTCAGGCCGGCAAAGGTGGTCAGCGAGGTGAGCAGAATGGGACGGAAACGTGCCCCGCCGGCGTGGCGCACCGCTTTGACCAGCGCCATGCCCTGTTCCTGGTTGCGGTTGATGAAATCCACCAGCACCAGGGAATCGTTCACCACCACCCCGGTCAGGGCCAGCATGCCCATCATGCTGCTGATACTGAGGTCCAGCCCCATGATCATGTGGCCACCGAAAGCCCCCACGATACTGAACGGAATCACGCTCATGACCATCAGCGGCTGCAGATAGGATTTCAGCGGAATCGCCAGCAGCACATAAATCATCAGCAGCGCACTGCCGAACCCCAGAATCAGGCTGTTGGTGAACTCCTGCTGCTCCTTCTGCTCCCCCTCGGGGTCAAAATGAATACCGGGGTATTCGGTCCTCAGCAGCTCCGTCACCCAGGGATTCATGGTGGCCATGATGGCGGTGGCATCCGCCTTTTCCTTGTCCATATCCGAGGTGATATTGATGATACGCTGGCGGTCCACCCGTGCAATTTTCGAGGCCCCCTGCCCGATGCTGACTTCGGCCACATCGGGCAGGGGAATCATGGCCCCGGACGGGGTACGAATATTGAGACCGGTCAGGTCAGCCAGCGAATAGCGTTCCTCCTGCGGGTAGCGCACCATGACCTTGACCTCGGACTGATCACGCTGGATACGCTGGGCTTCGGCCCCGAAAATGGCCTGGCGCACCTGGGTACCAAGCATCTGCATGGTCACACCCAACTGCTCGGCTTCCGGACGCAGGCGCAGCTGCACCTCGGTCTTGCCCTCCTGAAAACTGTTCTTGATGTCAAACAGGCCGCTGAATTCGGCCAGCTTGAGACGGATGCGCTCCCCGGCCTCGTTGAGCTTGTCAAAATCGGCCCCGGTCAGTTGAAAGTTGATGGGTTCGCCGGCCCGCCCGATCTCGGCCCGGAAGCTGAGCTGATCCACGCCGGGCACCTCGCCGATCATGTTCTGCCATTCACGCACCATCCCCCGGGTACTGACCGGATTCTGGCGCTCTTCCGGGGCCACCATCTCGAACGACACACTGGCCAGATGCGAAGAGCCGGTGGCATTTTCACGCGGGCGCGAACCGGTACTGCCCACGGTCAGCAGCACATGACGGATCACGCTGCTGCCATCCGGTTCCAGGTATTTTTTCTGCAATTCCAGCGCGGTATCCTGCATGCGCTGTGCATAACGTGCGGTCAGTGCCAGCGGGGTTCCCTCCGGCATCTGCAGGGTGGCAGAGGCAAACTCGCTCTCGATGCGCGGAAAAAACACATACTTGTAGCGTCCGCTGGCCATCATGGCCAAAGACAGCATCAACAGCACCAGAAATACCGCCACGGTCGCATAACGCCAGTGCAGGGTGATTTCCAGCAACGGACGGTATATTTTGTCTACATAGACTTCCAGACCGTGTGATACCCATTGCTGCGCCCGGCTCAGGAAGCCCATCTTGCCGGGATCACGCCGTTTCATGGTGCGCAGGTGGGCAGGCAGGACAAACTTGGATTCCAGCAGGGAGAACATCAGCACCGGAATTACAATCAGCGGAATCTGGGCAAAGATCGGTGCCCGGTTGCCCTCCAGCAGCAGCAGGGGCATGAAGGCCGCTACCGTGGTCAGCACCCCGAAGGTCACGGGTACGGCCACCTCCTGCGCCCCTTCGATGGCCGCCCGCACCGGATCATTGTGGCGGCG
The DNA here is from genome assembly GCA_035391465.1 of Thiolinea sp. Lineage (GTDB taxonomy): Bacteria > Pseudomonadota > Gammaproteobacteria > Thiotrichales > Thiotrichaceae > Thiolinea. Next base: position 22,076 of record DAOPKY010000047.1, on the reverse strand, counting down.
CATGTGGGTATAGATGTTCTCACCGGTGACAATGGCATCATCCACCACGATTCCCAGTACCAGAATGAAGGCGAACATGCTCATGATATTAAGCGTTACCCCCAGCTCCGGCATCAACCACAGTGCCCCCAGAAAACTGATCGGTATACTGAGTCCCACCCAGACGGCAATGCTGGGACGCAGAAACAGCGCCAGCAGACAGAAAACCAGCACTCCACCCTGCACCGCACTGTTGAGCAGGGTGTTGAGACGCGCCACCACCGTTTTGGAGCTGTCACGCCAGTAGCTGAGCTCGATCCCGGCGGGCAGTGTGTCGGTACGCTCGATAATGTACTGCTTCACGGTATCGGCAAGCTCGATCGCGTTCTGGTCGCCCACCCGCGAGACATTGATGAAAGCTGCCGCACGGTTGTCAAAACGGCTGTACAGCGGGTCTTCACTGAAGCCGTCCGAAACGCGGGCAATATCCCCCAGACGGATGCGGGTGCCATTGGCCTGACTCAGGACGGTAATATTGGCAAACTCGTCCTTGCGGTAGGCCTGCCCCAGTGCACGCACCAGAATCTCGCCGGAGCCGGTCTTGATACTGCCACCCGGAATGTCGCGCGAGGAAGCACGGATGGCCGCCGCAATCGAATCCAGCGTCAGGCCGTACTGCTCCAGCACGGTGCGGGGAATGATGATATTCATCTCCCAGGGCCTGACACCACCCATGGCAACCTGGGTGATGCCGGGCAGATTGCGCAGCTCGTCCCGGATCATTTCAGCCGTCTGGCGCAGCAGGGCTTCATCATTACCATCCATGGCCACCACCACCGTGATCACGTCACGGATGCGCACCAGCTGCTCCACCACCGCACGTTCGGCATCATCGGGCAGGCCGTTGACGCCATCGACCCGCGTCTTGATTTCATTCAGCACCTTGGTGACATCAAAGCCGTCACGCACCTCCACCCGGAGTGCAGCCCCGCCTTCGGAGGCATCGGCATAAATGCGGTCGATACCGGGCAGGTCATTAATGGCATCCTCAATGCGCAGGATGATGCCCTGCTCCACCTCGGCGGGCGTGGCCCCCGGATAAGGCACGGAAATATTGACTACATTGCGCTCAAATTCAGGAAAGACCTCCAGCGGAATCTTGTTCCACAACGTATAGATTCCGAACAGGGCAATGGTCAGCATCAGGATATTGGCAGCTACGGGGTTGCGGACAAACCAGGCAATAGCACCGTGCATGGATCAATTCTCCCTGGACGCCGCAGCGTCCGGCTGGCCGGTCCGGGCGCGTACAGCGGCATCCGGCCCGGCAGGGTTGGTATCAGTGCCGGTATCGACCCCGGCCTCGTCCGTGCTTTCCGGGGTCACATCACGCAGGCTGGCCTGTTCGGCATCCGGGACCGGACCCGCCGGCTGCCGGCCGGTCTCGCGTGGTCCCGAGGCACCGGCACCCGGCCTTCCGCCCTGACCGCCATCCGGTTTCTGCCCCGGCAGGCTCACACGCATGCCCTCGGTCGCCTGGCCCAGCGCGGTGACAATGACCGGTGCATCCAGAGGCTGTTCGGTTCTGGAGACCATTTCCGTCTCCGTACCCCAAACCACCTCCAGCGGCACAATCGCCACCCGGCCATCCCGCATCAGCAGGGTCTCGCGGTTCTGGCGTACCGCGATCGGCGGCAGGACATACACCTCACTGAAAGTCCGTCCCTCAATCCGGGCATTCAAGTATTGACCGATTTTCAGGGCGGTGTCCGGTCCTGATTCCGTACGCTCATAGGGGTTGTCAATACGTGCCACCACATTGATCTGGCGTGACTGCTCGTTCAGGGAGGCACGCGTGCCGGTAATGCGCCCGCTCCAGGTCGGCCCCTTGCCAAACGGCAGGCGGAACTCCACTTTCGGAAACTGCGACAGATCCGGCGTATCGCCCCGGAAAGCCTCCGGAATGTCCAGCAGGGCATACTGCTCCAGCGTCAGCGGCAGATCCACCTCGACATAATCAATCGCATACAGCACCCCCAGATTTGCATTCGGGGACAGGTACTGGCCGACATCCACATGCTGCTCCAGCACCCGACCGGCATAGGGGGCGCGGATTTCGGTACGCTCCAGATTGCGCTGCTGCTGCAGCAGCTGGGTCCGGGTCAGGTCATTACTGGCCTGCAGGGACTTGCGGCGGCTGGCGAAGGTGGCCAGCTGACCCCTGAGGCTGGTGACATTCTGCTGCTGCTGGTTCACGGCCTGCTCCTGCTGCAGGATGCTCTGTTGCTGGCTCAGTACCGACTGATCCTGGCTGGCTTCGGAGGTATCCTGCTGCGCCAGCTGCTGCTCCTGCTGCACCAGGGCCTGCTGCTGCTGTACCAGCGACTGTTCCAGCTGCAGAATCTGCTGCTGCTTCTGGGACACGGACTGCTGCTTCTGGGAAATGGCGAGCTGCTTCTGGGACACGGACTGCTGCTGCTGCAGGACCACCTGCTCCTGGGCATCCACCTGATTGAGCGGAATCAGGCGGCGCTGGCCCAGCTCACGGATGCGGTTCATCTCCTTTTGGGCCAGCCCCAGATTCCGCCGGGCCAGCTCCAGATCGGAACGGGCCAACCGCATGTCTTCCTGACTGAGCGAGCCCAGATCGCGCTTGGCCAGCTCCAGATTCTTGCGGGTAATGTCCATATTCTGGCGCACCAGATTGAGGTTGCGCCGGATCAGGTCAGCATTCTTCTGGATTGGTGCCTGCTTGCGGCGTACATTGTTCATGTTGGCCTGCGCCACCTGCAGGTTTTTCTGCACCGTCTCCAGACTGGTCCGGGCCAGCTGCATGTTGGCGTAGACATTGCGCTCTTCCTGATCCAGCTGCTCCAGAGCCGCCTCATTGGCAAGAATATTGGCCTTGGCAATACGAATGGCATCCTGATAGTTGGTATCGTCCAGCCTGACCAGCACTTCACTGTCCGAAACATAACCACCGGGACGGAAATTGGGTGATATTTCCAGTACCCGTCCGGCCACTTCAGTCACCAGACTGGTCTGGGTCCGGGCCTTGACCACGCCGGAGGCATCAATTACGGCGGTGTAATCCTGCAGGTCAACCTGCTGCACTTCAACGACAGGCGTGCGATCAACCGGTGGACGCCTTTCCGGTTCCGGCCCCGTCGCCATCAGGTACTGATAGCCCAGATAGCCCCCCGCCAGAATGACCAGTGGTACGATGGTCTTGAACAGAAAAGACAGCAATTTCAACATGAACGGCATTCCGGTTTTTGTTATGGATACGGAAAGGTATCCGGTAGAGGGGATACAAGTTTAGCCATGAATTGTGCAAACAAAATGAAGCCCCCGAATCACCCTACTCGGTATCTTCCTAATCTTCTTGTTATTCCAGTCGTTCCACGAACAGGATACCTTCGAGGTGGTCATGTTCATGCTGGACAATGCGTGCCGCAAAGCCGCTGTATGCCGTTTCATGCGCCACCCCGCCCGGATCCCGGTACCATACCCGCAGCCGACTCGCCCGCCGGACCATACCGCGCTGCTCCGGCACGCTCAGGCAGCCTTCTTCGGCAAGGTCACACTGCCCGGAACGCCAGCGTATTTCCGGATTGATCATTACTACCGGCTCCATCAGGGGGGCATCCGGATAGCGTGGATTGGGACGTGAGGCCACGATCATGATGCGCAGCGGGACAAAGACCTGCGGTGCGGCAATACCGACACCATTGGCCGCCAGCATGGTCAGGCGCATGGATTCAGTCAGGTTCAGCAGTGCCGGTGTATTGAAGCCGGCTTCCGGCACCGGGGTGGCACGCCGGGCCAGAATGGCCTCACCCTGGCGGGCGACGGGAAGCGGTGCTGGCGTAATATTGCTTATTTCGGGTATCGACCATTCCATCATGCAGCAAACCCAGGGTCAGCAATGAGATCGGGGCCGACCCGGCAGAATGGCCGGCCATCCGGTTTAATGGTGCAGGTGATTCAGCCCAGATCGGCCACCAGTGCCTGGCACTGCGCCGCGCTCAGGTTCAGGCTGTAACGGTATTCCGGGTGATCAATCCCCATCAGAATTGCAGCCCCGTCACGTGCGGCAGTCACCATATCCGCTGTCAGCTCGAAACGCATGAAATGCACCGCTGCGGTCTTGTCTTCGGTTTCACGCTCCAGGTCCTCGTTGGTAATCGGGCTGACACGCCCGAAATCCCCGACCTGAACCCAGACCTTGCGGTCGACACCCCGCAGACGGGTCAGCCAGTCCTTGCGCTCCTCCGGATCGGGAAACTCGATCATGAAGGTCGCCTTCCAGTTGGACCCCTCCGGAATCAGCGGGTTATAGGCTTCCAGTTCTTCCTCGATACCCGCCACCTCAAAAATCCGCTCAATGCGCAGCATTTCCTGAATCTGGTACTGGACCGTGAGGCGATCCTCAAAATACAGCGTGGCATTAGGCCCCAGCGGGATCTGGCGGTTTTTCTTGTGGGCGATTACCTCGGCACGGAATGCAGCACGCTTTTCTGCATACTGCTCCAGACTCATGAGGTCGGTCCGGGTTAATTTTTTCACGGCAATATCTCCTTTTACAAACCGTAGGCCATACGCAACAGGGTCATGGGATGGTGCGGTGCCCCGGCCCCCTCATCCAGCCCGTTTTCAATCTGATGCCCGGCCATGGGGCAGTCGCTGCCATAGTAATCCGCTTTGGCCTGCTTCACCTTGTTAATCACCGGTTTGCAGATTTTCATGGAAATGGCATGGAATTCGGTCTTGACCGCATAAGTGCCGTCATGCCCGGAGCAGCGCTCGATCAGGTCCAGCCGGGTATCCGGAATCATTTCCAGCAGCTCGCGGGTTTTATACCCCATGTTCTGTACCCGCAGGTGACAGGACGCATGGTAGCTGACCGTACCCAGTGACTGCTTGAAATCCTTGTTGAGCAGGCCCTCTTTCTCGCGCAGCATCAGGTACTCGAACGGATCAAAAACATGTGCCCTGACACGCTGCACATCGGCATCATCCGGGAACATCAGCGGCAGTTCCTGCTTGAACATCAGCACGCAGGACGGTACCGGTGCCACAATATCAAAGCCCCTGTCGATCATTTTGATCATCTGCGGGATATTGGCAGCCCGGGCCTTGTCCACGGCCTCCAGATTGCCCAGCTCCAGCTTGGGCATGCCGCAGCACTGCTCCTTGTCCAGCAGGGCCACCGGAATGTTGTTGTGCTGGAACACCCTGACCAGATCACGGGCCAGATGCGGTTCGTTATAATTGCCGTAGCAGGTGGTGAACAGTGCCACCTTGCCGGTGGTCCGCCCGGCCGGTCGGGCCTGATCCGGATCCAGGGTGGCATCCTGACGGGCCAGACTGCGGCCCTTGACCCCGCTGTAGGGTGGCAGGATGGCATCCGGGTCAATGCCCAGCACCTTTTCCAGCCCCTTGCGCACCAGCGGATTCTTTTCGCTGATGGTGACGGCTTCGGCAATCACCGGAATGCCGGCCAGCGTCCCCACCAGATCGGTGGACGTCAGCAGCCGGTCACGCAGCTTCACATCCCCTTTTTTGTACTTCACCGCCTTGGCACGCAGCATCAGGTGCGGGAAATCGATATTCCATTCGTGCGGCGGAGTATAGGGGCATTTGGTCATGTAACACAGGTCACAGAGGTAGCAGTTGTCCACCACCTTCCAGTAATCCTGTCGGGCGACCCCGTCCACTTCCATGGTGGAGGATTCATCCACCAGATCGAACAGGGTCGGAAAGGAATTGCACAGACTGACGCAGCGACGACACCCGTGGCAGAGGTCGAACACGCGTTCCATTTCGTGCATGACAGCACTTTCATCGTAAAATTCCGGATTCTTCCAGTCCAATGCATGGCGCGTGGGTGCCTTGAGGTTGCCTTCGCTGATTGCCGTTGCCATTTTGTTCTCCCGTTTCCCGGAAACTGACTGCCCTCTCCCGTCGGGACAGGAAGGCAGTCAGGGTCTTTGTAACCCTCCCCCGAACGGGGGAAGGAACAGCAAACGCTCAGGCGTCCAGTGAATCCAGTGCTTTCTGGAACCGGTTGGCATGAGAGCGCTCGGCCTTGGCCAGGGTCTCGAACCAGTCGGCGATTTCATCAAAGCCTTCTTCACGTGCATCCTTGGCCATGCCCGGATACATGTCGGTGTACTCGTGCGTTTCACCGGCAATGGCTGCCTTCAGGTTGTCGGAGGTTCCACCGATCGGCAGGCCGGTGGCCGGATCACCGGCAGCTTCCAGGTACTCCAGATGACCGTGGGCGTGGCCGGTTTCCCCTTCTGCAGTGGAACGAAACACGGTGGATACGTCGTTGTAACCCTCGACATCGGCCTTGGAGGCGAAATACAGGTAGCGACGATTGGCCTGGGACTCCCCGGAGAATGCATCTTTCAGGTTGGTCTCGGTCTTACTTCCTTTCAATTCCATGGTAATGGACTCCTCTTGGTTGAAATGATCGAAGTGTGGCATGTTTAACAAACCAGAAACTGGTGTCAATAATCTAACCAAAGCCGTGCTGGAATGCCAACAGTATATTTTGAACATTTTGATACAGGAAACCGAAGACAAAAATCTGTCCAGCCTCTGGAACCCGGGATTCCCGTGTGTTCCAGACTTTACTGCAGGGCAAGCTACCGTCATGATAGTACGCCGGTACGCTGAAACTGAAGCTTCCCCCCCCACTCGCCAAGGAAAGGAGTCACTGCATGAATTTTCCGTCATTTATATGGATTCTGGTTTCCGTCGTATTCATTGTCTGGATGGCAACCCGGCTGCCGGTTGATACTGGTGCCGTCAGTACCGGGATCCAGCCCCTGCCAGTCAGTCAGCAACAGAACACCACCACGTTACCGGCAACAACAACCGACACGGAAGCGCCGGTTCAGGACATGATGGTCCCGGCTGAAACACCCCCGGCCCCGGAGGCGGCCACCACCGCGACTGACAGCTCCGAACGCCAGACCACACCGCCTGCCACCGAACCGGCCCCGGAGCTGCAAAACTGAACGTTTTGGAAAAAACCTTATTTTATCCGGGATTTCCACGGGACTGCTGCGGTCAGGCCCCATCGCGCCCGATGGGTGCAGCTGATTGCGTAATTCCCGGAAATCCGACACTTGCTTGAGAGTACCTTTGCTGAACCACCTTTCCCAACAAGGAAATGCCATGACGCGCAAAATCAAAAAACTGCTGGTTGCCAACCGGGGTGAAATTGCCATCCGCATCCTGCGGGCGGCCAACGAACTCGGTATCCAGACGGTTTCCATCTACACCCATGAGGACCGTTTCTCGCCACACCGCTACAAGGCCGACGAAGCCTACCAGATCGGTGCCAATGACGAGCCGCTCAAACCCTATCTCGATATCGAAGGCATCATCCGCATTGCCAAACGCAACAAGGTCGATGCCATCCATCCCGGCTATGGTTTCCTGTCTGAAAATGTACGGTTTGCGCGCCGGTGCCGCGAAGAAGGCATTATTTTTGTCGGCCCCACCCCGGAGGCCATGGAAAAGCTGGGTGACAAGGTGGCCGCCAAGGCAATCGCCATTGCCGCCGGGCTGCCGATCATCGAGGACAGCAAGGAAGCCCTGACCAGCCTGGAGATTGCCCGCAAGGAAGCCGATCGCATCGGCTTCCCGCTGATGCTCAAGGCTGCTGCCGGGGGTGGCGGGCGCGGCATGCGCGTGCTGCGCAATGCCTCCGAGCTGCCCAAGGCCTATAACGATGCCCGCAATGAGGCTATGAAAGCCTTCGGGGATGATACGGTTTTCCTGGAAAAGTACATCGACTCCCCCAAACACATTGAAATCCAGATCATCGGTGATACCCATGGCACACTGGTGCACCTGTACGAGCGTGACTGCTCGGTACAGCGCCGTTTCCAGAAGGTGGTCGAAGTGGCCCCGAGCACCGGCCTGAGCACCGAAACGCGCCAGAAACTGTATGACTACGCCCTGGCCATCACCCGCCATGTGAACTACTCCTGTGCCGGTACCGTGGAGTTTCTGGTCGATGCACAGGAGAACATCTACTTCATCGAGGTCAATCCGCGGGTTCAGGTCGAGCACACCGTCACCGAGCAGATCACCGGCATCGATATTGTCAGAAGCCAGATCATGATTGCCGAAGGACGCAGGCTTTCCGATCCCGGCATCAATATCCCGTCCCAGGAAAACATCCGCTGCAACGGTTTCGCCATCCAGTGCCGCATCACTACCGAAGACCCGGAAAACGGCTTCAAGCCGGACTACGGCACCATTATCGCCTACCGCTCCACCGGCGGTTTCGGTATCCGCCTGGATGTCGGGGCGGCCTATCCGGGGGCCAAAGTTTCACCGTTCTTTGACTCGATGCTGGTCAAGGTCACATCCTTCGGGCGTACGCTGGAAGGTGCAATCAGCCGTAACCTGCGTGCCCTGAAGGAATTCCGCATCCGGGGTGTCAAAACCAATATCGGCTTTCTGGAAAACGTGCTGGAACACCCGGTCTTTGCTGCCGGACAGAGCACCGTCACCTTTATCGACCAGCACCCGGAACTGTTCCACACCCCGCAGCGCTTTGACCGCGGCACCAAAACCCTGCGCTTTATCGGTGACGTGATTGTCAACGGCAATCCGGATGTCAAGCGCATCGACCCCCACAGGCACTTCCGCAAACCGGTCATTCCAGCCTTTGATCCGGTCGGGGAATACCCGCGCGGTACCAAAAACCGGCTGGATGAAATGGGGCCGGAAAAATTCTGCCAGTGGGTCAAGGATCAGCCTAATATCCTGTATACCGATACCACCCTGCGCGATGCGCACCAGTCACTGCTGGCCACCCGCGTGCGCACCGTGGACATGATGAAAGTCGCAGAAGGGCTTGCGCGCAACCATCCACAGCTGTTCTCGCTGGAAATGTGGGGCGGGGCCACGTTTGATGTGGCCATGCGCTTCCTGCATGAATGCCCCTGGGGCCGCCTGAAGCAGATTCGGGAAGCGGTGCCCAACATTCTGCTGCAGATGCTGTTCCGGGGTTCCAATGCGGTGGGCTATACGGCCTACCCCGATAACCTGATCGGTGCCTTTATCGAGAAATCCTGGGAAAACGGCATTGACGTGTTCCGCATCTTCGACTCGCTGAACTGGATCGAAGGCATGCGCCAGTCGATTCAGGTGGTGCGCGAACGCACCGGCGGGATTGCCGAGGGCACCATCTGCTATACCGGTGACGTGCTGCGCAATGAGCCGGGTTACAAGTACAACCTGCAGTATTACCTGGACCTGGCCCGACAGCTGGAAGATGCCGGGGCACACATGCTCGCAGTCAAGGACATGGCCGGCCTGCTCAAGCCCTATGCCGCTGAACTGCTGATTCCGGCCCTGAAGGAAGCGGTCAGCATTCCAATCCACCTGCATACCCATGATACCGCCTCGATTCAGGCCGCGACCCTGCTCAAGGCCATTGAATCCGGTGTGGATGTAGTGGACGGCTGCCTGAGTTCCATGTCGGGCCTGACCTCGCAGGTCAATCTCAACTCGCTGATTGCCGCCATGGAAGGCCAGCCGCGTGAACAGCCTTTCAACCTGCGCTCGCTCAATGATTACGCCAACTACTGGGAAGACGTGCGCGAGATGTATTACCCGTTTGAGTCCGGCCTCAAGGCAGGAACGGCGGAGGTCTACAATCACGAAATTCCGGGCGGCCAGTACTCCAACCTGCGCCCGCAGGCGATTGCACTGGGACTGGAGCACAAATTCGAGGAGGTCAAAAAGAACTACGAAGTCGTCAACCGCATGTTCGGTGATATTGTCAAGGTCACACCCTCCTCCAAGGTGGTGGGTGACATGGCCATCTACATGACCTCCAACGGCCTGACCGAAGAGGATGTCATGGAGCGCGGCAAGTCACTGGCCTTCCCGGATTCGGTTATCGACCTGTTCAGGGGGGGGCTCGGGCAGGTGCCGGGTGGTCTGCCGGCCCGGCTGTCGGCAGTGATCCTCAAGGGAGAAAAACCCTATACCGGTCGCCCGAACGACCATCTGGCCCCGGTTGATCTGGACGCCGACTTTGAAGCGTTCAAGCAGGAGTTTGATCCGGAACAGACTTTCCTGGACTTTCTTTCCTACAAAATGTACCCGGCAGTCTTCCGCGAGTTCCACCGCCATCAGCAGGATTACGCCGATGTCAGCCACCTGCCCACTCCGCTGTTTTTCTACGGCCTCAAGCTCAATGAGGAAGTCACGGTCGAGCTGGGACGCGGCAAGGTACTGATCATCCGGCTGCTGTACCGCTCGCCGGCGGATGAGAGCGGCATGTGTACCGTGACCTTCGAGTTCAACGGCCAGATCCGGGCGGTTCAGATCCGCGACCTGTCGGTCAAGCCCACCAAGGCCAGCAATGTCAAGGCTGTGGAAGCGAATGAGATCGGCACCTCGCTGCAGGGCAAGCTTTCCGCCGTGCTGGTCAAGGCCGGAGATACCGTGGAACAAAACACGCCACTGTTTGTGATCGAAGCCATGAAAATGGAAACCACCATTACCGCCCCCCGGGACGGCGTGGTGAAAAAGGTCCACCTGCGTGCCGGGGAACTGGTGGAACAGGGGGATATGGTGGTGGAGCTGGAATAAAACCGCCGGCTGTTGTCATCACTCTCACAAGGCGGGCATCATCCCGCCTTGTTGCGTATAAAGCCCCCTGAAACCACGATAAGCGGCTTGCATCAGGCCATAATCAACCACTCAACAGCAAAGCACTACCGACTGTCCCCATCACCGCTCCTGGTCCAGGAAACTGCACACTCCATGCACAATTGCTTTTTATTCTCCAGTTCGGGATTGCTGATATTCATCTTGAGTTCAGATATCCCGCTTAATTCATCATGGAGAAATCAAAATGTCATTCAATGCGATACAAGGAATCAGTAGTAACATTGGTGGTTCAGCTTCTTCGCAGACTTCACAGACAATGTCTGCCAATGCAACGGATGCGCAGCATTTCAGCAATAAACTAAACACCGACAGCAGCAGCAAAATACCGGCAGGCATGCAGAATGCCGCCATTCCCCAGGGAGCCATGCATCAAATGCCCTCTCTGGCCCAGCAAAACATGCAGGGCATCACGTCTGGCGGCAGCACACATGCCGGCAACAACGCCAGCAGCACCGGCCAGGCCCACGGCAACTTCGGCGGTAATCATGGCGGCAGCAGCCAGGTCGCTGGCAGCAACGCCAGCAGCACCGGCCAGGCCCATGGCAACTTCGGCGGTAACAGCCAGGTTGCTGGCGGTGGCAACAACAACCAGATCGGTCATGGCGGCAACAGCGGCGACAAAGGACAGGTCGCCGGCGGGGGCAGCCATGGCGGCAACAACAGCCAGATCGGCGGCAACGGCGGTGACAAAGGACAGGTCGCCGGCGGTGGCAACCATGGCAGCAACAACAGCCAGATCGGTGGTAATGGTGGCAACAGCGGTGACAAAGGACAGGTCGCTGGTGGTGGCAACAACAGCCAGATCGGCGGTAATGGCGGCAACAGCGGTGACAAAGGACAGGTCGCCGGCGGTGGCAACCATAGCAGCAATAACAGCCAGATCGGTGGCAACGGCGGTAACAGCGGCGACAAAGGACAAGTCGCCGGCGGTGGCAACCATGGCAGCAATAACAGCCAGATCGGCGGCAACCATGGCGGCAATAACAGCCAGATCGGCGGCAACCATGGCGGCAATAACAGCCAGATCGGTGGCAACCATGGCGGCAATAACAGCCAGATCGGTGGCAACGGCGGTAACAGCGGCGACAAAGGACAGGTCGCCGGCGGTGGCAGCCATGGCGGCAACAACAGCCAGATCGGTGGCAACCATGGCGGCAACAGCGGTGACAAAGGACAGGTCGCCGGCGGTGGCAACCATGGCGGCAACAACAGCCAGATCGGCGGTAATGGCGATTTCAGCAGTCACTGGCAGTTTGGCGACAATAGCAAGTGGCAGACAAGCAGCAGCCTGACGGGCAAGTTCGCTTAACGCCGGCTGCTAAAACCCTATAAAATCAACAATAAATAACCAACAAACCCGGACATGGATGTTCGGGTTTGTTTATTTGTCGCCTGCAAAATAACTGATACAATCCAGCCCGTCACTCCTGCAGCAGGGCTTTCATGGGTAGCTACTGCCCTGTTTCAGGTCGTGTCAGGGCAGCAAAGACCTCATCGGGACCCTCGGCCTTGCGCAGGGTTTCGGCCACATCATCCTCTTTCAGCCGGCGCGTGACGGCGGACATGAGTTTCAATACCGATGCCTGGTCGTCGACCGGAAAAAGACCGAGAAAAACCAGATCGACCGGGGCTTCATCCATGGCCTCCACTGCCACGGATTTACGCAGGCGCACCGGCATCAGAAAGGGCTTTTTCACCCCCGCAAGTGCGGCATGGGGAATGGCAATACCCCCGCCGATACCGGTTGTACCAAGCGCTTCCCGTGCAAGCAATGCCTCTCGAATACCCCCCTCGGGCAGCCCCAGCCGTTCTGATGCCGCCTGTGCCAGCAAATCCAGAAGTGCGTCATGTGACGCCGCTGACTGGTCGAGAAGAATGTGATCGGGGGCAAGTGCGTCGGAAATATTCATAATGTCACTGTATCCTGTGATCGGTCACCTTGACTGCACGGAGATCACTCCCCTTCGCGCAGCCGGTACCCCACGCCGGTTTCGGTGATGATGTAGAGTGGCTCATCGGGGCTGTCTTTCAGCTTCTGGCGCAGTTGGCGCACGTAGACGCGCAGGTATTGCACATCGGTGGTTTCATCCCAGACCCGCTGCAGCAGGTAGCGGTGCGTGATGACCTTGCCGGCGTGCTGCACCAGAATGCGCAGAATATCGTACTCCTTGGGCGACAGGTTAATAGCCTCATCACCCAGCCTGACGATCCGGCGCACCAGATCGACCGATAGATCACCCAGTTTAAAAACCGGTCGTTCACCCTGCTCCTGCAAACGGTGGCGCTGTGCCACGCGCAGCCGGGCGGCCAGTTCCTTCATGCCAAAAGGTTTGGTCACGTAATCGTCGGCACCCAAATCCAGCGCCTGCACGATCCCCGGCTCATCGGTGCGGCTGGACAGCACGACAACGGGCACCTCGATCAACTCATTGCGCCACTGCTCCAGCAGCTCCTGCCCCAGACGGTCCGGCAGGCCGAGATCAAGGATCACCACATCGGGCTTCTCGGCACGCAGCATCGCATCAGCTTCGGCAGCAGTGCGTGCCTCAAGGATACCATAGCCTTCGGCCCCCAGACCTACACGCAACAGCTTGCGGATCGGCTGTTCATCATCAATTACCAGAACCCTGACTGCGCCACTGGACATTATTTCACCTCCCCCTCAGGAACCGGCAGAGCCCGCCCGGCAGGAACCGGCAGCCGGATGGTAAAGATTGCACCGGAGCGATCAGGGCGATTGCGCACGGCAATTGCGCCTCCCATGGCCTCGACAAAGCCCTTGCAGATCGCAAGACCCAGCCCGGTACCGGCCCGGACCCGATCCACCCTGGCGACACGATAAAACATGTCGAACAGCCGGTCTGCATCCTTTTCGGGAAAACCCGGCCCCTCGTCGATGACCTGCACACTGACCGAAGCGCCTTCGGGCTGCGCCTGCAATTCGATGACACTGCCCTTTGGTGCGTATTTCGCGGCGTTTTCCAGCAGGTTGAACAGGGTCTGTTCCATCAGCACCGGGTCCAGCGACAGCATGGGCAGGTTGCGGTCCACCGACAGATGCAGCTCATGGCCCGCCAGCAGCGTACGCGTGCGACGCAGGGTCGAGCCGATGACCTCATCGAGATCGATCAGGGTCATATTGGGTTCGGTCAGCCCGGATTCGATGCGTGTCATGTCCAGCAGGTTGGCGATGAAGCGGCTGAGGCGCTCGGCCTCCTCCTGCACGGTTTCCAGCAGGCTGTCACGATCCTCGGGGGACAGCCCGTCAGCATAATCACGCAGCGTCCCTGCCGCGCCGACAATGCCTGCCAGTGGCGTGCGCAGATCGTGCGAGACGGAAGTCAGCAGCGCCGAACGCAGCCGGTCGGCTTCGGCCAGCAACTTGGCACGCTCCAGATCGTCGACCAGCTGAATGCGCTCGATCGCCAGCGCCGCCTGGTCAGCCAGTGCGGTGAACAGGCGCTGTTGTTCCGGCGTCAGCAGCGGGCCGCTGCGATCACTGGTGATGCCGACTACGCCCACGGTCATGCGCCCGGTGCGCAAAGGCATGTAAAGACGCCGTGCACCGGGCAACGTATCGGCTCCGCGCCCGGCAGGGCGATTATGCTCCCAGGCCCAGTGGGCAGCGGCAATATCGGCATCAGCCAGCGTGTCGTCCGGCGGAAAAGCGGCACGCAGCGCGACGCTGGCCCCCTCGGGCATCAGGATCACGGTGTTGACACGCAGCATGCTGGCGATCTGATTGACACCGACCCAGAGTACATCGTCCAGCGTCCCCGCTACGGCCAGCCGTTTGGAGAACAGATAGAGGTTCTCGGTGGTACGCGCCCGCGCCCGCGCCGCCGAGGCCTGCGCCTGTACCCGTGCCGTCAGGTTCGATGCAATCAGTGCGGTGACAAAGAAGAACAGCAGCGCCACCACACCTTCAGTGCTGGCGATATCGAAAGTGTAAAGCGGGTCGATAAAGAAAAAGTTGAACAGCAGCGCCCCCAGCACTGAGGACAGAATAGCCGGGCCACGACCGGCGGTTGCCGCTGATGTCAGAACCCCGATCAGAAAAACCAGTGCGACATTCTCAATATCAAACAGAAAAGACAGCGCCAATCCGACGGCAAAAGCCGCGCCAGTACAGGCCAGTCCGTAGAGCCAGGGGCGCAGCTGAAAAGGACGTACATCACGGGTGGCAACCTTGCGCAGACCGGTGGTCTCGGCCTCCTTGCCGGAAATGACATGCACCGAAATATCGCCCGCGCCCCGGATCAGTTCCGAGGACAACGGCGGGTTCAGCCACTCTTTCCAGCGCGGGCGCTCGGTATGGCCCACGAGAATGTGGCTGTAATTGTTGTTATTGGCGTAACGCAGCAGCTCGCGCACCACGTCCTGACCGGGCAGGGTGATCGCCTCACCGCCCAGCTGTTCGGCCAGTTGCAGGGTGGCAACGACACGGTCCTTGTCAGCTTCGGGCAGACGCACGGCGTGGGGCTGTTCGACATAAAGCGCGACCCATGGCGCGCGCAGCCGGTCCGCCTGGCGCTTGGCGGCGCGCACCAGTGCCGGCCCGCGCGCGGTTTCATCCACGCAGACGATCAGCCGGTCGCCCGTGGCCCAAGGCTTGCGGATCGCGTGGGCCTGCATATGCGACAGCAGCTGTTCATCGACCCGCTGCGCCGTGCGCCGTAAGGCCAGTTCACGCAAAGCGGTCAAATTGCCGGGTGAGAAATAGTTCTGGATTGCCCGCCCGGCAGTCTGGGGCATATAAACCTTGCCCTCATGCAGGCGCTTGATCAGGTTGTCGGGGGTGATGTCGATGATCTCGATATCGTCGGCGCGCTCGATCACCGAATCCGGTACCGTTTCGCGCACCCGGATGCGGGTGATCTGCGCCACGACATCGTTCAGGCTTTCGACATGCTGGATGTTCAGGGTCGAATAAACATCAATGCCGTGATCCAGCAGTTCCAGCACATCCAGATAGCGCTTCGGATGGCGCGAGCCCGGCGCGTTGGTGTGGGCCAGTTCATCGACCAGCACCAGCGAAGGGGCGCGGGCGATGATGGCGTCGATGTCCATTTCGTCCAGCGACTGCCCCTTATAGGCGATCTGCTGGCGCGGGATCACCTCGTACCCCTCGACCAGCGCCTGCGTCTCTCTGCGGCCATGGGTCTCGACCACGCCGATGACCACATCCCGGCCCTCAGCGATCAGGGCGCGGCCCGATTGCAACATCTCATAAGTCTTGCCGACACCCGGCGCGGCACCGAGAAACAGCTTGAAGCGCCCGCGTGTCTCCTGCACCGCCTTTTCCAGCAGTGCCTCCGGTGAGGGGCGCTTGTCATCCCGGTCGGTCTGATCAGGCATATTGACTCTTCCCAAGACAGGGATACCAACCCCGTCTCAGGGGCAGTATCCCGTTTCGTTTACATATCGTCCAGCGCCAGATTGAGGTCCAACACATTGACGATCCGGTCGCCAGTCAGGAATGCACCGGGCGAGCGGGCGTGATCGCGGATCAGCGCCTCGACCTGCTGGACCGGCACCCCCCGCGCCTCGGCCACGCGCGCCACCTGATAGAGCGCGCCGGCCTCGGAGATATGCGGATCCAGCCCCGCACCCGAGGCCGTGGCCAGATCGGCGGGCAGCGGGTTTTCGGCAGTGGCACCATAAGCGGCGACCATCGCCACGCCACGATCATGCACCATCTGGCTGGTGGGCGACCAGTTGCTGCCGCCCGCACCGGCCCCATCGTAATCGACAGCCGAGGGGCGCGGCCAGACATATTCCGGTCGGGTGAAAGCCTGGGCGATCTGGCGGCTGCCGATCACCTGGCCCGCGCCATCCGTCAGGATCGAGCCATTGGCGGTGAAGGGCGTAACGGTCTGGCCCACGGCCCAAACAATGCCCGCGTAGCCGCCTACGCAAACCACCATGCTGGCGACTGCAATCCGCAGGCCCGTGATCAGGGAATTCAGCATCTTTCAGTCTCCGTTTCAGTTACTTGCGATGACATGTTCGGCGACCGGCCCCAGCGTTGCCGCCGGGAAAAAGGTCAGCGCGCCGACGACGATGATGGTGACCGCGAGCATGGTGGCGAAAACCCCGCCCTCGACGCTGAGCGTGCCGGTGGATTCGCCCGCCCGCCGCTTGGAGGAGAGCGAGCCGACAATCGCCAGCGGCAGGATGATCGGGATGAAGCGCCCCAGAAGCATCACCGTGCCGGTGAAGAGGTTCCACGGCGCCGTGCCATCGCCCAGCCCCTCGAACCCGGAGCCATTGTTGGCGGAGGCGGAGGTGAACTCATAAAGGATCTCGCTGAAACCATGCGGCCCGGTATTGTTCAGCGCCTCCAGCCCCCACGGCGTTATGGCAAAGATCGCCGTGCCCACCAGGATGAAGAATCCATGCGCCAGCAGCGCGAACAGCGCCAGCTTGACCTCGTAGGCCTCCACCCGCCAGCCCAGATATTCCGGCGTCCGCCCGATCATCATCCCGGCGATGAACACCCCGACCACGACATAGAGGAACATGTTGATCATGCCGACACCGACACCGCCGAAGGTCGCGTTCAGCCACATGCCGATCATCGGCATCAGCCCGGTCAGCGGGTTCAGACTGTCATGCATCGCACCGACCGATCCGTTCGAGGTCGAGGTGGTCAGCACCGCCCAGAGCGGCCCGGTCGTGGCACCAAGGCGCATCTCCTTGCCCTCAAGATTGCCGACATCCTGCGTGATCGGCAGGTCGGCAAAGGCATTCGTCGGCGCGCTTTCAAACCAGACCGAGGCCGTGATCTTGACCAGCAGGAAGGCCAGCATCACCGCAAAGATCACCGCTCCATGGCGGATGCGTCCGATCAGGCGCCCGAACATCCAGACGCAGCCCATCGGGATCAGGATCAGCGACATCATCTGGATGCAGTTGGTCCAGAAGCTGGGGTTCTCCAGCGGGTGGGTCGAGTTCGGCCCAAAGAAGCCGCCGCCATTGGTGCCGAGCTGCTTGATGGTGACGAAGGCCGCCACCGGTCCGCGGGCAATGGTCTGTTGCAGGCCCTCCAGCGTGGTCGCCGTCGCCGCACCCTCAAAGGTCATCGGCACGCCAAGGAACACGAGGATCAGCGCCACGGTCAGCGCCACCGGCAGCAGCACCAGAAAGGCCGCACGCTGCACATCGATGAAGAAATTCCCCATCGGCCGCCCCGCCAGCCCTCGCCCCAGCGCCACCAGCGCGGCGATCCCCGTCGCGGCAGAAACGAATTGCAGCCACATCAGCCCGCCCAGCTGGGTCAGATAGCTGTAGGTGGCTTCGCCCGAATAATGCTGAAGGTTGGTGTTGGTCGTGAACGAGGCCGAGGTGTTGAAGATCAGGCTGGGGTCAACCGCGCCCATCCCGTCGGGGTTCAGCGGCAGGAACTGCTGTGTTGCTTGCAGCAAAAAGACCAGCGTGAACATGACCACGTTGAAGGCCAGCATGGCGAAGACGTAGCGTTTCCAGTCCTGTACTTCGTCACCGGGCCGCCCGGCAATGGCGTGAAAAACCCCGTCGAACCGGCCGCCGCCGGGGGTGGCAGGCTCGAAGACCTGCGCCATGTAGCGGCCCAGCGGCCAGGACAGCAGCGCGGTGCCGCCGACGATAAGGATAACCACAAGGATTGCGTGAAGTGCCATTTAGTAAGCTCCTTGGGTTCAGCTGCGGTCGAGGACGTTGGCGAGTGCATAGAGCAGCCCGAAAACACCAAGTCCAACAAGAAGATAGACGATAACCATGTGAAACTGCCCTCCGGGGTCAGGCGAGGCCGACGGTGGTGATGATCACATCGATCAGCTTGATGCCGATGAAGGGTGCGATCAGGCCGCCAAGCCCGTAGATGAGAAGATTGCGGCGCAGCAGCGCGTTGGCACCGATGGCCCGATAGCTGACACCCTTCAGCGCCAGCGGAATCAGCGCGACGATGATCAGCGCATTGAAGATGATCGCCGACAGGATCGCGCTTTGCGGCGTCGCCAGCCCCATCACGTTCAGCTTGTCCAGTTGCGGATAGAGCGTGATGAACATCGCCGGGACGATGGCGAAATACTTGGCCACGTCATTGGCGATGGAAAAGGTCGTCAGCGACCCGCGCGTCATCAGAAGCTGCTTGCCGATGCCCACGACCTCGATCAGCTTGGTCGGGTCGCTGTCGAGATCGACCATATTGCCCGCCTCGCGCGCGGCCACGGTGCCGGTGTTCATCGCCACGCCCACATCGGCCTGCGCCAGCGCCGGGGCGTCGTTGGTGCCGTCGCCGCACATGGCGACCAGCTTGCCCTTGGCCTGTTCCTGACGGATCAGGTCCAGCTTGTTCTCGGGCGTCGCTTCCGCCAGAAAATCATCGACCCCGGCTTCAGCGGCGATGGCGGCGGCGGTCATCGGGTTGTCGCCGGTGATCATCACCGTGCGGATGCCCATCTGGCGAAGCTCGGCAAAGCGCTCTCGGATGCCGCCCTTGACGATATCCTTCAGGTAGATCACCCCCAGCAGATCGCCATTCTTCACCACGGCCAGCGGCGTGCCGCCCGCTTTGGCGATGCCATCGGCAATTGCGGTCAGTTCCTTCACCTTCTGCGCCGGGGCCCTGTCGCCAAGGCTTTTCAGCACCGCATCGACCGCACCCTTGCGGATTTGATTACCATCGAAATCGACGCCACTCATCCGGCTTTGCGCCGTGAAGGGTACAAAGGTCGCGCCCATCTTCTGCATGTCGCGGCCACGGATGTTGTATTTCTCTTTCGCCAGCACGACGATAGAGCGCCCCTCGGGTGTCTCGTCGGCCAGCGAGGCCAATTGCGCCGCATCGGCCAGATCGCGGTCGCTGACGCCCGGCACCGGGCGGAACTCGCTCGCTTGCCGGTTGCCCAGGGTGATCGTGCCGGTCTTGTCCAGCAGCAGCGTATCCACATCCCCCGCCGCCTCGACCGCGCGGCCCGACATGGCCAGCACGTTGAAGCGCACCAGCCGGTCCATGCCCGCGATGCCGATGGCGGAGACCAGCGCGCCGATCGTCGTCGGGATCAGCGTCACGAACAGCGCCACCAGCACGATCACCGGCACCGCCCCGCCCGCATAGGCGGCAAAGGCCGGGATCGTCGCCGTCGCCATCACGAAGATCAGCGTGAGACCGGCCAGCATGACGTTCAGCGCCACCTCGTTCGGGGTCTTCTGCCGCTCTGCCCCCTCGACCAGTGAAATCATCTGGTCGATGAAGGTTGACCCGGCGGCGGCGGTGATCCGCACCTTGATCCAGTCCGACAGGACCTGCGTGCCGCCCGTGACCGCCGAGCGGTCGCCACCGGATTCGCGGATCACGGGGGCGGATTCGCCAGTGATTGCCGCCTCATTGACCGAGGCCACGCCTTCGATCACCTCGCCGTCCGAGGGGATGATATCGCCCGCCTCGACCAGCACCACGTCATCGACCTTCAGGCTGTTGCCCGCGACCACCTTGAAATCGCGCCCCGACGCATCGGTCAGCAGCTTGGCCTCAGTATCGCTGCGGGTCTTGCGCAGACTTTCCGCCTGCGCCTTGCCGCGCCCTTCGGCCACGGCCTCGGCGAAATTGGCGAACAGCAGCGTGAACCACAGCCAGAGAATGATCTGGAACGAAAAGCCCAGCCCCCCGGCCCCGGTCACAAGGTCCTTGAGAAACAGGATGGTGCAGAGAACCGTCACCACCTCGACCACGAACATGACCGAATTCCTGGCCATCGCGCGGGGGGACAGTTTGACAAAGGCGCCGCGCAGGGCGGGGCCAAGAATGCGCGCATCGAAGATGCCCGCCTGTTGAGGCTGGCTCATCAGAGACTCCGTTGAATTGGGAAGGTCCGACCCCTGCCGGGATCGGGTACTGCGGCTCAGAAACGCTCCGGATGCAGCAGCGCATAAATGAGATAGGCGGTGACAAAGATCGTCACGGCACCGCCAAGAATGTAATCCAGAATCATGTTACCCCTTGCCTGCGTCCTTGATGACGCCACTGCGGAAAACCCCCTTCGCGGGGGACCAGGGTTTGATTCTGCACAGATCGCCATAGGAGTTCGAGACAGGTCGGCAGGCTAAAATATAGGAAACTTATAGGAATTGCAGTGATTGGCGGCCCAGACGGGCATTGATCCAGACCTCCGGGTCCAGCTGAAGTGCTTGATTGGCCCGGCAATGACAATCAGCCTGACACCCTCCCAAGGTCCCGACGTGCATACCCCCACATCTGCCAGGCGCCACTCAGGGCCAGCAGGGCCATGACACCCGCCACGATCAGGTCCGGCAGGCCGGAAGCCGTTCCGAATACCCCGACAGCCGCCAGCACTACGGCGATATTGCCCAGTGCATCATTGCGTGAACAGATCCACACGCTGCGCCGGTTGCTGTCCCCCTCACGATAGGCATACAGCATGGCGGCGACAAGCACATTGGCCACCAGCGCCAGCAGCGCGATACTGCCCATGGTCACGGCATCCGGCAGATTACCCGCCCACAGCCCCCAGGCAGTACGCCCCAGAATCCACAGCCCGAAAACCGCCATGGTTGCCGCCTTCAGCATTGTGGCTCTGGCACGCAGCGCCAGCCCCATACCCAGCACCCACAGGCTGATGCCGTAGTTGGCGGCATCACCCAGAAAGTCGAGGGAATCCGCCAGCAGTGACTCGGACCTCGCCCATACCCCGAACAGCATTTCCACACCGAACATCACGGCATTGATGAGCAGGGCCAGCCACAGAATCACCCGGTAACGCCCATGCGGAGCCTGTACTTCGGCATCACAGCCACTGTTACAACAGGATGCACTCATATCGCTTTCTCCAGATTATCGTTTCAGGTTATGCTAAACCCTGCAGTCGCTACAGGGTCAAGCCATGCCAGCCACATTAACCATCGGAAAACTGGGTCAGGCATCCGGTGTGAATGTCGAAACCATCCGCTATTACGAACGCAGTGGTCTGCTGCCGGCCCCGGCACGCTCCCGCAGTGGCTACCGTCACTACCGCACCGAGGATATCAAACGCCTGCGCTTTATCCGGCGCGGGCGGGAACTGGGTTTCAGCCTGGATGAAATCCGCTCCCTGCTGCAGCTGGCAGACCGGCCCCGACAATCCTGCGATCCCGCCGATCAGCTGGTGCAGCAACACATCACTGCCGTGGAGGCACGCATCCGGGACCTGCAGGCCATCCACAGCACCCTGATACAGCTGGCCGGATGTAACAGCCACACCGCAGCACACTGCCGTTTGCTGGAGGCACTGGAAGAACGGGCCTGCTGTGCTGGCGGAGACGAGACACATGCCCAGCCGCAGTAAATCCCTGCCGATCGGCATCCAGACCTTCAGCGAAATCCGCCGCGACAATCACTATTA
>DAOPKY010000046.1:0-36276 GCA_035391465.1 Thiolinea sp. | reverse complement strand
CTCTCCTCCCGACAGGCCGCTTAAAATTGGCTGGCATCACTTCCGGTCACACCCCCATGACGGCATCAGGGTGGCAAACACCCGACCCCGTCGGCCCACCACTGGTCAGTACAAC
Source organism: Thiolinea sp. (assembly GCA_035391465.1). GTDB lineage: Bacteria > Pseudomonadota > Gammaproteobacteria > Thiotrichales > Thiotrichaceae > Thiolinea. Next base: position 36,161 of record DAOPKY010000046.1, on the reverse strand, counting down.
CACACCCCCGGACGCAATAACCGCCGGATTCGACGACAAGACAACCGGTATCAGCAATACTGTCGATGCTGAAATAACCCTGCATTCATCACTTGCATTAATCCCTGTCATCAAAAACAAACCAGCCGGACCATGAACCACATCACCCGATTCTGGCAGCATTTTCCCAACCGTCTCCTGTTCAGTGTCAGCAGCCTCCTGCTCGGCCTCTGTCTGCTGTGGCAGGCAGGCCCGCTGGCCGGTACTTTTCCGTGGCTGACAAAATCCCTGTACCTGCTGGCTGCCCTGAGTGGCGGCTGGCTGGTCACGGTCTGGTTTGTCAAAGCCAGCCGCCATGCCCTCGGTATTTCCGGAGTTTATCCGCTGCTGTTTGTGCTGCTCATCACCGCCCAGAGCCTGCTGTTAGGGTTCAAGGGCTTTGAGGTTTATCCCCGCGCCCTGCTGGCTGCCTTCGTGCTGACCATGGTCTTTTTCTTTTGTATGTACCGGCTGGGTTTCAGGCAGCACACCGCACTGCTGCTGGCCATTCCGCTGTTTCTGCTGCCTTTTCTCCCGCACCGGGCCGGTATCAGCCAACAACTGGAACGTGCCGGTTCGGGGGCACTGGAACTGAGCATATTCAATCAGGCCCGGCAACAATGCCATTACCGTATCCCGGACAGCTACCTGCAGAATACCGGGATGCAGCTTGCACCGGACAGTGAACTGATTTTGCAGCTGACCAACCCCGACCTGCCTGTCGTGACCCTGATCCGGAATCTGGATACCAGCCGGGACTTTCCGGATGAAATGCTGGCGGTCCTGCTCACCCTCCCGCCTGCCGAAATCCGTCACGGCCTGCGCATCTACCGGGCTGACAGCGTACCCGACCTGCCCGACCCCCAGCTGCAGGCTGCCGCACTGGCAGGTTTCAAGGCTTTCAGGGAAATCCTGCTGCCGGAGGGCCTGTTACCCGGATTTTATTTTCTGTGCAGTCCCGGCAGCACGCGCCCCTGCCAGCGCCACCCCAGCGGAGCCCATCAGGACGGGCTGCCATGGCGTTATGAGCTGGAACAGGAGCAGTTGCCGGTATGGCAGGCTATGGAAACGCGAATCAGGCATGAAATCGGTCAGTTACGTACCGATTGCCGTTAGTTGTCAGACACCACCCGCCAGCTCAGACCTCGCGCCACTCACCGGAAGCCAGCCCGTCCAGGGTCCAGCGCCCTACCCGGTAACGGATCAGGCGCAGGGTGGGAAAACCGATGGCAGCCGTCATGCGCCGCACCTGGCGATTTCGCCCCTCATGAATGGTCAGCTCCAGCCAGCTGTCCGGTACCGACTGACGCACCCGGATCGGCGGCTGACGCACCCACAATCCCGGCGGTTCATCCATGCAGCGGACCTGTGCCGGCAAGGTCAGGCCATCCTTGAGCTGCACACCTTGGCGCAGGGGTTCCAGCGCCTGTTCTGAAGGCACCCCTTCCACCTGCACCCAATAGGTTTTGCCGGTCTTGTGTGCCGGGTCGGCAATACGCTGCTGCAGGCGGCCACTGTCCGTCAATACCAGCAATCCTTCACTGTCGCGGTCCAGACGCCCCGCCGGGTAGACCCCCGGGACCTCAATGTAATGCGCCAGCGTGCGACGCCCGGCCTGATCAGTGAACTGGGTCAGCACATCAAACGGCTTGTTGAACAGGAGTACCCGCGCCATGTTTCAGCCCCTCAGTCCGGCGTGGCCAGCCGCTGGCGAAAACCGTCGGTGGCAAAGGCATCAAAGCCGTTTTCCGTGCGCCAGATGAAAAAGGCTTCGATTCCATGCTTCAGGGCGAACTCCCGACCTTTCACCTCACCCATGGCCATCAGCAGGGTGGCGTAACCGTCAGCCAGCATGGTGTTCCGTGCCAGTACCGAAACGGAGGCCAGATGATGAATCACGGGGCGCCCACTGACGGGATCAAGGGTATGGGAGTAACGTCTGCCATTTTCGGTGAAGAAGTTGCGATAATCACCGGAGGTGGCCAGCCCGCCCTGTTCCAGCTTCAGGCCCTGTTGCACCGCACGCCCCAGATCGACCGGCTTTTCAATCGCAATGCGCCAGGCATCACCGCGCGGACTCCGGCCCAGGGTACGCACCTCACCCCCGATTTCCACCATGTAACGGCTGGAACCCTGAGCTTCCAGGTATTCCCCCACCTGATCCACCCCATATCCCTTGGCAATCGAAGACAGGTCCACATACAGGTCCGGCTGCTGCTTGCGCAGTGCCGGTGGCTGCTCACGAGTTTCCAGCCGGTGAAACCCGACCCGCATCCGGGCAGCCTCGACCTCGACCTCCGAAGGCACAGGCTGTACTCCGGCCTCACCGGCCCCGAAACCCCACAGATTGACCAGTGGCCCTATGGTCACATCATAAACACCATGACTGATTTCACTGATCTGCCGTGCAGCTTCCACCACGCCAACCAGTTCGGAGGATACCGGAAACCAGTCCGTCTCACGGCTTTGGTTGAAACGGGACAGTTCGGAATCCGGCTGCCAGGTCGACATGCGGTCATTCACGGTCTCCAGTACCTGTTCGATTCCAGGCCGGATTACTGCCAGCTGCAGGGGATGGCCCTCACCGGGTACCACAATCACGCTCCAGGTCGTACCCATGGTTTCACCCTGCAGACGCAGGGCATCAGTCCCGCTGTTCCCGCAACCGCCCAGAAACAGGCCCGGAAGCCACAAGAAAAATGCCAGCAAAAATGCTGGCAAGGTAAAAGGAAACAGTTTCATATGAAGATAATCGCGGTGTACACCGCTCAGGCCTTTTTGTTCGCCTCCGTCTCTGCCTGTTCCTGCCCTGACGGATTGGTAAAACGGTCATTCAGGCTCTGGACAAAACGGTCGGCAGAATCACGTACCTCCGACAAGCGGCTGCGGGTCAGGGGATTCCACCCCGCCGGTGACGTACTCAGCAGCAAGTGCGGGAAACGGGTATTCCTGCGAAAGGCCTGCCTCAGATTACCAAAAGATTCCTTCTGGGGCAAAGTTTTACCCACATAGGCCGCCACTTTGGCCCTGATCCAGAAATGCAGCACCAACAGCAGCAGAACAGGCACGGCAATGGCAATACCCTGTGCTATCGGTGAAGACTGCACCAGCTCCAGCCAGGGGGGATTGAAACGCAGACCGGCCCACCAGCCCAGCCATACACTCAGCAGGCCTGCCCCGACCACAATACCGCTGAATGCAATCGCATCCCAGATCAGGGTATCCTTGCGCCAGCGCTTCAAGGCTGCACTCAGGTGTGGAACCGCCTGCTGTTCAATCTGGTTTGCCAGCGATTCCATGCTGCCGGTGATGCGGTAGACGCGATCGGTATTCACATCCCGGATCCGGGTATCAATGCGCTTGAAATCGGCATCCCGCTTGGCAATGTAACGCGCCCACACCGCTTCGTCTGTTGCCGGTATGGCCAGACGGTCATTGAACAGCACATAAAAATTGCCGGCCGACATGCCGGCCTGAACCAGCGACTTCTGCCACGAGGACACAATGTCTTCCAGATTGTCTTCCCGCGCCGAGGTATCAATCTGGTTCAGGATGAACAGGAACTTGCTGCTGTCGCTGCGGCGCTGCGCTCCCTTGACCAGATGTTCCAGGGTATCCTGCATCGCCCCCGGCTCCGGGTGGCGGGCATCAAAAAACACCAGTACCAGATCAGAGAGCTGGATAATGTGGTCCGTGATCCGCAGGGTGGACTTGCGCTGCTCATCGGCATCGAATCCGGGCGAGTCAATCAGTATCCTGCCACGCAGAATCTCACTCGGTGTGACTTTCATCTGCAGGTAGTTATCGATCTTGGCCCCTTCGCCGGCCGTCACCCGCTCGATTTCCTCGCTGATCTGGTAAAACGGAAAGCGTGGATCGCCATCCAGTGCCAGACCCGGAAGGGTACGGGTGCTGCCATCCGGGCTGAAAGTGATGACAGTAAATTTGTCATCCACGGCCTGATTGCCGGTACGCTGGAGGTCCATTCCCAGATAGCTGTTGATGAAGCTGGACTTGCCGGCAGAGAAAGTTCCCATGACGGCAATCATGGGCCACCAGGAAATCTGAGTGGCATAGGAATCACCATCTCCCAGCAGCCCCAGCTTGATGGCAACCCGGTCCAGCCCCCTGAATTTATTCACTACATCCACAAGTACGGGACTCTCCCGTTTAAGATGCTCCTGCAGGCGCTTCAGGCGCTCATCCATGCGTTTGACCGGTGTCATTCTGCTTTTGTTCCCAAGGTTGGTATCAGGGGGTCAGCCACCTTTCCCGCCTGATCATGAAATCCTGCCTGGAGCAACCCGGCTATGGGGTATTTGCCGGCAGTGATGCAGGGGCCTGCGGCGGCACAGACGGCGGCAGGTACCCCCATGGCTGGATGCCATAATACGGCATAAGCAGCGGGCTGGCCACTGGTGGCGGCGAATCAGAACTGCCGAAAAACGGAATGAAACTCGTCATCATGCGCATGGGGTTCGAGACCGTGCGGTTCATGCTCCACATGTCACGCTGCACATAGGCAAATGAATGCGCCATGTTATAGGTGGAAATATTCATCTGGGCCATGTCACCGGACATCTGCAGGGTATTGCGATACATATTCTGCAGTGTCAGGCTCATGCTGTCAGTGGAGTTCACCATCTGCTGCATGTGGTCCGACATTTTGCTCATGGTACCGGTCATCGCCCCCAGGTTGTCATGAATGTCGGTATTCATGTTGGCAATGGTTTCCGTCAGGCGCTTCACGTCCATGGTCAGCGACTGAACCAGATAAAAACCGTAGGCGGCAAGAATGATAAAGGCGACCAATGCCGGGTAGACAATGATCTGCAGGGTCCGGGTTACACTGGACTCCTTGGCCTCAAACTCATGCAACTCCTTTTCGACTTCCTTGATTTCCTGTATGACTTCCGTATCGGGACTGGCAAGCTGTTTTTCCTGGGACACATGAGCTCCTGTGATCAACAAACGCCTGACCGGCTTTCGGCAACGTTTGTTTTTCTGATTGACTTGCCCACAGGTTATAACCGTTTTGCCATGGAAAGCCCATACCCACTTTATCCATATAAAAAAGGGTGGAATACCGGATATTCCACCCTTTTGCCAACAGGGCAAGCGTCGGACTGACCTGACTACTGCTGAATGATGGCCTCAATTTCTGCAGCTTTCTCGGGATCAACCATTTCGACGTACAGCTTGATATTCTGCAGTTCGGTCATGCGCCCCTGCGTCTTGAGCCAGGCTGCGGTTTCCAGATACAGGGCGACCGCCTCGTTGCTCTTGCCCTGTTTCCAGTACACATTGGCCAGCTCCCCTTTGTAGTCCGGCTTGTCACTCTGTGCCAGAAGCTCGGTATAGAATCCGCTGGCGCGCTCAAAATCATTGCTCCAGTAAGCTTCACGGGCCGCCTGCAGCAAGTCGGCATCAGAAGATGTTGCTTCCACCACGGTACCTTCCGGCGTCTCCAGCTCTGCCGGTGCCTCTACTGATGCAGCGGTTTCGGCAGTGTCCGTGCCGGCAGCTGTCTGTTCGGCTGTGGCAGCGGTTTCAGTTCCGGCAGTTTCAGCAGCCTGTGCCGCTGTTTCAGCCTCTGCAGCTGCCTGTTCGGCTGTGGCAGCGGTTTCAGTTTCGACAGTTTCAGCTACCTGTTCAGCAGTTGCTTCAGTACTGGCAGCTGCCTGTTCAGCGGCAGCTGCAGTGTCGGCAGCCGCTTCAACAGTACCGGTTGCCGCCACGGTTTCTGTCACCTGCTCAACCTGACTCTCCGCTGCACTCACGGCCTCAGTAACTGCTTCAGCCGCCTGTTCAATGGCAGCACTGTCTGCACCTTCCGGTTTGGCCATCAGAGCCTGGACAGGCTCGGCGCCCGCAGCAACAGCCTCTGTGCCGGCAGTCTGCTCCGCCGAGGTATCAGCTTCCACTTCGGCAGGTGCAGCAGCCGCTTCCGTGCCGGCAGCCTGCTCTGCCGCTGCAGACGCATCGGCTTCTTCCATAACGGCGGCCTGCTCCGCATCAGCTGTCGCTTCGGCAGATGCTTCAGTTCCTTCCGTACCGGCAGTCTGCCCTGCTGCTGCCCCAGCTGAACTGCTTTCACTATGCTGCACTTCAGCCGTGTCAGCGGCATGCTCGGGAGCCTTGCTGCCAACGCCGTAGTTCAGCAGGATCGCCAGTACAACCAGCACCCAGCCGAAGATAATCGGATGCACCAATAGCCAACGTAAAATCTGCATGGAAAACTCCTGTTCCTTGTACCCCGGAGGTATCTATCTGATTTCAAAAACTTCTCTGCCCAATGCATCCAGTTCTGCGGCTGCCTTGGAACGTGGCTCCATTTCGAACACCGCCAGCCCTTCGCTGAAGGAGCGGCGGTAGGTTGTACGCATGTACAGGCGGCTCTGCAACAGCTCGATACCACCCAGCAGGGTCAATGCCTCGGCCGTTTCATCCGTCTCACGCACCGCAGGGTGCGTATCCGAACGGTTCAGCAAGGCCAGCACCCTGGCCGGATGGTCAGCACGCAGTTCGGCAATGATCTTCAGAAAGCGCTGGGTAGACCAGACATCAGCCTGACTGGGCGCAACCGGGACCAGAATGCGGTCTGCCAGCTGTATGGCCCTGCGGGTTGCCTCCATGTCGGAAAGCCCCACATCCACCAACACCTCGGCATCATCACCTTCCGCTGCCAGCTGCTCCAGGGAGTGCCCCGGTACAATGGCCGGCAGATACCCCTCTTCGGTCCGTATCTCGAAAGCATCCGTGATGGTTGCCTGCGGATCCAGATCATAAACGGCCACCCGCCGGTTCCGGTTTCTGGCTGACCACAGGGCCAGATTGAAAGCCACCGTACTTTTACCGGTGCCTCCCTTGAGATTACCGACCAGCGTGATCATATCCCTTCAGCCTGACTAAAAATTGCCTTGAACCTCATCGAAACAAGAGCCTTCGGTTATTACCTAGTGCCGGGCACCCTGCTCCTGCTTTGGAGCCTGATCCTGATGATGCTTCCGATGTTTCTGCTTCATCGGGGGCTGGCCCTGCGGCTGTGGCTGACCTGCCTGCGGATGATTCATCCGGGGCTGCATGCCACCGCGCTGCTGCATGCCACGCTGATGATCCTGCATCCGGAATGGCTGCATGCCGGGCTGTTGCGGCATCCCCATTCCCGGATAAACAGGCATCCCCTGAGGCAGCGCCGGAATGACATACCAGTAACGCACGGGTGGCAGCTGCTGTCCATACGGGTTCATCATCCCCATGGGCATCTGGGGCATACCCTGCGGGGCCTGCATCAGGGGCATTACGGCGGGTGGAATCGGGACCTGTACGGCAGCTTCCGGCGCAAGCGGCGCTTCAGCCGGTACGGGAGCTTCGGGTGCTTCAGGCACTTCACCGCCCGGCCCAAGCAAAGTCTGTGCCTGAGGGGCTTCAGGCTGTTCGGCAGGCTCAGGTTCGGCTGCTGCCTCCTCAGTCACCACCCCGACCACTTCGGGTTCGACATCCTGAATGGGTAAAGTCCCACCCGGACCAAGTACAGCCGGAGAGGCTTCAGTCTGTTCGGCAGGCTCAGGCTCGGTCACTTCCTCAGTCACCACCCCGACCACTTCGGGTTCGACAGTCTCTTCAGTCACAACCAGTACTTCGGGCTCGACAACTTCCTCAACGACAACCACAACCGTTTCAGGATCAACCGGGGCTTCAGTTACAGTATTCTGCTGCTGATCATACAAGCTGACAGCAGGAGCTTCCGGAGCAATCGGGGCTTCAATATCCAGTGGGGCAGGCACCTTGACGACAACCGGAGCCTCGGGGGCTTCAGGTTCAACCGGAGCGGTTTCCTCGGCTGGTTGGGCCTCTGCCTGCGGTACTTCTGCTTCGGGGGCAACCGGGGCTGTTTCAGCCGGCCGGGCTTCAGCAGCCGGTGCAGGGACTTCAGCTTGCTGTGCTTCAGGGGCAGCCGGGGCTTCCGGGGCAACAGGAGCCTCAGCCGGTTGGGCTTCAGCTGGAGCTACTTCTACTTCAGCCTGCTGCGTCTCGGAGACAGCGGGAGCTTCAGCCGGTTGGGCAGCAGCTTCAGGGGTCGCCGGAGCGGCAGGAACATCTGCCTGCTGTTGAGCGGCCTCAGGGGTAGCGGGAGCTTCTGGGGCTGCAGACACTTCAGCTTGTTGGGTTTCAGCTGGAGCTGCTTCTACTTCAGCCTGCTGCGTCTCGGCGGCAGCAGGGGTTTCTGGAGCCGCAGACACTTCAGCCTGTTGGGCAGCCTCAGGTACAGCAGTGGCTTCAGGGGCTGCCGGAACCTCTGCCTGCTGCTGAGCGGCCTCAGGAGCAGCAGGAGCTTCCGGCACGGCAGGGGCTTCAGCCTGTTGGGCAGCTTCAGGTACAGCAGGAGCTTCCGGAGCGACAGGAGCCACAACCTGTTGGGCAGCGACTTCAGGAGCAGCCGGTGCTTCCGGAGCCTCTGCCTGCTGCTGAGCAGCCTCAGGAGCTTCCGGCACGGCAGGTGCCTCAACCTGTTGGGCAGCGGCTTCAGGGACAATAGGAGCTTCCGGAGCGACAGGAGCCACAACCTGTTGGGCTGCGGACTCAGGGGCAGCCGGGACTTCCGGGGCCTCAGCCTGTTGAGCAGCTTCAGGCGCAGCCGGGGCCTCCGGAGCTTCAGCCTGTTGAGTAACTTCTGGGGCAGCAGGAGTTTCCGGAGCCTCAACCTGTTGGGCAGCGACTTCAGGAGCAGCCGGTGCTTCCGGGGCGGCAGGTACTGCTACAGCCTGCCGGACCTCAGCCGGAACAGCAGGCGGTTCCGGGGCAACAGGCGCTGCCGGTGCTTCGGCCTGGATCGGTGCGACCGGTTCAGCAGCTACATTCATCTCAACGGAAGTGGCAGCCACATCAGCCTGTTGTGCATCGCCACCACCACCGGCTGTCGTGCCCTCTTCTCCGGCACCGACCTGCACGTCACTGCCTACAAAAGGCCCTGGAGGGGGTGGCGGGAGATCGGCCCCAGCCGCATGAACCTGAGCGGCCCCCGTTACCATCACGGCTGAAGTCAACGCAGCAGCAATGGCCAGGCTTAAAAGGCTTCTGGAATAGGATTTCATACCTGGACTCCTTGCAAAATTAAATATCCTTCTTGAGTTTTATACCCCGACGTTTTGCAGGTTTCCGTGGTTTCGGCTGTTCAAGCGGCACACCTGCAGGCTCAATCTCGTCTGGCCTGGTTGAAGTATCATCTGGTGGTTCCGGTGGCTCAGCCAATATGTTGTTTTCCAATACATCGACTTTTGGCGGCTCCAATCCGGAGGGGACACTTTCCTCTACTTCGCCCGGAATTTCAACCCTGGTTCCCGGCTGCTTTCCCTTGAGTTTATCAGGTTTGAATTTTTTTTCTTCTGCCCTGCCGTTCTGGAACGCAGCCTCTTTTCTGCGGTACATCCGCAGAATGGCAACCCACCAGCCCCGGACACCCTCAGCGAATGCCCGCCCCAGAGAAACAACATACAGGCCGGCATAAGCAGCGGTCATGCGGGCAAGCTCAAGACCTGACTTCGACTTCAGGTTTTTTTTTTGAACCCCCGCCTGAGGTTCGTCACCCGGCAACCGTGGCTCAGAGCCACCGCCACCGTTTCCCGGCCTCCCTTCGGGTGGCACCTGAGGCCCGTCAAAGGCATCACTGGCACTGATACAGCCCAGCGGAATGACAATCAGGGTCAGCAGGGTGGAAACAGCGCCCCCGAAAATCAGGGAAACAGCCATGCCCTGAAAAATCGGGTCGGACAGGATGACCATGGAGCCTCCCAGCAGGGCCAGCGCAGTGATCAGGATGGGTCGGGTCCGTGCCTCACAGGACAGGATCACGGCTTCGGTGACACTCAGGCCTTCATAACGCACCGATTCACGCACGAAATCCACCAGCAGGATGGAATTACGCACAATAATACCGGCCAATGCAATGAAACCGATCATTGAAGTGGCGGTAAACTCGGCGTCCATGATCCAGTGCCCCGGCACAATCCCGATCAGGGTCAGCGGTATCGGGGCCATGATAATCGCCGGCAGGATAAAGTTGCCGAACTGGGCCACAATCAGCATGTAAATCAGTACCAGCGCGGCAGCAAAGGCAATGCCCATGTCCCGGAAGGTTTCGTAGGTGACGGTCCACTCACCACCCCACTCAAAATCGGTCCCCAGCCCGACATTATCCGGTGCACCGAGCCAGTGCCCGGCAACCAGGGTACTGCCATCCGGTGCCTGATAACCCTGGCCGTCATTGGCATCCTGCAGCAGCTTCTCGACCTCGAACTGTCCGTAGACCGGTGCTGCATAGTGCCCGACGCCTTCAGCCGTGACAAATTCGACCGGATTCAGGTCCTTGTGGAAAATCGGCAGGTCTACCGGCTCACGCTTGAAACTGCCCAGCTCTGATAACGAGACCGAATGACCACGCAGGTTGGTCACGGGCAGCTGCACCAGCCGCATCAGCTGGGAGCGGGCGCTCAGCGGCACCTGCAGGATGATATGGGTCGGATCAATGGTGGAGTTGCGCTTGATGTCGCCCAGCACATAGCCTCCCATGGCCATTTCCAGTGCCCGGTTGATGTCGTCCACGGAAATGCCGTTGCGCTGGGCCTTGTCGGCATCCACCACAAAGCGCAGCATTTCATGTGCCTCCTCCATCATGCTGTCCACATCGGCAAGGTTTTCCGCCTGGGCAAAAATGCCCATCATGTCCTTGGCTACCTGACGCCGGATCGTGTTGTCCGGGTTATAGATTTCGGCCACCACGGTCTGCAGTACCGGCGGTCCCGGCGGCATTTCCACTACCTGGATGCGGGCACCGGCTGACCGGGCCAGCGGCGTCAGCAGCTCACGGGCCTCGACCGCGATCTCATGGCTGGTGCGCTGGCGATGTGCCTTGTCATTCAGCTGCACCTGGATATCCGCCTGCCAGGGTTCCTGACGCAGGTAATAATGGCGAACCAGTCCGTTGAAATTGAAAGGTGATGCGGTACCGGCATAGGTCTGCAGGGCCGTGACCTCGGGAATTTTCTGCAGCTCGACAGCCAGGGTGTTCAGCAGGTTGGCCGTCACCGGCAGGGCCGTGCCTTCCTTGAGGTTGACCACCACATTGAACTCGGACTTGTTGTCCAGTGGCAGCATCTTGACCACAACCTGCTTGAGTGGATAGAACAGCAAACAGGCCAGAAAGAACGCCACCACAATGCCGGCAAGGAAGGCGTAACCCCGTGTACCACGGGTGGACAACGGAATAATGAGACGCCGGAACAGACGCTCCAGCTTCGCCGCCTGTTTATGCTCCCTGGCCGCATCGGCATGCAGCTTTTCCAGACTGGGCTTGAGCTTGTAGGTCAGCCAGGGGGTGAAGGCAAAGGCCGCGAACAGGGAGATGATCATGGCCACCGAGCCCAGGACCGGAATCGGCAGCATGTAAGGCCCCATCATGCCGCTGACAAAGCCCATGGGCAGCAGGGCGGCAATGACCGTGGCCGTGGCCAGAATGGTCGGATTGCCGACCTCGCGTACCGCATCAACCGCCACTTCCAGACTCTGGCTGCTGGCCAGCAGCCAGCGCCGGTAGATGTTCTCCACCACGACAATGGCATCATCCACCAGAATCCCGATCGAGAAAATGAGCGCGAACAGGCTCACCCGGTCAATGGTCATCGACAGGGCCCAGGCTGCAAACACGGTGGTTGTGATCACCGCCGGAATCACGATCAGCACCACGGTCGCCGCCCGCCAGGCCAGCGCAATCCACACCAGCACCGTCACGATCATGGTGGCGATGAACAGCTTCTTCAGCAGGGAGTTGACCTTGTCACGCGCCGACTCGCCGTAATCACGGGTAATGGCCACATGCACATTATCCGGAATCACCTGCCCCTTGAGGGTTTCCAGACGGGTCAGTATGGCACTGGCCACCTCCACGCCATTGGTGCGCTGTTTCTTGGCAATCGCCAGTGTGACAGCAGCAGCATTGGCAGCTTTTTCTTCCACGTCGGCATGATTACCGGTGTAATAGCCAACCATGCGCTCGGCCTCACCCGGCCCTTCCTCGACATTGGCGACATCGCGCACATAGACCGGTCGCCCGTCCACCACCGCCACCATCAGGCGCTTGATGTCCTGAGCCGAGGTCAGGAACGAACCACTGTAAACCTTGTAAACCCTGTCGTTCGGCTCCACCTGCCCGGTATTGCGCTCGGTATTGGCCAGCCGGATGGCATTGGCCACCTGCTCCAGCGAGACGCCGTAAGTGGCCAGCCGCTCCGGCAGGATTTCCACCCGCACCTCATCCTTGCGCCCGGAAACAATAAAGCTCTGGCTGGTATTCGGTACTTCACGCAGTTCCTGCAGCACTTCCAGTCCGACCAGGCGCAGCTGGGCATCGTCGACGGCATTGGACCACAGCGTGATGGTCACCACCGGCACGTCGTCCACCCCCATGGGCTTGACCAGCGGTTCAGAGGCACCCAGCGGCATGCGGTCACGGTTGGACTGCAGCTTGTCATAGACCTTGAACAGGGAGGACTCCATGTCCTGCCCGACCTTGAACTGCACCGTTACCATGGCCTGGCCGCGCTGGGAGGCGGAATAGACATGCTCGACGCCGGTGATCTCGAACAGGATGGATTCCAGCGGCTTGGCGACAATGGCTTCCACCTCCTCGGCGGAGGCACCGGGATACTGGACGAAAATATCGGCCATCGGCACGGAAATCTGCGGGTCTTCCTGACGCGGGGTAATAATCAGGCCCAACATGCCGATGACCATGAAGGACACCAGCAGCAGCAGGGACAGCGGGGAGTTGATGAACATTCTGGCGGTCTGCCCCGCCAGGCCAAGATGATGCTTGGGTGCCGGCTTTGCACCCTGATTGGATTCACTCATGGGGAATGCCTCGTCAGTTTGTGCAAGGGAACTACTGGCTGTCAGGCATCCAGCCTGAAGTGGCACTGGATGGCGGGCCATTGATGATGCGCTCACCCACCTTCAGCCCCGAGACAATCTCCACCTTGTCCCCGCGCTCTGCCCCCAGCCGTACCAGACGCAGCGAGGAAGCGCCGTTCGCCACCACCAGCACACTGGGCAGGCTGCGCCCGCTCAGCAGGGCCGAACGCGGAATGATCGCTACTTCACCCGCGCTGGCATGACGATCCGGCAGATAGACTTCGGCATACATGCCGGGGGCGGCCACCACGTCGACCGGCAGGTCAAACTTCACGGTCACGGTATGACGTTCGGGGTCGGCCACCGGGTAAATCTGGCTTACCCTGGCCTGGGTTTCAGTCTGGCTGTTGATGCGCGCCGGCACCACCATGCCTTCCTGCAGATTGCCCACCAGTCCGGAAGGCACATCAGCCAGCAGGCGCTTGTAACGCACATAGCCATAACGCACCAGCGGCTGGCCGGGCTGGACGGTATCGCCCACCTCAACCATCTTTTCCATGATAATGCCCTCGAACGGGGCCACACTGCGCGAGTCCTGCAAACCGGCATCAATGCCCTGCAGCTCGGAATAGGCATGCTGCAGGCCGCTTCTGGCCTGTGAAAGACCTGCCGCACTGCTGACCAGATCGGTATAGCGCCCGACATCGGAGTCATAGTTGTTCATCAGGGCATCCGCCATGGGGCGGGTCATGAAATTGTCCATCATCGCCGGCAGGCCGAAACCGGGCATGGTGCCGATATCCTTGCTGCGCGGTGAAATGATCTCGCGCCGGTACTGGGCTTCGGAATTCTGCAGCGCAGCCTGGGCCGTCTGTATCTGCGCCAGAACGGCATTGCGCTTAGCCAGCAGCTGGGCATCATCAACCTGGACCAGCAAACCGTCCTTGTTGAAGCCATCCCCGACCTCGCCGGCAATGAACTTGATCACGCCGGGAATCTGGGCCGACAGGGTCACTTCCTTGTAGGGGATCACGGAACTGCCCAACACCGACTGGGATACCGATGCCGATGCCTCAACAGGGATAATTTCCGCACTGCCGGCCATCGGCATGAATACAAGAAAATAGCTTGCCAACAATGCCATTGTGGCAAATTTCCGTTTCTTCATGACGCAGACTTTCCTCAAAGACAACAATTTCTTATCCCTTGGCAGGGAGGAACTATAGCTTATTCAGCCAGCCCAATTCCAGTCGAACGGGGCTGGCACAGCCGGCGGGAGCGCCAAATACCCCATGGGAGATAGCCGCCTATTCGCCGGCCTCAAATCCCTTGACGGTAACGACCGGATCACTGTTGAAGTCATCATCGGCCCGGTAGACCGATACCTTGAGACCCTTGAGAATTTCTGCTGTAGTGTCGTCTGGCTCGATCACCCAGCGCCACTGCATATTGCCCATTTCTTCCTCGCCACGGGTTCCGGCCGCCTCCCCGGTCTGCCGGGCGATCCGGTAAAGCTCCAGCTGGTTCAGGGCCACCCAGCGTGCAAAAGTGGTTTCCCGTATCAGCGTCATGTTGCGTACCGAGTTACCCGCCACCTTGCTTGCCACCCCGATCACCAGCGCAATCAGGAACAGCGCCATCAAGACTTCAATCAGGGTGAAACCACGGGTCCGCCGGTTCCGGCTGCCGGCTTTCATTCATTCCCTCCCTGCGCCGGCTCCGGCCTGACCAGCCGTCCCAGCGCATCAAACTGCGCCACTTCCTGCCCGCCCCCCACAGTCGTGAGTTCACAGGCAAACGGTGTCACTTCCCCGGTCGGCAGAATGCTGACCTCCGGCGCATCCGGCTGCATCGCCATGGCAATGCGCTCATCCTGCAACACCTGACACGTGCCCCTGACCGGGGCGGCAAAGGCATGCACCTTCAGCAGGCGGTCCCCCTCCAGCGCTTTCCAGCGGCCATCATCATCCAGCCAGGCAAAATCATACCCGTCGGCAGTGAAACGGATACCCAGCACCTGTGAGCGCACAATCGCCTCGTTCACGGCCAGCTCCACTCCGTAGCGCAACTGATCCAGCTCCTTTTTGAGCGGATCGGCCTGGAAGCCGCTGAAGGACAGCATGGCAATACCGGTGACGACGGCAATGACCGTGATGACGATCAGCAGCTCAAGAAGGGTATAGCCACGCTGCATGTCCGGGTCCGACAAGGGCACGATACCGTTTCAGTCCAGCGACCAGTTGCCGATGTCATCGTCGCTTTCACGCCCGTCCGGTCCCAAGCTGTAAATGTCAATTTCGCTCCGGTTACCCGGATTGAGATACTTGTAGACATTGCCCCAGGGATCAGCCGGCACGGTCTTGCCCTTGAGATAGCCATTGGCCGGATAGCTCTTCGCATCAGCCGGCTTTTCCACCAGCGCCTTGAGATTGCCGGACTCGGGGTACTTGGCGTTGTGCATGCGGTACATGTCCAGGGCCAGCTCAAGGGTTTTCACCTCCTGCTTGGCTGCGGCGATACGGGCTTCATCCGGCGTGCCGCTCATGTTAACAACGGCAACCCCGAGCAGTACACCGATAATGGTAATGACGATTAACAGTTCCAGCAGGGTATAACCTGCGGCCCTGGCGACCGGAATCCTTCTTTTCATTTTCATTGGTACCAACCCACTCAGTCGTGAAAAACAAAATCAAGGCCGCAATGATGTCATAATAACCCGAAGTTTCAAGAATGCCTGAACGGGGTCCTGATCATCCAATGCCTGTCCGAATGCTGTCCTTTTCACTCGGATTCAGCCTGCTGCTGCTGCTGCTCCAGCCTTTCAAGCCCGCGCTGATCTACCTGCGCAAGCCAATACTGGCGGGCGAAGTATGGCGTTTGTGGAGCGCCAGCCTGGTGCACCTTGATTATGTGCACCTGCTTCTGAATCTGACCGGATTCTGGCTGCTGATGTTCCTGTGCGCGACACGCTTCAGCCTCAAATTTCTTATTTTCTCCATATTCCTCGGGGCTTCCGGCGTCGGTCTGGGCCTGTTGCTGTTTCATCCTGCGGTGCAATGGTATGCCGGTTTCTCCGGTATCCTGTACGGTTTGTTCCTGTGCGGTGGCATTCTGAGCCTGCTGGCACGTGACTACCTCACCGGCATCATGCTCGGCGGTCTGCCGCTGGCCAAGGTGCTGGCCGACAGCGGGATGGGCGGCAGCCCCCTGACCGAAGCCCTCCTGTCCGCCCCGGTACTGGAGCAGTCACACGGTTACGGCATGGCTGCCGGTCTGCTGGCGCTGGCGCTGGCCCGGCTGCCCCGGCTCTGGGGTGCTGCCGCATGGATGTAAGCCTGGCATCACTGTGGCACAACCTCACGGACGCCTGCCGGCTGCCACTGGCGGACTGTGTTTTCTGTGACCTGCCCTTACCGGGCAAGTCACACACCGGGCTGTCAGTCTGCAAGCGCTGTCTGGCCAACCTGCCCTGGGTTGACCCGCAGCAACCGGGCGAATGGGGTGAAATCAGCGCCCTTTACTATCGCAGTCCGGTACGGGAACTGCTGCTGGCGGCAAAACGCGGCAAGGGACTGCAACAGCTGCACCTGCTTGCGGACCTGACCCGGTTCGGCCTGCAGCACAGGTTACAGAAACATCCCCTGCCCCAGGCCATTATTCCGGTCCCCCTCCATGTCAGCCGCCTGCGCAGTCGGGGCTATAATCAGGCACTGGAACTCGCCCGCCCGCTGGCACGGGCACTGCAGCGGCCGCTCCTGTCTGATGCAGTATTGCGCACCCACCCAACCCGCGACCAGAAAAGCCTGAGCGCACAGGCGCGGCGGCGCAATATGCAGCAGGCCTTCCGGCTGCCCGCACCGCTGCCGTTTCAGCATGTGGCCATTTTCGATGACGTAATCACCACCGGTCTGACCTGTCAGGCGCTGCGGGAAGTGCTGCTCGACAGCGGTATCCGGCGTGTGGATATCTGGACCTGTGCCACGACAAAACATGATGCCATCCCCCCGGCAATGCACTGAAGCTCACACTGAGCTGATGACCTGACGCAACAAATCCACTAGAATCATGCTGCATTTTGGCTGAAATACCACAGGACGCCCCATGATCCGCAGCATGACCGCTTTTGCTCACCGTGAGATCACCTCCCCCCAGGGAACCTTGAGCTGGGAGTTACGCACCGTCAACCATCGCTATCTCGACATCAGCCTGCGCCTGAGCGATGAGCTGCGTCCGATTGAAAACGAATTCCGCACCATCCTGCAAAACCGCCTGCAGCGCGGCAAACTGGAAGCCAGCCTGCGCTTCAGCCCCAGCAGCGGTGCCAACAGCACCATCGTGGTCAATGAGCCACTGGCACGGGCGCTGATTATCGCCTGCCGCCAGATCGAAGCCATTACCGACACACCGGACAAGCTCAAGGCGGTCGATATTCTGCGCTGGCCGGGTGTGACCATGGAAAGCCGCCCCGATATGGAGACGCTGAGCACTGAAGCACAGCAGCTGCTGGAGGAAGTGCTCAACGAGCTGATCGACATGCGCGAGCGTGAAGGACGACGCCTGCTGGAATTCATTGAGCAGCGCTGCGACCAGATCGCCGAGATCATTGTGCGCATCCGCAAACGTCGCCCGGAAATCATTCAGTTCATGCGTGAACGCATCCACAAGCGCCTGGAAGAGCTGGATGTGACCCCGGATAACAACCGGCTGGAGCAGGAGCTGGTGTTCATGGCCCAACGGCTGGATGTAGAGGAAGAGCTGGACCGGCTGCTGGCGCATCTGGACGAGATTTCTGCCGTGCTGGAGCGCAACGAACCGGTGGGGCGACGGCTGGATTTCCTGATGCAGGAACTGAACCGGGAAGCCAATACCCTGGCCTCCAAATCCAATGACAGTGAAACCACTCAGGCCGCCGTGGACCTGAAGGTGCTGATTGAGCAGATGCGTGAGCAGATTCAGAATATCGAGTGACGCCTCCCGGCTTTTCCTCTTGCTGCGAGCTGCTCCAGATCAATACAGCTTCCGTACTCGGCAACCTTGCCAACAAGGAATGCAGCGCGGCTTGCCCATCGGCTTCTCTTTCTGGCTTCGGACGCCTGTCAGCTGAGACTGGAGTCAACTAATAAGTGCAACACCTGCACCCGGTCTGCACATACCGCTGCTATTGTCATCCCGGTATCAATCAGGAATAACCGCCATGCCTTTACGCCTGCTCACCACAGCATTACTGCTCACTGCAGCAGCGGGATTCCTGCTGCCGGAAACCCCGGTCATTCCGGTGCAGCATGCCAGCCCGGCAGACTGGAACCCGCGCTCATTCTGGTATTACCCCTGGGGACGCTCCGGTACCCACAAGGGCATCGACATTTTTGCACCGGAAGGCAGACAGGTACTGACGGCAACGCAGGGCCTGGTCATCAGCACCGGCACAGACCCGCGCGGTGGTGATTATGTACTCATACTGGGACCCAAATGGCGCTTCCACTATTACGCCCACCTGAGCCGGATCGACACAACCCGTGGCCAATGGCTTCAGGCCGGCCACCCCATCGGCGCGGTCGGCACCAGCGGTAATGCCCAAGGCAAACCACCCCATCTGCATTACGCCATCCGCACGCCTTACCCCCAGCTTTGGCTGTATCAACCTGAGCAGCGCCAGGCCTGGCAACGGCTGTTTTTTGTCGATCCGGGCCGCCTGCTGACCCGGCAACCGGAATCAACCTAATACACCCGCTTCTGCCCCACCGGGCGGGTACGGAACAGCTTCAGGGTCCACATGTACTGCTGCGGCTGTCGCCGGATCAGGGCTTCAAACCCGGCATTCATGGTCCGGGCATCCACTTCCGCTCCCTGCTGCCCGAATGCTGCCAGCGCCGGTCCGATCACCACCCGATAGCGCGCCCCATCCCAAAAAGCCATAACCGGCAAAGCCGTCGCCTGCCCCAGTTTCGCCATCCGGGCCGGGGTATTAAGGGTGGCCTTGGAAGCGGCAAAGAAAGGGGCAAAAACCGAATGCTGAACCCCGTGATCCTGATCTGGCAGGAAAAACAGCAGCTGGCCCGGCTGCATGGAACGCACCAGCTTCATCATGCCGGCCTCGCGTGCCACCACAAAAGCCACATCCCGCAGCCGACTCCGACTGATCAGCCAGTCCAGTACCGCATTCTTGAACGGCTTGTAGGAGCCATAGGCCCGGTAATACTGCCCGACAGCCAGCGGTGCAAACTCCAGCCACACCGAATGCCCCAGCAGCAGCATGATATTGCGCCCCTGTGCCAGCGCCTGTTCAATGTGCTCACGCCCCTCAATCTCCAGCTGCCGGTACAGCCAGCGCCGGGAACGGAAAAACAGCACACTGTAATCCAGCAGTGCACAGCCGTAGCCCTGGAAATGGGCACGCAATAACGCTTCCCGCGGCCCGGCATCCAGCTCGGGGAAACACAGCGCCAGATTGGTATCCACAATATGCCGGCGTTTGGGATTGGCCAGCCGCATCAGCCACCCCAGCAGCCACCCCAGCCCGTGCCGCAGCCGGACCGGCAGAAAAGCCAGCGGCCACAATAAGCCCATGCCAATCCAGGCCGGCCAATAACGGGGAGCCAGCAAGGCTCCGGGCAGTCTCATCCTCTCCTCAGCAGACGGCACGGCAGGCAATCCCGGTCAGGGTGTCGGCATCAGCCGCCGACAACGCACACCGGCCTGCTGCATCCGCCCCTCAAACCAGCTGCCGGCAGCCGCCACCGCCTGACGCTTGCCCTTGAGCCCGAAGTCAATCTGGTGGCGCTTTTCAGTGCTGGGCAAACTGGAAAGGCGCACATCGGTAAATTGCAGCAACAGCGCCTCCATCATCGGGATCAGCTCACTCTCGCGCACATCCTCCAGCAGCCAGCGCCACTCCACGCCCGGCTCCGGATCATGGAAGCCGCGATAATGGGTATCCAGCACCCACTCGATCATGGGCCAGGCCATATTGGGAAAGCCGGGCACAAAATGGTGATCAAGCAGCTTGAAACCGGCGATACGATTGACCGGATTCGGAATCAGTACCGCCCCGTCAGGCAACTCCGCCATACGGATGCGGTTAGGGTATGCCTCCGCCCCGAACTGCTGCTCCAGCAGCGCCACCAGCTGTGGATGCCGCCACAATTTCACGCCCAGCGCCCGTGCGGCACACTGGCGGGTCAGGTCGTCCGGTGTCGCCCCGATTCCCCCGAAACTGAACACAATCTCCGGGGTCTGGAAACTCTGCGCCAGGGTCGCCGTCAGCCGCGCAGGCTCATCACCCACCATGCGCACCCAGGCCAGCGCCATGCCACGCGCCTGAAGCAGCGCCAGCACCCGCCCCAGATGCTTATCCTGACGCGAGCCGTTCAGCAACTCATCCCCGATCAGGATCAATCCCACTTTTCCACTGCAACCCGGATTCATCTGCCTTATCCTGTTCATTTCATGCCCACTAACGCGTCGTGCACAAAGCCCCGGAAACCGGTCCAGCAGCGTTTGTTCCGACTCATGCTTTGGCCCCTGCCGCCCTGGCCAGTTTCTGGCTCAGCTGGGCCTGTTTCTGCACCTGTGCCCCGTTCCAGTCCGGTGATGCCTCCGGCCAGCCCTGCGCATGCTGCAACACCAGACTGGCCAGCATGCGGACATGCTCCAACCCGGTATTCAGCGCCGGAATGTACTGAAAGGTTTCGCCACCGGCCTGGAGAAACAGCGCCTGGTTTTCCACCTGTATTTCTTCCAGCGTTTCCAGGCAGTCCGCCGCAAACCCCGGACACACCACATCCACCCGCTTGATACCCTCATCCGGCAATGCCGCCACGGTCTTGTCGGTATAGGGCTGCAGCCACTCCGCCTTGCCGAAGCGTGACTGGAAAGTTACCCGGTAATCCTCCGGACGCAGGTTCAGGGCTGCACCCAGCAGGCGTGCCGTTTTCTGGCACTGGCAGAAATACGGATCACCCAGGGTCAGATTGCGCCGGGGAATGCCATGGAAGGACATCAGCAGCAACTCGCCGCGCGGGTGCTGATTCCAGTGGCGGCGGATACTGTCGGCCAGTGCGGCAATATAATCCGGGTGATCATGATAATGGTTGATCAGGCGCAGCTCCGGCACCCAGCGCCAGCGCCCCAGCTCGGCAAATACCCGGTCAAACGTAGATGCGGTCGTGGCAGCACAGTATTGCGGATAAAGCGGCAGGACAACAAGGCGTCTGGCCCCGGCCTCACTCAGACGCGCCAGGGCACTGCGGATCGAGGGATTGCCATAGCGCATGGCCAGTTCCACCTGTACCGGCCCGCGCAGAAGACGCTCCAGTTCGGTCTGGATACCCTGCTGCTGCTCACGGCTGATCACCATTAACGGGGACCCCTTGTCGGTCCAGATTGCCTTGTACTTTTCTGCACTGACTGCCGGTCGTCGGGGCAGAATGGCCCCATACAGAATCGGGTACCAGATCAGGCGTGGAATCTCCACCACTCTAGGGTCGGATAGAAATTCACGCAGATAACGCCGCAAGGCCCCCGTCTCCGGCTGTTCCGGCGTCCCCAGATTCACCAGCAACACGCCGATGGACGCGGCCTTGCCATGAAAAAAATCCTTCTGGCGCTGATAACGGCTCATGAATACTCTGTAATCCTTGCTTGGGAGCAGCAAGGATAAACCCATGCCGGACCGAAATAAACCGGAACCGGCCACCATGGCAACTTGACCCTCACGGATACCCCGTTTAGATTTAAGTGCTCCCTCATTGCCAGGAGTCCGCATGCTGCCCGACATTGCCAGACTGGATCGCCAGATCCGCATTATCGCCCGTGAAGAAATCCTGTCGCGCTACCAGCATGTTGACTTTTCCATCAAACAGGATGGCAGCCTGCTGACTGAAGCGGATCTGGCCACCAACCGGCGTCTGCAACAGTTTCTGCACCAGCAGTGGCCCGACATCGCCTTTCTGAGCGAGGAAATGGAAGTCAGCCAGCAGGAGCGCCGGTTGTGTGAAGCCGACTGGCTCTGGATTCTGGACCCGCTGGATGGCACATCCAACTTTGCTGCCGGGGTACCGCTGTTTGCCACCTCACTGGCACTGATCAGCAAGGGTGAGGTGGTCATGGGGCTGAGTTATGATCCCATCCGCGATGAAATGTTCAGTGCCATCAAGGACACCGGGGCCTGGCTGAACGGACGCCGCCTGCACTGCCGGGACAGCGGCTTCCCGCTGGAGAATGCCGTGGCCTTTATCGACTTCAAACGCCTGCCCCTGAACCTGCGCCAACGCCTGAGCCACGCCCCGCCCTACGGCTCGCAGCGCAATATCGGCAGCAGTGTACTGGAATGGGCCTGGATGGCTGCCAACCGGGGCCAGCTTTACCTGCACGGCAGCATGAAGCTCTGGGACCTGGCTGCCGGCACCCTGATTCTGACCGAAGCCGGGGGCAAGGCCCGTACCCTGGATGACGAACCGGTATTCAAACCCGGCATGCAGCCACGCTCGGTGGTGGCCTCACCGGATACGCGCCTGTTTGAGGCCTGGTATCACTACCTGACCGAGCCGGGAGCATGACGGGGCTGCTCATGCTCAACGGCCAGCCAGGGTATCCAGTTATTGTACAGGCATTTCTGAGGTCTGAGGCACAGACTTGGCAGAAACGTCCGGAAATACTTATCCTGTTGCCGTATGCCGTCTTCATGTTGCAGACCAGATGATCACCAACAGACTTGCAGCCCGTGTCAGTGCCACATAATGGCTGGCCCGGTTGTGCTGACTGTCCAGTCGTTCAGGATGCGGCAGGTCGACGACAATAATGACCTGATTTTCCAGTCCCTTGAAATGCCTGATTTCGGCAAAACTGATGGCCTTTAGCGGCAGCTGGCGTACGGAATAATCATCCAGCTGCATCAGATGGCGCTGCATGGCAGGCGGCAGGCGTGCAGCACTGGAATGCTCATAGGCCAGCGGCGACAGGATGGTAATCCCGCAGGCATCCACACCCTGCTGCAACAGATGCTCAATTTCCCGTGCCAGTATTTCGCCCCCGGCAGCAGGTGCAGCCAGACACTCCCGCACCGCAGGCCCATATCCCAGTCCCCGCTGCCCGATCTGCACCTGAAGCAGATATTCGATGTGATGAATGATCGGAGCGCTGTTCCTGCAGTTGAGCGTGAGTGGCAGTTGGGCCGGAGCATGGCGTTTCAGGGACTCAAGCACATCTGTCAGCTCCTCCGTCCGTGTCTCATCCAGCAGCCCTGACTGATGATTGGCATCGTGAAAAATATACCACTCCCCATCTGCCAGCCCACCGGTGAGCCAGTCATCCATCACGGCCATTGCCGGCCAGGTGAACAGGTCCTGCCCTTCATCCACAATCAGCACATCATAGCGGGTGATACCAGCCCGTCGGCTGTCCAGTACAACACTGTCAAGGGTGGAAAGCATCACGTTCTCCAGCAAAATGCGAGCTGCCAGATAACTCCGCAACCAGCCGGATTTGCACAGCAACAGCACCTGACACTTTTCCGCCGCCAGCCGACGTGCCAGCTCGGCAGCCAGAAGGGTCTTGCCGGTTCCGGCCCCGCCGGAGCACAGCACTCTCGGGTTTGCCACCGCAATATCAAGATAACGGTACTGCTCTTCAGTCAGTACCACCTGCTGGTGTTGCAGATGGTCCAGCCTTGCACTCAGGCTTTCCACCTGCTCAAAATCCGGACGCAGAAACCGGCTCAGGTCCTGAATCTGCTCAGCCGACAGACAGTGCGCATTACCGGGCTTGCGGTGCCAGTAACGAAACAACTGCTGCAACCACTTTTCACAATCCCGGAAACGCCTGAAATCACAGACAAGCTCCCGGTCCCATTCCGCCCCGGAATGCTGCCACTCCACATCGGGAAATACCACACCATAACCGGAAGCAATCTGCAGACCCTCCCGGTCAGGCGCACTCCCGATCTTTTCCAGCACGGCGGATAATGCTGTCTGCGCCTGCTTGAATGGATGCTGGATCGCATGTTGCTGCCGGTTACGATCCAGGGTATACCAGCACCCCTGCTGATGGCTGACACCACCACCTTTGACTTCCAGCACATAAAGTCCGTATGGACAGAGAAGCAGGAAATCAATCTCACTGAAGCGCTTGTACGCGTGCCGGGTCAGGTTGAGGGAATGAAAGGCGATAAAGTGCGACTCTGCATAAAAAGCTTCTTGCAACTTCCGGAACAGACGGTGTTCCGCCTGGCTTCCGGTCTGGTAAGGGGTAGCCGGGATAAGCTGCATGGGTGACTACTTAACCATTTTGTTATAGGTCGTATCATCAATCATGCGGGCATGCATCTCCTGATAATAACCGGACTCACTGATCTGATAATCCGGCTCCACCACTCCGGGTATCACCAGTTTTCCCCCTTCATAGGTAAACTCCCGAACGGTAAAAGTGCTGGAGATACAGTGTTTCAGCTTCAGTCGATCCACCAGCTTTTTACGACTGGCCTTTTTCTGC
This sequence comes from Thiolinea sp., assembly GCA_035391465.1. Taxonomy (GTDB): domain Bacteria; phylum Pseudomonadota; class Gammaproteobacteria; order Thiotrichales; family Thiotrichaceae; genus Thiolinea. The sequence continues at coordinate 11,750 of DAOPKY010000046.1, read as the reverse complement.
AGCAAGCCCCAGACAGTCTCCGGGCCGGATGCAGGTTCTGCAAAGTGTACAGCCGCACCCATGCACTGATGCGCATACCGGGCCATCAGCAGCGACAGATAGTTCTGCAGATGACGGTAACGGCGCAGAAATGGTGCAATACCGGTAAAGCGGTCACGCAGCCCGAATAACAGTGCGAAACCCAGCAGCTGCTGCTCATCAAACTGGCCGGGCAAAGGGGCATCAGCCCTCAGCCACTCGGCACTGGAATCCCGGTAGAACAGCATCAGCAGGTTCCGCCCCAGAAAGGTTTCCCGGCTGAAGTAATCCGACGGTTTCCTGCTGATGTCGCTACCGGTCGCAAACTGCTTCAGGGTCTGCAGCAGCTGGGTGGCTCTGGCCCGTACTTTCTCATCCTGCCAAGGGTGATGGGCAAAAAAGCTCAGCAGGCTGTCTCTGACATTATCGGCATGAATGGCAATTTTCGTGATTTCAGCATCAATCTGCTCCCGCTCCGAGCGGTGGATGGCATGCTCATGCTGCTCCGGTTCCAGCAACCCCGCCAGCAGCGAATACAGCTCGCCATACTGCGCTTTAATCTCAGCCAGTTCCCCTTGTACCAGCAAGCGGTAAAACTCATGGCTCAGTCGCCCATTTTTGGCCATGTAGAATAACAGGGCCAGCATGCCGCCCCAGGCATACACGCTTCGGTAATCCGGTTGCCGGTCCGGTCTGACAGCATCAGGCGCAGGCAGCCCGTTACCTGTCCCTGCATCAAACAAAGCCGGAACCGGAATCGGCATATTGTCATCGGCAAACATATCCCGGTCGGGGAGCGAAAACAGCTTCGCATCTGTCCGGGTGGCAGACAGTATTTTCGGGTCCAGCACCGTATTCCCGCGCATGTCGCAGTCTTTCCGGAACGCCTGCAGTACTGACTGGTCTGCAAAAAGGATTTTCCGAATCATGCCCAGCGGCAAAGGAGCCGGCAGCAACATCACTTCAATATCCAGCGCTTCCAGCTCGCTGAAAGGCTGCTCGCTCCAATACCCATCCCGGAAAACCCGGATATTGCCGGACAGATCAAATCCGGATAAATCCAGCTCCAGCAGGCAGGGCGACAGGTGCGAGGCTTCACGCACAATCCAGGGGAAAACCTGACTATCCACACTGTTCCTGAACAGCGGAATCCAACCGGGGCACAACACCAGCAAATCCTGATAATACTTTTCCAGAAACCCGTCATGCCCCGCCAGCAGTCCCTGAGCCAGCATTATGCGGACATTGACGCTATTGGTGGGGAAAAACCAGCGTGCCTGCGGTTTTCTGCCAGCTTGTCGAGCCATAAAATACCTGTCAATGCTTAAAAAATAATCTCATCATCAAAGTCGACAACACCGGATGCCATTTGTACGGCCTGCACATTCGATCCGGTGGTCAGCTTTTCCCGTCGCAGCAGCATCTCGTCAGCGGGCAGCAAAGCCTCAATCGCCCGAGAACCATCCCCGGATTTTTTCAACAGCAGCAGCCGATCGATGGCACGTGAGGTCATGACATAAAGTTTCTTTTTCATGTCTGTCTCATCCACAACCCTGAAACCATCCAGCACCACAAAAACCGTATCAAACTCCAGCCCCTTGACCGAGGCAGCATTCAATACCACCACACCTCCCCGCGAAAATACGATATTCACATCACGGTTATTGTCCAGATCGGGATAGGTCGATACAGTCGGCCTGGTGTTATCCAGTGCAATATCCAGAGACTGCAACACTTTCACATAACGCTTTCTGATCTCATTATTGGCCACAATGACTCCAATCAGCCTGCCTGCATCCTTGTCAGACTCACGCAGAATCAGGCTGATACAGTCCTGCTCCCGTGTATACTCAAACAGCAGCGGAGTATCCAGTGAGGGACGGTCCGGCAACATCGGTGGCGGGCTGGCTTTGTCAGTATGGAAGTAGCCGGCAAAAGCCGCAATCGGACGGGAGTTACGATAATTTTGAGTCAGCTCCAAGACCTCACTGGCCTGAAGTGCCAATACAGCCGTCAGCTCCTGACGGGAAGAATTCAGCTCGGTAATCTGCTGGTTCTGATCCGCGACAATGAAAAAATTCTCCAACCCGAGTTCCATCAAACTCCGATAAAAACCAATCGGCATGTCCTGACCTTCGTCAATAATGAGATGAAAAAAAGACCATTTCTGTTTTCGTTGTTCGGGTATCCGATTCGCCTGATCGACAACTTTTTCATAATCATATACAAAGCGCTGCTTTTCGGGGAGCCGTTGGTTCCTGCCAAATATCCGCTGATAAGACCTGAAAAACCAGCTGTTTATCGTCATCGCATCATCAGGCTTGGGAAAATTCACCAGCTGCTCCGTAGCCGCCCGCAATACCTTGTTATAAGTAAGAAAACGGCTATTGTTAGGCCGGTAATACTTCATGGCCCGCAACAGCGCCACCACCGACTTGCCGGTACCCGGTCCTCCGATAATCAAATATTGTCCGTCTTCCGGCAGGGCCAGCACGCTGTCCTGCTCCTTGCTCAACTCCTCTTCTCTGGGCAGCTGAAAACGGCGTTTTGCCATCACTTCCCCCTCAGCTTGTGCTTATAAAATCCAGCAGGGCGGGAACAGCCTTGCCCGGATCATTACTCTGGCTGCCCTTGATAAAAATCCGGTCAAGAAAAACATTGCCATAATCACAGGCAGGCTCGGGTACCAGCGTACAGGCATGACAGGCCGCACGGTTGAGCCAGCCCGGCCCCTGCCCTTCATGCTCGGCACACACCGGGTCCAGTGAACACCATTGCGCATGTTTGAAAGCAGCCTCCAGCAAAGCCAGAAACCGTCGAGGCTCGGCACTTTCAATAATGCCCCCCAGGGAGCCTGCGATATCCGGTACGGCGGTGTAAATCAGAATACCAGCCATATTCCGGGCTCTGGAGCAGTAAATCCGCTCATGCAGCGCAGCTGCCGGATAGCCCGCACTGACCTCCAGCTCCCGTATCACCAGATGAGCCAGGGTATGCAGTAACAGAAACCGGGGAGTGACCTCCACGTCCTCGGACAGGTGCATATCGGCTGCGCCAAAGCGTTCACGTACCTGATCGGCCCGATGAATAACGGTCGGCTCATTTTCCCAGCACTCCAGCCAAGTCTGATTCAGAGTGAAAAATACCCCTTCACCAAACAGCTCGATGGCAGGCAACCAGTTCCCACTGCCATCAATATCGGGAGATACGGGTGTTTTTCTGCCACCGTCATCCCCGGTAACTGACAACCGGTAGAAACCCTTGAAAATCTGGATTTCCCGTAAACGCCGCGCAATAACCAGCTGATCAATACAGCGAATGACGGGCTTCAGCGCCTCCGGAAAATCAGGTGTCAATAATGCCCGCCAGTTTTCTGTCTGATGCCCGGTGACAAAGTCCTCATCCTCGCTCAGGCTCTCCAGCGGCCTGAGAAAAGCCTTGTACTCCTCCTGCTTCAGATCACCCTGCAGATTCGCTTCATCAATATGCGGATACCCCGCTTTAATCGCCTCCCAGGCAGTTTCCAGGGCCGCCAGAGAGGTCTCATACTTTTCGGCAATACCGAGAAAACCGGACCTTCTGAGCAAACGATTGCGCTGCTCTGCCGCTGCCAGTACACGACAATCAGCCGAATTGCCGTAAAGCCTGTCCACCAGCAAATTCCTGTTCTGCCGCGACTCCGGTGGAATCACCAGTGCATTGACACGCTCGGGGATATAAACACCCGGACTGTTAAGCGCCAGCACCTGCACCCGGTCAGTTTCATCCAGCTGTGGCCTCGGTCCTGAATCCCAAAACCAGGGCTGCTGGCCGCTGATGGAAGGCAGTATCTGGTTTTCATAACTGCCCCGACTGCCACAGCGGCTGCAAATAACCTGACGCTTGCCCCGGCCATCCATTCCCAGACGCAGATAGGCACTCTGGTAATCAGGCTTGCAATGCGTGCCCTTCCCGTCGGGATGTGCCAGATAATGCCAGCCCACCTCAGCGAGATGCCCCCGGCTGCTGACGGCGCACCAGGTTACCTGCTCCAGTTCCGGTGCTGGCTGGCAATGAGTGCAACGGAGAGGCTCAGCACCAGCCTGATCCAGATTGCAAGGCCAGGGGTTTGGATATAAAAAACCACAGGAACGACACAATGCCCACTTTGGAAACAGCACGGCGGCCAGATAGCTGCCGCGAATACTGCCGGATGCTCCCCCCTCATCCATCTCTGCCTGCGGCGGCATGCGCAGCTCCCGCCCGTCTACCAGTGCCTTGCTGATCCGGCGCACATAGGGAACGGGAACGGCACTGCATTGCCCGTCTTTGTCCAGCCAGAAGCGGGTATCCGCAATCACCATCAGCCGGCCAGTGGCAGAACGGACAATACTGCCCACCCCGGCATGGGACATCAGGTGCGAAAAGCGGACAGGGGTGTATTGCTGCCGATCAGCATGCCTGTTTTTCATCGTTTCCCATCTTCTTTACAACAAGTCTGAACAAGCCGGTATTTTCCACATTGCGCATGGACTGCAGGGTTTTCCACAGGCCCCGGTCCTCATTGAAATTACACAGCAGAAGCCTGAAGCCCCGATCTTTACCGTAATAATGCAGGCTGACCCTGTTCCGTTCGCAGTCAGCCACCTCCTGATGCCAGGTTTCAACCAGATTACGAATATGTGCCAGAGTGTTGTCCGCCAGTGCCTCCTGTCCCGCCAGTGCGTTCCGGCAACGCCACTCCAGCGCCTGAATCACCGCCCGCACCTTCTCATCCTCCTTGTTGAAATCCCCGGCCCGCTCATCTTTCAACAACCCCGCCACACCATGACGGATGGCAATCACCAGCGCAGCATGCAAAGCCCGCTGACGCGCCTGCCAGGTAAAGGGGGTCAGACTGGAGGGTTCGACAAAGCGATAGAACGACTCATGGTAGGACCGGAAAGTTTCATAATGGGACAGGCTTCTGGCCTGGTTGCGGTAGTAATTGACAAACACCACGCCCGGTGTCTCGCCCCGGCCCACCCGGCTGCTGGCCTGGATATACTCCGCTGTGGTCAGGGGCTGGCCATTCAGGATCATGAGTGCCAGCCGGGAAACATCCAGCCCGACCGAAATCATGTTGGTCGCCAGCACCACATCCACACAGTCCTGCTCATGCTTTTCACGCGCCAGACCGGCAAAGAAAATCGCATTCTCTTCAGCAGTATTCTGGCTGCTCAGCGAGCACAGCGCCGTTTCCCGTACCGGCAGAAATGCCTCAACCTGCCTTTTCAGCACCGGGTCAGTGACCTTTTCATAGTCTTCCAGCTTCCGAATCTTGCGGCTTTCAAGAAAACCCGGACTTTCCTCATCAACCGCCTGTTTCAAGGCCTCCAGCGTCAGGCGGGACTGATAACGCGGAATGCTGCTCTGGTACAGGGTATTGCTGTTGGCCAGCCCTTTCAGGCTGCCGTGGTAAATCAGCTGGGTCCACCAGCAGTCCTGATGGGCTTCATCTTCCCGGAACAGGACCACCGGGGCAGTCAACAGTGCACCAGCCAGTGGTGACAGGCATTCCTGCTGCGGCAATAACGGAGCCAGGTACCCCAGGTACAAGCGCCCCGACTTCTGCTCCAGCGGCACGGTTCTGGCAAAGTAGGAATCATCATGGCGCAGCCCGGAAGGTGGAAACAGCTGCATGTCCCTGGCAAACAGCGTGCGTACCTGCTGAGCGGCATTACGGATGGTTGCGGTGGAGGCGATATACTTGGGATAAACTTTTTTTGAAGCCAGTGCCGCCGCAATACCAGCCTCATACAGACCGACAATCGACCCCAGCGCTCCGGCAATCAGGTGCAATTCATCCTGGATGACAAGCTCGGGTGCCCGTCTGTGTTCACCCCCCAGAAAAACACTGGCACGTGCTTCCCAGGCGAAACGGGCGAACTTGTCCACAGTGGAGATAAGCAGCGTGGGAGGGTCTTTATACAGCGCTTCATCCACCACATTACAGGGCAGGCGGTTATAAGGGGCAGGATGGCGACCGAAATCGCACTCAGGGTGGGTGCAACAGAAATAAAAGTCATGCTCGCCGGCCACATAATTTTCAGCTTTGAACGGCGTGTCACACCAGGGACAGGCCTGCAATACCAGTTTGCTGAACATTCCACGTTCAACCAGCCCTCTGGCCTCTTCAAAATGATTGGGTGACGTGGCATTACCCACCCAGATGCCGGAAGAAAAAGGGCTGTCTCCCAGCCCGGAGCTGAAAGATGCCGCATCCCGCCGGATCAGCTCCAGTGCCATCATGACCCGATTGGCCCGCAGAAACTGCTGAGTGGTCAACAGACGCAGGGTATAGCGCATAATGGCCGCTGTTCCTGCTCCACTGCCGGGGTATAACAGCCGCCGCAGTACAAAGGCAAATGCCATCAGCCCCAGATAAGCCTCAGTCTTGCCGCCCCCGGTCGGGAACCAGATCAGGTCCAGCGTATCCCGCTCACTGCTGTTTTCCCTGGCAGTCGACTCCAGTGCCATCAGGATAAAAGCCAGCTGGAAAGGCCGCCACTGATAAACCTGGGCCGGTTTCGGGCTGCCCTTGTTGTTATCAGCCACCTGCCATTGCATCAGCATGGCCTGATTCATCACCGCAAATGCCCTGCGGCACTTGATATCCTGCTCCAGCAGTGCAATACCGGTCTGCATCCGTTCCAGTGCCCGCTGCTGATCCTGCACCATACCCAGAGCTATTTCCCGATCTTCCGGGGCCTCCCCTGCCGCCCGCTCACACTGCTCACCGACCCAGACGGCATAGCCATCGACAAACTGCTGCAGGCTTCGGATCAGCTCCGGATTGTCCTCTTTCTGCAAAAAGGCAAACTGCAATACCGTCTCATTTCCGGCAGCAGTATCGGCTGTTACCTGCGGTACTTCCAGTTCGGGGATGAAATCAACCCGGACCTCCATGCGCCCTTCAACATTCTCGCCCCAGTCTGCCGCAGCCCCATGTCCGACGGCATAAATGGGAACATCCTTGTAGCGCAGTTCGATCCGCTTCTCCTCCTCACTCAGCAAGGCCTTGTTTCTGGATGGGTACTGACCGATCACACCGGCTTCAATAATACAGCGCAGCTCTACTTCAAACAGGGTGGTTTCATTGCGCTGCCGGGTATAGTCCGGACCTTGCAGGTCCGGCTCCAGTCTCTGCTGGTTCGACAGCGTAAGGGTGACAAGATAACCATTCTGATAAGGCCGCCAGACTGCCTCGATACGTGCACATCCGTCATTATTTCCATCCCTCAGTACCGAATATTTTGCCAATCCGTGCGGCTCAAATACCACTTCATGCCCACTGTCCATAAAATGGATACGCTCCCAAGCGGAAGCAAGAAACTGCCCGGAGGATTCATCACGTTTTTTTAACTGGCGATACCGGACTGCATGATAGAAAACCCGGAGAACAGGGTTCTCACCGGTCAGAAAAAAAGAAATACCGACAGAGGATGGCGGCATATAGCGCCGCTTTCTTCCAGCCGGCATGGCGATGGATGGCTGGCCCTGCATTTCTGTTGCCAATCCGGGGCTGACATCATAATCACCCTGCTCCCATTCACCGTTGTCTTCATCCGTTTCCTCTTCACTTTCATGAATCGGAAACAGGAGAGCAGTGAAAAAGCGCTCCAGCGGTGAAGTACCGTACAATACCTGCTCCCCCAGACCGAATGACAGACCTTTCCCCGTCAGCTGAGTCCTGACATAAGCCACCAGACGTTTCCGCTCGACATCCCTGGCTGATCTGTGCCTTGAAATCATCACACCGCCTGAAACTGTTGAAACCTGATACCAGACACAGCACTTTATACCCTGCCCGGATTATAATGGATATTATTTTAACAAGTCAGATGACTAAATTTACCCCAGATCAGTCATTGTCAGCAACTGGTCTGTCCCGCCTGATACACAAAATATACTCAAAAAGTATTCTTCACTTCCAGGTAGGTTTTCGGCGGCTGGTAATACCGGAAGAAGGTTCCCGGCGTCGTATCCTTGCCGAAAATACGCGGCAGGTTCGGTCCGATGCCGATATAAAGGTGACGCTCCGGCGTGTCATAATGCCCGGCATCATAAGAGCGGAATCCCCGGGTATAATAGCCGGCCTGCAATTCCAGGTACTCCAGTGCCGTGCCCCGCAATGTTTCAAAACCATCGCCCTTGATGGCAATCAGGTGTTTCATGCCGGAATAGTCAGCCGCTGCATCGTATTTGCCGCTGAAACCCGGTGATGGCCAGTATTCGACCCGCAGGTCAATCCGGTTACCCCATTCCGGATTGACAGACAGAAACCAGGATGCCCCCACACCCACGGCATCGGCAATCCAGTCCTCATGGGAAAAGCCGTACTTGGAGGAGGTCGCATCCCCGACCTCAATCAGGGTCATGGCTGCCAGTGCCGCCAGCGCGGCCTTGCGCTCCGGCTGTTCCACCCCGTTGCGCTTGAAATCCCACAGCATGCCCTCCGACAGCAGATAGGACATGTACAAGTGCCCGGCCTTGTCCGCCCCGGCGGCATGGGTATCCTTACCGAACCAGCCTTCAGACTTGAAGGTCGGAGCATACTGGAACCAGTCCCACTTGCTGACACCCCAGGCGGTGAATGCTGCTGATGCAATACCAAAATCCCGTACCACCACCCTGTCCTGTGGCGTCTGCAGCAGACTGCAGCCACTCAGCAACAGGCTTGACAGCAATCCGGAGCAGTAATTTTTTTTCATTGTCAATGCCTCATGCAATGGAACGATCACCAAACCTGGAATCATAACTGTAGCAGTTTGTCGGGATCCGTGCTGAACCGGCCAGGGTATCTGCACAGAGAAGCTTAATCTGCCCCCGGCTTCAGGTTACAATGCGCCTTTTTACGGAAAACCACTGACCGCGACATGAATATTCGCCAGCAACTTGACCAGAAAATCACCCAAGCTCTGCAACAGGCCGGTGCCCCGGCTGCTGCCAGCGCCATTGTCAAAGCGTCCTCACGTCCCGAATTCGGCGAATACCAGGCCAATGGCATCATGGCGGCGGCCAAGCAGCTGAAAATGAACCCGCGCGCGTTGGCAGCCAGGGTGCTGGAGCAGCTGGCGCTGGACGACATGGCCGACAGGGTTGAAATCGCCGGTCCCGGCTTCCTGAACATTCACCTCAACAATGACTGGCTGGCGGCACAACTGGCAGCACCGGCCCCGACCCGTCTGGCACCGGATGTACAGCAGGCCATCGTGGTTGATTATTCCGCTCCCAATCTGGCCAAGGAAATGCATGTCGGGCACCTGCGCTCCACCATTATCGGTGATGCCATGGCGCGGGTACTGGAATACCTTGGCCAGCGGGTGATCCGCCAGAATCATGTCGGTGACTGGGGAACCCAGTTCGGCATGCTGCTGGCCTACATGGTCGACCTCAAGGCCCGGGGACAGGAAGTCTCCATGCAGCTTGCCGACTTGGAAAGCTTTTACCGTCAGGCCAAGCAGCACTTTGATGCGGACCCGGCTTTTGCCGATCGTGCCCGCGCCCAGGTGGTGAAATTGCAGGGTGGCGATAGTGAATGCCTGCAGCTGTGGCATGAGTTCATTGATATCTCGCTGTCCCACTGCCAGACCCTGTATGAGCGGTTGGGCGTCACCCTGAAACGCACGGACGTGATGCCGGAAAGTGCCTATAACGACGATCTGCCCCAGGTGGTCAGCCTGCTTCAACAACAGGGGCTGCTGTCCGAAGATCAGGGGGCGCAATGCGCCTTTATGGAGGAGTTCCGCAACAAGGATGACAGCATCACGCCTTTTATCGTGCAGAAATCCGATGGGGGCTATTTGTATTCCACCACCGACCTGGCTGCCGTGCGCTACCGGGCGCAGGTTCTCAAGGCAGGGCGGGTGCTGTATGTGGTCGATATGCGCCAGAGCCTGCATTTCCGCCAGCTGTTCACCCTGGCACGTCAGGCCGGCTTTGCCGATGCGCAGACGTCACTGGAGCACATGGCTTTCGGCACCATGCTGGGTGAGGATGGCAAGCCCTTCAAAACACGGGCCGGCGGCACGGTCAAACTGGCCGAACTGCTGGATGAGGCCGAAGAGCGGGCCTTTGCCCTGGTCAATGCCAAGAGTCCGGAACTGCCGGAACGTGAGCGGCGTGACATTGCACGCAAGATCGGTATCGGGGCCGTCAAATATGCCGACCTGTCCAAGAACCGCAATTCGGATTATGTATTCAGCTGGGACAGCATGCTGAGCTTCGAGGGGAATACCGCTCCCTACCTGCAATATGCCTATGCGCGCATCCAGAGCATTTTCCGCAAGGCCGGGGAAAGTGGTGCCGCACAACCGGATGCAGCGACGCCCATCCTGATTCGGGAGCCAACCGAGCGGACACTGGCCGTGAAACTGCTGCAGTTTGATGAAGTGGTCGACAGCGTGGCGGCAGACGGCCTGCCCAACCAGCTGTGCCTGTATCTGTATGAACTGGCCGGCAGCTTCATGCGCTTTTATGAAGCCTGTCCCATCCTGAAGGATGGTGTTGAACCTGCTGCCCGCGCCAGCCGCCTGCAACTGGCCGCCATTACTGCAGATACCCTGCAAACCGGGCTGGAGTTACTGGGTATTGAAGTGATGGCGCGGATGTAAGGCCACAGGTAACTACGGGTTAGTTGCAGTCTGGTACGTGGTGCAGAGAGGGTGATAAAAGTGCCGCTTCAAGTGGGTAGCAGGCGATAAGCCAGCCCGTCCAGCCGTGCTTTGGTGTGTTCCCAGCCTGGCATTACCTGATTCATCAATCGATAGAACCGCTCACTATGGTTATGCTCCGCAATATGACAAAGCTCATGCAGAATAACATAGTCTATGCACTCCCGCGGTGCCTTAACCAGGTGAGGATTAAGGGTAATGCGACCGTTCGGCGAGCAGCTACCCCATTGAGTTTTCATCGTCAGAATGCGTAGCGGCGGCCGTTCATCTACCCAAAGGGCTTGATCCAGCATGGCATTGAGGCGCTTGCCGAAGGTATCCTTGGCGCGCGCTTTGTACCAGTCCGTCAGTAGCTCCCTAACCTTGTCGGCGGACTTTGTTCGTACCGATACTTCCAGCTTACCGCGTAGCAGTTTCACGCCTTGAACCTGTTCAGGCGCTTCAATCACTTTCAGCAGGTACTGTTTCCCGAGGTAATAATGGCTCTCGCCACTGATGTACTGGCGTGGAGTGGTGAACTCAAGCTGTTTACGGAAGTCTCTGAGCTGCTCGTATATCCAACGACCACGCTTTTTAACAGCGGATAGAACTGCCTCACTGTCAGCATCTTCGGGGGCCGATGCAATTACCCGACAGTCCGGATGAACCTTGAGCAATACGTTGCCAGTGGCTTGCGGGCGCTTGACTCGCTCAAAGGTAATCCGCTCGTCACCGTAGTGGAAGCTCATAGTCTCGCTTTGTGGTTTAATCGGCACATTCATCGGATATACCTGCTCAAGCACCGTTTAACCCCACACGGGTAATTTGAACAATCATCTCAACAATCTTCTTGGCTTGGTCCATGCCGCCGCCAATGGCTCTGCATTCCTGGAACATGCGAGGTAGCAGCTTCTTGCGGATATCAGCTTCAATATTCTGTGGGTTGATCGAGTTTTCCGCTACCGAGTTTTCTACTGCCTGGTCAATTTCAAAAGCCAAGTTTACCCATTAGACATTATCTCAAAAATTGAGCTTATTGGTAGATAGGAAAATTTGAAA
>DAOPKY010000045.1:0-37055 GCA_035391465.1 Thiolinea sp. | reverse complement strand
ATACCGGCCTGTCACGCCGGGGGTCGCGGGTTCGAGCCCCGTCCACTCCGCCATACTTTTTCCTGTTTTTCTTTTCCTTCCCCCATCCTTTTTGTATGATCTTCTGTTTCCCGGACAGGGGCTGTCTGTTGTGATTTTGATTAACCTGCATAATTCACAGAAAAAACATGTTACAAACTATTCATGATAAAGCCAGGGGCTGGGTGGCTTACATTGTCATCGGTCTCATTTCGATTCCGTTCGCCCTGGTTGGTGTGAACTCTTATCTTCAGGGGGGCGGGAATGTCGCTGCGGCAACGGTTAATGGTGAGGACGTACCCGCTGCCGATGTTCAGAATCAGCTATCCCAGATCCGTCGTCAGCTGGGGCAGTTTGCTGCCAGTATGGGCGACGAGCAGCTAAAGCAGATGGCACTGGATAGTGTGGTTGATCAGACCTTGCTACGCCAGAAGATTGCCGAACAGGGATACCGGGCCAGTTCCCAGGAGGTGGCTGCTGCCATTGCCGGGCTGGATTTCCTGCAGACTGACGGTCGGTTTGATATTGCCAAGTATGAAGCTTTCCTGCAGCAGCAGCGGCGTGCACAGGGTGAGTTTGAGCGCCTGATGCGTGAAGACCTGACCCAGGGTCAGTTTCGTCAGGGGATGACAGGCACCGCGTTTGTCACTAAGGATGAAGCAGGACGCTATCAGGCGCTGCGCAACCAACAGCGTGATCTGGAGCTGCTGACCCTCAAGGCGGCTGATTTCGAGAGTGGCATCAGCATTCCGGATGAAAAAGTCCAGGAATACTACGACCAGAACAAGGCCGCTTACATGACCGATCAGCGGGTCAGGCTGGCTTATGTTGATGTAGACCAGAGCAAACTGGCGGCTGATGTCGAAGTCAATGATGAGATATTGCAGAACTATTATGACGAGCATGTCGGGCAGTATGTCACGCCGGAGTCGCGCGGGGTCAGCCGCATCCTGTTGTCACTGGAGCCGCCTGCGCAGGAAGAAACCGTCAAAAAGAAGATTGACGAGCTGTATCAGGCCATTCAGTCCGGCGAGAAAACCTTTGAAGACGTTGCCAGGGCCGAGTCCGATGACAAGTTTTCCGGTGCACAGGGTGGTGACATGGGTGAAGACATCGTCGCCGGAGATTGGGATCCGGCATTTGAGAAAGTGGTTTTTTCCCTGGAAGCCAACAGCCTGTCTGAATCTTTCAGGAGTGGTTCCGGTTATGAGCTGGTGCGTGTCAATACCATCAAGCCATCGCAGCAAAAGCCCTTTGAAGAAGCCAGGGCACAAATAGAAACGGATTATCGCAATGCTCAGGCTGAGGAACTGTTTGTCGACAGGACCGAGACGCTACAGACCATTGCCTATGAACAGAGTGGTGACCTGACCCCGGCAGCTCAGGCTGCCGGACTGCAGGTGCAGCAAAGTGACTGGGTTAGCGCGACACAGGGTGAAGGCATTGCCGCCAACCCGAAGGTTCGTGCCGCCGCTTTTTCCGACCCGGTTTTGCAGGAGCGCAAGAACTCTGAAGCGATTGAACTGGCACCCAGCCATGTGGTTTTCCTGCGGGTGCTGGAAGAGGACCCTGCCAAACAGAAGCCGCTGGATGAAGTCAAGGCCGAGATTGTTCAGACCCTGACCCGGCAGGAGGCCAGAGCGGCAGCTGCGGATGCAGGAAAAAAACTGCTGGAATCTCTGGAACCGGGCAGCGACTGGGCGGCACTGGCTGCAGCTGATCCACCCGTCAGTGCCGATGTGGTGGAAAAGCCGGGCAAGGTCAGTCGCTCCGGAAGCCAGCTTGACTCTGCCATTGTCACCCAGGCATTTTCCATGGCACACCCGCAGGATGGGGCAACGGTCTGGGGCAGTACCGTGCTAGGTAATGGTGACTATGCAATCATCGCGCTGAAAGCTGTCGAGAATGGTTCCGCTGACGTAGCGGATGACGTGCTGAACAGCTATTCCAGCCAGCTGGGCAACCGCGAGCTGGGGGCCAGCCTGAGAGCTTTGCGTGAAAGTGCCAGGATCGAACTGATGCCGAACAATATCTGATGTTGTCATGAAAGTGCACTTGAAGGCGCTGGGGTGTCGCCTGAACGAGGCAGAGCTGGAGCGCTGGTCCGGGGATTTCCTGGCTGCCGGACACCATATTGCTGCCGAGGTACATGAGGCCGATGTGGTGGTACTCAATACTTGTGCCGTGACTACCGAGGCTGGCAGCAAGTCGCGTCGGCTGATGAATCGCCTGTATCGTGAGAATCCGGCTGCACGGCTGGTAGTCAGCGGTTGCCATGCCACCCTGCAGCCGGATGAGGTGGCCCGGAGCCTGGGTGTCGATCTGGTAGTGCCGAACGCAACCAAGGACCGGCTGCCGGCACAGGTTATGGAGGCATTTTCCATGCCGGTCATGCCCATGCTGGCTACCGAGCCGGGTGAGTCCGGTTTGTTCATGCGTGGCCGGCACCGGGCCTTCATCAAGATTCAGGATGGCTGTCGTTACCGCTGTACTTTCTGCATTGTCACAGTGGCGCGTGGTGCGGAACGCAGTCGCTCCACCGTGGATATTATCGCCGAAATCAACCGGCTGCATGAGCAGGGTATCCGGGAAGTGGTACTGGCCGGGGTGCATGTCGGGGGGTATGGCAGTGATTTGGGGGCGGCGGGCGCTGTTTCCCTGTCTACTCTGGTCAATGCCATTCTGCGCGATACCGATATGCCGCGTATTCGCTTTGCTTCGGTCGAGCCCTGGGATTTGCCGGATTCATTTTTTGGTCTGTTTGCCAATCCGCGTCTGATGCCGCACATGCACCTGCCGATTCAGAGCGGTTCGGATTCCGTTCTGCGGCGGATGGCCCGACGCTGCAAGACCACGGCGTTTTCCCGGCTGGTGCAGCAGGCACGGGCTGAAATTCCCGGTTTTAATGTCACCACTGACATTATTGTCGGGTTTCCGGGTGAGACGGATGCGGAATGGGAGCAGACCCTGGCCTTTGTGGAACAGACGGGTTTCGGGCATTTACACATCTTTTCCTACTCGCCACGTGAGGGAACCAAAGCTGCAAACCTGCCGGACCCGGTACCGGAGCCAGTGAAAAAGCAGCGCAGCCGCCAGTTGCACAGACTGGGCGAGCAGTTGAAACAGGTATGGTTGCAGGAGCAGTATGGGCAGCAGGTGGCGGTCTTGCTGGAACGTCCGGTCCTGAAGGATGGGCGGCGGTTTTATACCGGTTATACCCCGAACTATTGCCGGGTACTGGTCAGTCCGCAACATGAAGCCTCGAATGAATCAAGTCTGGAGAATACCATGGTTTCCGTACGGCTGCAGGCATCAGGGGATGACGGGGTTTTGCTGGGGGAGTGTCTCTGACATGCGACACTGGCGTTTCTGCTTGATCAGTTTCTGGGTTCTGTTGTTCCTGCAGGGCTGTTTCCTGACCTCGGAAGAACAGCAGGTACGGGAAACTGCCAATCATTTCTGGCAGGCTGTACTGGCAGGTGACATGGAGCAGGCCAAATCCCTGGCCAGTTGGGATACGGTTCAATACCTGCAATATCTGCAACAGCAGGATTTCACCCCGCAGCGCTTTGAGACCGGTGAGCTGAAAATTGACGGCAATACCGCTGAAGTGGCGACCGTACTGTACGGTGGTGACAAGGGAGAGATGGCGATTCCGGTACGCACCGTGCTGCTTCGGGGTGACAAGGTGTGGCAGGTTGATGTGCACCAGAGTATGGGGTCCATGGTCAATGGTGCCATGGGGGCCATGGTTGACCAGTTGAACAGCCTGGTTCAGCAGGGGTTGAAAGGGCTGGATGAGTCATTGAGCAACGGCATTCGCGGACTGGGCGAAAGTCTGCAGGATGGCATGAAGCAGCTGGAAAAGGACCTGTCGCGTCCCCTGCCTCCCCCGGCATCCGGACAGAAAGACCAAAAATCAATCTGATCCCCGTTTTGTCTGTACGGGGAACTATACTTGAACTGACCGCTCTCAATGGTAAGAGCGGTGTTTTTGTTGAGCAAACCCCATGCCCAAATTGATCATCAAGCAGGAAAATCAGCTCTCCTGGCGTGAACGTTACGCCAGCAGGCTGTCTGTGGCTGGTTTGTTGCTGTTATTGATGACAGTGGCAGCTGCAGGTTATTACTATACGCATGTTCCCGTTTCCCGTATGCCCGCTGTCAGTCTGGCCACGGCTGCCAATCCGCAGGCTGTGACGGAGTATCAGGTGCTCAACGGACTGTTGCAGGAACTGAGCCGGGAATATGAGGAATTGTCGGCAACAGGTGCTGAAGATTACCGCAAGAACCTCTATCTGTCCGGCAAAGCCGAGGCGATACTCCGGCATCTGGACAAGATGGATGAGGCTGTGCTGGCCATGGGGCTGTCTGCCGAAGAGCAGCGTCAGGCCCTTAATCAGGATGATTACAACAAGGATTACTGGCAGGCCAAGCTGTATTTCCGCCAACTGCGCCAGAACCGTTATCAGATTGTTGATCTGGAGCAGCAGGCTACTCCTCAACCATTGTCAGGGGTCGCTGCTGACTCCACCACTCTACCGATCCCAACGCCGGGACAGTTGGCTGATACCGAAACACGTCCCCGTTTTGCTGAACCGCCGCCGGGTATGAAATTGCCGGAAGGTTTCTGTACCCTGAGCGGCCCGAATGCCTGCAAACCCGACTCGGTGACAGCCGGGGTCGGGTTGGAGAAAACAATCCGGGAAGGTGTAGCCCCTGAGGAGGCGGACGGATCGGGCGTGGTCTTGGGGTTGGCAGACAGCAAGCCGCTGGATAAGGGGGGTGTGCCACTGCCAGCCCCGGCAGCACCTGAGGGTGGCGGACGGCGCTTCCAGTTTGCTGCACCACCGCCGGGCATGGCCTTGCCGGAAGGTTTCTGTACCCTGAGTGGTCCGAATGCCTGCAAACCGGATGGCAGTGAGGGCGGCCAGTAAGGCCGGTCCCCACCGTATCGGTTCTCAATATCAGCCCGGCTGTGTATCCGCATTACGGATGTTGCCGCTCTCGCTGGCGTTTTGACCCGTGTTCATGGCGGTAAGGCCGTTGTTGTCGTCTGTGCGGGTCAGGGCATACCAGTTCATGTGCCGGGTTCCCAGCATGACGGTGGTCAGCAGCACAAAAATCAGCAAGCTTCCCATCAACAGGGCCTGGTCTTCCGATTGCAGAATGATATAAAGCATGCCGTACAGGGCCAGCAAGCTGCTACCCAACAGTAATCCAAGTTTTCGGCTGTGCAAAATGGCACTGAAATACAGAGTCAGCAGCCCGGTAGCAGCCAGTGCCGCCAGCAGGTAGGCCAGCCGGAAGCTCAGGTGTTCCGAGACCGAAACCAGCAGCAGGTAAAACACACACAGCGCCAGCCCGACCAGCAGGTACTGGACTGGGTGAATAGGCAGGTTCTTCAACAGCTCCAGCAGGTGCAGCACGACAAAGGTCAGGATGATGAACAGAAAGGCATACTTGATGCTGCGCTCGGATTGCTGGTAGACATCCACCGGCTGATGCAGTTCAAAGCCCACGGTATTATCCATCAAGCGGCCGCAATGACCCAGTCGACACTGTTCCAGTGCACCATTGACATTGAAAGAAATGGAAGAGGTCCGCCAGCTGGCCTGAAAACCCTGGGTGCTGATAGCCCGGCTTTCCGGCAGCAGTGCACCGGTGAACTTGGGATGTGACCAGTCTGCAACCAGATCAATGCGGGTGTTTTCTGCCAGGGGTGCGTATTGCAGCTCCAGCATGCCGCGCAGTTCCAGCGGAAAGCTGAATGCCAACTGCCGGGGCTGCTCGGGTGACAGTGGTGGCAGCTTGACATGCATGCCCGAAGCGGCTTCCGGAAGGTTGCTGCCGGGTTTCAGTACCAGTTCCTGTCCGTCCCACTTCAGGACCGGCGGCGTGGCGACACCGCGTTGGTCACGCACCAGTACGGAAAGCTGCGGCGTTTCCAGCACCAGCTGCTTGTTGCGGTTTTCCTGTTGCAGTTCCAGCAGCGGGCTGGTGTCGAAATAACCGCTCAGGTTCATCTGGCTGGTGAATACCGGCACTTGGTAAATACCCCGATAACGCAGGGTGCTGGCCAGCTTGCTGTCGATATTGAGCCGGGTCGGCAGCAGCTGAAGCCGGTCGCGGGTCTGGACCGTTCTGATAATTTCACGCTCACTGCCATCTTTTTCGCGTACTTTTTCCTTGACATCATAGACCAGCTGGTACGGGATCAGCAGAAGTGGACCGGCCAGTGTCTGGTTGCCGGGCCAGCTCTGGGCGATACTTTCCCGAGCCTCATAACGCCAGCTCTGGCGCTCGCTGATCAGGCTCATGATACTGGTCTGTGGAATCAACAGACCAATGACCAGCAGGATGATAAACAGCAGTTTCAGGCTGTAACGGCGACGGGTTTTCATGGGCTTGTATCCTTTACAATCGGTGTGCCTGCAGTCTGATGCCGGGGGGTGCAGGTCCTGCCGGTACTTTGCGGAGTTTCTGCAGATTTTTATGCAGGCTTTGTGCAGTACCATGACGCGCTGAAGTGTTGCTGGTACTGGATGACTGATTCCTGTAAGCTCGCCTGCCCAGCGCTGCATGTTTTGCATGCGCCGTTTTTTTATTGCACGAGACAACAAATTTAATGGATTTCACTGACCTGGGGCTTTCGCCCCAATTGCTGGAGGCTGTCAGACTCCAGGGATATACCACGCCGTCCCCCATCCAGCTGCAAGCGATTCCCGCCGTTCTCAAGGGTCGGGATGTCATGGCTGCCGCTCAAACCGGTACTGGCAAAACGGCTGCCTTTACCCTGCCATTGCTGCAGCGCCTGTCCGAAGGACAGAAGGCCGGGCCGAAGGAAGTGCGGGCATTGGTGCTGACCCCCACACGGGAGCTGGCTGCCCAGGTGGCAGCGAGTGTCGATGCCTATGGCAGCCGCCTGCCACTGCGCTCTGCGGTGGTTTTCGGTGGTGTCGGCATCAACCCGCAGATCAATGCATTACGCAAGGGGGTGGATGTCCTGATTGCCACACCGGGACGCCTGCTTGACCTTTACAGTCAGGGTGTCCTGACGTTCAAGCGCCTGGAGATTCTGGTGCTGGATGAAGCTGACCGCATGCTGGACATGGGTTTTATCCACGATATTCGCCGTATTCTGGCCCTGCTGCCAGCCCGGCGGCAGAACCTGATGTTTTCGGCCACGTTCTCGGATGATGTGCGCAAGCTGGCCAAGGGGCTGGTGCATCAGGCACAGGAAATTTCTGTCACACCGCGCAATACGGCTGCCGAAACGGTACAGCAGCGGCTGTATCGGGTGGAAAAGTCACAGAAAACGGCACTGCTGTTACACCTGATCAGTACGCAGAACTGGTCGCAGGTACTGGTATTTACCCGTACCAAGCACGGTGCCGACCGCCTGGCACGGATACTGGCCAAAGCCGGTATCGGCACGGCGGCCATTCATGGCAACAAGGGGCAGGGGGCACGGACCCGGGCGCTGGAAGGATTCAAGAACGGTGCCCTGCAGGTACTCGTGGCGACTGACATTGCCGCCCGTGGGCTGGACATTGAACAGCTGCCCTGGGTCGTAAACTTTGATCTGCCCAATGTGCCGGAAGACTATGTACACCGTATCGGACGTACTGGCCGTGCGGGTGCCAGCGGGCAGGCAGTGTCACTGGTGGGGCCTGATGAGGCCGGCCAACTGGCGGATATTGAAAAGCTGATCGGCAGGCGTATCGAGCGCGAGGCATTACCCGCATTACCTGCCGGCAAGCCGTCGGCACAGGCAGGGGCAGTGAATACGGCACCAACATCGGCAGGAGCCACGAAAACGGCGGGGGATGTGGTTGTGAGCATGGACAAACCCGGACCTGCCAAAAAACGGCGGCGGCGCAACCGTTCTGCGGCGGCGGGTAAAAATCCACAGAATGGCAATGGCTCTGCTGCCACACCACGTAACAGGCCGCAACGCAAAGGCGGAAATAAACACCCGGCAGCAGCGGCAAAAAGCGGCGCACGTCATCAGTCCGGAGCCAGCCGACCGGCTCGCAAGGCGGCAAAAGCCTGAAACCATGACTGGCCGGAGCAGGGCAGGCCCTGACTATCCAGCCTGTTTCGGGGCTGGCTCGGCCGGTGGCGCTGATGATATGTCCGGATTCAGCGCCGAGATGCCGCTCTGGACATGGATATGCCCTCCCGGATGGCTGACCACCAGTGCCTGATTGCAATGGGGGCAGTCCAGAAAGGTATGCATGCGGTGGGTATGCCGGGCTTCTTCCAGAATGATCCGGGCATCTGCACGGCTGACTCCGATGCTGATGCGCAGCTTCTCCAGGTGCCGCAGTTCGGCAAAGTCCAGCTTGCCATCTTCGTAGGCAAGCAGTACCTCATTGCGAAAGTGTTCCCGCCGCCGGTCCAGTTCATTGATCAACCCGGAAGCCAGAATGGCGGAGGGCAAAGCGGCCACGGCAATGCCGAAGACCATGATGGCGGCGCTGAGCAGCTTGCCGATAAAGGTCACGGGCACCGTATCACCATAGCCGATGGTGGTCAGGGTCACGGTTGACCACCACAGGGCACGTGGAATGCTGCCGAAAGCCTCCGGCTGTACACGCCCTTCCACCAGATACAGGCAACAGGCCGCCACCAGAATCAGCAGCAGCATGGCAACGATGGCGGAAACCATGGTTTCCATCTCCTGAATAATGACCTGACGCAGCAGCATGGCGCGGGAGTAGCGGGTCAGTTTGAACATCCGCAGCAGGCGCAGGCTGCGCAGAATGCGCAGGTCGGTGCTCTGGATGAAGAAGCCAAGATAAAACGGCAGAATGGCCAGCAGGTCAATAATGGCAGTCGGAGAGCACATGTATCTCAGGCGCGCCTTGAGCGGCTGCTGTCGGGTTTCATCACTGGCTTCCACGCAGACCCAGACCCGGGCCAAGTATTCGAGCGAAAAGATGGCAATGGAGATGTATTCGATTTCGTAAAAGACATACAGTTGGCGTTGGTGCAGTTCGGCCTCTGATTCAACGATGATGGCGATGACATTGATGATGATCAGGGCAATGAGCGCCAGTTCCAGCAGCTTGCCCCAGTAGCCGCGTTGTTGTTCCAGCAGCTGATAAAGCTGGTAACGCAGGCTGTTGCTACCTGAGTGATGCATGAGAGGCTCCTCTTTTTCTCCGAGTGCGCATGGTAACGGTTTGTCGGGCCGGATGGGAGTCTGTCAGTCAAAAGTGGCCTGGAAAGTCGTGAAACCCGTCCGGTGAGTTGTTATCATGCGAGCCCTTGATTTTACTGCCAATGGAAAACCTTGAAATGGGTGCGTTCAAAGAGCCGCATGGCGGCGTGCTGAAGGAATTGTATCTGCCTGAGCATCTGGCTGACGAAGAGAAGGCCAGGGCGAAGACCTATCTGTCCTGGGATTTGAACCAGCGCCAGGCCTGTGACCTGGATCTGCTCATGAACGGGGCCTTTTCACCACTGGAAGGTTTCATGACCCGGCAGGATTATGAGGGTGTGCGTGATGAGATGCGCCTGTCCTCCGGTGTGCTGTGGCCGATGCCCGTTGTGCTGGATGTGAGTGAAGCATTTGCCGAACAGGTCAATCCCGGTGAGCGGATTGCCTTGCGTGATGAGGAAGGGGTGCTGCTGGCAACCCTGGAAATCGAGGATAAATGGACCCCGGACCGGGGGCTGGAATGTGAGCGGGTTTACGGGACCCGTGATGAACTGCATCCGGGGGTGGCCTATCTCCTGCATCAGGCCAATCCGGTCTATATTGGTGGTAAGGTGCATGGCATTGAACCGCCCACTTTTTATGACTACAAACTCATTCGTGATACCCCGTCTGAATTGCGCGGACGCTTTCGCAAGATGGGCTGGCGGCGGGTGGTGGCGTTTCAGACCCGTAACCCCCTGCATCGTGCCCATCAGGAGCTGACCTGGCGGGCGGCCCGTGAAGTGCAGGCCAACCTGCTGATCCAGCCGGTGGTCGGCATGACCAAGCCAGGTGATGTGGACCATTTCACCCGTGTGCGCTGTTATGAACATGTGCTGGGCCAGTACCCGGAGCAGACCACCCAGCTCAGCCTGCTGAATCTGGCCATGCGCATGGCCGGACCGCGTGAGGCGCTCTGGCATGGCATCATCCGCAAGAATTACGGTTGTACCCACTTCATTGTCGGGCGTGACCATGCCGGCCCCGGTAATGATAAAAACGGGGAGCCGTTCTATGACCCCTATGCAGCCCAGGAGCTGTTCAGGCAGCATGAAGAGGAGCTTGACATTACCCTGGTACCATTCAAGCGCATGGTCTATGTGGAAAACAAGGCCCAGTATCTGGCGGATGATGAGGTGGAGCCGGGTGACCAGATGCTGGACCTGTCCGGTACCGAGTTCCGGCGTCGTCTGCGTCAGGGGCTGGAGATTCCCGAGTGGTTTTCCTATCCGACAGTGGTTGAGGAGCTGCGCAAGGCTTATCCACCCCGTCACAAGCAGGGCCTGACCCTGTTCTTTACCGGCCTGTCCGGTTCCGGCAAGTCCACAGTCGCCAATGCCCTGCGTGTCAAGCTGATGGAGCTGGGAACCCGGCCTGTCACCCTGCTGGATGGTGATGTGGTGCGCAAGAACCTGTCCAGCGAGCTGAGCTTCTCCAAAGAACATCGTGACCTGAATATTGTGCGCATCGGTTTTGTCGCCAGCGAAATCACCAAAAATGGCGGCATTGCCATTTGTGCCCCGATTGCCCCGTATGCCGCTACCCGGCGCAAGGTGCGCGAGCAGGTCAGTGCGGTGGGGGGCTTTGTCGAGATTCATGTGGCTACGGCACTGGCTGTGTGTGAAGCGCGTGACCGCAAGGGGCTTTATGCCAAGGCCCGTGCCGGTCTGCTGAAAAATTTCACCGGCATTGATGATCCCTATGAAGTGCCGGAACAACCGGAAATCGTGATTGATACCACGGAAGTATCGCCGGATATGGCGGCACACCGGATTCTGCTGGAGCTGGAGTCCCTGGGATACATTCGCTGATGTGGGTGTGGCCTGCTGCGTATGCGGCTCCCCTGCAGGGCATTCTGCGCACCAGCCCGGCAGATTTCCGGGTTGATGAACAGATGGCTCTGGCCTTTACCGGTACCGGTGAGCATCTGTGGCTGCAAGTGCGCAAGACCGGGCAGAATACCGAGTGGGTAGCCCGACAGCTGGCCCGACTGGCCGGGATCAAGCCTGTTGATGTCGGCTTTGCCGGTCTGAAGGACCGGCAGGCTGTGACAACGCAATGGTTCAGCCTTTACCTGCCCGGACGGACTGATCCGGTGCTGGACCCGCTGCCCGAGGGGGTGGAGATTCTGGAGCGTGTCCGGCATGAGCGTAAGTTGAAGCGTGGCACCCTGAGTGCCAATCGTTTCACGCTGGTTCTGCGTGAGGTGCGCGGGGATGTGGCACAGGCGGAAGCCATCGCCACCTCCCTGCGTGAGCAGGGCATGCCCAATTACTTCGGCGCCCAGCGTTTTGGTCATGAGCAGGGCAATCTGTCGGCTGCAGAAAGCTGGTTTGCCGGAAAGACCCGCCCGCCCAAAAGGCATCTGCAGGGACTTTATCTGTCCGCGGCACGTTCCCTGCTGTTCAATCAGGTGCTGGCCGAACGGGTACGCCAGGGTAACTGGAATACTGCAATCCGGGGGGATGTGTTCATGCTGGACGGGACCGGAAGCTGGTTTGCCGATGAGGCGGATGCCACGCTGTCAACACGTCTTGCGGCCATGGATATTCATCCCAGTGGCCCTTTGTGGGGGCGGGGTGAGCTGCCGGTCCGGGAGGCGGCACTGGCATTGGAGCAGGCCCGGCTGCAGCCGTTTGCAACACTCCGGCAGGGGCTGGAGCAGCATGGGCTGAGGCAGGAGCGGCGCAGTCTGCGATGCCGGATTGATGACCTGGAGCTGGAGGTGCTGACGGCGGACTGCCTGCAACTGCGGTTTTCCCTGCCGCCCGGCAGCTATGCCACCATGGTGTTGGCACAGTTGGGTGATTTTTTGTCTTTGTCTTCCGGTTCTGGCGATTGAACCCAGGGAGCGGGAGACTGGCCGGTTGCCGGTACATGCTATGACCGTTTGAGGTGATAGGCTCTGGCAAGGTTCTTGAACAGCGTTGGGCTGATGCCGGTAATCTGCAGAAAGCGTTCCAGTTCTGCAGCCATGGAGGAGGACTGGTAGGATTCCTGCATGACCAGCAGGGAAAAGCCGGTGGCTGCGTTGATGGCAGCGTTGATGTCCAGCAGTTGTCCGGGCTGACCGGCGAATACCGAGCTGGTCAGCCGCATCAGCTCCCCTTGGATGATGGTCATGCCACCGGCCATGAACTCGACCGGCAGCCGGATTTTCACATGCACATCACCGACTTTGTACAGATGCCGGGTGTAGTCCAGATCGAACTGACCGGTGAACAGGCTTTCCAGCCATTCGCGGTGGGTTGCCTTGAGTGATACTTCCCGGCCTTCCAGGAATGGACGTGCCTTGTCAATGGTCGGCAGGTGCCGGTAGAAGGCGTCGGTCACCTCATCCAGCCGGGGGGCCAGTGCTGGGTGAATTTCCTGCAGTAAGCGGATTTTGGCTTCATCCAGCTGGGCGAATTTTTTTGCGTATGCGCACAGCTCGATTAATGCTTGCTCATCCATGGGTCTCTCCTTTCCTGTGAGTATGCGGCAAGGCCCCCCTCGTTGGGCCGTATCCGCAAACCACTTCTTCAAATCATTTTGGCGGGTTTTTGAGGTATTGCTGAAAAACGGGTTTCAGGCGTGGTATTTTATTAATATATCCAGTAACTGATCAATCTGGGTTTCTTCATGGGCTGCCGACAGGGTGATGCGCAGGCGGGCCGTTCGGGGAGGGACGGTTGGCGGACGAATGGCCGGAACCAGTATGCCGGCCTGCTCCAGCTGCTGGCTGATATGCAGGGCCCTGGCGCTGTCACCCACCCATAGGGGCTGGATGGCTGTTGCTGAATCCATCAGTGGCAGGCCCAGCTGGGCTGCTCCCCGGCGAAAATAACCGATCAGTTGCTGCAGGCGTTCCCGACGCCAGGCTTCACGCTCCAGTAGCTGCAGGCTGGTCAGGGTTGCCGCCGCAATGGCAGCGGGCTGGGCAGTGGTGTAAATCCAGGGGCGTGAGGTCTGTACCAGATAATCGATCAGCACCTGCGGACCGGCAACAAATGCCCCCGATGTCCCCAGTGCCTTGCCCAGTGTGCCTACCAGTATGGGAGCCTCTTCCGGGGTGATTGCCTCCTGTTCCAGTACCCCCGCGCCCCGCTGTCCCAGAACCCCGAAGCCGTGGGCATCATCCACCATCAGCCAGGCATTGGCATCCCGTGCGATCCGGGCCAGTTCCCGCACCGGTGCGAGATCACCGTCCATGCTGAATACGCCATCCACGGCAATCAACCGGCAGCCGGCTGTATCGCCATCCCGGATAGCGGATGCCAGACGCTGTTGCAGGTGGGTGGTCTTGTTGTGGGCAAAGCGCAGCAGTCGGGCACCTGACAGGGTGGCACCATCCAGCAGGGAGGCATGGTTGAGCCTGTCCTCGAAGATATGATCACCGGGCTGCAGCAGGGCGGAGATGACCCCTGTATTGGCCATGTAGCCAGTGGAAAACAGCAAGGCCCGCTCGCGTCCGGTGAAAGCGGCCAGCGCCTCTTCCAGCGCCTGATGTGCGGCGGTATGGCCGTTGACCAGATGGGCCGCACCACTGCCGACCCCCCAGCGTCCGGCAGCCTGCTGAAAGCTGCTGATCACCTCGGGGTGGTTGGCCAGTCCCAGGTAGTCGTTGCTGCAGAAGGATAACAGGGTTTTACCGTCTTTCAGCGTTCGCACCGGAGCCTGCGGGCTGGTGATGGTGCGGGGCTGGCGGTACAGGCTGGCCTGTTTGCGCTGTTGGATGAGCTGGTGCAGGGGGGTGAATTTGTCCATGCCGGGGCGTGTATCTGATCATGTGGACTGATAAAAAAGGCACCCGCAGGTGCCTTTTTGGAGCAACCGGGGTCAGTTTTTCCTGATGAAGAAGGTGTACTCGCTGCCTTCCTGGGTCGCGGCAATCAGATCATTGCCGGTTTGCCGGGCATAGGCTTCCATGTCCTTCACCGAACCTGGATCGGTTGCAACCACCTTCAGTACTTCACCTGCCGCCATACCATTCATGGATTTCTTGGTACGCAGGATGGGCAGTGGACAATTTAAGCCACGTGCATCCAGTTCAGCATTGAAATCAGTCATTATCCTCTCCTGGGATAGTTAAACGACGGGGGAATTATAAGATATAACTAATATTAGTGGAAGCTACTGAATACATAAATTACACTGGAATGCTGTCAGACTATCCTTTAGTCTTGCAGTCTGCGGCGATCAGCTTGTGTGCCGCAGGGCTTTTTTGTCCGGTTCATGGGGGTGTTATGTCCGGCCAGCGTTTACAGTTTTCCAAGATGCATGGGCTTGGAAATGATTTCATGGTCATTGATGGCGTCAGTCAGCAGCTGGTCCTGACACCTGATCAGATTCGTTTTCTGGCTGACCGGCATTTGGGGGTAGGCTTTGATCAATTGTTGCTGGTTGAGTCCTGGAGTGGGGCTGAGGCCGATTTCCGGTACCGGATATTCAATGCCGATGGCGGGGAAGTCGAACATTGCGGTAATGGTGCACGCTGTTTTGCCCGCTTCCTGCATGATCAGGGTCTGAGCCGTAAAACGGAGATTCCGGTCATGACAGCCGCCGGCCTGATTGTGCTGCAGGTACGGGAAGACGGGCAGGTCACGGTCAATATGGGAGTACCGGAGTTGCGTCCGGCTCACATCCCGTTCATTTCCGGGCAGCCCGGGCCATTATATACTGTCATGGCAGGCGCTCGTTCGGTCGAGCTGACGGCTGTTTCCATGGGAAATCCTCATGCAGTCATTCGGGTGGCGAACGTGGATACGGCTCCGGTACAGACGCTGGGTGCGGAACTGGAATCACATCCGGCCTTTCCGCGACGCGTGAATGTCGGCTTCATGCAGGTGCTGACACCGGGGCATGTCCGTCTGCGGGTTTTCGAGCGCGGGGTGGGAGAAACCCTGGCCTGCGGGACGGGGGCCTGTGCAGCGGTTGTCGCCGGTCGGCTGCAGGGCGTGCTGGGTGAGACGGTTCAGGTCGCATTGCCGGGCGGGCAGCTGGAAATTGTCTGGCGTGACCGGAAAGAGCCGGTTTGCATGACTGGACCTGCAACGACGGTTTTTTCAGGTGAAATACAATTATGAGCACGACTAGGGAGACTGATGACATGGATGCAGAAGGACAGGTGGTTTCCTGGTTGCAGCAACATCCGGATTTTTTTCAGCAGCATGAATACCTGCTGGATGATTTGTTGCTTCCCCATCCCGAGACCGGTGCTGCGGTATCCCTGCTCGAACGGCTGGTGGAGCGGCAGCGCAAGCGGCTGGCCCGGCAGGATCACCAGCTGGATAATCTCCTGAAGGCGGCCCGCGAGAACGAGCGTGTGGTGCTGAGTATGCACCATCTGGCGCTGGAACTGCTTGGCTGCCGTGATCTGGATGATGTGGTGGCCACCTGCCGTGATCTCATGTGCAGTGAATTTGATGCAGACAATGTGGTGGTGCGTCTGATCGGACGCGGTAATTCGCATGACAGCAGCCTGCACTTTATTGACCCGGATGACAATGCCCTGAAAATGATGTCCGGCCTGTTGCAGAAGCGCCAGCCGGTATGTGGCCGCCTGCGCCCCAAGCAGCAGGTATTCCTGTTTGGGGAAAACAGTGCTGAAGTCCGTTCTGCGGTGCTGATTCCGTTGTTCGAGGCCCGTACCATGGGCATGATGGCACTGGGCAGCAAGCGGGAAGGACGTTTCCAGCCCGGTATGGGGACCCTGTTCATCAGTCAGATCGGGCATCTGGTCTCGCGTGCCCTGTCGCTGCATCTGGAAACCGTGCTGCAACCGGCCAAATCCAGCGGAACGTGAGCAGCAGTCGGCCCCCCGATGATTTGAATCATGCCGAAGCAGATTTGCTGCTGTCCCGTTATACTGCCTATCTGACCACGGAAAAGCGTTTCTCTCCCCATACGGTATCTGCCTACCTGCGTGATCTGCATGCCTTCAGTCACTGGCTGAACGAGCAGGCAGCGGAGCTTTCCCTGCCGACGGTGCAGACAGCCCGGATACGGGAATGGATGAGCCGGCAGCATCGCCGGGGTGACCGCAGCCGTACACTGCAACGAAAACTCTCTTCCCTGCGCCGTTTCTATGATTTTCTGCTGCGTGAGCGCCTGGTGGGAGCCAATCCGGTCCGGGGTGTTGTAGCACCGCGTCAGCCCCGGCGTTTACCCGAGTTGTTTTCTGCCGAGCAGGCCGATCATCTGCTGGCCCGTGTGCCGGAGACGGTGCTGGAGCGACGTGATCTGGCCATGCTGGAACTATTATATTCTTCCGGTTTGCGGCTGTCGGAGCTGGTGGCCCTGAATGTTGGTGATGTGGATATGGAGCAGGGGCTGGTGCGAGTCATGGGCAAGGGCCGGCGGGAACGTGACTTGCCGGTGGGCAGTTTTGCACTTCAGGCACTGTCAGTCTGGCTTGCGGCCCGGTCTGCGTTGTGTGCTGATGATGAACCGGCGTTGTTTGTCAGCCGCCAGCGCCAACGCATCAGTCACCGGGCCGTTCAACAACGTCTGGAAGTCTGGCAGCAGAAGCAGGGCATTCCACAGCGCCTGCATCCGCACAAACTGCGTCATTCCTTTGCCAGCCATATGCTGGAGTCATCCAGCGATCTGCGTGCGGTGCAGGAGCTTCTGGGGCATGCCGATATCGGTACAACCCAGATATACACCCATCTGGATTTTCAGCACCTGGCCAGAGTCTATGATCAGGCGCATCCACGGGCACGAAAACACAGGCCGGATACAAAAGAAACCGAGTGATCCGGTATCCGGTTGTACAGGCTTTCCGGCGTTGGACAAATCAGCTCGGGTCCGCAAAGAAAATATAGGATGTCGAGTAGTCGCTGAACTCGAAGTAGACCTGCTTTTCGCCATTGTCTGCCACGCCGTTCAGGTTGGCATCCAGAATCCCGTAACCATAACGGTAGGGACGCTCCGTATCAGCGGAAGTGCCGGTTGCCGTACTGATTTTATCGATCTTGATAAAGCGCTTGGCGAGCTTGTCGCCAGCGTAGACTTCCAGAATGCCGTTGGTTCCGGTCCAGTTCTGGATTGAGCGTCCGATGCGGTTCTGGGTTTCCTGGGTACAGCCGGCACCCAGCAAGGCTGCAGCCACCAAAGCGGTGACCACTGCGACTCTGTTTTTCACCATGTTGTTCATATCCGTACAATGAAAAAAGCCAGTGTAACAGGTCACTAACGCCAGCCCAAGACCCTCGCCATACGCAGGTCACGCCGATCCAGAGCCATCTGGATAGCACTTTTTTTGGCGTCATAAGTGGCTATCCAGGGATTGGCTCCTTTGCGCAGCAGGACATTGGCAACACCGACATGACCAAAGCGGGCGGCATGGTGCAGCGGGGTCCAGCCATTGCGGGTGCGGGCGTTGACACTGACACCCAGTTGAACCAGATACTGAACAATCTGGATATGACCGCGTGCTGCTGCTGCATGCAGGGCTGTTTCACCATTGCGGGTCGCAACTTTGGGATTGGCACCCTGGTCAACCAGCTGGCGCAGCATGCCGATATTGCCGGACAGGCAGGCAAGCCAGAGCTGTTCATCCAGCTCGCGCTGGCCCATGGCCGGAGCAGGTCGGGGATCAGCAATAATGGTCGGAGTTGAGTTGACCGCCAGGACCGGTGCCGGTGCCAGGGCGGCAAGACCGGTCATCAGAAACAGGGCGTTCAGGAATGTTTTTGAATGGCTTTCCATGATTTCACACATACATCAGGTATTGAATCAAAAAGTGGCGGGCAGTCCGGCCACTGTGTCCCCCTCGTTGCATGGCAAAGCGGATGGCTTCTTCATGCAGTTTGGTTTTGTCCACTTTTTTGTCCCTGAACAGGTTGTCGACGATGGTCAGATAGGTTTCCTGGCTCATCGGGGCAAAAGAGAGTGAAAGCCCGAAACGGTCAGCAAGCGAAAGACGTTCTTCAATGGCCTCTGCCGGTTGTGTGTCACCTTCGGCATGCAGGGCATTCAGGTTGTCTGCCACCTGCTCCGGCATCAGGTGACGCAGGTTGGAGGTGGCGTAGATCAGCACATTGTCGGCCGGTTTTTCCAGCGTACCTTCCATGGTGCTTTTCAGCAGCCGGTATTCACCGGGTCCTTCATTGAAGGAAAGGTCATCACAGTAGATGATGAAGTGATGATGATGGTCATGAATATCGTCGGTGATATCCGGCAGCAAGTGCAGATCCGATCTTGGCAGCTGGATCATGCGCAGCCCGAAGGATGCATACTTGCTCAGCAGGGTCTTGATCAGGGAGGACTTGCCAACACCGCGTGCCCCCCACAGCAACGCATGGCTGGCGGGTCGTCCGCGCAGAAAATTTTCCGTATTTTTGTAGAGCAGGGCTTTTTGTTCTTCTATACCCAGCAAGCTGTCCGGACTGATCAGGTCAGGCTGGGTGATCGGCTTCAGGAAGTGACGGTTGGAGCGCCATACGGCTGCGTAGGTGGAGCGCCAGTCAATACCTGTTTTTCCAAATGCCATAAAGACTCCTGAGCAAGGGGCCGGGTCGTTACGGTATGTCGGGACCCGATCCGGGATGTTGCATGTTTGTGCCGAAAAGCGCTCTGACCACAGATCGTCATCGGGTTGTTGCCCTGTCTGGCAACGATCAAATGATGGGCGGGTTTATTCAAGAACAAAACCTGATGCCTGCCAAGCAGTTACCTGACCAGTGCAGGATAATTCCGTACCAAGGTGGTGATTTTCAGCTTAACTGTAGATGAATATAGCCAATATGTATATAAAATCAATATTTTTTTTGCCGTGTTTTTCTGATAAAAAGCATGCAAATCATGGGGTTTGCGTGCTGACTCAGCACCCGGAACAGGCTTGGAACCTGGCCCGCAGCCGGTACCAGATCAGCCCCATCCATTCATGCAGCGCCAGCAGACTGCGCCCCAGTGCCGTTTGTTGCGGAACCCAGCGCATGTGAAGCTCGCTCCAGGGAATGCTGCTGCTGAAGGAGGTGGAGGCCGGGTAGTAGGTGAGGCTCTGCTGCCGGAAAACCTGCAGGCTGCGTGGCATGTGCCAAGCCTGGGTCACGATCCAGGCCGAGCGGATACCGTCTTCGGCCAGCATCCGGTCTGTCAGGAGGGCATTCTGCCAGGTGGTATGACTTTCCCCTTCACGCCAGCGTACCGGTACCTGAAACTCGTGCTCCAGAATATGGGCCATGAGTTCGGCTTCACTGGGTGTATCAGGCAGCGGCTGGCCACCACTGACCAGAATGGGAAGCCCGGTTGCCCGGTGCAGCAGGGCGGCATAACGCAGCCGTTCCAGTCCGCTCAGGCTGGTGGTTTGTCCCCCATACTCGGGCGCATTGAGATTGCGCCCGGCACCCGGCACCACAATGGCTTCCGGCAGGGGGTGCTGCCTGTTCCAGAGTTCGTATTGCGGCGGGTATTGCTGCTCCAGGCTGTCCATCAGCCAGGCGGATGTCGCCGGCAGACTCAGTACCATGACCTGAAGCAGGCCCAGCCCCAGCAGCAGGCTCAGCAGGCCCGGACGTGTCTTCAGCAGCGGATAAAGGGCGATGAGGAGCAGGAACAGCAACAGCAGGTTGCCGGGTGGCAGCAGCAGGAACTCCAGAGTCCGGTTAAAGAGTGCGTTGTCCATGGTAGGGATGTTTGCCCGTTGGCTGGAAAAAGGGGCATAGTATACGGAATGTAAGCGAAAGAATGCCCAAACCGGCAGTGTTGCTGTGGGTGCCTGTTGTGACTGGCAGGTTATACTGAAGCGGGTTGGTGATGATGGCGGGTGTTTGTCGCCTCAAGGACAGGAACAATGTTTGATAATGTGTATGCAATCGTGATCATCTCGCTGGTGGTGCTGGTTCTGGTGGTGACTGCCCTGTTTGCGGCCTTTTACCGGCGTGCCTCCAAGGATGAATCCTATGTGCGCACCGGTTTCGGGGGTGAACTGGTCGTGCTCAATAACGGCTCCTTTGTACTGCCGGTATTGCATGATACGGTGCCCATCAACATGCAGACCCTGCGGGTGGAAATCTCCCGTTCGGAGAAGGCGGCCCTGATCACCAAAGATCCGCTGCGGGTTGATGTGGTGGCCGAGTTCTACCTGCGGGTGGAGCCGACCGAAGCCGCCATCGCCACGGCCGCCCGGACCATGGGGCGACGGACCATGGATACCGAGCAGATGCGCGATATTGTGGAAGCCCAGTGTGTGGCAGCCCTGCGTTCGGTGGCTTCCACCATGACCCTGGATGAGCTGCATGAAAAACGCAAGGATTTTGAGCACAATGTCGAGGAGGCCGTCAACGAGGAGTTCCGCAAGAACGGCCTGGAGCTGGTCTCGGTATCACTCATGCGCCTGGACCAGACCCCACGGGATTTCTTTGATGAAAACAATGCTTTCGATGCGCGGGGTTTGATTCGGCTGGATGAGATCACCGAGGAAAGCCGCAAACGCCGTAATGACATCGAGCAGGACAGCAGCATCCGGATCCAGGAAAAGAACAAGGAAGCCGAGCAGCGCCGGCTATCGATTGAGCAGCAGACCATCGAATCCAAAAAAAAGCAGGAGCTGTATATTGCCGACCTTAATTCCCGCACCCTGCGTGAAATCGAGGAGCTGCGGCTCCAGACCGAGCGCGAAATCGAGGAAATCAAGATTGCCAAGACGGTTTCGATCGAAATGGCAACCCGTGATATGGAAGTGGCCCGGGCTGAGTTTGAGCGCAGCTTTACTGAAGCCTGGATGGAGACTGACCGGGTACTGGCCGAGTCGGCACGGCTCAAGGAAGAGATCAGCACGGCCCGGGAAAAAGCCGAGGCCGAGCGCAAGAAGCTGGTCGAGTTGATCAGTGCCCAGAAAGAGGCCCAGCGTCAGGTGACGATCGCCGAGGCCAATGCCGAGGTGGAACGGCTGGCAGCCCGGGCGGCAGAGCTGCGCTATCAGGTCGAGGCAGCGGGTAAAAGTGCCCTGAATGAGGCCGCCAATCTGCTGAGCAATGCGCAGATTTCCATGCAGGTAAAAATGGAGATCGTGCGTCAGTTGCCGCAGGTGATCCGTGAGAGTGTGCGCCCGCTGGAAAATATCGACGGCATCAAGATCATGCACCTGGAAGGGCTGGGCGGCATCGGTGGCGGGGGTGCGTCCAAAGCCGGCGGTGGCAGTAATGGCCGTGACGGAGGCGGCAGCCTGTCGGACCAGGTGGTGGACAGTGCTTTGCGCTATCGGGCCCAGGTGCCGCTGATTGATGCTTTGCTGCAGGAAGTGGATTTGAAAGGTGACAGTGCCGAGGGGCTGACCCGTTTTCTCCGTGACGAGGTGCAGGACAAGTTGTCCCGGCAGGAGAAACGGGAGAAGCATGAACAGGCCGACACGGTGCTGGCGCGTGATGACGCACGGGATAATAATGACAGGCTGGATGATGAAGACTGATTTTGTTGATTGGCAGGGGAATGGATAACGTGTATCAAAAGCTGGAAGAGCGCCTGCGGGCACTGGACAATGCGGGGGTGCTGGAGAGCCTCAGGGACAGTAAGGTCGGGCTGGAAAAGGAAAGCCTGCGTGTGACACCGGAGGGCCGCCTGTCGCAACGGGCGCATCCGCAGGCACTGGGTTCAGCCCTGACCCACCCCTGGATCACCACCGATTATGCTGAATCACTGCTGGAACTGATTACACCACCACAGAAACATTCGGCCCAGGCGCTGGATTTTCTGTTTGATATTGAGACGTTTGTTTACCGGCACCTGGACGACGAACTGCTCTGGACCACCAGCATGCCCTGCATTATCGGTGGCGAGGGTGACGTGCGTATCGCCGAATATGGCAGCTCCAATGCCGGACGCATGAAGCATGTCTACCGTCAGGGACTGGCCTGGCGTTACGGTAAAATCATGCAGGTAATTGCCGGAGTGCATTTTAATCACTCCATCGCTGAAGATTTCTGGCCGGTGTGGCGGGAGCTGGAAGGGCAGTCGTCACTCAGCCTGCGTGCGTTTCGTGACGCCGGTTATATGGGGCTGACGCGCAATATCCAGCGCTATGGCTGGCTGGTGATTTACCTGCTGGGCACTTCCCCGGCAATCTGCAAGACCTTTCTGGCCGGTCGCAAGCCTTCGGCCAGTATGAAGGCTTTCAATGAAAGTACCCTGTATGAGCCTTATGGCACATCACTGCGCATGGGTAATATCGGCTACACCAACAGCAAGGAGCATGAAACCGGGATTCAGGTGAGTTACGATTCGCTGGATTGCTATGTGGACAGCCTGACCCGTGCCATTACCCGGCCCTCACCCGAATATGAAAAAATCGGGATCAAAGTGGATGGTGTCTACCGGCAGCTGAATGCCAATCTGCTGCAGATTGAAAACGAGTATTACAGCACCGTGCGTCCCAAGCAGCTGTTGCAGGGCTTTGAAAAGCCGGTTCATGCCCTGAAGGAGCGCGGTATCCGGTATGTCGAGCTGCGTTCCGTGGATGTGAATGCCTTTCATCCTGCCGGGATCACCCAGCGCCAGCTGGCGTTTCTGGAAGTGTTCATGCATTTCTGTCTGCTGCAGGAGAATCAGCGCCTGCACTGCGAAGAAAAGCGCAGTGTGGATCATAACCAGTATCTGGTGGCCCATCAGGGGCGTGATCCGGCCCTGCGGCTGGAATGGCTGGGTCAGCAGCGCCTGATGTCGGATTGGGCGCGGGAGATTCTGGGAGCGATGCAAAATGTGGCGGCCGTGATGGATGTCGTGCATGAAACCACCCGGTTTTCCGATGCCGTGCGTCGTCAGCTGGAGCTGGTCAACCACCCGGACATGACGCCCTCGGCCCGGATGCTGGAATCAATGCGCGAGAACGGTCAGGAAAGCTTCTTCCATTTTGCCTGGCGTCAGTCGATGACGAACCGCGAGTTCTTTTTACAACGGAAGCTGGATGAGGGAAAACAGCAGGAATTTGCCGCACTGGCGCAGCAGTCACTGCAGCAGCAACAGGCTCTGGAAGCGGCGGATCAGCCGGACTTTGACCGCTTTCTGCAAGACTACTTCGAGGGGCGCTTGTAATTTTAGGGCGATTAGCAAAATTTTTGTTTTTTTGTCATGGAACTAGGATACACTAGAGACCTCTCGGTTGGCTTTTGGCCATGTGTTACTGGCAATTTGTGTGTCTGCTTGCCTGTAACTGACTTTTCTGCAGCGCACGATTTTATTGAGATTGGTAATAGTGAATATTTATGTCGGAAATCTGGCCTATGGGGTCACAGAAGAAGAATTACAGAATATCTTTTCTGCCTATGGATCAGTAAGCAAGGTCAATATCATCAAGGATCGGGAAACCGGTCGTTCCAAGGGCTTCGGCTTTGTGGAAATGGCCAATGATGCAGATGCCCAGGCTGCTATCGATGGTTTGAATGATACTGATATCGGTGGCCGCAGTGCCAAGGTCAATCAGGCCAGACCTCGCGAGAATACCCGTGACAGCCGTCCCCCTCGCCGTGAGGGTGGCTTCCGTCCACGCTACTAACGCGCTGAAGTTGAATCTGGATTGCATCCAACTCAGGCCGGCAGGTTAAACTGCCGGTCTTTTTTTATTCTTTTATCGCTGTATCCGGATGTCCATGACGCCAAAGCCCTGTCTGTGGTTCAGCGTCGCAGCATTCCCGTCAGCAACAGTACCAGTCCCAGCAATCCGAACAGGCCCGCTGCACTTCGGGGCAGCCACTCCTGCAATCCGGGCAACAGGGCTGCCAGCAGCAACACGCCGCCGGCCAGGATCAGGCGGTTATTCTGCTGGGCACGCTGCAGTGATTGCCGCAGTTGCTCCAGCTGCGCGGATTCCCACTGCAGCCGCAACTGGTTCTGATTGGCCTGCTGCATCAGGTCATGTAACAGATTCGGCATATAAGGCAGGTTTTCCAGCAGTTTCGGCAGGTTATAGCGTGCACCCTTGAGCAGGGCGCGCACGCCGACCTGTTCATCCATCCAGCGCTGGATAAAGGGTTTGGCCGTGGTCCACAGGTCCAGTTCCGGATAGAGCTGGCGCCCCAGTCCTTCGATATTGAGCAGGGTTTTCTGCAGCAATACCAGCTGGGGCTGCACCTGCATGTTGAAACGGCGTGCGGTCTGGAACAGGCGCATCAGCAGCTGGCCAAAGGAAATTTCGCTGATTGGGCGCTCGAAGATTGGTTCACACACCGAGCGGATTGCGGATTCAAACTCATCCACCCGTGTGCTGGACGGTACCCAACCCGATTCCACATGCAGCTCGGCCACCCGGCGGTAGTCACGGTTGAAAAAAGCGTGGAAGTTTTCGGCCAGATAGCGCTGATCTGCCGGTGACAGGGTGCCGACAATACCGAAATCCACTGCCAGATAACGCGGGTCTGCCGGGTTATTGATATCCACAAAGATATTACCCGGATGCATATCGGCATGAAAAAAGTTGTGCCGGAATACCTGGGTGAAAAAGATTTCCACCCCCCGTTCTCCCAGCCGTTTGAAATTGATGCCGAAGGCCTCAAGCTCTTCAATATTCCCGATGGGTACACCATAAATGCGCTCCATTACCATGACATTCCGGTGTATATAATCCCAGTGCACTTCCGGAATATAAAGATCGGGCAGGTTGATAAAATTACGGCGCAGCTGACTGGCATTGGCTGCTTCGCGCTGCATGTCCAGTTCGTCAAAGATGTTTTTCTCATATTCCCGTACCACCTCGACCGGGCGCAGACGCCTGCCTTCTTTCCAGTAGCGCTGCAGCAGACCGGCCAGCACATACATCAGCGCAATGTCCTGGCGGATGGTTTTCTCGATGCCGGGGCGCAGTACCTTGATGACGACTTCACTGCCACCCCAGAGAGTGGCTGCATGTACCTGTGCGACCGAGGCCGAGGCCATGGGGCTGGTTTCAAAGTGCTGAAACACCTCGGTCACCGGGCGGCCATAGGCTTTTTCAATCAGCCGGCGTGCCTCCTCTGCCGGAAAAGGGGGGACCCGGTCCTGCAGCAGCCTGAGCTCCAGGGCAATATCATCCGGCAGCAGGTCGCGCCGGGTGGACAGCATCTGCCCGAACTTGATGAAAATCGGTCCCAGGTCTTCCAGTGCCAGCCGGATGCGCTCGGCGCGTGGCCGGTGGCTGCGTCGCCCCCGGTTCCAGGGCATGAGGCGGTACAGACGGCCCAGCGGTCGCATGAGCGGCAGGGTCAGCAGCAGTTCATCCAGGCCATGGCGGAAAAAAACCCGTGCAATAGTGGTCAGGCGTGACAAACGCAGCAGGATTTTCATACTGCCGGCTTGTCCCTGCCGCTGTCCGGTAGCGGTTCCAGACGGTTCTGCAGACGGCGGATCCGGGCTTCCATGCGTTCCGCATCATCGCGCAGGGTGTCCACCGCATCCAGATAGAGGGCCACTTCAGCCTGGGCCGGAAGCAGGCGGCTTTCTTCCTGCAGGTACTCGCTGCTGTCAAGGCACAGGGCCTGGGCACTGTCTGCCAGCCAGCCCTGACCACTGCGGGCAATCTGGCCGAACTGGTGGGCCACAATGTCACCGACTACATGGGACAGCTGCTCCTCCCAGTCGACATCAAGCTCCCGCAGTACGGTGCTGAACTGTTCAGCCAGTGCCATGCGGCCTTCCACCTGCAGGCGCTGTTCCAGCAGGGTTTTACCGGCATCAGTACTGCGTGCCAGCTGGATGAAGGCCATGGAGGAGCCGCGCAGGGTCACGTCGGCCGGACTGCCGTAGCGGTCCATGACCTGTACCCCGGTACCGGCCGGGATGAAAAACAGGTGCAGCTCCAGGCCGGTAATATGAAATTCGATCACCTGACCCTGCAGGGGCTGCAGGCGGGGCAGGGCCTGTGGGTCGAGCCTGAGCCAGGCATTGAAAGCCGCTTCAAGAGAGGCGGTCAGGGCAGTAAGCAACATGAGCCGGTTTGTCCGTGTTTGCCGGGTTGAAATCGGGCCTTATTGTTGAATGGATGGGCAGCCGGTGCAAGTCCGGTTTTCATGCATGCTCCCGGCCAGCCCGCTGCCGTCGTGTCCACAGGCGCTGGACGTGGTCAGGAAGGGGGCACCGGAAGCATTGACACGCCCCTCCCAAGTCCAGGGGGTAGCGGTCCAGGGCTTCACCACCCAGTGGCCGACCATGGCTGTCCCGGGCGGTGGGAAAGGGGAATACCTGTTCGGTAGCCGTTTGCCGTATTATTACGAAAACCGTGCGGCAAGGCGATGCCGGTAGGTGAATCATCCGGTATTTCGGCGCTGGTACGGGGGTTTGGGACCTGAAGCAGCCTTGAGGGAGGGCATAATGCTTATTAAAAAGCCACAGCAACTGACGGAAAATGCGGTAACGGATTGGGGACTTTACCAGCGCAGACGTGAATTTCTGCGTGGTATGGCGGGTGTTGCCCTGCTCGGGGCCGGCTGGTTCGGGCAGCCAGCTCTGGCAGTCTCCCCCCGTCCTGCCGGGGATACGACCAATAGCTGGGAAGACATTACCGGCTATAACAATTTCTACGAGTTCGGCACCGGTAAGGGCGACCCGGCCCGGAATGCTCAGACCCTGCAAACCTCACCTTGGGATGTGGTGGTGGATGGCCAGTGTGCACGGCCCGGTAAGTATCCGCTGGAAGACCTGCTCAAGGGGATGAGTATCGAGGAACGTATTTACCGGTTGCGCTGTGTGGAGGGCTGGTCAATGGTGATTCCATGGCAGGGGTTTGAGCTGGGGCGATTGCTGAAGCGTTTTGAGCCAACGTCGCAGGCCCGGTATGTGCGTTTTGAAACCCTGCTGGACCCGAAGCAGATGCCGGCCCAGCAGGGGGATGTGCTGGATTGGCCGTATGTGGAGGGCTTGCGCATGGATGAGGCCATGCATCCATTGACCCTGCTGGCGACCGGTTTGTATGACAAGACCCTGCCGAACCAGAATGGTGCCCCCTTGCGGCTGGTGGTGCCCTGGAAATACGGTTTCAAGAGCCTCAAGTCGATTGTGCGTATCAGCTTCGTGGAAGAGGAGCCGGAAACCACCTGGAACCGGCTGTCACCGGAGGAGTACGGTTTTTACTCCAATGTGAATCCGGAGGTGCCACATCCGCGCTGGAGTCAGGCGCGGGAACGTCGTATCGGCGAGTTCAACAAGCGCAACACCCTGATGTTCAATGGTTATGCCGATCAGGTGGCCAGCCTGTATGCCGGGATGGACCTGAGCCTGTACTTCTGATGCCGGTGCTGTCATGGCTGAAGCGCCAGACCGCGAGCCGGGTGCCGGTCTGGCTCTGGCTGCTGGTATTCAGTGCAGGGCTGTTACCGTTGCTGCACGGGGTATTGGGTGTCTGGTTTCACTGGCTGGGGGCCAACCCGATCGAGGCCGTGACACGGGCATCCGGTGACTGGGCACTGCGGTTTCTGCTCCTGACCCTGTTGCTGTCCAGTCTGCGCCGACGTCTGGGGTGGGGGCTGAGCGTGCGGCTGCGGCGCATGCTGGGGCTGTATGCCTTTGCCTATGCCGCCGTGCATGTACTGCTGTACCTGTGGCTGGATCAGTTTTTTGACTGGGCGGCGATCGGCGAGGATATCCGTGAGCGGCCTTTTATTCTGGCCGGGCTGCTGGCGTTTCTGGCCCTGCTGCCATTGGCGCTGACTTCGACCCGGACCATGATGCGGCGTTTGGGGGCGCGCTGGAAATCCCTGCATCGGCTGGTTTATGGGGCCGGCCTGCTGGCCGTGCTGCATTTCTGGTGGATGAAGGAAAGCAAGTCGGATGTCAGCGAGCCGCTGTGGTATGCCGTGCTGCTGGGCATGCTGCTGCTGGAGCGCCTGCCGTTACTGTACCGGCAGTGGTCGGGCCGATCCCGTGTCCGGGCAGCCTCCGGGCCGGATTGAGAATAATTAAAATCTATTGATATAAATAAAAAATATTGTTGAATCAGTGCTGCAGATGGCGGAAGATGTAGGGCTGTATCAGTTCATCACAATATTTGCATATTCTGAGGTTTGCATGAACGCATTACCGGAATTTGAACGGCACGCGCGTCAGCAGGTCAAGGCCACCACCTGTTACATGTGTGCCTGCCGCTGCGGTATCAAGGTGACGGTTGAGGACAACAAGGTCCGTTATATCCAGGGCAACCGTGATCATCCCGTCAATAAAGGCGTGCTGTGTGCCAAGGGTAATGCCGGCATCATGAAGCAGAACTCGCCGGCCAAACTCAACTCCCCCCTGATGCGCAAACCCGGTACCGGCCGGGGTGAAGGGGAGTTTGTCGCCATCAGCATGGCTGAGGCGCTGGATATTCTGGAAGCCCGGTTGCGCAAAATCCGCGAGACCGATCCCCTGAAACTGGCGTATTTCACCGGACGTGACCAGATGCAGGCCCTGACCGGATTCTGGGCGGGGCAGTTCGGCACCCTGAACTGGGCGGCACACGGCGGTTTCTGCTCGGTGAACATGGCCGCCGGCGGCTTGTATACCATGGGTCATGCATTCTGGGAGTTTGGTGATCCGGACTGGGATCGGACCAAATACTTCATGATGTGGGGGGTGGCGGATGATCATGCCTCCAACCCGATCAAAATCGGCCTTGAAAAGCTCAAGCGCAACGGCGGCAAGTTTGTGAGTGTGAATCCGGCCCGTACCGGGTATCAGGCCATTGCCGATGAGTGGGTTGGTATCAAGCCGGGTACTGATGCCATGCTGGCGCTGTCCATGCTGCATGTGCTGCTTAAAAATGAGCAGTTCGACTGGGAATTTCTGATCCGCTATACCAATGCGCCTTATCTGGTGGTACATACGCCGGGTGAAAAGGGCCATGGCCTGATTGCACGCGATACCGAGGGGCATCCGCTGGTCTGGGACATGGGCAGGAAGGCCCCCGTGAATGGCAGGCTGCCGGAGATTACCCCGGCCCTGTTCCATGAGGGTGAGGTGAACGGCAGGCCGGTCAAGTCGGTTATGGTGCTGATCGCCGAAGCGTATCTGGACGCGCAGTATGCACCGGAAAACGCCGGTAAAATCTGTGGTGTCCCGGCGGCACAGATCGAGCGGCTGGCGCTGGAAATGGCGCATGTGGCGTTCAAAGAGAGTATTGTGGTGGATGTCCCGGAGGGCTGGACCGACTGGGCCGGACGCACCCATTACCAGTTCGTGGGTCGCCCGGTGTCCATGCATGCCATGCGTGGCATTTCGGCACATTCCAATGGTTTCCAGACCTGCCGTGCCCTTCATTTCCTGCAGATCATGCTGGGTTCCATCGATGTGCCGGGTGGGCATCTGGCCAAACCGCCCTATCCGAAACACATTCCGCCGGCACTCAAGCCGGTTAAGGACTGCGCCCCGAATACCCCGCTCAAGGGACCGCCACTGGGTTTCCCGACCGGCCCCGAAGACCTGGTGCTGGATGAAAACGGCAAGCCCAAACGCATCGACAAGGCTTACTCCTGGGATGCGCCAATGTCGAATCACGGCCTGATGCACATGGTCATCACCAACGCGGTCAGGGGCGATCCGTACCGTATCGATACCCTGATGATGTTCATGGCCAATATGGCCTGGAATTCGACCATGAACACCGCACAGGTACAGGACATGCTGCGTGAGCAGGATGAGGATGGTGAGTACAAGATTCCCTTCATTGTCATTTCCGATGCCTATCACTCGGAAATGGTCAACTTCGCCGATCTGGTGATTCCGGATACCACCTATCTGGAGCGCTTCGATACCATTTCCATGCTGGATCGGCCAATTTCCGAGCCGCATGCTGCCTGTGATTCGATCCGCCAGCCGGTGATCCGGCCCGAGCGTGATGTGCTGTCCTGGCAGGAAGTACAGCTGGAACTGGGCATGCGTCTGGGATTTCCGGCCCTGACCAACAAGGATGGTTCGCGTAAATACAAGGATTACAAGGATTTCATCATCAACTGGGAGAAGGAGCCGGGTATCGGCTTCCTGTCCGGCTGGCGGCTGGATGAAAACGGCAGGGAAGTGCACCTGCGCGGCAAACCGAATCCGCAGCAGTGGGAACGCTACATGGAAAACGGTGCCTTTTTTGAGATGCACCTGCCGGAGAATACCCGTTATTACCGCCACGCCAACAGGGATTACCTGGACTTTGCCCGGCAGGCGGGCTGGGTCGGGTCGACCGACCAGATTGTGATTGAGCTGTATGCCGAATCCCAGCAGCGCTTCAGGCTGGCGGGGCAGGGCCTGTATGACGGCCCGATGCCGACCGAGGCACACCACCGGCAGCGTCTGAGTACTTACTTCAATCCCCTGCCGTTTTATTACAAACCGCTGGAACAGTGCCGTGTCGATGAGGACGAATACCCGTTCTATGCCATCAACCAGCGTCCGATGTTCATGTATCACTCCTGGGATTCGCAGAATGCCTGGCTGCGCCAGATATGTGCCCAGAATTTCCTGTATATGAATCGTGCACGGGGTGAGGCGCTGGGGATTCAGGACCACTCCTGGTGCTGGGTGGAGTCTCACAACGGCAAAATACGGGTGCAGGTCAAGCTCATGGAAGGTTGCCAGCCGGATACGGTCTGGACCTGGAATGCGATCGGCAAGCAGAAAGGCTCCTGGGGCCTGAGCGAGGATGCCAATGAGTCCAATGATGGCTTTTTGATGAACCACCTGATTTCCGAGCTGCTGCCAAAGCAGGGTGATGCCGAAGATGCGGTGACGAACTCGGACCCGATCACCGGGCAGGCAGCCTGGTACGATCTC
Organism: Thiolinea sp.; assembly: GCA_035391465.1. GTDB lineage: Bacteria > Pseudomonadota > Gammaproteobacteria > Thiotrichales > Thiotrichaceae > Thiolinea. The sequence goes on along the minus strand of DAOPKY010000045.1, from coordinate 6,148 downwards.
AAGGTGAAAATCTATCCGGCAGCTGCAGGCGAAACCGGTACCTGGCCGACCTTTGCAGCCATCAAGCCGCTGCCGAACGGCAACCGCTCACCCAAAGTGCTGCGTTATCAGACTCACAGGGCCGTTGGGCTGAAACGCAGTCTGGAAGACATTCTCACCCGTGGCAGTGTGCATGATGCCAACCGGGGTGTGGCAGCAGGGGAGGATGAGGCATGAAGCTCGGACTGGTGATTGATCTGGATGTCTGTGTGGGCTGCCATGCCTGTGCGGTTTCCTGCAAGCAGTGGAATACATCCGGGACCACCGGCCCGCTGACCGATTACCACCCGTATGGTGAAGACCCCGGCGGCGTGTGGTTCAACCGTATTCGCCACTATGAAGTCGGTGATTATCCGAACAACAAGACCATCAACTTCCCGATGTCGTGCATGCACTGCGAGCAGGCCGACTGTGTGGATGTCTGTCCGACCGGTGCCAGCTACAAACGCGCTGAAGACGGGGTGGTGCTGATTGATCAGGACAAGTGCATGGGTTGCAATTACTGCTCCTGGGCCTGTCCCTATGGTGCGCGGGAGCTGGACCGTGAGTCGGGTACCATGAAGAAGTGCACCTTGTGCATTGACCGGATTTATGATGAGGAGCTGGACCCCGTTGACCGCCAGCCTTCCTGTGTCATTACCTGTCCGGCCCATGCGCGGCATTTCGGGGATTTTGATGATCCGGATTCCTCCGTCAGTCGGTTGGTGCGCGAGCGTGCCGGTTATCAGCTCATGCCCGAACTGGGCTACAACCCCACCAACCAGTACCTGCCGCCGCGTCTGACCCGTCCGGTACCGGTGGAGGATGTGAAGCGAAAATCCCTGATTCATTCGGTCAGGGACTGGGTCAACAAGGCTGTTGTGCGCTAAGGAGGTCTCCATGCATCCGGCTTTTTCCGTTATTTTCTTTACTGTGGCCTCCGGTGCCGGTTACGGCCTGTTCATACTCATGGTGCTGGCACGCCTCTTCAATGCTGAGGGCATGAATGGGGGGACAATGTTGAGTGCCGGTATTCTGGCGCTGGTGCTGATTAGCGCCGGGCTGCTGTCGTCCACTTTCCATTTGGCCAATCCGAAAAATGCCTGGCGGGCATTTTTCCGTTTCCGTACTTCCTGGCTGTCACGCGAGGGCGTATTTGCGGTGCTGTTCTACCCGTTTGCCTTGCTGTATCTGCTGCTGCTCTGGGTGCTGGATAATCAGGACAGCACCCTCATGAACACCATCGGTGTGCTGGCTCTGCTGATTGCGCTGGCAACCGTGTTCAGCACCGGCATGATCTATGGCTGCCTGAAGACCATCCGCCAGTGGCATACGGCGCTGACACCGGCCAATTACCTGCTGATCGGTCTGGCAACCGGAGGCGTGCTGTTGGTGATGCTGATCATGATGAATGGCGGACGCGGCAGCAGTGTGGCCTGGCTGGCCGGTGCGTTGCTGCTGATTGCGGCGATTACCAAGGCGGTGTATTACTTCTGGATCAGCAAGGTCATTGGCCCGACCATCAATACCGCGACCGGCTTCACCCGTGCCCAAGTGCGCCTGCTGGATACTGGGCATACTGCCGGGACGTTCCTGACTGATGAATTCGGTTATCAGACGGACCCGAAACAGCTGGAATCACTGAAGTACATGGTGTTCATCTTCGGCTTTTTCCTGCCGGCCTGTTTCATGGCTGCGGTATTTGCCGGGGCCGGCGGTTGGGGCAGTGCCCTGCTGGCCGCCTTGTGCATGCTGGGCGGTATCGGGGTGGAACGCTGGCTGTTCTTTGCCGAGGCTCGCCATGTGGTGAATCTGTATCATGGGGCACGGCATACCTAAACAGCTTGCTTGCATCCGCTTTTGGTGCGCCCCATGATCCGAAACAGGTCATTGGAAAGGTGATTTTGATGCCAGCGATCAAATCGGTAGCTGAGCCTGTTTCCGAGCAGGTATTGAAACCGCCCTGTTTACCGCTGGAACTGCCTGGCGATGATTGCTTCCGCAGTGAGCCCGGTCAGTTCCTTGAATAACACCGGTGCAGTGGCACCTTCCGTATTCAGAATCAGCACGCTGGACCCTTGATTCAGGCCCAGTGCCGCCAGCTGGTTCTGCCTGGCTAACCGGTTCAGCAAGGCCAGGCCCGCCACGCCGGATTCACCACCGACGACAGGGGTGTCGCCATACGCGCCATGGGCCAGTTGTTTCATGCTGTCAATGGCATCCCGGTCTTCGATCAAGGCAAAATAGTCCACGCAGGGTTGCAAGACGTCCCAGGCGATTGGCGATGTTTCACCGCAGGCAAGGCCGGCCATGACGGAATCCACCGAACCCGTTGCCGATGCCGGTCTGCCCTGAATGGCACTCTGGTATAAGCAGTCTGCCTGGCGTGGTTCGACCACGATGAACGCCGGGCGCTCGGCACCGTATTGTTCCCAGAAGTAGCTGAATACACCAGCGGCCAGGCCGCCCACACCCCCCTGAAGAATGATATGCGTCGGCTTTTGTTGTTGTGCCTCCAGTTGTGCCACCGTCTCCGCCGCCATCACGCCGTAGCCCTGCATCACATCGCGCGGGATGTCCGTGTAGCCTTTGTAAGACGTGTCCGAAACCACCGTCCAGCCATTCGCTTTGGCAATGCGGTCGGCCTCTTCAACCGACGCATCGTAGTTTCCTGCAATGCGCACCAGGGTCGCTCCACAGGCGGCAATGGCGTCTTCGCGTTCCTGGCTGACGTGTGCATGAATCACGATGGTACACGGGCAGCCGCTCGCCCGTGCGGCTGCAGCCAACGCCCGTCCGTGGTTGCCGTCCGTGGCGCTGACCACGGCAAAATCGGCCAATTGTTCATGGTATTCACCCAGCAGAATTTTTTCCGGATCGAGTGCAGGGAAGTGTCTCAGAATCAGCCTGATCAGCGCATTGGGTGCGCCCAGTGCTTTAAAACTGCCAAGGCTCGAGCGTTTGGATTCGTCTTTGAGCCAGAGCACCTGAATGCCCAGCGCAGTGGCTGTTCCCGTCATCGACCAAAGCGGTGTGCCCGCCGGGTTGAGCAAGGGCCAGCCGGAAAGCCACTGCCTGCTTTGCCGGGTGGTTTGCTGGTTGAGCACAGTGGCCAGTTCGGCCGGGTAGGCTGCATGAGTTGCATTCGGGTTTTTAAACAACATGATCAATTCTCGTCACAGGGTGGATTAAGGTTGAGTGGTGTTCAGCAATAACTCGACCGTGGCCAGCAGCACTTTGGCACCTTGAACCAGGTCTTCGGCTTCGGTGAATTCCCCCGGGTTGTGGCTGATGCCGCCTTTACTGGGTACAAAGATCATTGCCGCCGGGGAAATTCGGGTGATCATCTGGGCATCGTGACCGGCTCCGGATGTGATGCGCCGGTACGGAATGTTCAGCGCGCTTGCAGCTTGCTCGATGGTGCTCACCAGGTTTTTGTCGAAAATGACGGGATCAAAACGGGCCAGTACCTCGGTTTCGATGGTGACTCCCTCGCTTTGGCGTAAGGTGTCCAGGTGTTTGGCCAGGGCCTGCTCTGCGGCACAGAGCATTTCGTTGTCCGGGTTACGCAAATCCACGGTCAGGGTGGCGCTTCGAGGAATCACATTGATGGCATCCGGCTCAAATTGAATGCTGCCGGTGGTGGCCAAGGTACCGGGTTTACATCGAGTCTGCTCACGCAGAAAAGTGATAATGGACGCTGCGGCAAAGCCTGCATCGTGGCGCATCGACATCGGTGTGGTGCCGGCATGGTTGGCTTTTCCCGTGATGTGGATTTTCTGCCAGGAAATACCCTGAAGGTTGGTCACGGCACCAACCGGAATCCCTTCCCTGTCTAAAACGGGACCTTGCTCGATGTGCAGTTCAAGGTATTGGTTCGGGATCAAGGTGCCCAACGGCATGGTGCCCTGGTAGCCGATGCGTTGCAGTTCGTCACCCAGACGGGTACCGTCGATGCCGATGGTGTTCAGTACCTGTTCGGTACTTAAACCGCCTGCATGAGCCAGTGAGCCCATCATGTCCGGCTGGTAACGCACGCCTTCTTCATTGGTAAAAGCCGCCACGATAATCGGACGTGCAGGTGCCTGCTCCTGATCACGAAATGCTTTGGTGACGGCCAAGCCTGCCAATACGCCATAGCAGCCATCCAGTGCGCCAGCGTTGTATACACTGTCGATATGGGACCCGATCATCAGGGCGCTGTGTTCGGTATTGCCGGCGTAATCGGGCAAAATGCCGAAAATATTGCCGATCTCATCAATATGGACCGTCAATTCCAATGCTTTCATCCAGGCAATGACCTGGTCGCGACCGAGCCTGTCCGGATCGGTCAGGGCAATACGTGATCGGCCGCCGCGCTGGCTGTCTGCACCAATCCTTCCCAAGGTTTCGATGTGCTGAAGGAGTGTGTCGGCATCAAGTGCAAGCATTGTCATATGAAAAATCCTGTTCTCCCGGGAGAATGAATGGTTTGGACAGGGCTAGTATAAAGAAGCGTGATCGTATAAGTTCTCCAAAAGGGCTGTCCATGCGCAAAATTATTGCGTTTTGATGCCCTAAGGTTGGAAAAATTATGCCTGAAATTGATGAGTTTTGTCTGAATCAGTCCTCTCTGTGGCTTAATAATGAAATGAATGCATGGTGGTTGTTGCGGTGGGCATATTCCTTGCCATTTTTTTGTAAGAAAAATCCGCGTAATTCGACTAAGGCTTTAACGGGTTTGGTTACAAAGATGAGGCGTGCGGGAGTGCTTGCTGGCTGAGGAATTTAATAGGTATTTGATTCCTGAAGGTATTATAGGTTTCTTGCTGTGAGTGAGTTGATCAAAGCCTTTTTTAAGCCCGATATTGTGATGAATGCCCTGCAGATATCACGGGTTGTGGGAACATTGTTGAATGCCATAAATCAGGAGACTGAATTTTTACGCAGTTTGGAGATATCCTGAGCCAGATTTTACTGAACTTTATGGTGCCCTACTGTGTACGCCTCGTACAGTGCTGCGAAAAACGAAGTGGAGCGAAATAAAAAATAGATGAAAAGTGAAACAAGAAATACGTCAAAGGATTCTGAAATAAGTCATTTAACGGATGCGGGCTTTCTCAAGGAGTTGCGCGCACAAATGTTGAAATTCGCGACCATTCAGCTGCGTGATGAAGCATTGGCAGAAGATGCCGTGCAGGAAGCGCTTATCGGTGCGTTGAAAAATGCAGGGTCCTTTAATCGTCGTTCGGCGCTGAAAACCTGGGTGTTTGCGATCTTGAAGAACAAAATTACCGATATCCTGCGCAAAGGGCAACGACTGGTCGAGGCTGGCCGGCCATATCAGGATGACGAAGAAGATGGCCTGGAAACTCTTTTTGATACCAAGGGCTTTTGGCAGGTTGATGAGCGTCCGCTATCGTGGTCGCAACCCATGGAGTCGGTCAAAACAGATCACTTCTGGCGTGTTTTTGATACCTGTCTGAACGGATTGCCGGAAAGTCAGGCTCGGCTGTTCATGATGCGGGAATTTCTGGAGCTGGAAAGTGCTGAGATTTGCGAAACACTCAATATTACGACCAGCAATCTCCATGTCATGCTGTACCGGGCGCGCTTGCGCTTGCGTGAATGTCTGGAAAACCGCTGGTTTAGCGAAGGTGAAAAGCCATGATGAACTGTCAACAAGCCACGCGTTTGCTCTCGGATGCACAAGAGAGTGAGTTGTCGTTAAAGAACCGGGCAACACTTAAATTCCATGTAATGATGTGCTCAGGCTGCCGTAATTTTGCCGAACAGATGGGAACCCTGCGCGAAATTGCCCGTGAATATGTCAAGGGGAGTGACGCCCAGGGTTCCTCAAATCCTGCAAATTTCAGTGATGGGGAAAGGGAGTAGTTTTACGATGTCCCCTATTTCAACAACAATTTACGATGACACTAAGCTCATCAGAGCGTAAACGGTTCAAGGTTTGTCAGACCAGCGCTCAGCGTCAAATGCCTCATTGATTGGGGTTTGTAGCAGGTGATTGGCATAGTTGCTCAGCGTTTTCTGTGTGACACCGAGAATGACCTCCAGCGCCTGTGCGGGTAAAAAACCGAGCCTCTTGCAAAACTCTCTGTTTAAGCGAATTTATGGCCGGAATGGCATAAAA
>DAOPKY010000044.1:0-37367 GCA_035391465.1 Thiolinea sp. | reverse complement strand
ACAGAGGATTGCCTGAAAAGTTTGGCAGAGCGGCGGCGAAAGCGGGGCTTGCAAGTCCTGCCGACAAAGGTCATGGGCTGGATCAATATCTGCCGGAAACTGGGAGTAAGCCATGTTTAATCAATGGCTTATGTGCTTAAGTTGGCGCGTATGAGGTTACGCCCCCCGTATCGGAGGATTTCAGGTGGCTGGTGGTGCCACAGGCAGGCAATGCGGTTGCCAGCATGGCGATTGAATAGAGCCGGATCAGTTTTTTCATCAGTATCTTTATAGCTATTATTAATAATAATAGAAAAATAAGACTTTCTTATTAGCGATGCAATATGAATTGTTCAAAATCTGATAGTCCTGCAAAAGGGGATGCCGGGCGCTGGAGTCAACCAATTTTCTTCGGCCAGAACCGGCGTATCCGGCCATTGGTGTTCTCATTGGTTCCACGTTGCCCGCTTTCCCAGGGTAAACAGACGCTTCTGTTGCACTATTGTGTATGCACGGTTGTGACGGTGTGCGGCGGGCTGGTAAGGACAAGCCGGTCTGATGATTACGGCTCCGGGAGCCATCAGGTATGTGAACTTATGTTTTTATGTTTGACGGAGCGGGTTATTTCTGCAGAATGTTGGTTTTGGCTTGTAGCGTTGAAGGATTCAAGATGGCTGATTTCCCCGGTATTTACCCTTTTACCCGTATGCGCCGCATGCGCCGGGACGACTTCTCCCGCCGTCTGATGCGTGAAAACCTGTTGACTGCCAACGACCTGATCTACCCGGTTTTTGTCCTGGAAGGGGAGAACCGGCGTGAAGCGGTGCCGTCCATGCCGGGCGTGGAGCGCAAGAGCATTGACCTGCTGGTGGCCGAGGCGCAGGCAGTTCATCGTCTGGGCATTCCGATGCTGGCGATTTTCCCGGTCACTCCCCCGGAAGCCAAATCCGATGATGCCATGGAAGCCTACAACCCGGACGGACTGGCCCAGCGTGCCGTGCGGGCTGTCAAGGCGGCAGTGCCGGAACTCGGGGTCATGACCGATGTGGCGCTGGACCCTTTTACCAGCCACGGCCAGGATGGCCTGATGGACGCGAATGGCTATATCATGAATGACCGCACGGTGGATGTGCTGGTGCGTCAGGCCGTTTCCCATGCCGAGGCGGGTGCCGATGTGGTGGCCCCCTCCGACATGATGGACGGGCGTATCGGGGAAATCCGCGATGCACTGGAGCAGGAAGATCACGTCAATACCCGCATTATGGCGTATGCAGCCAAATATGCTTCCGGTTTTTATGGCCCGTTCCGCGATGCAGTCGGCTCGGCCGCCAATCTGGGCGGGGGCAACAAATACAGTTATCAGATGGACCCCGCCAATGGTGATGAGGCGCTCTGGGAAGTGGCGCTTGATCTGCGTGAGGGGGCGGATATGGTCATGGTCAAGCCCGGCATGCCGTATCTGGATGTGGTCTGGCGTGTGAAACAGCAGTTCATGGCCCCGACCTTTGTGTATCAGGTCAGTGGTGAGTATGCCATGCTCAAGGCAGCGGCCCTGAACGGCTGGCTGGATGAGCGCAGTGTGGTCATGGAAGCCCTGACCGGCATGAAGCGTGCCGGGGCTGACGGTATCCTGACCTATTTTGCCAAAGATGTGGCGGGGTGGCTGCGGGAGAACACGTAAGGCAGCCAGGGTGCCCGCATGGTACGCTTGCTGAAATATTAATTAAAAATCAAGAAGTAAAGATTAATTCATGAGTAAAAGCAAACGTGAGCGTCAACAGAATATCCGTGAACGGAAACAGCTGGCTGCCCGGCGCAAACAGCAGGGGTGGCGCTATGCCATCTGGGGGGTGGGTGCGGTACTGTTGCTGGCAGTGCTCATGGTACTGGTGGACAGTTTCACCACGGAGGGCAGCCCGGATCAGGTGACGGCACGGGATCATGGCAAGGGTTCCGACAAGGCCAGCCTGACCCTGGTGACCTACTCCGACTTCCAGTGTCCGGCCTGTCGGGTCCAGAATCAGGTGATGCAGCAGGCCTGGCCTTCCATCCATTTCAAGGTCCACATGGTCTACCGCCACTTTCCGCTCACCAACCTGCATCCGCATGCCCTGCTGGCGGCCCGGTATGCCGAAGCTGCTGCACAGCAGGGTAAATTCTGGGAAATGCATGACCTGCTGTTTGAACGTCAGGCCGAATGGAGTGTGTCCGACAATGTGCCGGCGCAGTTTGATGCTTATGCCCGCACGCTGGGCCTTGATGCGGAGCGCCTGCAGCAGGCTCTGGCTTCGGATGCGGTCAGGGACAAGGTGCAGGCCGATATGGCCAGCGGCAGAAAAGCCGGGGCCCGGGGTACGCCGACGCTGTATCTCAATGGTGAGCGCTTGACCAATGTGCGCACCCCGCAGAACCTGATTGCGGCTGTTGATGCGGCGCGGAAGCCTTGAAGCTTTAGCCCTGACTGGTTTTGAGCTGCTATGGCAGCAGGCTTTTGGCCCCGAAGAACACCACAACACCGACCAGAATGGTCAGGAGCGGCTGCTGTCGCCAGAAACCGGTAACAAAGGCGGCCACGGCACCCAGCAGCCAGGGGTTGTGCCAGTCAAGGTTGAGCTGCTGTTCCGGCATCAGAATCATGGGGCTGATAAGAGCGGTCAGCACCGCCACCGGGACAAATTTCAGTGCCTCTTCCATCCAGGCCGGAATGTGGGTGCGATGGGCACGGGCATAAAGCACAAAGCGGATGCCGTATGTCACCAGCAGCATGCCGAGAATAATGGCGAGCATTTCCAGGTTGGTATATTTCATGCCTGCTCCTCCGTGGCTTCCGCCGCTTTTCCGCTGGTAGCCGGCTGCCGCTCACGGTGGCTGAAGCGTTCGGTCAGCATGCCGGCCGCCACCCCGCCCAGGGCTGCCAGCAGCATGCCAAGGTTGTTGGGCAGTCCATGCAGCAGCAGGGCCAGGGTTCCGGCGCAGAGGAAGGTGCTCCAGTAGGGCCAGTGGCGCAGATAGGGCGTGATAATGCCGATAAAGGTGGCTACCATGGCAAATTCCAGCCCCCAGCTGCTCATGTCCGGGATCATTTCCCCGGCCACAATGCCGATCAGGGTACAGATATTCCACATCAGGTAGAAACTCAGAATGGCTCCGAGATAGGCCCATTTACCGCTGTCCAGGCTCAGACGCCCGCTCTGGTAATGGGGCCGGACGGCGGCGTAGACTTCATCAATCAGCCCGAAAGCCAGCCCGGCACGCCAGCCCATCGGCAGGTGGCGTACATACTTGATGAAATCGGCGGCATAGAGCAGGTGGCGCAGGTTGACAATCAGGGTGGTGGAGATAATGACCCAGGCCGGTGCACCGGCTGCCATCAGTCCAAGCGCGACAAACTGGGCAGAGCCTGCAAACACCAGTGACGACATGGCAATCGGCACCCAGACGGGCAGCCCGTAGCTCATGGCCAGAGAGCCGAAAATAATACCGAAGGGAATACCGCCGACAATCATGGGAATGGTGCTGACGGCCCCGAAACGCATGGCCTGGAGTCTGTTCATACTGCCCTCCCGGACAGGACATAATCAATAGACATTAACTGTCAAGACCTGTGCGATCATCGGCTCTATAATCCTGTTAAACTCCAGCAGGCATGAGCGGTGCTACGCAGTTTGAACAGGAGCGAGCCGGTCAATGAATCTGCACAGTGAGGCCCGAACGACCCCGAAGATACGGGAAGCAATCAAGGCCGGCAAGGGCAGAATGCCCCTGAAAGAAACTGCCAGCCATTTCAATGTCAGTCGTGCAACCATTCTGAAGTGGCAGAACCGGGACAGCACTGCAGACCGCTCCCACCCGGCCCCATCAGCTGCAGTGGTGGAGCTGCGCCGTTCCCTGTTGCTGGCGGTGGATGACCTGCTGGTGGTGGTGCGGGAGTTTATCAAGCCGGACAGGGTGTACTCCGGACTGATTCGTTCATGTCGTTCAGCGTAACCTTGGTCACCTGACACCGGTTAAAGCGCTCAAGGAATGGCATGACAAAAAAAGGCCGTGGTATACCCACCAGGCGTTTGAAGGCTTCATCATCCTGACGGGCAGCCTGTGCCGCCTCAATATTGACGGGCAGCACTCTGAAGGAAATTCTGCCGTATTGGAGAGCGAAGCTGCCGACCCTGCCCGAAGGCAGGACCGGACTTGTCAGGGGCTGAGTATGGCCAGAGCCGGATCAGCTTTCCCAGGACTTGATCAGCTCATCATAGTCCACGGTTTCCGGGGCGGGCTTCTCGTTTTCCAGTTTGGGCTTGGGCGCACCGGGAGCCGCCAGCCACTCTGTCGGGTCCTTGGGCTCATTGAGTTTGGGGCCAAGATCGCCCTGAACCCCACTGCGTTCCAGGCGCTCCATGACTTTTTCCTGGGCTTCACACAGCGAATCCAGTGCTTCCTGGGCGGTTTTTGCGCCGGAGGAGGCGTCGCCGATACTCTGCCACCACAACTGGGCCAGTTTCGGGTAATCCGGCACATTGGTGCCGGTCGGGGACCATTGTACCCGTGCCGGGGAGCGGTAGAATTCCACCAGCCCTCCCAGTTTCGGGGCCCGTTCGGTGAAGCTCGGATCGTCGACGCTGGATTTGCGGATGAAGGTCAGGCCCACGTGCGACTTCTTCACATCCACGGTCTTGGAGGTGACAAACTGGGCATACAGCCAGGCGGCCTGGGCGCGCTCCACGGGGGTGGATTTCATCAGGGTCCAGGAGCCAACATCCTGATAGCCGACCTTCATGCCTTCCTCCCAGTAGGCACCGTGCGGTGAGGGAGCCATGCGCCATTTCGGCGTGCCATCCTCATTCATGACCGGCAAGCCCTCTTTCACCATGTCTGCGGTAAAGGTGGTATACCAGAACATCTGCTGGGCGATTTCACCCTGGGCCGGAACCGGTCCGGCTTCACTGAACACCATGCCGGCCGCAGAGGGCGGGGCGTACTGCTTGAGCCAGTCAACGTATTTTTCCACGGCATACACGGCCGCCGGGGAGTTGGTCGCGCCACCCCGTGCCATACAGGAGCCGACCGGCTGTGAGTTTTCATTGACGCGGATACCCCATTCGTCCACCGGCAGGCCATTGGGTTCGCCCTTGTCGCCCATGCCGGCCATGGACATCCAGGCATCGGTGAAGCGCCAGCCCAGACTGGGGTCTTTCTTGCCGTAGTCCATGTGGCCATAGACTTTTTTGCCGTCGATTTCACGCCCGGTAAAGAATTCGGCAATATCCTGATACGCCGACCAGTTCACCGGCACCCCGAGTTCATAGCCGTATTTGGCCTTGAAGTCCTCGCGGTTTTTCGGGTCGGCAAACCAGTCATAGCGAAACCAGTACAGATTGGCAAACTGCTGGTCTGGAAGCTGGTAGACCTTTTTGTCCGGTCCGGTGGTGAAGCTGATACCGAGAAAGTCACCCAGGTCCAGTCCCGGATTGGTGACCTCCTTGCCCTCGTTCGCCATCCAGTCAGTCAGGTTGCGTACCTGCTGATACCGCCAGTGGGTACCGATCAGGTCGGAGTCATTGATATAGGCGTCATAGATGTTCTTGTTGGACTGCATCTGGGTCTGCAGTTTTTCCACCACATCCCCTTCACCAATCAGGTCATGGGTGAGCTTGATGCCGGTGATTTCGCTGAAGGCTTTGGCCAGCACCTTGGACTCGTACTCATGGGTGGCGATGGTCTCGGACACCACATTGATTTCCATGCCCTTGAAGGGCTCGGCGGCCTTGATGAACCACTCCATTTCCTTGAGCTGGTCTTCTTTGGACAGGGAGGATGGCTGGAACTCGTCGTTCACCCATTTTTCCGCTGCCGCCATGTCGGCAAAGGCCGGCATGGCACCCAGCACCAGTGCAGCCCCGATCAGGCTGCTTAAGAGTTTGCGTTGCATGCTATTTCTCCTCCGAGATGATAATAAATTGAACCCCTCTCCCTTGGGACAGCGATTCCCGGTAAAAGCTCACACCCAGCGGAATACCGCCAGGGCAAACACCACACAGACCAGCAGGGCCCACCACAGGGGTGAACCGAAGGTCGCCAGCCACAGCAGGCAGATCCAGGCACTGCCCAGCAGTGAAATAAACAGGCGGTCGCCGGGAGTGGTCTCAATCCGCAGCAACCCCCGGCGTGGGGCCTGCGGTGCCCGGATGCTCCAGACACCCATGCTCACCAGCGCAAGGCCGATCAGGCTGAAAAACAGCGCCGTCTGCCAGGTCCAGGCCATCCAGTTCAGTTCCATCACCGGCCCTCCTATACCCGGCCCAGGGCAAAGCCCCTGGCAATGTAGTTGCGCACAAACCAGATCACCAGTGCGCCCGGAATAATGGTCAAGACCCCGGCGGCGGCCAGTACGCCCCAGTCCATGCCCGAGGCCGATACGGTACGGGTCATGGTAGCGGCAATCGGCTTGGCACTCACCGAGGTCAGGGTGCGTGCCAGCAGCAGCTCGACCCAGGAAAACATGAAGCAGAAGAACGCGGTCACACCGATACCCGAGGCAATCAGCGGCATGAAGATGCGCGTGAAGAAGCGTCCGAAGCTGTAGCCGTCGATATAGGCGGTTTCATCAATTTCCTTCGGCACCCCGGACATGAAACCCTCCAGTATCCAGACCGCCAGCGGCACATTGAACAGGCAGTGTGCCAGCGCCACGGCAATATGGGTATCAAACAGGCCGATCGAGCTGTAGAGCTGGAAAAAGGGCAGGGCGAAGACCGCCGGCGGGGCCATGCGATTGGTCAGCAGCCAGAAAAACAGGTGCTTGTCGCCCAGAAAACGGTAGCGCGAGAAAGCGTAGGCTGCCGGCAGCGCCACCGTGATCGAAATCGCGGTATTCATCACCACATAAATAATGGAATTGATATAGCCGGAATACCAGCTCGGGTCGGAAAAGATGGTGATGTAGTTCTGAAAGGTCAGCTTGTCGGGCCAGAGCGTGAAGGTGGAAAGGATTTCCTCATTGGTCTTCAGGCTCATGTTCAGCAGCCAGTAAATCGGCAGCAGCAGAAACAGCAGGTACAGGGTCATGACCACACCGGAGCGCGTGATGCGCAGGCGGCGTGGCTGGCCTGTGGTGACGGCAGTGCTCATGTCAGCCTCCCTGTTTGTCCAGATGGGTCATCACGGTATAAAACACCCAGCTCAGCAGCAGAATAATGAGAAAGTACACCAGCGAGAAGGCTGCCGCCGGGCCGAGATCAAACTGGCCGACCGCCATCTTGACCAGATCAATGGACAGGAAGGTGGTGGCATTGCCGGGGCCGCCTCCGGTGACCACAAAAGGCTCGGTATAGATCATGAAACTGTCCATGAAACGCAGCAGTACCGCAATCAGCAGCACCCCGCGCATTTTGGGCAGCTGGATGAAGCGAAAGATGGCCCAGCGGCTGGCCCCGTCGATACGGGCCGCCTGATAATAGGCTTCCGGAATCGACTGCAGCCCGGCATAGCACAACAGTGCCACCAGCGAGGTCCAGTGCCACACATCCATCACCACCACCGTAATCCAGGCATCAATGACATTCTGGGTGTAGTTGTAATCCACGCCGATCAGGGCCATGAATTTACCCAGCAGGCCAATGTCCACGCGCCCGAAAATCTGCCAGATGGTGCCGACCACATTCCAGGGAATCAGCAGCGGCAGCGACATCAGCACCAGACACACCGCCACGCCCCAGCCCTTTTTGGGCATGTTCATGGCGATAAAGATGCCCAGTGGAATCTCGATGGCGAGGATCAGACCCGAGAACAGGAACTGGCGCAACAGGGCATCGTGGAAGCGTTGCGAGTTCATGATCTCTTCAAACCAGCTCAGCCCGGCCCAGAAGAACTGATTGTTGCCGAAGGTGTCCTGCACCGAATAATTGACCACGGTCATGAGCGGAATCACGGCACTGAAAGCCACCAGCAGCACCACCGGCAGCACCATCCACCAGGCCTTGTTGTTCCAGGTCCTGTTCATGTGCGGGCCTCCTGCAGCCAGTCATCGGCATATATATTGATACGGGAGCGGTCGAAATCCAGATAACGGCAGTCATCACTGACGGCCACATCCCCGGGCACGATCACATTGAGCGCATGCCCGGCCAGTTCAGCGCGCACAATGCGGTGGCGACCGATGTCCTCAATGTGCTGGATGCTGACCGGCAGGCTGTGGCCCCGGTTTTCCCGGCTCAGGCTGACAAACTCCGGACGGATGCCAAGCTCGGTTTTCCGCCCGGCGGGAATGGTGTAGCGGCCCGGCAGTTCAATCTTTAACTCCCCGAGACGGGCCTGGGTTCCCTCAATCTGCACCGGCAGCAGGTTCATGCCCGGACTGCCGATGAAATAGCCCACGAAGGTATGGGACGGACGCTCGAACAGGGCCTGCGGTGTACCGATCTGCACCACGTAACCATCGTGCATCACCACCACCTGATCGGCGAAGGTCAGCGCCTCGGTCTGGTCATGGGTCACGTAAATCATGGTATTGCTGATGCGCTGGTGCAGTGACTTGAGCTGCATGCGCAGCAGCCACTTGAGGTGCGGATCAATCACGGTGAGCGGCTCGTCAAACAGGATTGCCGCCACATTCTGGCGCACCAACCCGCGCCCGAGGGAAATTTTCTGCTTGGCATCCGCCGCAAGACCACGGGCTTTTTTCTTCAATTCCCCCGTCAGCTCCAGCATTTCGGCAATATCGCCCACGCGCTGGCGGATGGTGGCCTCGTCACGGCCCCGGTTGCGCAGCGGAAAAGCCAGATTGTCATACACGCTCATGGTGTCGTATACCACCGGGAACTGGAATACCTGGGCGATGTGACGCTTTTCCGTGGGCAGGTTGGTAACATCCTCGCCATTAAACAGCACCTGCCCCTGACTGGGGTGCAGCAGGCCGGAAATGATATTGAGCAGGGTGGACTTGCCACAGCCGGAGGCCCCGAGCAGGGCATAGGCCTTGCCATCCTCCCACACATGATCAATTTCCTTGAGTGCGTAATCCTGCACCCCGGACGGGTGGGGATGGTAACTGTGGGCCAGCTGTTTCAGGTGGATTTCTGCCATGATGCCTCCTCAGGCAGCCAGCGCCGGTGCAATGACCAGCTGCTGTTCTGTATCAAACACATACACCTGTTCCGGGTTGAGGTAAACCGGAATCGTACTGCCCGGACGCAGCTCGTGAATCCCGGCAGCCAGGGCAACCCAGCGTTCCTCACCATAGCGCAGGTGTACAAAGCTTTCAGAGCCGGTGATTTCCACCACGGTGACCTGAACCTGAAAGCACAGGTCATGCTCCGATAGCGGCTGCAGCGTCAGGCGGTCGGGACGGAAACCGGCGTGGAAGGACCGGTTGGCCAGATCAGCCAGCGGGCCACTGGCTGCAAGCTGCTGAGCATTATCCAGCTGCAGCTGGTGGCCGGATTTGGTGAAGCTGAGAAAATTCATGGGCGGATCGGAAAACACCCGCGCCGTGGTCATGTCACGGGGATGGCGATAGACCGCGAGTGTGGGGCCGAACTGGGTGATGCGCCCCTCCCACAGGGCAGCGGTGTGGCCACCCAACAGCAGGGCTTCGGTCGGCTCGGTGGTGGCATAGACAAAAATGGCCCCGGATTCGGTGAAAATGCGTGGCAGTTCCTCGCGCAGCTCCTCACGCAGTTTGTAATCCAGATTGGCCAGTGGCTCATCCAGCAGCACCAGGTCGGCCTCCTTGACCAGTGCCCGTGCCAGGGCGCAGCGCTGCTGCTGGCCACCGGACAGTTCCAGCGGCTTGCGCTTCAGCAATGGCGTGAGCTTGAGCAGTTCTGCCGCTTTATGTACCTGCTTGCTGATTTCGTTACGCGGGATGCCGCGCAGCCTCAGCGGTGAGGCAATATTGTCGTAAACGCTCAGGGAAGGGTAGTTGATGAACTGCTGGTAGACCATGGCAATATTGCGCTGCTGCACCGGTTTGCCGGTGACATCCTGCCCGTTCCACCATATCCGTCCGCTGTCGGGGCGGTCCAGTCCCGCCATCAGGCGCATCAGGCTGGTTTTGCCGGCCTGGGTCGGCCCCAGCAGCACGTTCAGCGTCCCGGTCTCCAAGGTCAGGTCGACCGGATGGATGTGCACTTTCCGGTCCACGATTTTGGAGACCTGCTCCAGAACCAGACTCATCTCATTCCTCCTCCGTACCGGCCCGTGCCGGTTTTTATCGGTTCCGGCCAGGGATCAGGCAAGCTTGCCGGCAGGCCGGACCCGCACCTCGGGTGTCA
Organism: Thiolinea sp.; assembly: GCA_035391465.1. Taxonomy (GTDB): domain Bacteria; phylum Pseudomonadota; class Gammaproteobacteria; order Thiotrichales; family Thiotrichaceae; genus Thiolinea. Next base: position 27,120 of record DAOPKY010000044.1, on the reverse strand, counting down.
GGCCACTTCCCTGTCAAGCATGGCATGATAATGTTCGGTAAACCAGTCCCGAAAAGCATTGCGCTGCGCTTCCGTCATGTGCAGCCCCAGCTTGCTTCGACGCCACAGAATGTCATCCGCCTGCCGCGCCCACTCCTGCCGGACCAGAAAAATCACTTCACGCTCGGTCAGGCCGACCCCGAAAGCCCGACCCATATCTTCGCTTTTTTTCGCATCCACCAGCAGCTCCCAGGCCCGCAGCCCATAGCGCCGGATCAGGGAAACAGCCTGGTCGTCACTGACAAAGGGATAATCCTGCTGCAGCCGTTCTGTCTGTGTCCGGACTTCATCCACCCCGAAGCGGCCACCGGGCAGTGCCGCCTGTGCCGTCCAGGCCGGGCCAGCTGCGGTGGTGTAGGCTGTCAGCTTGTGCAGGGCATCTTCAGCCAGTCGCCGGTAAGTGGTGATCTTGCCACCGAAAATATTCAGCAACGGGGCCTTGCCATCGACATCCGATACCTTGAGTACGTAATCACGGGTGGCCTCCTGCGCCGCACCGGCACCATCATTATAAAGCGGACGCACGCCCGAATAGCTCCAGACCACGGTTTCAGGGTCAATCGGGGTACGGAAATATTCGCTGGCAGCCGCACAGATATAGCGGGTTTCTTCAGCAGTGATCCGTACCGAATCCAGTGCCCCCTGATGGTCGGCATCCGTGGTGCCCAGCAGGGTGAAATGCTGTTCGTAGGGGATGGCAAAAATAATACGTCCGTCCTGATTCTGAAAAATATAGGCGCGCTCATGTTCGTAAAGTTTCGGAACAATGACATGGCTGCCCCGAACCAGCCGGACATGTGCGGTGCCGGAATGTTTCAGCTGCAGGGCTTCCAGCACGTGATCGACCCAGGGACCGGCGGCATTCACCAGCATCCGGGCCTGTATGGTGCGGGTTTCGCCACGGTCCTGATCGGTCAGTTGCACCTGCCACAGGCCGTTTTCACGCCGGGCAGCGCTGCAGCGGGTACGGGTGAGAATACGCGCTCCGCGCGCCGCTGCATCCAGTGCATTCAGCACCACCAGTCGGGCATCGTCAACCCAACAGTCGGAGTATTCAAAGCCCTTGCTGAAGTCGGTATTGAGCGGTTTCCCGACCGGATCGGTGCGCAAATCCAGGGTCCGGGTGGGCGGCAGGCGTTTGCGTCCGCCCAGATGATCGTAGATAAATAAACCCAGGCGCAGCAGCCAGGCCGGACGCAGCCCCTTGTGATAAGGCAGGACAAAGCGCAGTGGCCGGATGATGTGCGGGGCATTCTGCCACAGTACCTCACGTTCGCTCAGGGCTTCGCGTACCAGACGGAATTCGTAATGTTCCAGATAGCGCAGGCCGCCATGGATCAGCTTGGTGCTGGCGGAGGAAGTCCCCTGAGCCAGATCGCCCTGTTCCGCCAAGAGAACGCTGAGTCCCCGCCCGGCCGCATCGCGGGCGATGCCGCAACCGTTGATGCCGCCGCCGATAATGGCGATGTCAAACACGGTATCAGGCACGGTTTCAGCAGGCTTGCTCATGGGCTCGAACCTTTCTTTTCGGGATTCAAACGGGAATTTATCATGTTCGTAAATTTTCGTTGTGTCAAATTTATTTTCGCTGATTTTCGTTTGAGTTTCGTTAATGCCGATTTTCAGGTTTCTGTTCCTGCCACGAGCAGGTTACAATCACTACCCGTTCGATACCGGGGCAAGCAGGAGAGGCAATGAACCTGTCACTACGACAGCAGCAAATCATGGCGGAAGCCCGTGACAAGGGCCAGGTACTGGTGGATGCCCTGGTGGAGCGTTTTGAGGTCACCCCGCAGACCATTCGCAAGGACCTGAATGAACTGTGCGACCTCAAGCTTCTGTCACGGGTGCATGGCGGTGCGGTACTGACCACCGGCAAGGTCAATGTCGGCTACGAAGTGCGCCAGAATATTGCCTCGGCCCAGAAGCAGGCACTGGCAAGCCTGTGTGCCGCGCAGATTCCCAACAACAGTTCCCTGTTCATCAATATCGGTACCACCACGGAAGCCGTGGCCATGGCCCTGCTGGCGCATCAGGAGCTGATGGTGATCACCAACAACCTGAATGTGGCCAATATCCTGATCCGTAATCCGAGCATTGAAGTGATTATTGCCGGCGGGGTATTGCGTCATGCCGACCGCGCCATTATCGGTGAGGCTACGGTGGATTTTGTGCGCCAGTTCAAGCTTGATTTTGCCGTGGTGGGTACTTCAGCGCTGGACCCGGATGGTACCCTGCTGGATTTTGACTACCGTGAGGTGCGTGTGACTCAGGCCATTCTGGAAAACGCACGGGAACGTTTTCTGGTCACGGACAGCAGCAAGCTGGAACGCAGTGCCCCGGTCCGGGTGGCGCATGTGTCACAGCTGACCGGCCTGTTCATGGATGAGCTGGAATCAGGGGCACTGCGGAATATCTGTAATCAGCACGAGGTCGCTGTGCATACGGTGGTACGCTGAAGCCGGATTTGTCAGCCGATCCCCATGGATGCTGCCGGGCATTATCCATGGGGGCCAAAGAGCTTGTTACTGCTCGTTTACTGCTGTGCCTTGTTCCTGCGGGAGCAGAAAGCGGTCGAACTGGGCATAGCTGTCTTCCAGCCAGACAGCGACCCGTCTGCGTTCGGCCAGGCTGATCAGCTCACGGTTATTGGCTGCTGCCCAGAAGCTCAGGCCACTGAAATCGATTTTCTGCATCAGGGCAGGCTGCAGTTTTTTCAGCACGACAGCGTGTGCACCCTGTGCCAGCGCCTGCCGGTAAATGGTGGACTGTTCGGTATGGGTGAAGTTTTCACCGCGTCCCTGGTTCTGGACCATGACCAGCTGCACATTTTCCGGCAGTTTCTGCAGCAGTTTTTCCAGCAGCAGCAGCGAGTCTGCCCCGTCATCCATGACATGCCACCAGTAAACCGGGCGCTTCAGCTCGGCGAAGATGCCGAAGACATCACTGTCTGTCATCCACCGGTTCAGGTGTCGGGTTGTCTGGGCTGCGAGGTCGACCAGCAGATGGGTATCAGGCAGGGTTTCGGCCATATCGAGAATGGCATCCAGGCTGTCGAACTTTTCCACATCCAGCGAAGCAGTGAACCCGGCATAAAAACGTGAGAAAGTACCGTGTGACCGGTCCGTGTCAAAACCGGCAAACTGCAGGCTGCGGTCAATAAAATACTGGGCCAGCAGGCGCGTGGTGAGTGACTTGCCCACGCCGCCTTTTTCACCGCCGATGAAGTGTATGCTGCTCATTTTCCATTCCTTGTATGCTGTATAAAAGCTGTGTAAACCCCGCTGTGGCCTGTCTGTTTTCGTCTGTTTCGACACAGGCCCCGGTTATATGGCCGTGCAGCATACGCAGTTGCACAGGGTTTATGAAGTTTTTGAGGGCAAAAAGTTCTCACTGATCGGCAAACAGGGTCCAGCCTGCATGAAGGCGCAGGGCGGTGGTGATAAAGCACAGGATGGCAAAACCGCAGGCCAATACCGGAAAGGCAGCAGGCCACAGGCACATGAGCGCGAAAACACTCAGGGTTTCGGTGGCTTCAGTCAGCCCCCCGAGATAGTAAAAGCTCTTGTCCGGGTAGGTGGTACCGGTCAGGCCGCGTTTGGCAGCGATGACGGCAAATGCCAGAAAGCTGCAACCGGTGCCAATGAAGCTGTAGATCAGTACCGCAGCGGGCAGGGCATTCCGGTCCGGATCGGCAAGGGCAAACCCCAATGGAATGGCGGAATAAAACAGAAAATCCAGCACAATATCCAGAAAGCCACCCCGGTCGGAAGGCCGGGTCAGCCGTGCCAGTGTGCCATCGAGACCATCACACAGACGGTTGAGGCCGATCAGCAGCAGTGCCAGCCCATACTGCTGCAGCGCCAGCGCGGGCAGGGCACTGATACCCAAAAGAAAGCCGGCCAGAGTCACCTGATCGGCACGGATACCCGCAGCTTGCAGGGGCCGGGCCAGGGCCTGGAGCCGGTGGCGGCTGCGGGCCAGAATCAGGCGGTCAAACATGCGGGTAGTCCTCCAGATTGAGGATGCGTCCACCGGGCGGAACATCGGCATGGTCATGTGTGACCAGCAGGGCCGGAATCGCGCGTGCGGCAATGCCACGATAGACAAACTCACGGAAGCGGGTGCGCAGTTCGGTGTCCAGGCGTGAAAACGGCTCATCCAGCAGGATGGCCCGAGGCTCGGCCAGCAGGGTACGCAGCACGCTGATCCGGGCACGCTGCCCCCCTGACAGGGTGTGGGGATCACGCTCATAAAATCCTGCCAGACCGGCATCGGCCAGCACCTGCTCGATCCGGGCACGGCGCTGTTGCCGCCCGGCATGCCGGGTACCGGGCAAAGCAAACGCCAGATTGCCGCCCACGCTCAGGTGCGGAAACAGCAGGTCATCCTGAAACAGGATACCGATACGGCGCTGCTCGGTGGGCAGGTGATCCAGACGCACCCCGTCCAGCCACAGTTCACCCTGTGCCTGGAAGCCGTCCGGCAGCGCACCCACAATCCAGTTCAGCAGCGTGGACTTGCCCAGACCCGAAGGCCCCATCAGGGTCAGAATCTCCCCGGCGGCAATCCCGAAATCCAGCGGGCCGGGCAGGGGCTGCCGGGTATGGGTATTAAGGAGGTGCAGGTTGCGGATGGTGAGCAAAACGGTGGTTCCGGACATTTGACCGTGGTCAAGCCTAGCACAATCAGCCCGGCACGGTTGAATCAACCCGTAATGTGGCTGTTGGCAGTAAAATTTGTTAAGTTAATGTTCACCTTGATATGGGTCATGAAGCCGGGTACGGGTTTCTGCTAGGCTTGGCCCATCTACTTACATCAGAATGAACAGAGAGGATTTGACGATGCGTACAATGATAGCTCTTGCCTCCATGGTATTATTTGGTTGCGTGGGACTGGCCCAAGCGAATGATGTGGAAGAAGGTGCCAAACTGTATACCGAAAAACTCTGCCTTACCTGCCATGGCGAGCACGGCAACAAGCCGATCATGCCGATCTATCCGAAACTGGGTGGACAGAATGCCGACTATGCCGTCGCACAGATGAAGGACATCAAGACGGGTGCGCGTAACAATGGTCTGTCAGCGACCATGAAGGCCATCGTTGCGGCTACTACCGACGAGGAGTTGACCAAGATCGCCAAGTACCTCGAAGTCCAGGTTGAAGCACCGGCTGCTGATACGGCTGCGGCTGCTGCCACGGACGCCGCTGCGACTGATGCGACTGCCACTGATGCAGCTGCCACAGCAACCCAGTAGCCTGTTCCAACGAACTGCTTTCCCCTGATACAGGGCCCGCTTTGGCGGGCCTTCTTTATTTTTCCGCCGATGGGCTCAACACGTCACCCGTGATCTCGGCCACCGGTTCAATGACGGCACCGGGTATTGAATTCTGACGGCAATGCATGGTGGTACAAACACGGTGCGGCTTAAGGCTTGTCGTCGCCAGCTGTCCTGTCTGCAGCAGAATCGTCAAACGGGATGTTGCCATCCTTCTGGTAGCGTTTTCTGGCCCATGGGTGGTACACATACAGCACAATGCCGATGAACACCACGGGAATCAGGTAATAAAGCCAGTTTTCCATGCTCTGTTTCTTCCATAGGGCTCGATAAAAAATGCTGGATACGGGATTGATGACAGTGTGGTCCGTGCTTATGCACCGGTATTGCCCCTGCCGGCATGATGGCGTATCTGCCAGATCACATACATTACCACCAGCGCCATCATCACCACGGCGGCAATGACAATCATCCACAGATACTGTTCCACATATGTCGCCAGCAGCAGGGTCAGCAGCAGCAGTGCACTGATCACATAGAGCTTCCATGACACCAGCATTCCGTCCACAAAAATGGTGAATGCCAGCAGCAGCAGGATCAGCAGGCCGGTGGTTTCATAGTTGAGACGCCCGGTGCCGAGCAGCAGATAGACAACGGCCATCGCGACCAGTGCGCCACCCCACAGCACCAGCTGCTGGAACAGCATCCTGCTCTGCCTTGTGCCAGACCCAGCTGCCGCGAGCGCCACAGGCCCCATAAGGTGGTGATCAGTGCCATCAGGATCAGCAGGTAGCGCCAGTAACCATGTGCACTTTCACCACGGTAATCGGTAATGCCCACACCCAGCAGGGCCAGCAGCATGATGCCGACAAAGACGATCGCATCCATCTTCAGGACATGCCCCAGGGCGCTTGTCTGCTTCGGGAGTGTCCCGGTTTTGTCAACATCGGGTTTCGGGGAGGCTGCAGGGGAACTCATTATCACTCCTTGTCTGAGTCTGATGCACGGGGGGTTCTGACTGACAATGCACACCCGTGCCTGTATTGGTTGACGATCCAGGTGTACAGGTTTTCGGACACCTTCATTGTCGTATTGTACGCCTGTCGGGAGCTGCTGCAGATTACAATATCCGCCTGAGAAACTCCCCGGTAAACGAGCCTGCAGTTTCCGCCACGTCTTCCGGTGTTCCCGTGGCAATAATGGTCCCGCCCCGGCTGCCGCCTTCCGGCCCGAGGTCGACAATCCAGTCGGCGGTCTTGATCACATCCAGGTTGTGCTCGATCACCACCACGGTGTTGCCGCCATCCCGCAGGCGGTGCAGCACTTTCAGGAGCTGATCGACATCATGGAAATGCAGGCCCGTGGTCGGCTCATCCAGAATGTAAAGCGTCTTGCCGGTACTGCGTTTGGAGAGCTCTTTGGAAAGTTTGACACGCTGGGCCTCGCCGCCGGACAGGGTGGTGGCATTCTGACCCAGGGTGATATAGGACAGGCCCACATCCATCAGGGTCTGGAGTTTGGTATGGATGGCGGGTACGGCAGCAAAGAATTCGCAGGCATCTTCCACCGTCATGTTCAGCACTTCGCTGATATTTTTGCCCTTGTAACGGATGTCAAGCGTCTCGCGGTTATAGCGCTGGCCGCCACAGACCTCGCAGGTCACATAGACATCGGGCAGAAAGTGCATCTCGACCTTGATGACGCCATCACCGGTGCAGGCTTCGCAGCGCCCGCCCTTGACATTGAAGGAGAAACGTCCGGGCAGATAGCCGCGTGAACGGGCCTCCTGGGTGGCGGCAAACAGCTCCCGGATCGGGGTGAACACACCGGTATAGGTGGCCGGGTTGGAGCGCGGGGTGCGTCCGATCGGGCTCTGGTCGATGTCGATGATCTTGTCGACCTGCTCCAGCCCGCTGATCTCGCGCACCGGGGCGGCTTCGACATTGCTGTCGTGCAGGTGGCGGGCCAGATGCGGGTACAGGGTGCGATTGATGAGGGTCGACTTGCCAGATCCGGATACCCCGGTGATACAGGTGAGAAGGCCCAGTGGAATCGCCAGATTGACCTGACGGAGGTTGTTGCCGCTGGCCCCGGTGAGCTGGATTACCCGGCTGGAATCATACGGGGTGCGCTGTTCGGGAATCTCGATATAGCGCCGTTGGGAAAGGAACTGGCCGGTCACGGAATCCGGATGGGCCGCCACTTCCTGTGGTGTGCCCTGAGCGATAATGTTGCCGCCATGCACACCGGCACCGGGGCCGATGTCGATCACATGATCCGCCTGGCGGATGGCATCTTCGTCATGCTCGACCACGATCACGGTATTACCCAGATCACGCAGCCGGAACAGGGTCTTCAGCAGGCGTTCGTTGTCACGCTGGTGCAGGCCGATGGACGGCTCATCCAGCACATACATCACCCCCACCAGTCCGGCCCCGATCTGGGATGCCAGCCGGATGCGCTGGGCCTCACCACCGGACAGGGTTTCGGCGCTGCGACTCAGGGTGAGGTAATCCAGCCCGACATTGACCAGAAATTCCAGCCGCAGGGTGATCTCGCGCACGATCTTGTCGGCGATCCGGCCCTGGGTACCGGGCAGGTCCAGCGTGCTGAACAGGGTGTGTGCATCACCGATGGGCAGGGCGGTAATGCCGGGCAGGTTCCGGCCGGCAATAAACACGTTACGGGCCTGCTCGTTCAGGCGCGTCCCGCCGCAGTCCGGACACGGGCGGCTGGCCAGGTACTTGCTCAGCTCCTCACGCACCATATTGGAATCGGTTTCGCGGTAACGACGCCTGAAATTATTGAGCACGCCCTCAAAGGGATGCGTGCGTTGATACACCTGTCCTTTCTGGCCTACATAGGTGAAGTCGATCTGCTCATTGCCGCTGCCATGCAGGATCAGCTCGTGGACAGCCACCGGCAGCTGGTCCCAGGGCCGGTCGACATCAAAGTCATAATGGTTGGCGAGTGAGGTCAGCATCTGGAAATAATAGGCATTGCGCCGGTCCCAGCCACGTACCGCCCCGTCGGCCAGACTCTGGTGCGGATTGTGCACAATGCGACCGGGATCAAAATACTGCTCCACCCCCAACCCGTCACAGGTGGGGCAGGCTCCTGCCGGGGCATTGAAAGAGAACAGGCGCGGCTCCAGCTCCGGCAGCGACCAGCCACAATGCGGGCAGGCATAGTTGGCAGAAAAGACCAGCTCTGTCCCGTCACCGTCCATGGGCGCGATGGTGGCGATACCCGCTGCCAGTTTGAGTGCGGTCTCAAACGACTCTGCCAGTCGCAGCTGCATGTCGGGGCGCACCTTGAAGCGGTCGATGACGACTTCGATGGTATGCTTTTTGCGCAAGGCCAGCCGGGGCGGCTGATCCAGTTCCACCACCTCGCCATTCACACGGGCGCGCAGAAAGCCCTGGGCCTTGAGCGACTCGAACAGCTGCACATGCTCGCCCTTGCGTTCCCGCACCACCGGAGCCAGCAACATCAGACGGCTGCCCTCCGGCAGGGCCAGTACCTGATCCACCATCTGGCTGACGGTCTGAACCTGCAGGTCGACATGGTGCGTCGGGCAGCGCGGCACCCCGGCACGGGCATACAGCAGGCGCAGGTAATCATAAATTTCGGTGATGGTCCCGACGGTGGAGCGCGGATTGTGTGAGGTGGTTTTCTGCTCAATGGAAATGGCCGGGGACAGCCCCTCGATATGGTCGATATCCGGCTTTTCCATCATGGACAGAAACTGGCGCGCATAGGCCGACAGTGATTCCACGTAACGGCGCTGCCCCTCGGCAAAGATGGTATCAAAGGCCAGCGAGGACTTGCCGGACCCGGACAGACCGGTGATCACGATCAGCTGGTTGCGGGGCAGGTCAAGGTCAAAGTTCTTGAGATTATGGGTACGTGCACCGCGCAGGCGGATGAATTGGTCCATGAGCAAAAAGGGTTTGTTGCCGGAGAAAGGAGAGATTCTAGCAGGTTTCCGGCCTGGCAAGGACAATGGAAAACAGGTCATCCAGCGAATTCGGCATCTCGTCACGAGGCACATATCAACTCCGGTACAACCACGTTGTTACTGACAAATAAAGGCTGCCTGTCAATTACTGCCTGCAACGTCCTCCACAAACAAACTATCGAATTCTTGTTCCAAGCCGGGTAGAATTGGCGGCCACTTTCCGGAGCAGGGACCGCAACAGTCAATGAACCCCGATTTCCTCGATTTTGAACAGCCGATCGCCGAACTGCAGACCAAGATAGAAGAGCTGCGCTACGTGGATGACACTCAGGTCAACCTGAGCGAGGAGATTGGCCGTCTGGAAGACAAGGTGCGCACCCTGACCCAGGGGATTTTCGCCAAGCTGACCCCGCGCCAGATTTCCCAGCTGGCACGCCATCCGAAGCGGCCCTATACCACTGATATTGTCGAGCGCATCTGCGAGGATTTCACCGAGCTGCACGGCGACCGTGCCTTTGCCGATGACAATGCCATTGTCGGCGGGCTGGCCCGTTTCCAGGGGCAGTCGGTGATGGTGATCGGGCACCAGAAGGGGCGTGATACCAACGAGAACATCCGGCGCAATTTCGGCATGCCACGCCCGGAAGGTTACCGCAAAGCGCTGCGCCTGATGCAGATGGCAGAAAAATTCCAGCTCCCGATCATCACCTTTATCGACACACCGGGCGCTTATCCCGGCATCGGAGCCGAAGAGCGGGGCCAGAGTGAGGCCATTGCCCGCAACCTGTATGAAATGGCGCGTCTGCGTACCCCCATCATCAGCACCGTGCTGGGTGAGGGCGGTTCCGGCGGTGCACTGGCCATCGGCGTGGGCGACCGGGTCAGCATGCTGCAGTATGCCACTTATTCGGTGATCTCCCCGGAAGGCTGTGCCTCCATCCTGTGGAAGAGCGTGGACAAGGCGGCGGATGCTGCCGATGCCATGGGAATTACTGCCGACCGCCTCAAAACCCTGGGGCTGGTGGATGAGGTCATTCCGGAGCCGCTGGGGGGTGCACACCGGAATTTTGATGAAACGGCACGCCATATCGGCGACATGCTGGAAACCAGCCTGCGTGAACTGCGGCTGCTGGACATTGATACCCTGATTGGGCAGCGCCAGGACAAATTCCTCGGTTTCGGACGTTTCGAGAGCGCCTGAGTCCATGGCGGTGCAGCATGATCCGCTTCAGGTGCTGTCCGCCTTTCTGACCCGTCATCCGGCTCCTTCCATCCTGATTGCCTACAGTGGCGGCATGGATTCCCATGTGCTGCTGCATGCCTGTGCCACCCTGCGCCCACAGTTTCCGGCCCTCGGCCTGCAGGCCATGCACATTGATCACGGTCTGCAGGCAGGCTCAGCCGCCTGGGCGCAACACTGTGCTGCTACCTGTGCCGCGCTGGCCGTGGATTTTTCCAGCATGCGGCTGGCACTGGAACCCCGCACCGGGATCAGCCTTGAAGCACAGGCCCGTGAGGCACGTTATCAGGCCCTGGCGGCAGTATTGCCACCGGATGCCATGCTGCTGACGGCCCACCACCAGCGTGACCAGGCCGAGACCGTGCTGCTGAATCTGCTGCGGGGTGCCGGAGTGGACGGACTGGCCGCCATGCCGACAGTGCGTCCTTTCGGCCCGGGGCGGCTGGGGCGTCCGTTGCTGGCGTTGCCGCATGCCGCCCTGCTGGCATATGCACACCGCAAGGGCCTGCACTGGGTGGAAGATCCCAGCAATGCCAGTGAAACCCCGGATCGCAATTTCCTGCGCCATACCGTGCTGCCGCTGCTGGCCGGGCGCTGGCCGGGTGTGGAACAGACGCTGGCACGGGCGGCGGGTCTGCAGGCAGAGAGCCGGGCGGTACTGGAAATCCTGCTGCCCGAGAAGTTGGCACAGGTGGCCGGCAGCCGGCCCCGCACCCTGTCGATCAAGCGCCTGCAGCTGCTGGAACCGGCGCTGCAGTCAGCCCTGCTGCGCCAGTGGTTCCGGGAGCTGGCATTGCCGCTGCCGGGGCGTGAGCGGCTGTTGCAGATTCCGGCCACGGTATTGTCCGCCCGTGCTGATGCCCTGCCACGGGTTGCCTGGCCGGGCGGGGAAGTACGTCGTTTCCGGGATGACCTGTATGCCCTGCCGCCGTTGCCGCCGCATGATCCGGCCTGTGTGCTGCCCTGGCTGCAGCCCGATCAGCCTTTGTGGCTGGCCGGAAGCGGAACCTGGCTGGAACCGCTGCCACTGGCGTGGCGCGAGTCGCTGGCCGGGGATGGGGTGGTGCTGACGGTGCGCTTCTGGCAGCCGGGTCAGCCGGTACGGCACCCGGGTGGACGCCGGGTAGCGATGAAAAAGCATTTTCAGCAGGCCGGCATTCCACCCTGGGAGCGCAGCCGCATTGCCCTGGTTTATGCGGATGCGTGCCTGATCCGGATTGCCGGTGTGCGGGATTTTATCGACCGGCCTGCTGGTGCGCCAGATTCCGGATAACACACCGGTACCGGGGAATCCGTTAAAACTTCTCAAGCACTTGGCTCGTCTAAAAGTGGACTTATGTACGTTTGACCCTGTTTGAAGGAGTTTTTGATGCCGGAGCAGCATTCATTTTTCTGTCGTGGAATCCCTGCCCTGTGGTGGTGGTTGGGTCTGTTACTGGGCCTGCCCCTGCTGGCCCTGGCCATGCTGTATTACAGTCAGCCGCGGATTGAGGCTGATCTGCACCAACGTGTTGCCAGCCTGTTGTCTGATAAAGAACTGGACTGGGCAGAAGCCCGTTTCAGTGGGCGCGGGCGGGATTTGTGGCTGGGCGGTGTGGCCGCAACCGAAGTCGAACGGGATCAGGCCCGGGCACTGGCTGCCGGGGTTGAGGGGGTGCGCGTAGTGGAGAATGCCATCCGGGTGGAGCCCTTTGCCGAGCCGGCGCTGTCGCTGGAGCATTCAGGCACCGGGGTGATTCTGCGCGGACTGGTGCCTTCGGCGGAAAAGGCACAAGCCCTGATGAATGCCGCCCGGCGTACTTTCGGTGAGGCGGTTGAGGACCGGCTGGAGGTCGGCGGGCGGGTGGCGACCCCGGAATGGCTGACGGGTGCGGAAAACATTTTTGCCGGACTGGGTGGTCTGCGCCAGCCCGTGCTGGAACTGGGCAGCGGACACTTGCGCCTGGAAGGGGAGGTGGATGGCGAAACTGACCGCCAGCGCCTGCTGCAGCAGGTGGCCGGGCTGCCGGGTGTACAGGCAGAAGCTGCCATTCGCGTGGTGCCACCGGCCTTGCCGCCGAAACCCGCCAGTCTGGCGGTTGCCCTGACGGATGGCGGCCTGCGTCTGGAAGGTGTGCTGGGCAGTGAGGCGGAAAGTGCGGCACTGGTCGCGGCTGCCGGTGAGCGTGTCGGAGCCGGGCAGGTCGACAACCGGCTGCAGCAGCTGGCAGGTACCCCGCCGGCGGGCTGGCTTCAGGCTGCTGCACTGCTGATTCGTCAGCTGCCGGAGCAGGGGGGAGCACTCAGGGTTAAAGCTGATGTACTGGCGCTTGAAGGGGTCATGGATGACAGTGCAGCCCGTAACCGGCTGCTGGAAGCCGGTATGCAGGCACTGGAAGGTTCGAAAGTCAGTCTGCTTGACAAAACAAGGCTGACAACAGGCGCTGCACCGGAGCCCGCTCCCGCTGCTGAACCCGCAGCACCTGCCGGTAAAAGCGATCCGCAGGCTGCCGGCTGCCAGCAGCAACTGGATGCGCAGATGAGCGGGCAGACCATTCTGTTTGCCAGCAATCAGGCGATTATCCGTACTGAAAGCGCTGCATTGCTGAAAAAACTTGCTGATGTACTGCTGGCGTGCCAGGACGTGATCACGGCACGGGGTGTCCGGATTGAAGGGCATACCGATGCAACGGGTGATGATGCCTACAACCTGCGTCTGAGCCAGCTGCGTGCCGATGCGGTCAGGAACTATCTGGAACGGGCCGGGGTGGCGGCTGCGGTGATGGAAGCCGTGGGGTATGGTGAGAGCCGCCCGGTGGCCGGTAATGACACGGCGGCAGGCCGGGCCAGAAACCGCCGTATTGTGTTTGAAATCCGCTGAACCGGGAGGAACGGAAATTGATGTATCTTTTTGAAAATCTGGCCTTATGGCTGCTGCTGGCCTTTTTACTGGGGCTGTTACTGGGCTTGTTGCGCAGGGCGGAAGGAGAAAAACGCTGATGGTCATGTTTTATGTTCAATCACTGTTCTGGTTACTGCTGGCGCTGTTGCTGGGCTACCTGCTGGGACGCTGGATCAAGGGGCTGATCTGCCGGCGACGGGAACAGGCGCTGCCGCCCCGGATGGAGGATGCAGGGGAGGTCAGTGTGCAGCGGGCTGCCGTTGGTGCTGCTGACCGGGCAGGACTGTATACCGGCAGGGCGGCAGATGACACGGCACGCGGTACCGCAGCGACAGGCAGTTTGTCCGGGACGGATGCCGCCATTCCCGTGGTCAGGGCAGAGCGCCGGGAGCCACCTGCTGCAGCAGAAGGGCTGAAACCGGGAACAGAAGCCGGCCTTGCTGCCGGTGCAGCTGCCGGGCTGGCCGGTATGGCGGCAGCGGTTCACACAGGCAGGGCCGAGGCAGCGGAAACTGCAGAAACCGGGACTGGTGACGTGGCACAGCGCGTCATTCCGGCCAGCGGCTCAATCACGAGCGGGCCGGTGGATGATGCTGAAATCGGTATCACACCAGCGCGAGTGGTTCCGGCCAGTGGCTCGATTACGAGTGGACCAGTGGATGATACTGAGGTTGGTGCCACACCACCGCGAGTAGTTCCGGCCAGTGGTTCGATTACGAGTGGACCGGTGGATGATGCTGAGGCTGGTACCGTGCCACCACGAGTGGTTCCAGCCAGCGGTTCGATCACAAGTGGACCGGTAGATGATGCTGAGGCTGGTGAAGTAGCACAGCACGTCATTCCGGCCAGCGGCTCAATCACGAGCGGGCCCGATGCCATGAAAACCACAACACCTGCCGATAGTGCCCTGGCTGCCACCGGTGCAGCAGCAGCTGCCAGCGACAGCGATTGTACCCGGCGCTTGCTGGCGCTGCTGCAGGATGCGGGGATGACTGCCGCCAGAACCGGCACCCTGACCCGCACCCTGTGGCTGGAATCCGGTACCTGTGACTGTGGCTGTCTGCCGGGGCCGCAGCTGGTGCTGGAACCCGGTGCCTCAGGCACGCTGGGCGAGTTGGCATGCTCGGTCAGCCGCTTCGGGTCTGCGGGGGTCGGTGGTGATTTCAGCAATCTGGAACCGGGCTATCTGGTACTGTTCCAGCGTCATGGCGTGGTTGCCTGCCGTCAGGGTGATGCGTACTGCTTCGTGCTGCCGGATGCCGTGGATACCGGCACGGCCGGGGTGGCGGGAACGGTACAGACAGATGATGAGATTTCCGGCGGGAAGGAAGCCGGTGCGGTTGCAGCTGCGGTCGGTGTGGCATCAGCGGCACTGGGTGGCATCAGCGCGCTGCAGAGCGGCCAGAGTCGGGTAGTCCCGGCCAGTGGCTCGATCGGCAGCGGTCCAGAGGGTGATGCTGAGGCGGGTGAAGTGACACCGCGAGTGATTCCGGCCAGTGGTTCAATCACGAGTGGACCGGTAGATGCCGCTGAAGCAGGTACCGTGCCGCAACGTGTCATTCCGGCCAGTGGCTCAATCACGAGTGGACCGATGGAAACTGATGAAGTGACACCGCGAGTGGTCTCGGCCAGCGGCTCGATCACAAGTGGGCCGGTAGATGATGTTGAGGCTGGTGAAGTGGCACCGCGAGTGGTCCCGGCCAGCGGCTCAATCAGCAGTGGTCCAGAGGATGAGGCTGAAGTCGGTGTTGTGCCACAGCGCGTGATTCCGGCCAGTGGCTCAATCACGAGTGGACCGATGGAAACTGATGAAGTGGCACCGCGCGTGATTCCGGCCAGTGGTTCGATTACAGGTGGCTCCACTGTATCCCTGCTGGAGCAGGCCCGACAGGCACTCAATGAGGCACATTCCGGTGGCAGTCACACCCGCACCCTGCTGTTGGCACGGGTGGATTGTGAGTTTGCCGGGAATGAACCTGATCTGGTACTGACGGCCAAGCATTATGATCGTATCGGCTCCATCCACTGCGGAGTGCCGGGTGCCGGCTTTGTTGCTGTCGGTGGCAATGTAGCCAGCCTGGAGGATGGCCGGGCCGTGCTCTTTATCCGGCACCGGATCGTGGTCTGCCGCTCGGGTGACGAGCACCGCTTCCTGCGTCTGGAGCCGGTGGTGTCGGATCATTCCTGATCATCCCGAAACAGGGCAGATCTGCCGGTCTGCCCTGCGCCGTGTCAGCCCAACACGGAAAAGCTGCTGGCACGGTTGATCTCGCGGTTGCGCGAGTAAAAGCCAATACTGGTTTCCCGGTCCAGGTAGGTAAAGCGGAAGGCCAGCGGGCTGGCATCATGGTCATGCCCGTTCTCACAGGCTTCAATCAGCGTCGCCATCAGTTTGCCGGCGACCGGGGCATTCTTGAACTGGTTGCCGCTGGTACCGATGGCCAGATAAAAGCCGGGAACGTCGGTCTTGTCATACACCGGAATCCAGTCGTCTGCCACATCATACAGGTCCACCACGCCACCGATACGGTTGGGGATGCTGAGGTCCGGATTGCGCTGGGCCACCCGCATGACCTGAATGCGTGACTGTTCGCTCAGGGTGCGATCGAAATTGTCCGGGTCCACCCACTCCTGCGGGTCGCATTCAGGGTCTTCGCTGCCGATCAGCATCCTGTTGCCGCTGGCCGGACGGGTGTAGGTGGCAATGTCGCTGTCCGAGGTCACGGTACCGATACCGGGGTAATCATAACCGGTGGGGGCCGGGACATGCGGCACCTCATGGCGCAGGGCACGGGTGTGAATCTTCATGCGTTCATTGAGGCCCAGCAGGTCATTGATTTTCGAAGAGTGCGGCCCGGCTACATTGACCACCACCGGCGCATCGATCTGCTCGCCATGGCGCAGTGTGATGCCGGCAATGCGTCCGGCCCGAGTGCGAATGGCACTGACTTCGGCATTGAAACGAAACTGGCCGCCCGCCGCTTCGGCAGCGCGCTGCAGGTTGTGGGTCGCCAGTTGTGGATCATTGACATAGCCACCCCGGGGCCAGAATACCGCGCCTTGCAGCCTGCCGGCTCCCGGTTCACCGAACCCTGCCTGTTCCGGGCGTCTGGCCGGGGCATAAAGCCGGGTATCCACCGGTGGAATGAAGGTACGGATGCCGTCCGTGTCCAGCTCGCGGTAGGGAATGTCCAGGGTGTCGGACAGCTGCATGGCATGGCTCAGATACCCGTTGTGCGCCACCTTCATGACCAGCGTGCCGCATTCGATAAAACGGGCCAGTCCGGCCTCATCGGTAACGCCGGTGTAATCCGCCCAGTTGTGCCAGTAGTGGTAGCCTTCATAAGCCATGGCAGTACCGTCCAGGGTGGAGTAGTAGGTGCGGATAATGGCACAGGAGTTGGACGTGGAGCCATAACCGGCGGCTGGCAGCCGGTCGACATTCAGGGTGTTGAAGCCCTTGCGTGCCAGCTCCAGCGCGGTGGCTGCACCGATAATGCCGGCCCCGATGATAATGGCGTCATAGTGTTGCATGTGCGAGTCCCTGAATGTTGCCTGAGATTGTCTGCTGGCAGTTCTATCACAATCGGGGCAGGTAGGGGGTATAAAAAATCCGGAGCACGGGTATAGGCTGTCCCTGACCCGGTTCCGGGAGCCGTCCGGCAGTTGCCGTGACCCCCGTTTTGCCGAGACTGGACTATGCTTGGGACAGGGTATCAGGGCGAAGCGGCACTGTAATTGTCCTGTATTCCCCGATGGAAATAAACTGAAAGGAATCAGATCAGTATGTTTGCACTAAATCCCGAGACCCTGCCCCTGTTTGTTCTGCTGACGGCCCTGTGTGTTGCCCTCCTGCTCGGCTTTTGCATCGTGCTGCTGTTTTTCCCGCGCCGGCGTTATCGTCCGGGTGTGCGGCTGACGGTGTGGTGCGTTGCCATGTTGCTGGTGCTGATTGTCTGGGGCGTGATGCAGGAGCCGCAGCGTGCTGCCACCGGAACCCATGTTCAGGGGCTGGGGATGCTGGATTACCTGACCGTGACCCTGACCCGGACCGGTACTGACTGGCTGCCGGCCTTTCGTGTCAATGATCGTGGCATGGGAGTGAGCGTGGCCCTGACCCTGTTCGCCTTGATGCTGATCGTGTCGATTGCACGCCGGTTCCGGCTGCGGCGCTATTATCATCACAAGACACGGTGAGCGGACAGGTTGCCGGCAGATTTTGCCGTGTACGGAGAACAGATTGCATGCATCAAAGCCAACAGAACTGAGGTGATCCACCGCATGCCACCGCCAGCGTTGACAGCACCTTCACTTTTTCAATGTGACTGAAATTGCAGGTACGGGTTTGCGGAAATTTTCCCGAAGCCGAAACGGGTGTCATGAAACAGCTATCCGGCTTCAGGCTGTTTTTCCCGCAAAAAGTGCCCGAATCTGCCTCAGGTCAGCCATCCGTTCCGCATCATTCTGCCCCGTCCGGGCCGCCAGATTCACGGCTTCCTGCCCCAACAGGCGGTAAAGTTCCCCGGCTTCAGGCTGCCAGTCGGCAACCGCCTGCCACTGGCGTGCCACCAGTGCATGATCAGCCCGTGCAATGGGTCCGCTGAGTGCGGTGCTGGTATCATTGGCAAACACATTGGCCACCGTACCCGTGACCAGCGGCTGCAGCAGGGCCAGTGCCTGTGCACGTTCGACCCCGGCCTGGGCCAGCAGCTGCAGGCTGGTTTCCATCAGCACCACCAGATAATTGCAGGCCATGACACTGCCGGCGTGATACAGCAGTTTGTGACGTGCCTCGATACGGAACGGCTGCCCGCCGATCGCCTGAAACAGCGGCTCCAGTATCACCAGTGCCGCCTCATCACCCTCCATGCCGCAGGCGGTACCGGGAAAGCTGTCCAGCGCCTGCTGTGGCCGGGCAAAACTGCGCACCGGATGCACACTGGCCAGCCATGCCCCGCTGCTGCGCAAGACCGCTAGGGCATCCGAACCCAGGGCACCGCTGCAGTGGAACACGATCTGTCCGGGGCGAAGCTGCCCGCTTTGTGCCAACCCGGCAGCACAGCTGGCAATCTGGTGATCCGGGCAACCCAGCAGCCAGAGGTCGGCAACCGGCATGGCACTGATGGTTTCCACCGCCGTGGCTGCACCCATGAAACTGGTGGCACGCCTGCCACTGTCAAGGCTGCGATTCAGGACTGCACCCGGTTTGAGTTGATTATGATTAAAAAATAATCGGCCCAGCACCTGTCCGGTACGTCCGCAGCCGATCAGGTTGAGTGTCAGGAGCACCATGGTGCGGTCACCCCTGCTTTGGCCGGCAGGCCACGGGCCTTGCGGATTCGGTCTCCCGGTCGCATGTCTTCCATCCGTTTCGCTTCCTCTGGTCTGTTTTTTGACAGGAGCCGATGACCCTGGCGCTTGCCGGAACGGATTGCAAGCCGGGGTCTGCTCCCTGGACAGCGGCTGGTTCAGGGCAGCTGCTCCAAAAGGGATACGGAAAAATTTGCACCCCACCGATTCCGGTATCAGGTATCATCAGGTCTCTGCAAGCTTGGAAACCGAAGGAAAATACCATGCCCTGTTACGCACTTGAAGGCATTCGTCCGGTGGTTCACCCTGACAGTTATGTACACCCGACTGCCACCCTGATCGGGGATGTGATCGTTGAGGCGGGCTGCTATGTAGGACCGGGGGCCGTGATGCGCGGTGATTTTGGCCGCCTGATTCTGTGTGAAGGGGCCAATCTGCAGGATACCTGCGTCGTGCACGGTTTTCCGGGAACGGACACCATTGTCGAGCGTCACGGCCATATCGGTCACGGGGCCGTGTTACATGGCTGCCATATCGGGGAAAATGCCCTGGTGGGCATGAACAGCGTCATTATGGACGGTGCCCGTATCGGCCACTCCACCATTGTTGCCGCCATGTGCTTTGTCAAGGCCGGCATGCAGGTCCCGGACCGGCATCTGGTGGCCGGGACACCGGGGCGCGTTATTCGTGAACTGCGCGATGACGAGATTGCCTGGAAGATCACCGGCACGCGCCAATACCATGAGCTGAGTGTGCGCAGCATGAAATCCATGGTGGAAACCACCCCGTTGGCGGCGGTGGAACCGGACCGACCCCGCTTTGCCGACAGC
This sequence comes from Thiolinea sp., assembly GCA_035391465.1. Lineage (GTDB taxonomy): Bacteria > Pseudomonadota > Gammaproteobacteria > Thiotrichales > Thiotrichaceae > Thiolinea. The sequence goes on along the minus strand of DAOPKY010000044.1, from coordinate 7,580 downwards.
AGTGCCATTCCGCTGCATGAACGCAAGCAGCAGGAAGGGCAGGGCGCTTGAGTCGGCCCGATCCGTTTCGACAGGCTGCCGGTGTTGTTATCCGCTACTTTGCGGAAAGCCGCCCCATCCATGCCAATACCCTGATCCTCACCATTTACGGTGATCTGGTGCATGACTTCGGTGGCAGCCTGTGGCTGGGCAGCCTGATCCGGCTGGTGCAGCCGCTGGGGATCAATGAGCGTCTGGTGCGTACCTCGGTTTTCCGGTTGGCGGAAAAGGGGATGCTGCAGGCCAGTCAGGTCGGGCGGCGCAGTTATTACCGCCTGACCCGGCGCGGCCAGCGTCAACATGCCAGTGCTGCCCGGCGCATCTATGCCAGTACGCCGCCCGCCTGGGATCAGCGCTGGCGTCTGGTACTGACTTCAATCGGCCAGCTGGGACCCGAACAGCGTGAACAGGTGCGCAGGGAGTTGGCCTGGCTCGGCTTTATTCGTATTGATGCCGGTATCCATGCCCATCCGACCGTGGATATCGACACCGTGCGCCGGGCACTGGATGACCTTGGCTTGCAGGAACAGGTGGCGGTGCTGGAAGCCGGTGCCAGTGACCCGGAACTGCTGGCGGTAGCCAACCGCCTGATCGGCTGCAGTTTTGACATTCCGGCCCTGAATGAGCAGTACAGCGATTTCATCGACCATTTCAGCCCGGTACTGAAGGCCGCCCGGCAAAGTGCCCGGATGGACCCGGAGCTGTGCTTTCTGGTGCGTACCCTGCTGATCAACCGTTTCCGCCTGCTGCTGCGGCAACAGCCGGAACTGCCGGCAGAACTGCTGGAGCCGGATGCGCTGAGTCTTCAGGCACGCAATCTGACCCGTGCCTTATACCTGTGTTGCAGTGCCCCGGCTGATGCCCATTTTTTGGCGTTGGGGGAAACCCGGCATGGCAAACTCACCCGGCCAGGGCCGGCGTATTACCAGCGTTTTTCGGCTCCCTGAACGGTTTTCCTCACCCGGAGGGGCGGGTTATCGCTCACAGTTCACGCACCACCCGGAATCCCAGATTGGTATCCATTTCATCCAGAAAACGCTTTTTGCGGGCCGCACTGCGAGCCAGAACAGCAGGGTCAAACCAGGAGCCGCCTTTGGTGACATACCAGTAGGGATCGGCCCCCTCGGGTGGACTGCCGTCGCGGTTGGCGTTCAGGTGTGAGCGGGTCCAATGGCTGTTGGTGAATTCCCAGACATTGCCGTGCATGTCATGCAGACCCCAGGCATTCGGTGCCCGCAGACCGGCTTCGCTGGCCTTGATGGACGGAATGCAGCGTGGCAGGTACCAGCGTCGTCTGGTGGCGGGTTCCCGCTGCGGGTAGGGAAACAGCGGGTTGAAATGCACTTCACGGCAGCTGACCTCCTCGCCCTGGTAAAACGGTGTGGTGGTTCCGGCACGGGCGGCATACTCCCATTCGGCTTCACTCGGCAGCCGGTAACGCTGGCCGCTCTGTTCGCTCAGCCATTCCAGGTACAGCGTCACGTCTTCCATGCGGATATTGATGACCGGGTAGCGCTCCTTGTGCCAGATCAACTCCGGGCGCAGAAACCATTCGGTATCCAGACGAAAGCGCTCAAACTCCTCGGCCAGTACCGGATAAACCCCGATGGCAAAAGCCTGCTGGATGATACAGGTATGGCGTGGTGCCTCCAGGGGCTGGTGCCCGAACTCGCCCGGAATGGAACCCATTTCAAAGCGTCCGGGCGGGATGATGGCCAGTTCCGGCCCTTCGGTACCGCTTGTGAGCGGGTCACGGAAACGGACCGGCAGGCGGGCTGCTGCTGCTGCCTCTGCCTGAAGCTGGCGCACCTGCAGGATGTCCAGTTCATCCACAAACTGCAGGCGTGAGGCCGGAATAAGGGATTCGGTGGCTGCTGTCATGTATATAAGCTTATCATGATAAACTGAAGCCTTTAGATAGCATGAAACCGTCCTGCTGCACAAGCATCAGGCCAGCAGGCCGGTTCCGGAGCACCTTGTGGTGTTCAATCCGCCTTGCCGGGATCAGCCTGCTGCATCAGGTAAGCTTCATTCAGGGTATTGGCCCGCTGGCTGGCCGGGCGGTCATGCAGGCGTGCAACGTAGTCCTCGAACAAGGGCTTTTTCCCGATGGTACCGAACAGCATGCCCCAGTGCAGCTGGGAGCCGACATAGACATCAGCCGCCGTGAACTGCTGGCCGCAGATATAAGGGCCGGGCTTAAGGGCGGTTTCCAGTGTGGCCAGGGTGCGCTCGTAAGTGCCGAAGCCGACCATGCCTTCCTGCTCCGGGGTGACCGTCCATTTCTGGGAGCGGGCGGTCACGGCCTGTTCCAGCGGGCCGGCAGCGAAAAACAGCCAGCGATAGAAGGTGCCACGCTGGCCGGAGCCGGCTGCCGGGATCAGGCTGGCTGCCGGAAAGCGGTCGGCAAGGTAGGTAACGATGGCTGCGGTCTCGGTGATGACAACCTCGTCATGCACAATGGTCGGCACCTTGCCCATGGGATTGATGCGCAGGTAGTCCGGCGCACGCATGCTGGTGGCATAATCAAGCCACACGGTCTGGTAGGGTTCTCCGGTTTCTTCCAGCATCCAGTGTGCAATGCGGCCCCGTGACTGCGGGTGGGTGTATAACGTAATCATGCCGGTCTCCTTGATGGGTCTCAGATAGTCGTGCGGATCAGCATACCGGAAGTGTGTGCGGGAAAATACCGCCTGTCGCCTGATTTTGGTTTCCGGGGCCGGGGGGACTAAGGTTGTCAGTGAGCAATCACCAACATGGTGAGATGTTCCTCCTCTGGTGGTAGTGGTAGCCCCTGCAGGTCATTGACCGGCGGGGGCTTTTACTTTTCTGTCAGTACGTTGCATCCGGTTGCATCGCTTGCCGGTACCGCCGTGCAAGTCGTTTGCCCAATCGGTCTGCCCGAAAAAACGGGGGCAAGCTGGTGCACATGCCCTGTCATTCAATACAAGGCCCGATCAATACAAGGCCCGACTGGAGCTGTGGATGGACTGCGGAATGACGCGGTGCACAATGTTTTCACAAAGGCTTCAAAGTGTTTCCATGAAAACCTGAAAAAATTAAGGGTATTCGTCGTATCAGCCTGAAGGTAAAATCATCATGAAAAACATCAAACTGGCTCTGTGGGCCATTCTGCTCGGTTTAACCGGGTTGTGGTTGCTGGCGGTTGCCTGGCCGGAATCGGTCACTTTTTTCTCGATTCGTGGCGTTATGGTGCAGTACTCCGGTGTCATGGGCATGGGCGTCATGAGCATCGCCATGTTTCTGGCGCTTCGGCCACGCTGGCTGGAGCCGGTGCTGGGCGGGCTGGACAAGTCCTACCGCCTGCACAAATGGCTCGGGATTGCCGGGCTGATCATTTCGGTCATGCACTGGCTCTGGGCCAAGGGGCCGAAGTGGATGGTCGGCTGGGGGTTGCTGGAGCGGCCACAGCGCGGGCCACGGCCAGAAGTTGACAGTGAGGCGGTATTGTCATGGTCTGAAACCATCCAGCAGCTGTTCCGTGAGCAGCGCGGTTTTGCCGAGTCGGTCGGCGAGTGGGCATTTTATGCCGCAGCCATCCTGATGATTCTGGCCCTGATCAAGGCGTTTCCCTATCACTGGTTTGCCAAAACCCACCAGTGGATTGCGGTGGCCTATCTGGTGCTGGTGTTTCATGCCACCATCCTGGTTGAGTTCAGCTACTGGTCGCAACCGGTGGGCTGGGTGACTGCGTTGCTGATGATTGCCGGTACGGTATCTGCGGTGCTGGTGCTGCTGGGGCGTGTGGGGGCTTCCCACCGGGTAAAGGGCAGCATCGAAGCGCTGGAGTACCACAAGGAACTGCGGGTGCTGGAAACCACCATCAAGCTGGATAACGGCTGGCCGGGGCATCAGGCCGGGCAGTTTGCCTTTGTAAACTTTGATGATAAGGAAGGGCGGCATCCGTTTACCATTGCCTCGGACTGGAATCCGGAAACCCGCAGTATTCTTTTTATTTCCAAGGCGCTGGGCGATTATACCGAGCTGCTGCCTGATCACCTGCATGTCAAAAGCGCGGTCAGCGTGGAAGGCCCTTACGGACGTTTCACCTTTGATGATGCCAACCCGCGCCAAATCTGGGTAGGTGCCGGTATCGGCATTACGCCCTTTATTGCGCGCATGAAGGAAATGGCCCTGGCCCGTTCTGACAACAAGGCGATTACCCTGTTCTGCTGTACGCCGGAGCCGGACCCGGCCCTGCGGCAGAAGCTTGAGGCAGATGCCCGTGCCGCCAATATCCAGCTGCACATGGTGGTCGATGGCAGGGACGACCTGCTGACCGGGGAGCGGGTGCGCACCCTGATTCCGGAATGGCTGTCGGCCAGTGTCTGGTTCTGCGGCCCGGCAGCTTTCGGCCAGTCACTGCAAGCCGACCTGACCCGTAACGGGCTGGCTGCGCAAGCCTTCCATCAGGAGCTGTTCAATATGCGCTGACGGGTTGCTGACTCTCGCATGGAGCCGTGCGGGGGTTGGTGTGAAGGGGCTGCCGGGAGTATTTGAAAATCCCGGGCAGCCCTTTGCTTTTTAGCAGATAAAAATGTGGTTTTTCAGATCGCTGTAGACAACCGTCAGTTCATTAATGCCATCTTTGGATATTGAGGACCGGTACTCCCTGGCGGGATTTGCCGCCGGATTATGGCGATTGGAAGAATAATCACTGCCGCTTCAGTCGGTGGCGCGACAAGGGTGTTTGGGAATTCTTGCTGGAGCAGTTGATTGATGCTTCTCATGTCAAAGTTCATCCCCACACGGCAGGCGCGGCAGGTGGTAACCAAGCCATGAGCAAAACCAAAGGGGGGCAATACCGAGGTACGTTTTGTTGGCTGGCAAGGCTTATGATGGAGATGAGCTGCTGAAAAATGTAAAATCCTTTGAAGCGGCGGTGCAGGTTCGTTGTTTTATGTTGTGGGCTAGAATTGCATGAGCAAATCATAAGTAAAATTTATATAGGCATCAGCCTGTCTCGTGATGACAGGCTTTAGTTTTCGGGGTTTAAGTATTCTCAACAGGAGGCGAGTCAAAAAATGAATGAGAAAGCCTTGGTTCACGGAGCAGTTGCGAAGCATCTCAGCGACGTAGCCGGGCAGCTTGCTATTTTTCTAGAAAAAGTTTTGCCGCCGCTGTTTGACGACTGGTGGAACAAAGCGGTCGTAAACACCCTGTCGTTTCAGCAAAAGGGCTACCAGCTTAAGGCGGGACAAATCGTAGAGCTGTAGAGAAGATTTGCCCTCCCCAAGCACTGCCAGCCCGGATGCTCTGGGTAACAGAGGTTTTTTTGGTCATTAACTCAGCATAGCTGACTCCGGGCGGGCAGTGCTTGGGAAAATAACCCTCGCTATAGCGTTACCAGTTGTCCCGCCTTAAGCTGGTAGCCGGAAAATTCAATTCAACAGCATTTTCCGGGAGGTGATGACGAAGTACAGCACGCAGAACCGTTCGTCAGCGATTCCGCATCCCCCTTCACCGGAAAACATTTGCGCACCCATTTTGTGAGGCCGCTTTCCATGTTGCCGACGTTGTCGTATCCGTGGTACATCAAAAAGTAGGTCGCTTTCAAACTGCGCTCACCGACTGAGCACGCCAAAATTAACTCCTGATCGCGCGGCAGTTCCATGAATCGCTGTTCAAATTCGCTCATCGGGATAGCGACGAGCTTGGGAACGTCAAATGCCAGCGTTGCAATTTCTGATGGCTCGCGAACATCCACCAGCAAAGCCCCTTCTTCCGTTACCTTGCGCAGGGTCAGGGTGGGACAGTATTGACGAGCGTTTTCGAGTTTCTTTTGATCGGTTGTCATCTTTGGCACCTCATGCAATCAGCCATTGCTCGATCTTGTCTCGGGATGGAACCCCCCCCGCATGGACGACCTTCCCATCGATCACAACGCCCGGCGTGCTCATCACGCCGTAACTCATGATGTCTTTGAGTTCTTCTATTTTTTGCAGAGAAACTGCAACTCCCTTCGCTTGAGCGACTTGTTCGATCAACGCAATGGTGCTTTTGCAGTTGGCACAACCTGTACCAAGTACCTTGATGTCTTTCATTTCAATCTCCTCATAAAGCCCAGTTGAATACATAGCCCACGATCAGAATTCCGGTGGCGACGACACCGATAAATGTTGCGATCAGTCTGATTTTGAGCACCTTACGCAGAATCACCATCTCCGGCAGCGACAGGGCGATCACACTCATCATGAACGCCAGCACCGTGCCCAGTGCCGCTCCCTTGGCCAGCAAGGCTTGAACGATGGGAATCACGCCTGCTGCATTGGTGTACATCGGTACGCCGATCACCACGGCCAGCGGTACCGACCACCACGCTTCCTTGCCCATGAAGCTGGCCATGAAGTCTTGCGGCACATAACCGTGGATGCCCGCGCCGATGGCGATACCCGCCAGAATGTAGGGCCAGACCTTGCCGACGATTTCACGCACACTCTGAAAACCGGCCTCGATACGTTCACTCAGACTCATTGCTGTTGCCGCGAACTGCGCACTGGTTTTAGGCATGTCGCGCACCCAATCTTCCAGATACGCTTCCATCTTCATTCGACCGATGATCCAGCCCGCCACGATAGCCACCGACAGGCCAAGGCCCAAGTACAGCATCGCCACTTTCCAGCCGAACATGCCAAATAGCAGCGTCAGCGCCACCTCGTTGACCATCGGGGCGGAAATCAGGAAAGAGAAGGTCACGCCCAGCGGCACACCCGCCTGCACAAAGCCAATGAACAGCGGCACCGCCGAGCAGGAGCAAAACGGGGTGACGATGCCCAAAGAGGCGGCCATCACGTTAGCAACCCCTTCCGTGCGTCCAGCCAGCAAGGCTCGGGTGCGCTCCGGCGTGAAGTAGCTGTTGATCATGCCCATAACGAACACGATGCCCGTCAGAAGCAGCAGCACCTTGGGTGTGTCATAAAAGAAGAATTGCAGCGCGCCGCCAAGATGGCTTTCGCGTGCGACCGGCAGGGCAGCCACCAGTCTTTCCGAGAGGGGAATCAGGGTTTGGTACAAGCCCCACCATAGCAGGGCCGCCAGTACCAGAAACGCCCGTGGGCTGCGTTGCGTCCAACGCATGGCGAGGGTGGTCATGTTTCATCTCCATTGTTGGGGTTCAGCGATAACGGATTGCCCGCACTGAACCGTCAACCAAGAAGACGAATGAGGAGCCAAAAGGATTCAGGTCGAGGTGCGTGGGATGTGGCAACACACCTGCCCAGCCTCATCGAAACGGACTTGGCAATTTTGGATAAGGCGGTCGCGAAGCCGCTTTCTGGCTCGCAACAGGCGTGATTTGGCGGCGGCCAGCGTGAGTTCATGGGCTTCGGCATATGCACGAACCGTTTGCCCTTGAAGATCGCAGGCGTCGATGATGTGCCGGTCTTCTGCTTCCAGATCCGGCAGGTTTCGCTCAATACACGTATCCAGCGCATCGACGGGGGGACGATCCTCAGTCGGCATGGCTGCTAGTACACCGCCCCGTAAACTTATCGGATAATGGCAGCCCGACCTATTGAGTA
>DAOPKY010000043.1:0-37626 GCA_035391465.1 Thiolinea sp. | reverse complement strand
ATTATGTCAGAGGTAGGTCTCCGCTGACGTTGTTAGGAGTTTTGCAAGAGGCACATAATAAAATGCATAGCCTGTAACAGGCAGTCCTGATTGCCCGTGCCTGACAATCAACAGCGTAAAGTATTGGTTTATATAAAGGTTATGAAAAAATGGCCACTGCCAAGCACATCATTATCACTTTTTGTGCAGCTTGCCGGCTTGCCTGTCCCTGCGCAGGAAAACAAATCACCCCACTTGGGCGTGATGGTAGACGGGTTATCGGGATATGACTTTAGCAAATTCTTTTACATACGTAAATCATGCGAAGATATGCCCTGATCTCTTGACAAGTTTCTTTGAGTAGTTCCTGCCATGGATGGTCCTGCTCACTCCATCCGGTGCAGGATATTTTCAATCTGCGTCACTGCCCGCCTGACTTTCTTGAACGTTGCCTGCAGGGTATCGGGGTCAGAGGATTCTGCCGCCTGACCGGCCAGTTCGATGCTGCTTTTCACCAGACTGAACGCGGGACTGTTGAGGGGCGGCTGCCCGGCACCACCTTTCAGGGGCTTGGCAGCTTTCTGCAATTGAGCCATTTCCCTCGACCAGTCTACCGCCTTGCGGGTGGATTTTTTTGCCGGTTTGTTCGATGGCGGTAATGTATCAATAATACGCCCGTTTTGTTTGGCGCGCAGGTAGTCTTCTTTCAGGCTCGCTGTGATGTTGCTGCCGAAGTAAACATTCTGGCCGAACATCAGGCCATCAAAAACAATCTGTCCCTTGAATGGCAGTAAAACCGTGCTCACATAAGCAGGCAGGTACGCCTTTGGAATTATGCGGTCGAAAGCGTCATACAAGCCATGAACTGCGTAAACATTTTTTTCATCCATGAAAATGGCGTGATTTTTAAGGTAGCGTTCAATATAGAAATGTCCCGAAACGAAGCTCACCCAGCCGCCAATGATTTTCAATGATTCCGCATCAAATTTATGCGGATTTTCACGCACATAGTCGCTGATGAGCCCCGGATTTTCATACACGGCTTCTCTGAGGGCAATTTTTTCATCCTGCGGGAGCGTTTCCACATCAGCAGCCGTGGGCATGCCGGCAACAATTCCGGTTTTATCGTTGATGTGGCATTGCAGTGAGCGCATGAGCCGGTAGAACAGATCGGCGTCTTTTTGGGATAGATTCATGGGGTGATTCTCTGGCTTGTAACCATTTCATGAGAGGCTGGGTATGGAGAATCCGGATTTTAGCACCTTAAGACCAGGAGCAGGATGTCTGCATGACAAATCAGCCCATTGTCGGGAGGCTCTGCTGAATGTGTAGATACCGGAGCTTGCGGATCTGTTGGCCATGGCCGGATTCAGGGGCTGCCGCACTGTAATTTGCGGACGCATGCCGGGGCTTGATACGGGAAAAAGCCCCGCCCCCGATCAGGTTGGCTGGTCGGGGGCGGGGTTCTGAACGATTCCGGCAGGGGCGGCATGGGCCGGGAGGTGTTTTGCCGAAACGTTCTGTTCGGAGCCGGAGGCCGGCTTAGCGGCAGCGTCTCGAGTTTAACCGGAACACAACCCGGTTCTGCAGGTCAACCGTATCCACTGCTATGTAGCTGTTGCCGCCCAGGGTGCGGGCATTGCTGTTGATGCGCAGCTGGACATCCCTGCCACAGGGGGCCCAGGTAGTGGTGCTGTGAATCAGGTTGTCACGCTCCAGGAAGTCGCGGCCACCACCGGAGTTGTAGTTGTTGCGCAGCCAAGGCTGGTTCGGCGCACCGGCAAAGAAGTATTTGCGACTCAGCTGGGCACGGCCCTGGGCATAACCCTGCCAGTCGGCAGTCATGACGGAAACCTGCATGCCCTGAGGCACATGGACCGGTACGGCAAAGTTACAGGAAGAGCGGTTCAGGCCGGTTACGGAATTGTTGCCGGCGTCATACTGATCGAACAGGATACTCAGGGTTGATGTATTGGCTCCGGTAACAGCGATGGAGTTGGCCGGGCAACCGGTACCCGCGAAATTGATCGGGTTCTTGAAATACACTGAATCGGCATGGGCTGCGGTACTGAGTCCGAAACCCAGAACAGTGGCGGCGATGGCTGTGGCGAACGTTTTCATGGTCAGTCCCTCGGTTGGTGAGTGTTAGTGGAGATGGCGTTTTGTGTCTCGTCATCGTGGAAACCATCTTGCCAGCCCGCGGCCGACGACGGTATCCCGTGGATGGGTACCCTGGTGAAAAAACAGCTCCCCTGTTTGAGGGACCAACCGAACGCCGCGAAGCGCGTTACGCGCGCATCCCTGATTTGAGGGATATTCGCAAACCGACATCCTGTATATAAAGACAGAGATGGAAGACCGGAACATTTTAAGGTGAAAAAGTGATGAACAAACGGAAGCAACGGGTTTTCCTGGTAGAAGATGATACCCCGACCCTGCAACGTCTTGCTGATATCCTGGCACAGGCCCCTGCACTTGAGGTGGTCGGGATGGCGGGGACATTTTCCGATGCGTCCGCATGGCTGGAGCAGCATAAACCGGATGTACTGCTGACCGACCTGGGCCTGCCGGATGGTAATGGCAAACAGCTGATTGAACAGACCCGGCAGAGGCATCCGCAGGCGGAAATCATGGTCATCTCGCGCTTTGGCGACGAGAACAGCGTGGTGGAAGCCATCAAGGCCGGAGCCGGTGGCTACCTGCTCAAGGACGAGTCCCAGGCACATATCCTCAACGCCGTTGAACAGCTGCTGCAGGGCGGCTCCCCCATCAGTCCGGCCATTGCCCGCTATATTCTGGATTATTTCCAGCATGAGGATGTGGGCGAAACGGCTGCCTCCCCCGAGGGGGGCGATTCGGAGAACCTGCTCACGCCCAAGGAAAAAATGGTGCTGCAGTATATCTCCAGAGGGTATTCCAACAAGGAAATCGCCCGGTCACTGGACATTTCCCCGCATACCGTGGCTTCCCACATCAAACGCATCTACCGCAAGCTGGAGGTCAATTCACGCAATGAAGCCGTCTATGAAGGCTGGCGTATGGGACAGCTCACCATGCGTCAGCAGTCCGGCAGCTCGGCATCCCAGAAGAGTGCCCGTCAGGTGGCCGAGTCGCTGCTGCTGGGGGGCAAGTCTGCCATTGAGGTCATGGATGTCCTGAAGCTGGCCTACGGTATGGAGCTGGATACCGGTATTGAACTGCTGCATCAGCTGGAGGTGCCGGTGAGTGATATTTTTGCCATGGCCTGTCAGTGCTTTCAGCTTCAGGACCGCGAGGTGGTGGAACACATGCTCAATGCCGGCATCAGCCATGAAGAGGCCCTCAAGGCCATGCTGGACCGAATATGACGGCCGGTACCCGGATTGCATTGACCCGGCCTTTTTATGGCACAGTCTGGTTCCCGTTGCTGACGGTGCTGGGCAGCATGCTGCTGGTCATGGTCGCTGCCTGGCAGCTGACCGGGATCAGTTTCAAGCCCTATGATGCGCTGGTACTGGATCGGGCTGCTTTTTTCCCGGATTCAAAGGGCGTGTGCAGCCCGTCCATCAGTGACAGTCTGGCTTATGCGAATGATGTGCCTGAACCCATCGCCACCCAACTGTTGAACTGTGTTCAGCAGCTGGGCCAGACCGGTTCAGCGGGGCGGGAAGTGAATCTGCCGCATGAATGGCGTTCTCAGGCCGACAGCTTTCCCGAGTTGATGTCAGGGCGGGGTCTTTATCATGTCTCCTTGGCGCTGAGCGGGAACCAGCCGGTACTGTATGGCCTGTATCTGCCGGCTGTCAGCAGCAATGCTGCCGTGTTTCTGAATGATGTGCTGCTGGGCTGGGGCGGCAGTTTTGAGCAGCCGGTGGCGCGTAATGCCACCCGCCCGATGTTGTTTTCCATTCCGGCGGGTCTGCTGCGGGAGGACCGGAACTGGATTGATGTTTATGTGGTGGCCGAACCCGTACCCCGTGGCTTTCTGGACAAGCTGTATCTGGCACCGATCGAGGTGCTGGAGGCGGCGTATCACGACCACGGTATTTTCCGCCATGAAGTGCCGCGCACCATTGCGCTGTCACTGCTGGTGATTTCCCTGTTCATCGGTGTGCTGTGGTTTTACCGTCGCAAGGAAACCGAATACGGACTGTTCGCGCTGGCCAGCCTGTGCTGGGCGGTGAATGCCATGGACCAGTTTGTGGTGGACATCCCGCTGCCGGTATTTTTCTGGGACTGGCTGATGATGTTCAGCCTGAGCGGTTTTGTGTTTCTGGGGGTGATGTTTGTGCATCGCTTCCTGCATGAGGCCCACCCGCAGATTGAGCGCCTGATGCTGGTGATCGGGGTGCCGGTGGCGCTATTGTGCCTGGTGCTGCCCAGGGACTATGCCTATCGGGTGGTGCTTTATGTCTGGAATCCGGTGCTGCTGGTGTACGGTGCCTATGTGCTGCTGTTTGTCCTGCGCAAGATCGGGCAGCGGCACGTCAGTCGTGAACTGTATGCACTGGTACTGGCGATTGCGGTGATTTTCGTTTTTGCCAGTTATGATTTTTCGGTGCAGATGGGCTGGCGTCCACAGGTCAACGGCCTGTTTCTGCACTTCGGGGCACCGGTGCTGATGCTGTCCTTTACCTGGATTCTGCTGCGCCGTTTTGTCAGCTCGCTGCGGGCCACGGAAACCTACAACCGCAAGCTGCTGAACCTGAATCAGGAACTGGAGCAGCGGGTGGCCGAACGTGGACGCAAGATCGCGGAAAGCTATGAAACCATCCGCCAGTTCGAGCAGCGTGAAGTGTTGCTGAATGAGCGCTCCCGCATCATGCGCGACATGCATGATGGCATTGGTGTCTATCTGACCAGCATGCTGCGCCAGCTGGATACCGCCAGCATTGACCGGGAGCAGCTTAAGGATTCGGCCCGCAATGCGCTCAATGACCTGCGCCTGATGATTGACTCGCTGGGCAATGCCAGCACTGACCTGTCCGCCATGCTGGGCATGTTCCGCACCCGGATCAGCGCGGTACTGGAAGCCTGTGAGATGGAGCTGGAGTGGGCCGTGGATGAACTGCCGCAGGTGGCTGATTTCGGGCCGGAGCGGGCGCTCAACCTGCTGCGCATTCTGCAGGAGGCCGTGACCAATGCCGTCAAGCATTCCGGGAGCAAACGGGTGAGTCTGTCGGCCTGTACGGAACTGAAACCCGGAAGTGCCAATCAAATAAAAATAGAAATTTGTGATAATGGAAAAGGTTTTATTGATGAGAGGCCGGGTGGTAACGGCCTGAAAAACATGCAGTATCGGGCGAAGAAAATCCAGGCTGAACTGGTCGTTTCGTCCGGTGGGCAGGGCACCTCAGTGACCGTTTACCTGCCAGTTGCTGCCAGCCAGGGTGATTCGATGACCCTGAAACAATCCGAAGGCCGTCGGAACGGTGTGGCCGGAACCCGTAAATAATGAGGATAAAATCATGAAAAAAGGGATCATCATTCTGCTGGGTACCCTGATCCTGAATCTGGGGGTTGCTCATGCTGCCACTGCCAGCTTTCAGCACAATAACAGTACTGGAGGCAAGGGCGTCGATACCGTCAACCTGTCTGCACCGGGCAGCTGCATGGTGTTCAGAAGTGCCCGGCTGGAGTTCAGCAAACGCCGCTACGGCAGCGCAAAAATCTCACGCCTGCCGGCTGCCGGCTGTAATCCCAACCGGGAGCAGTGCACGCTGACGGTGGAGTGGGAGCATGGCCCTGCCGGCGGTCTGGATTACAAGGTCGTGGCGGACTGGGGCAACGGTGGCTGCTGAAAGGCCGGGTCGCATCAGGCCCGGCTGGTCAGCCCGAGCTTTTCATAGTTCGGGTGCAGGGCACGTGCGGCACCACGCAGTGTGGGTTGCTCGGCAACAATCACATAGGCCGGGATGGCCTGTAACTGGCTGCGGAAGCGGCCTTTGGTTTCCAGCGCAGCCCGGAAGCCGGAATTCAGGAAAAAATCACCCAGCTTGGGCACAATGCCGCCACCAATATACACGCCCCCGGTAGCCCATAAAGTCAGCACCAGATTGGAGGCCACGATACCCAGCCATTCGCAGAACAGGTTCATCACTTCCAGGCAGCGCGGGCAGCTGCCATCCAGGGCACGAACCGAAATTTCTGCCGGTGTGAGTGCTTCCACCGGCTGGCCGTCGAGGCGACAGATCACCTGATAAAACTCACCCAAGCCGGTTCCGGACAACAGACGTTCGGCAGACATGTGGCCATATTTATCCCAGAAAGCCTGAAAAATCGCCATTTCACGGGGATTCCTTGCACCGAGCGTTACATGGCCACCTTCACCACTGACCGGGTAATCACCGTCTGAGGTCCGCACCAGTCCGGAAACCCCGAGTCCGGTGCCGGCTCCCAGCAGGGCGATATTGCCTTCAGGAACCGGCTCTCCGTCCCCGACCCGGATCAGCTCCTGTGGTTCCAGCAACGGCAGCGACAGGGCCAGAGCGGTAAAATCATTGATGACCTTCAGGCGCTGAAAACCGAACTGTTGGCGGGTTTCGGCAATACTGAAATTCCAGCCATGGTTGGTGAGCTTGACCCGGTCACCGGTCACGGGCGTGGCTACATCGATACAGGCTTCGCTGACAGCATGGCCGCCGGGCGTACTGTCCAGGTATTGACGCATGACAGTGGCCAGATCGGGGAAGTGGTCGATCTGGTAGCTCCGGATGTGAGCCGGGCAGGGCTGGCCCTGTTCCAGCAGCCCGAGCCGGATGTTGGTTCCCCCAATGTCAGCCGACAGGGCAGTATGGCGGGTTGTCATGCGCATCTCCTTTGGTGAAAGCGCCATTTTAGGTGATTGGCGGAAAAAAGCAGCTGTCCGGTTGTCGGTTATGCCGTTGCTCTGCCAATAGCGCTGAGAGTGGCCTGATGCTCAGCGGCGTACAGGGGGATTTTCCGTATCCGGCTCGGCGGAGTCGGGGGCCGGCGTCGGGGCACGGTAAAAGTGTGGGTAGTGATCACGCACGACCGGGCTGCTTTCCTGCAGGGCATGGCAGCTGCCGATAAAGCGGGGTTTTTGGGGAGTGTCTGTCTTTGTTGCGGTGCGGGTTGTTGCCGTTTTTGCGGGTGTGGCCTTGTGAAAATGCACCTTGACCAGGGTCTGGTAAGCGGTGGTCGCCATGGGACCGAGCAGTTCGGTGATATGGGTACAGCCGCTGTTTCCACCCATCAGGCTCCTGCAGCGTTGGGTCCAGCCCGGCCCGATACGCTCACCGACCAGATGATGGACAAATTGCGGTACTTCGTGGCAGTAGGCATGGGGGGCAAACTCGGTTTCCTGCTCGGCGGCATGAATCCGCATGTCCGTGTCAATGGTCAGGCGGATCCGCATGCCGTGCAGCGGCTCGCCGGCCTGGATCTGTCCGCCCCGGTCGCGGTTGGCGAAGCTGTAGCTTTTGGTATCCACCATGTGCCCCTCAATGTCCCAGAGCCCGTCTTGACGTTCATAGCCCTGGCAGGTGACGGTGCGGGTGTGGATGAGTTGGCGTGCCTGTGGTGGAGAGAGTGGCATGAACGGGTGTCCTTATGTTGTGGGTGACAGGATTGATGCGGGTGTATCTATCGCTGCAGTCTACCTGTGCGGTTCGGATTGGCACAAGCCTGTCACAGGCGGTCACAGTTTGCCGCCGTCAGGGCAGAAACTGACAAACTGTCACCGTCAGCTGTCAGGCTGTTGCAAGGGTGTTATTTATTTTTTTATTTTTTAAATCATGAATTTAATTAATATTTGGCTGATTTGGCACAGGGGTTGCAACGGATGTTATCAAGAAGAACAACAGACAGAACAAGAACAATAAACACCAGACAACAACAATAAAAAACCGAAAGACCGATAATAATAACAAGTTTGACAAGCAAGCCCCTGGGGACAAAGCAGCCTGAAACATCAATAACAACAAGATGCTGCATCCCCTCAGTGATTCCCCCTGTGAGCAGGGGGATAGCTGCAAAACTCCTGAATCGTTTGAGGAAGCGATAGTTCCCCATGTTTTCATGTTGGAAGCCCCCTGAACCCCGCCTTGTGCGGGGTTTTTCATTTAGTTCGGGCGTTAATCCACAATACGGCGGATATAAACCAGTTTGTCCTCCGACAGCTTCTCCAGCTGCTCCATTTTCAGGTGCCCCTCGCGCACCAGCCTGCCAAACAGCAGGATCAGCTGGGAATAGCGGTAATCACCGTATTTGTACTGGATTTCACGCTGGCTCTGGTTCAGGTCATCCAGCAGCTTCCACATTTCTTCCGGGGTGTTGATATCGGCTGTGCGCCGCTTGAGTTCTGCCATGGTGTGTTCCAGCTCGGCCTGGTGACAGCTGTCGAACAGGTTGCGTGCCAGCTGTTTTTCTTCATCGGTCCATCTCAGGTTGTACATCCTTTCTCCCTGCCATTTTCCGGGCCGGTGACTGGCCCGGCTCAAAGCATAGCCAAAAGCAGCCCCTGCTGGCCAGTATTGCGATCTTCCTGATGATTTGTGTCACTGATTCATGCCGGTCTATGCGAATTCATGTGGGTTCATGTGGATTCATGCCGTGCCGGGCTGTCCGGTCGCGGCGGCTGGTGGTGCTGGATGGCCTGTTGCCTGTTGCGCTATAGTCCCGGAAAAGCCGAAGCATTTTGACACAGCGGGGTATCTGTCATGTCACTCAAGGATCAGTTGTTGAAAGCCGGACTGGTGGACAAGTCCAAAGCGGATCAGGCCGAGCGCGAGTTGCGCAAGAAGGCGCATCGGAAAACGGCCAAGGGCAAGAAATCGGAGGAACCTGAAGCGGCAGATGCGGTGAAAGTGGCGGCGGAGCAGGCCCGCCAGTCACAGGCCGAGCGTTCACGCGAACTCAACCGCCAGCAGCGTGAAGCCGCCGAACAGCGTGCCATCCAGGCCCAGATTCGCCAGCTGGTGGCCATGAACCGGGTGGCACGGATCAATGAAGAAGCGGTTTACCAGTTTGCAGACGGGAGCCGGGTCAAGGAGTTGCACATGGCCGGCAAGCTGCGTGAGCAGGTGGCAGGCGGCCTGCTGGCGATTGCACGCCTGGACCGGGGTTACGAGCTGGTACCCAAGGGTGTGGCCGAAAAGATTATGCAGCGTGATGCCAGCGCCATTCTGGTGCTGAATACCCGCGCAGACAATATCCCGGATGAGGATGATCCGTATGCGGCGTTCCAGGTGCCGGATGACCTGATGTGGTAAGGTCAGGGGGTGAGCAGCTGAATTCGCTGAATGTATTTCTTTCAGCACGGATAAACTTCCTGACATAAGCTTGGGTCATAAGCATCAGGTATCCGGCAGGCGGCTTGCGCGTTTTTGCCGGATCGGACTGATAACCATCACTGATAACCGGACCAGACCACCATGCAAATTCGTTCCCTGTTGTACCTGCTGTCTTGTTTGCTGTTTTTTCTGTTCCCCCTGCACCTGTGGGCGGCACCACTGGCGCAGGACCAGGTCCCCGGGCCGCTCAAACCCTGGGTGGGCTGGGTGCTGCAGGATGAAACCGGTCTTGACTGCCCCTGGCAGTACAACGCCGACGTGCGTCAGTGCAGCTGGCCATCGACACTGGAGTTGCACCTGAACGCCAGGGGCGGCACTTTCCGCCAGCAGTGGCAGGTCTTCGGGGAGGGGCTGGTACAGCTGCCCGGTGACCGTGCGCACTGGCCGCAGAATGTGCGCGATGATAATAATCAGGCTCTGCTGGTGCAGGCGCGTGACGGGGTGCCGCAGGTCCGGCTGGCACCGGGGTTGCATGTGATCCAGGGCGAGTTCAGCTGGGACAAGCTGCCACGTACGCTGGCGGTGACACCGGCTTCCGGACTGGTCAGCCTGCAGGTGAACGGCCAGCCGGTTGCCCATCCCAATTTCAACGCCCAGGGCCAGCTTTGGCTCATGGCAGGCGATAACACTGAAGTGGCACAGGATGATCTGGATGTGCAGGTATTCCGCAAGGTGGTGGATTCACACCCGGTCGAGGTGCTGACTTCCATCCGTCTGCGCGTCTCCGGCAAGCAGCGCAATGCCGTGCTGGCTCCGGTATGGCTGGAAGGCATGATCCCGCTGCGTATTGACAGCCCCCTGCCGGCACGTCTGGACGGGAAACAGGGCCTGCAGGTCCAGTTGCGTCCGGGGGAGTGGACCCTGGAGGTCAGCGGGCGGGCTGTCGGTGACCAGACCCGCTTTGCCCTGCCACCGAGTCAGGAGCCTTGGCCGGCGCAGGAAGTCTGGGTCTTTGCTGCCGACCCGCAGGTGCGTCAGGTCGAGGTCAGCGGCGTACCCAGCATTGACCCGAACCAGACCCTGCTGCCGGGAGACTGGAAGTCGCTGCCGGCTTATCTCATGAGTGCCGGTGACAGTCTGGCACTGAATGTGGTGCAGCGCGGTGCCGTGGTCGAAGGCAGCAACGAGCTCAACCTGGAACGCAGCATGTGGCTGGATTTTGACGGTGGTGGCTATACCCTGCGTGACCGGCTGAGCGGGGAGCTGCAGCAGCAGTCACGGCTGGGGGTACTGCCTGAGCTGAAGCTGGGCCGGGTCCGCATCGACAACCAGCCCCAGTTCATCACCGAGGGCGGGCAGGATAACAGTGCCGGGGTGGAAATCCGCAGGGCGCACATCAATCTGGAGGCGGAAAGCCGCTACGAAGGCAGCCGTTCGCAGCTGCCGGTGAATGGCTGGCAGCAGGACCTGAAATCGGTACAGACCACGTTATACCTGCCGCCGGGCTGGAAACTGTTTTCTGCCGCCGGAGCCGACAATGTACCGGCCAGCTGGCTGATGGAATGGAGTCTGCTGGACCTGTTTCTGGTGTTGATTATTGCGCTGGCGGTTGGCTATCTGTATGGCTGGCCCTGGGGCGGATTTGCGTTGCTGGCGCTGGTACTGGTGTGGCAGGAGGCTGGTGCCCCGCGTTTTGTCTGGCTCAATCTGCTGGCGGTACTGGCCTTGTGGCGCGTGATGCCGGCGGGACGCCTGAAGCAGTGGCTGGGTTATTACCGTTGGTTCAGTCTGCTGCTGATTGTGCTGGTGCTGGTGCCCTACATGATCCATACCGTGCGCATCGGACTTTACCCGCAGCTGGAATCGGCAGGGTATGGCAGCAGTTACCTGCAGGTCGGTATCGCCATGGATACACAGCCGAGTCAGGCCATGCCCGAGGCCGAGATGAATGTACAGATGGAGGCAACAATGGACGGTGCGGCGCTGGAGGAATATGCACAGACCAAGCGCATGCCGGCACCACCACCGGCCCCGATCGCCCGCCAGTCGGCTCCGTTGGTAAAAAAATCCTATCGCAATCAGGTCGACCTCAGCGCCCTGGACCCCAACAGCGTGGTACAGACCGGTCCGGGCCTGCCCGACTGGCAGGGGTGGCGCAGTGTGAGCCTGGTCTGGTCCGGGCCGGTACGTCCGGATGAAACCAGCCGCTTGTGGCTGATCGGGCCGGGGCTGAATCTGTTTATCAAACTGCTGGGCATCCTGCTGCTGTTGGGACTGAGCTGGCGGCTGGCCGACTTGGGCGGGCGTGCACCCGGTGCCGGGCCGGGGGGAAATGCCCTGTTGAAATGGCTGCCTCCCGTGCCGGACTGGAAAGCATGGCGCAGGCGCCTGCCGATACTGGCGGGTCTGGTGCTGTTGCTGCCGTTGTTGTTGCCTGTGCCGGTGCGTGCGGCGGAACTGCCGGGACCGGAGCTGCTGCAGGAGTTGAAGCAGCGCCTGATTCGGGCACCCGAATGTCAGCCTGACTGTGCCCAGATCGAGCAGATGCAGATTCTGGTGGCTGACAACCGCCTGAACCTGATGCTGCGGGTACATGCGGCCACCGATACCGCGATTCCGCTGTCCGGGCAGCAGGATACCTGGATGCCGCAGCAGGTGCTGATGGACGGAGAGGTCGTGACTGCGCTGCGGCGTGATGACGAGCAGACCCTGTGGATGCAGGTGCCTCGGGGACTGCATCAGGTGCAGCTGCGTGGCGAGCTGCCGGGGCGCAATTCGGTGCCTTTGCTGCTGCCCCTGACGCCGCATCAGGTGATATGGCGCAGTCAGGACCCGAACTGGACCCTGGAAGGGGTCAAGGATGACGGGGTGCCCGAGTCACAGCTGCAGCTCAACCGGGTGCAGTCCGGCAGCGAACAGGCCCTGGCCGAGCAGCAGAGCATTCTGCCGACCTTTGTGCGTATTGAACGGCGTCTGAACCTGGGGCTGGAGTGGTATGTGGAGACCCGTATCACGCGCCTGTCGCCGCTGGACCTGCCCCTGACCCTGAATATTCCGCTGTTGCCGGGTGAGCAGCCCATGAGCGAGCAGCAGGAAGTGCGCAATCAGCACATCCGCATCAGTCTCGGGGCCGGGCAGAATGAAGCCGACTGGTCCTCACGCCTGCCCGTGGGTGAGCAGCTGACATTACAGGCGGTGGATTCAGCCGATTTTCTGGAGCGCTGGTCGGTGGCGGTGAGTCCGGTCTGGCATCTGGAGCCGGAGGGAATTCCGGTGAACCGCTTTGTCGAGGAAGACAGCTTCACCGTGCCCGAATGGCTGCCCTGGCCGGGGGAGAAACTGGTACTGAACCTGAGCCGTCCCAAGGGCCTGCCGGGCCAGACCGTGACCATTCGCAGCAGCCAGCTGGAGGTCAGTGCCGGCAAGCGCGCCAGTGATGTGCAGCTGAGTCTGGCCATTTTGAGCAGCCGGGGCGTGCGCCATGACATCCAGCTGCCGGCCACTGCACAGGTGCAGCAGCTGCTGGTCGGTGGTGTGCAGCAGCAGCTGCAGAATGTGGACAACCGCATTACCGTGAGCCTGAAACCGGGGGAGCAGCAGGTGGTGCTGAAATGGCGTGACCCGGGAGCTGCCGGATTGTGGTACCGCTTCCCGGCGGTGGATACCGGCCTGCCCAGCGTCAATGCCCGTGCCCGTATCGAGCCGTCACAGGAACGCTGGATTCTGTGGACCGGTGGACCGGTGATGGGACCGGCAGTGCTGTTCTGGGGCGTACTGCTGGCTCTGGCGGTGCTGGCCTTTCTGCTCGGACGCTCGGGGCTGACGCCGCTGAAAGGCTGGCAGTGGCTGTTGCTGGCGGTGGGGC
The DNA here is from genome assembly GCA_035391465.1 of Thiolinea sp. Classification (GTDB taxonomy): domain Bacteria; phylum Pseudomonadota; class Gammaproteobacteria; order Thiotrichales; family Thiotrichaceae; genus Thiolinea. The sequence continues at coordinate 24,549 of DAOPKY010000043.1, read as the reverse complement.
TGAGTCAGACCGCCACGTCCCTGATGATTGTGGTGGCTGCCTGGCTGATGGCGATCAGCTGGCGTGAAAAGCAGCAGTTGCAGTGGCGGGAGTGGCAGTTCAACCTGATGCAGATCACGCTGGCGGGGCTGACACTGGTGGCCCTGCTGATCCTGATGGGGGCGGTGGCCAATGGCCTGCTGGGGCAGCCGGACATGCAGATCGCCGGTAATGATTCCAGCGCTTATGTGCTGAACTGGTATCAGGATCGTACCGGTGCGGTATTGCCCCGGCCTGATCTGGTCAGTGCACCGCTCTGGATTTATCGGGTGCTGATGCTGGCCTGGGCCTTGTGGCTGGCGTTTTCGGTGCTGGGCTGGCTGCGTCATGGCTGGCGTGCCATCAATGTGGGCGGGCTGTGGAAACCCCTGCCGCTGCGGGTGAAGCGGGCGGCCCCGACAGCTCCTGCGGCACCGGGGGTGGCTGCACCGACACCACAACAGGGTAGTCAGCCGGGTGCACAGTGATGCTGTCGGCCCCCGACCGGTTCGGGGGCCGGAACAGCAGCGGGCCGGTTGTGGCTCAGTGCTGTGCCTGCAGCTGCTCCAGTGTCTGCTGCAGCTGGCGGCGCAGTGCCCCATGTTCGGCTTCCGACCAGCGCGGGGCCTGTTCCCAGTCGTAAAAGAAGGCTGATTTGCCGGCCAGCGCGGCATCTTCGTCCGCAAAGCGCGGGAAGACGTGGGCATGCAGCTCCTGCACCACATTGCAGAGGATTTCGTAATTGGTGCGTAGCGCCGGTGTCTGCTGGAGCAGGGCATCACCGATCAGGGTGAGATCCAGCAGGAAGCGGCTGCGCTGTGTCTGTGTAAGGTCGTTCACGGTGGGTACCACCGGATCGGCCAGCAGCAGGCAGTAACCGGGCAGAAACTGCCGCTCGCCCATCACCACCCAGCCTGAACGGACCTGGCCCACCAGCCGGGGGTGCCTGCCTGCCCGTGCCTGGGCGATCTGATCTGCTATGTCAGCCATAAAATTTCCTTTTGTTGCAGGAACAGCGCAACAACAGCATCCTCACCCTGCCGAAAAGCGGCACGGATAGCTTCAACAGTGGGGAGTTTGAGTACTTGTTCCATGGGGCCAGATTGGCTGGTTCTGGGTCAGCTGGCAAGGTTTTTTTCAGGGGTGGGGATGGTGAGTAGTTACGATGATTGGTAGTGGGGCAAACCTGCAATCTGGCATGAATATCAGGCATGCACTCAAGTTGTGATAGACTTGCGCGCGGCGGCAGGCCGGGATGGCGACTGCCGGATCGTTTGAATGATCAAAAACAGGAGAAACAGCATGTTAGGCGATAACCATTCACTGATGCAGGAGCTGCCGGAATACAAGGACAAAATTCATGAGCTGAAAATGAATAATGCCCATTTTGCGCGCCTGTACGATGAGTATCATGAAATTGACAAGACGGTTCAGCGTTTTGAGATGGAAATTGAAACACCATCAGATGAAGTGATGGAGCAGTACAAGAAGCAGCGTCTGGCCCTGAAGGATCAGCTGTTTGCGATGTTGCAGGGAGAGTGATTCCCGACCCAACCCCCTTGCCCGTTTCAGCAGGCAGGGGGTTGGAAAGTCTTTGTTTTTGAATGTGCTTTTCCTTATTCGATCTGAATGCCGAAAATCAGAACGGCACTGTAACCGGGGTTCAGCACACCCATGGCTCCGGAAATGTCGCCCCGTGAACCATCGCTGATCGGGGTGCTCAGGCTGCCCTGACTCAGGGTCGGCAGCAGGTTGCCCGCCGTATAAAAGTGGGTATAGGCCGGGGTGGCATCATGAATCTGCACATTCTGCATCTGCTCCACACCGGTATTGGTTGCCGTGAGCTGGTACATCACACACTGTCCCGGTTCGGCGGCAAAATTATCGTAGCCGAAAGCAAAATCCTCGGTACCATCACACAGGGCGTCCAGTGCCTGCAGTTTGACAATACTGACATCCGAGCGGTTGGTGGTGGTGAGGTCTTTGGCTTGGGTACTGTCTGCACCCCCGTTCCAGCTCGCGGTAATCACGGTCAGGTTGTCGGTACCCATCGGCGCTGAAGCCGGTGCAAATACCTTGTTGAAGATCAGCATGCCGGTCCCGCTGGCCAGGCTGGCAACCGTGGTCAGGCGTATGTCGCCCCCGCTGAGCACGCCATCACCATCGGTATCGGCATAAAGGTCCGAGGCCCAGCCGGGCTGGTCGTTGACGTGCGTCAGGGTAATATTGGCCTGATCCATATTGCCCTGGTTGGAGAGCCAGTGACTGTAGATCACGACACCACCGGGCAGTACCTGGCCCTGATTGTCGGGAGTAAGCACGATGTCGGTGATCTGACCGACCGTAACGGCATCGTACTTGATGTCGACGGCACCGGTATTGGGCGACAGGCTGCGGAAGTAGATATCGGTGGTTGCAGCCGGTGCGTCCGCCGGAATCATGATATCGGCATACACTTCCATACTGGATCCGGCGGCAATATTACCGGTATTGCTGATGACGGCACCGGCTGTGTTCAGGAATGTCACCCCCCAGCCTGGCGGCAGGGTCAGGCTGGTAAAGCCGCTGTCAGTACTGGCGGCAAGGTTGTAGTTGTCCGGTGCCGCGCTGGTATTGTTGATGAACAGGCTGAAGCGGGTGGTGGTACCGGGTGCGGCGGTATTGGTTGTGACCGCTGCACTTTCCGGTCCGGCGCCGGCTCCGGGAGCCGCTCCGGGAGCGGCACTGGCCAGATCGGTGTCGTTGGTCATGTCCACGCTGCTGGTGCTGATGTTCTGCAGAATATTGATGGCCGGGTTGCTTTGGGTGCCGTCCGTAAATGACGTGGCGGTGAGTGTGACCTGATAGCCTGCTCCGCCATTGTTTCCGCTGGCACCGGGGGGTAGCTGTACCTTGATTACCACCGCCTTGAAGGCATCGGCAGCCAGTTCACCGGTATCCGGGATACCGTTGCCGTTGGTGTCCAGCAGGGGGGTATTGCCGTCCGGATGAAACAGCTGGATGCTGGTGCCGGGCGGGAAGGTGCTGGCGCTGAGGCTGAGGTCGAAGCTGTCATCCCCGTTGCCGGTATTCCAGACGTAATCGGTGAAGCGGATGATGCCAGCCTGGGTCGTGGATGCGATGGTGATCGGTTCAGCCGTTCCGTCCACCGCACTGCTGTTGCTGCCGTTGGTGACAACGCCACTGGAGGCGATAACTTCAAAGACCACCTTGTTGGTGAGGGTGGCTGGAATATTGGTGCTGCCGTCATGGTAGAGAAACTCGCCGGTATTGTGCAGGAAGCCGGCCAGCTGATCAGGGGCAATCGTGACTTCAAAGCTGATATTGCCACGGATGCCGGCGGGTACCTGATTGATAATGGCGGTGACCTGATTGGTCGAGTCGGTATCGGCGTCCTGGGTGGCTTCGGCCAGACCGGTGCAACTGCTGTCATAGGCGCAATAGGTGATGGTATAGGGTGTGGCGGTCTGGGCATCAGACGGGCCTGCGTCAGTCAGTACCATGGCTCCGGCCTGGCTCCAGCGCCCTGACCCGGCGACATAGCGCATGCCGGTTGGCAGGGCATCAATCAGGGTGACGTTGGTGGCCGGCAGCATGCTGATGTTTTCATAGGTCAGCGTTACGGTATAGTGCGGATCGGTGAGCGGATCCGTGGTACCGGCAGGGCCGGCGGTGGCGCTGATGGACTTGGTGACATCAATGACTGCCTGGTCAGTGACAATGGCGACATCCACATTGCTGTCATTGATGGCCGGCGTGAACTGACTGCTGCCGGTGACATTGATCGCGCCCTGCTGGGTGCTGGTTTCCGTGCCCGGCAGCCGGGCCACCACAACAAAGGCAAAGCTCTGATCCGGACCGAGCAGCGGTGTGGTGGTGATGGGGCTGGTGAGGTCATCCGGCTGGCCATCCTGATTGAGGTCGGCGTAGAGCGTGAGGCTGCTGAAGTCAAAGTTGTCAGTGGTGGCGACATTGGTCGCCGTCAGGTCAAAGGTATCCGGCCCGTTGCCGACGTTGGTCAGCACATGCGGGAAGTGGACCTCGCCGCCGATGCGGGTACGTTTGCTTTGATCCTGTACCAGCTCGACCCCGGCAGCCTGCTGCACCAGGGTTTCTACCATGTTCGAGGTGACGCTGAAAACCTGTCCGGCATCATCCTTGAAGGTGGCACTGGCCTGATTGCGGATCAGGGTATTGGCGACGGTGCCTGCTGCCCAGCCCGTGCCTGCCGCCAGAACGGTCAGCAGGCTGATCTGCATCAGCCGGCCAAGCCAGCCCCTGTGGTCAAAAGAGAATGTTCCGTGTTGCATGGTCGCTGCCCTTTGCCTTCGTTTTATTTATTTTTCCATCATCTGCGGCTGGAAACCGGGCGATAACGGACGATCATCCGTCATCCCCAGAGCCTGCCGGCAACGGGTACGCTGTTTTTCCAGCGTTTTCTGCTGGTCGGCATCCAGAAGCTCAACCCGATGCAGCGGTTCGCACTGTGCATTGACCAGCTGCTTCTCGTCGCCGCTGAGCCAGGTGAACAGGTCTTCATCCACTTTCATCTGCAGACCGACATAGGCCCCTTTGGCGTTGAAGCCATCCGGGTCCAGATCACGGTCCCGGAAACCGGTGAAGTTGTAACCGGCACCCACCTGAACGTTATCCATGACGGTGTAATTGATGCCGGCACCCGCTGAATAGCGCTGTTCGGAACCGCCATCAGTGGCCAGTATGCCGCCATGCAGGTCCAGGCTCAGGCGTTCATTGACATCCATGCCGATACGGGCATCCGCCATCATGGCATTGGACTTCTGGTTCAGGTCATTGGCCTGCAGAATCTGCTGCTTGGCCCCCAAGCGTCCGGCAATGTCCATGCTTTCATTGATGCGGTAGTTCTGGTGTGTGGACAGGACATGAGTGTCCACATTATTGGCATCGTCCTTGTCCCACTTGTAGGCATACAGGGCGTTGTAATCACCGTCCCCCTGAGGGCGGTGGGCGGCAGCCAGTGTGAGGGTGTTCCTGATGGCATCATCACGCTCATCGTCATACTGCTGATAACGCAGTTCATCCTGTACCATGACCGAAGTATCATCCGTGACTCTGGCGACATAGGTTCCCTTGAGGCCATAGAAGTTTTCATCCTCGCTGTGACGGGTCTCGGCCCGCAGCAGTTTTTTGCTGTCCGCTGCCCGGGTGTCACGAATACCGACCGAGGCGGCGATGGAATCCTTGCCACCGTCTCCCTCGACATAGTTGAGGAATTCGATACTCGGTGTTACCACCAGATTTTCTTCCAGGTTCAGGGTTGCCTTGGCACCATTGACCGCCACCATGTCTTCACCGCTGATGTCACCTTCAATGCGGTATTCGGAGTACATTTCGGTGGAGGGCAATACCTGCGACTTGACCCCGGCCACCAGACTATTTCTGGTATCCACCGTGCTGGACAGGGTGCCGGAACCCAGACGGTCGGCCTGTTCGTAGCGCAGATAGGCTTTGGTCTTGTCCGTCAGCTGGACATCGGCACCGACGCTGATGCGCTGGCGGTCGGAGTCGCCGATTTCGCGTTCATATTCGCCTTTGGCCGTAACCTTGCGGTCCATGACCTCGAACTGACGTTCCACGCCGATCAGGGCGGTATTCACGGTTTCATCGGTGCTCTCGTCCTTCTGGTGAATCTGGCGTACCCCGCCCTTGATCTTCCAGTCATCCAGCCGGGTGGTGGCGCTCAGCTCCACCGTCTGGCGCTGATCATCCATGCTCAGCGACTCGCTGTGCGTCAGTTCAACCTTGCCCTCGATATCCGGGGTGAGTTTCTGCTGATGATTCAGCTTGATTTCGCGGCGATCGGCGGTCACGCCACTGCTGCTGTTGGTGAACCCGGCATCCGCCTGGGCGATGGTGGCTTCGGTGCGGGCCTTGTCATTCCACTGGTGTGAAGCCTGAATGCGGACTGCCTGTCCGGACTCGTCGCCATTGGCGTGATCCATGCTGGCCACACCGGCCTGAATCCGGGTGTTTTCATCCTTGTATTCGGCGAATACCCCCGTGAGCGCATAACCTTCTTCGTCATGGTTATCCTTGGTGTAGCTTGCACCGGCCTGCAGCCTGTCGGTGAACTGGTGCAGTACCCGCACGCCGGCCACCAGATAGTTATCCACCGTTTCATCACGGTCATAGGCAATGCTGATATAGACCGGATTGAGGTTGTCATCCAGGGTCGGAATCACGCGATGGAAGGTCAGGTAGCCGGTCAGGTCATCCAGCGAGTAATCGCGGAAGCGCTGCAGCCTGACCCGATCGATCACCAGCCCCGGATTGTTGCGGTCGCGGGTGAGGATTTCGATCACCTCGGAATTGCGGATGATCGGCACATCCTGCAGCTGGTACTGCATGGCGGTCCCATTGCCGCGCAGTTCCACATAGGCGCGTGGATTGTCGGTCTCGGCACCGAAGAACTGCACACGGGTGGTGCCGTTGTCATAGATGCCATTGAGGCCGGTCAGGGTACGGGACGATTTGGCAATGTCGGCAGAGGGAGCCTCATTGTCGGTCACGTAATCACCCCACATCAGGCTGTGGCGTTCCTTCTCCAGTTTCAGGTACAGCGGGCTGCGGCTCTGCGCCTCGAAGCCGCGTATGGAGGAGTCACCGTAGACCTGATAGTACTTTTCCGGATCAATGTCACGCAGCAGCTCGGTTTCCTTGTCCTTTTCGCTGTCATAGGCCATGGTCAGGTGCATGTCACCGCGAACGCGGCCTTTCATGAAGATGGCAGCACGGCCATTGACTTCAATATCCTGCTCATCCTTGTCCAGCATGATCAGACCCAGGTTTTCATAGCCCTTGCGATAGCCTTTGTGGGCACGCAGGTCCAGCAGGCCGACAGCCACCAGCGGGCGCATTTCGGCCACTTGGGACACATCGGCATCAGCCACCAGCTCACCGGTGCTGGCACGCAGCTTGACCAGCCCGCTCTGGGCCGAGCTTCTCAGGTGTACGGTACGCTCGCCGTTGGTCACTTTGACCTGATGCCCCGGTACCTTGTCCTGAATGTCGGGCTCGGCCCACATCCCGTCGCTGGCCTCCAGGGTCAGGTAGTAGGCACCCCGGGCCGGATAGCCGTTGCGGTCCAGTACCCGGATATGCACCGGCACGGTGGACTGCCCGCTGTCAGCCTGCAGCGTGCCATCCACTTTCATTTCAATGGCCACACCGCTGGACGGGCGTTTGAAGACCCGCTCGGCCAGTACGCGCTCGTTGCCGAAGGTATCTTTGGCAGTAACCTTGACGGTGTTCTCGCCTTCTTCCAGCTCCACCCCGTACCAGGCCATAACCTGGGAGCCGGCAGATTTGTTTTCGATCTGCTCGCCGAGCTGGCTGCTGGATATTTCCTTGCCATTGACTGACAGGGCAGGAGACAGGCCGGCCCGGACCACGACCATGAAGCGCCCGTCCAGACTGGTGTCATCCAGCGGCCACAGCCAGGTACCGGCCTTGCCCTGTTCTTTGGTCAGGGTCTTGACCGCTTCCTTGGGGTCGGGAGCCTGTGGTGTTTTGGTCTGTTCAACCTGAGCCTGTTCACGGGCAAAGTTTTCCTGATGTTCCCTGACCTGATTGTCATAGGCTTCCAGCAGGCCATTGGAAATATCGCCGTTTTTGTCGGCTAGCCGGGCCAGATTTTTGAGGTTGCCGGTATTGGCCGGGTCAATGCGTTCCACTTCACTGCCCCAGCCCTGGGTCTGGCGCAGGTGGCGTGCCAGAATGCGTTCACCAACCGGGCTGGTCTCGGTGATTTTGCGGATTTCACAGGGCTGGCGCAGGTCGTCCGAACCACTGTCATCGACCGTGATCACGGTTTTGGCCGGAATGGTCTGGGTGGTGCAGGACTGCTGCATTTCGGTGTAGGTTTCCTGCCGGGGCTCGTCATAGAGCATGAGCAGTTCAACCCGCCGGTTCTGTGCCATACCCTGCGGGGTGTCGTTGCTGGCGACCGGCTGGGTTTCACCCTTGCCTTCCACCTGTACTTTGCTCTGAATGTGCAGTTTGCTCAGCACATACTGGGCCACTTCGCTGGCGCGTGCTTCGGATAAGCCCTGATTGGTGCCGAACCTGGCTTTGGTCTCCGGCTTCAGGCGCTGGTTATCGGTATGGCCGACAAACCGGAAGCGCACGTTCTGTTTGTCTTTGGTCAGCTGGATCAGCTGATTCAGTTTTGCAGCATAGTCGGACGGAATGTCTGCTTTCCCGGAGTCGAAGTGAACCGGGGCAATGGCATTGCCGATATTGCGGGTCACGGTGGTGGTGCGGGTTTTCCGGACCGGGCGGTCTTCGCACTGGCGCACTTCACGCTCGGGTTCGACCACCTGGGTACGGGTTTTGGGCGTGGCCGGCCTGGGCTCCGGGCAGCGGGTGACGGTGCGTTCGACGGGTTGCGGGCAGGCAGCCACGAAGTCGGCCCGATGGAAGTCACCCGGTGTCAGATCAACAAAGCGACTGTCAGGATCACCGGCCTGGGCCTGGCTGTTCACGATCAGCTCCACCCCTTCCGGCAGGGTATGTTCATCCACTTTCAGCACATGAATGCCGGGGCTCAGGCCATACAGGCTGTACTGGCCGTTGGGATCGGTGATCACATAAGAACCGTCTTCCAGGTAGAGCCGGACCCCGGCCAGCGGGAAGCCCTGCTCGTTGAGTTTGGCATCATCCCCGATGGAGCAGTCTCTGGCCACGGCCAGGCGTCCGAACAGGATGGCACGATCGGAGAGCACGCCATCCTGTACAATACTGACGCTGGCACTGGCCGGGGGCGACTGTATCAGCAGGTCGGTAATGGTATCGCCATGCGCATGGGCAGTGTTGATGCCTTCCTTGCTGGAGGCGGCCAGAGCAGTGACCTGTACCACATAGGTCAGGGTGCGTTCGATTCCCTTCAGGAAATCACCGATACGAAAATTGAGCTGTTCACCGTCCGGAGTGTTTGTCAGGGCCGGGTCACTGATGAACCTGTCGTCCAGTTTGGCGGTCCCGCTGATGTATTTGAAGCCGACCGGCAGCTGGTCCTTGATGTAGGCGGCGTACAGGTCCTGCTCGGTGAGATTGCGAATCTTGATGGTATAGGACACCAGCTCACCGATGCTGACCGTTTCGATGGAGGCGGTCTTGTCAATGGCGATCTGGCCGCGAATACCCAGCTTGTCCAGCGGAATGTCAATGACACTGGCTTCTTTGGCCGGGTCGAGCTCAAACAGACCGGCCTTGCCGGTACTGGCTGCATCCGGTGTGGCCTGATAACCCGGCAGCCCGTAGGACGGGTCGGAGACCTGATAGGTGGTGAATTTTAACGGTGGCTGGATCGAGGGAGCCTCGTGGGTCAGCGGAGCCACAATCACCAGATAATAGCTGCCTTTGGCGATATTGGTGAATTCATAATAGCCGTCATCATCCGAGACCACGCTGGCCACCACCTGGGTGCCATCGGCACTCATCAGGTTGATGGTGGCACCCGGTACGCCCTGCAGGCCGGCAGAATCAAAGACGGTACCGGACAGTACCAGCTCCGGGCGGCCCTTGATAATGTCCGGCTCCCGGGGCTTGACCGTGTTACAGGCAATATTGCTCTGGAAGTCACTGGTACCATCACCATTCAGGTCGATCAGGGACTGCAGGTTGGAGACTTCCGGTGTTTTGTTCTGGGCGATGACTTGCAGGGTATAGCCGAACTTGCCGCTTTGATGCGGTTTGATCCTGTCAGCCGGCAACAGGATGCCCAGCCGTGTCACCGATGTGATGCCATCCCACTGGTCATAACGGCTCCATTCCCCCAGCGGATTGGCGACAAGGCGCAGTGCCTGTACGGGTTCGGCGAAAAAGGCCGGTTCCTTCATCAGCTGAAAAGGTGCGGGAATCTCGTCGGCAATCAGGACACCGCTCAGGGGTGTGCCATCAACGCTGATGCTGCGCTCGGGTGGCAGCTGGTTACCGATATTGGTGTAGCTGATCTCATGATAGCTCTTGTCATTGATATCGAGCTTGATGCTGCAGTCGACATCACTGATGCGGGAAATGCGGATGATGGCACCGTCCGTGACGCTGGCGGTGTCAGTATCGGAGTCAGTGACTTTGGGGTCATTGATTGAGGTGGTGATCAGGCGGAGGCTGTACTGGCTGCCGGCACTGGCATGGACGGGCATATTGGCTGCCACGATCACCTGAATGCGTTCACCGGGTTGCAGCAGGGTGGTCTGGGTGATTTCCGGTTCGCCCGGATTGACTTGGCCATCCCCGTTTTCATCCAGGAAAATCCGGATGTTCTCAAGCTCACCGTTGTCACCCGGCAGGTTTTCAACCGTCAGCCGGTAGGTGTCGGCCTGATTGCCGGTATTGATGATGGTGTGGGGGAAATAAACGGGCTGACCGGGCGTCACCAGCTGGCTCTGGTCCTGATCCTGCTGTACCGCCAGTTGGGGAGCAACCACCAGGGTGGCGTAATTGGACAGAATGCGGATGATGGTGCCGCTTTCAGGATCAAAGTAGCTTGCTTCTGCCTGATTGACAATACGGGTTCCGGCCTTGGTGGCTGAATACCCCATGCTGAAAAATGCACTGATGAAAAGCAGGATCATCAATGCCATGAGATTGCGTAACATGCAAGCTTCTCCGCTGTCTGTTGTCCCGTTCCACAGGGGGCCGGTTATTTGTTGTTTTACGGTTGACTGGCAGGACTGCTGGTCGCCTGGTTATTATTTATTGTGTTATGGCAGCGTTATGCCCCCCTCCGTGGAGGAGGGGGGCGGGTTGTGTTTCCGTCACGAAGAACGGTTATTCAACCTGGGTGCGGAAACGGACGGTTGCGATTTCACCCGGAGCCAGCGTACCACCGGCAGTACTGGTTGCACCTGTACCGACATAGAAGGTCACGGTGCCATTGGTTTCATCGGCGGTATCGGTGGTGCTGCTGAGTTCGGCAGCCTGCGTCATATAGGCCAGTGCGGTACCACTGCCGAGTGCATACTGCAGGTTAGTATCAGCACCACCTTTGGTATCGAAGATAGTGTAAGCCGTGACTTCGTCGCGGATCACCACGTTCATGGCATTGGCATCACCCTGGTTCTCGGCCACGATCTGCCAGATGGCACATTCACCCGGTGCGACCTGAGTGCTCAGATTGGCCTGGAAGGCACCATCCGGTGTCCCGTCACACAAGGCATCATAAGCCACCGTCTTGGTCAGGCGCACCTGTCCCAGAATCACCGAGGTCACGTCTTCCAGGACAGCATCGGGAGCTGCGGGGTCTGTGTCCATGTTTTCAGCGGTGATGGTCAGTACGTCGGTAGCACCCGGTGCAGCGTTGCTGGGGGCGAAGACGGTCGGGACTAGATCAACATTGACGCCCGGCGGTACCGCAATTTCAGGAAGGCCATCACCATCACTGTCAGTGACTGTCATGGGAACAGCGGTCCCGGTCCCGTCAACACCGTAAACCGTGTCACCGGGGTTCAGGTTGGCCAGTGTGGTATCAGGTACACCATCACCGGTTGTATCCACCATGACCGTGTTGTTCCAGCCTGATGCCGAGTTGCCGGCGCTCAGTTCCACGGTTTCTTCCGTGTTGCCGGTGTTGGACAGGGTGTGGGTGTAATCCACCGAACCACCCGGCTGGATCTGGTTGGTACCCGGTGGCGTGATGACAATACTGCGCAGGTCCGTCACGTCAATGGCATCCAGCATGATGTCGCTGGAGCCGCTGTTGGCGGAGCTGATGCGGATGAAGATTGGCTGATCGCCATCACCGTCACCGTTACTGTCCAGGGTATCCACTGTGCTGTCGCCGTTGTTGTCGGCAGTATAGTCAGCCAGTGCGTAGGCCGGGTCGGATGGAATGGTGATGACAGCCACGTATTCAGCGTCTGCTGTTTCACCGGGCAGCAATACGGTGGATGTCAACGGCATGCCGGTCGGAGCGCCGCTGCCGTTACCTTTGTAGAACTGGACCGTCCAGCCGGTCGGGAGCCCCCCCAGGGTACTGCCGTCCCAGACGCTGCCGGCACTGAGCTGGAAGGAGTCGGAGGCACCGGAGTCATTGTCGATGTAGAACGGAATGATGACCTGTGAACCGACTGTCGCTGCAATGGTTGTGCGGGTACCTGCCGTACCGATGCTGCCACCATTGTTCAAGGCATAAGGTGTGTCAAGCGCATCTCCATTGACGCTCGGTGTAGCGCCGTCCTTGTTGTCGGTCAGGTCGGCACCCGGTGCGCTGATACTGAGTAATTTCAGCTCGGTGGTATCAGTTGAGCCTGCGGCTCCCGTCGGTGCATTGGTGGAGGTTGCCGTCAGGGTTGCGGTCATGTCGGAGCCTGTAGCACCAGCGGGCAGTTTGGCCTTGACCAGGATGGTGCGGCTGTCTGTGGTCAACACCGGATCAGCCGGTGCCAGCACGCCCGTATCCGGACCGGCCTTGCCGTTGGTGTCTACCAGTTGCACCGTGCCATCGGCATTCCAGAATGTGAAGGAAGTACCTGCCGGGAAGGTGCTGCCACTGATGGACAGGTCCATGGTGTCGGAGGCATTACCCAGGTTGGAGATGTCCACGAAGAACAGGACTTCAGAGCCGGAAGGGGCGCTGTTAACCAGCTGGGTATTATTGAGTTCGTCGTCATCCCTGCCATCATTGAGGGCATCGTTGACATTATTACCCGTATCACTCGTATCCACCCCGTAGGAAACCGGAATGACGGTCCCGGTCGGGTTGGTCGGGGTGGTGACTGGTGGCTTGCCCGGATCAACAAGACCGGTGACATGACCGACGTTTTTGATCACATCACCGGCAGAACCCGGAATGCTGTTATTGTTGTAGGTGGCCGGATCGTATTCAACGACAAATTGCAGACTGACGGTCTGCCCGGCCCCCAGTGAGACATCGATTGCATGAACACCAGTGACGGCGGTTCCATCAATAACACCGTCACTGTTGAGGTCCATACCGAATCCGGTTTCGGTACTGTCGGTGATATCACCATCAGCATTCAGGTCGGCGTTAAGTGCACCGCTGGCTTCATCCAGTGCCACTGCACTGCTGCCGGGAAGTGTGTCGCTGTTGGAGGTCAGCAGGCCGTAAGCCGTGGCACTGACCAGGGTGGTATCTTTCGGCAGACCGTCGAAGATGTGGACATTCGTGGCTGCCTTGTTACCGGTGTTGGTGACGGTAATGGTGTAGGTGATCTGGTTGGCACCAGGGCCGGCCTCTGCTGTTTTGTTGGCATTCAGAACGGCATCATTGGAAACCGTAATCAGGGTGTTGTTGGTGCCTTCTGCAGCGTCCATACCGCCCGAACCACTGGTCATATCGACAACCGTGCTGTTGCTTGAGGTAGCCAGCAACTCGATACCGATCTGGTCGCCGGGTACGGCAGTATTAGGTACAGCCACGGCCACGACCAGTTCGGCAGTCTCGCCGCCTGTCAGGGTCAGGGTACCGGTGGTACCGTTCCCGACCAGCGGCTCGCCGGCATCCACAATGCCGTTGCCGTTCAGGTCACGGTAGATGGCAATGCTGTCGGGGTCGATACCTTGGGTTTCCAGGGTGTTGGCATCGGCGACTGTCAGGGTATAGGTGTCTTCACCATTACCGGTGTTGGTCAGGGTATGGGCACTGTAGATGGTCTGACCGGCAGCGGCCGTTTTGGTGTTGTCGCTGGCGATTTCAGCCGAGTAGACCTGTTTGACGGTAATGACAGCTTCATTGGACTGGGCGCTGTAGCTGTTGCCGTTGGTATCCTGATAGGTGACGGTGGCAAGGTTACGGATCAGAGTCCCTGCTGCTGTCCCGGCAGCATAAGCCAGCGGAAGCATGGTCACTGCCACGCCGCCCGCAATCAGTGCCTTGGCGCAGATTTCGCTGAGCTTGCGTTTTTGAAAGGATTTCATTCGTTACTCTCGTCTTATTTTTATGTTATTCAACAATGGAGCGATAGGCGAACTGCTGGGTTACACCGGCCTGCAGGGGCTCTTTCATGGTCCAGCGTACATGGCTGTATTCACTGGGTGGAATGATCACCTCGACTTTTCTGCCGTTCTTGTCAGTAATCATGCGTTTGACAGGTTCGGACTCAAAGGTTTTACCGTTATCAACACTGACCTGAAGCTGGGCGCGGGCCTGACTGCGGGCACTTTGCGGCATGTAGGCGGTGGCTGCCGGAATCGGGCCGGTAACGACTACGTCCTTCAGTGCGCTGCTGCCGGTATTGGAGTAAGTCAACTGGTATTCAATCAACTGGCCGGGCTCAACCTCTCGGGTGGGTTGCAGGATTTCCCTGCCTTGTTGGTCGACACCGACCAGATAGGCCTGCAGGGTATTCTGCAGCGGTGCGGTTCTGGCCTGAGAGTTGGCAATTGCAAAACCGCCGGCAATGATGGACGCAGCCAGCATCAGATACGCGTAATCGCGTTTCTTGAACAGATGAATTTTCGGAAACATGTTCTCAAACCCTTGTGGTTATTTTTCGTGCATTCTAAGGATGGTCCCGGCGTAAAAGCACGGAAGACAAAAATGATAGTAGAAGACAAAACCGATTAAATCAATTGATGATTAGATAAGCGGTGATAGGTTCGGGTAATATGTAACGACAGGTAACCGCAAGATGGTCAGGGGAGCAGGCGTGAGTGAATGATGCCCCAGGCTTGCGGGCTGAACAGGGTGTCCAGAAAAGGGGTAATTTCGGGAGTAAGAAACCAGATCAGCAGACTGAGGAAGATCAGTAAGGTCGATTTGACGGGTTTGCGTTGGTCCACCAGCTTCAAGGCGGTACCGAAGGAGCGTTTGATGCGCCGGTTGCTGAAGTCGACGCTGTAGATTTCATCCAGAACCAGATGCAGAATGAAGTTCAGGAAGATGAAAAAACCCAGCAGCCAGGCGATAATCGGTGGCTTGTTGAGCAAATGGTAACTGGCAGCGCTGACGCTGAACAGGCTCAATACCGCGACGACCAGCGAATGAACCGAGCCCCGGTGCGTGGTGTACTGATGAAACAGTTTCCACAGCACCAGCCGTACCAAGGCAAAGGTACCGATACCCACCAGCCACAGTTCGACGATGGAGAGCTGATTTTCAAGCGAGAAAATCAGGAGAAAGGCACTGAATATGCCCAGCATGGCGAACAGCAGGCGGCTGGGGTAAGAGTGCTGCAGGTCAATATCGGGCAGAATGCCTCCCAGGGTGCCAACCAGTGCCAGCAGCAGGGCTTCCGGCTGTGTGACCAGTCCTACCTGCAGACACAGTACTGCCAGCAGGCCCGAACCGGCAGCCGCACAGGAAACATGGGTATTGAAATTGGCCACGAAACCGGAAGGCCCTGTTTCAGGGTTTGCGTTCGGTTTTGATGAGGGATTCCGAGCCGTCCAGCATGCGCCGGATATTGCTGCGGTGCCGCCACCAGATCAGGGCGGTCATGACCAGCAGTCCCAGCGTCAGGGCCATATCCCCGGTGAACAGGTAGAAATACAGCGGGGCTAGCAGGGTGGCGACCAGAGCCGACAAGGAGGAGATTTTCAGCCCCTTGGCGACAAACAGCCAGGTCAGGCACACCAGTACCCCGGCCCAGAAATGGATGCCGAGATAAACCCCGATGGCGGTTGCCACCCCTTTGCCGCCCTTGAACTGGTAAAACACCGGGTACATGTGCCCGATCAGCGCGGCAAAGCCGATCAGAAACAGCCAGAACGCCTCCAGCCCCAGCGCCTTGCCGAGCAAAACCGGTACCAATCCCTTGAGCATGTCGCCCAGGAGTGTAATGATGGCGGGCTTTTTACCGCCGATGCGCAGCACATTGGTCGCTCCCGGATTGTGGGAGCCGGTGGTTCGCGGGTCGGGCAGGCCCATGGCGCGGCAGGTGATCATGGCGCTGGAAATGGAACCCAGCAGGTAGGCAACCAGAATCAGGATGTATGGCATAGACTTGTCAGCAACCCTGTTTTTTAACAGATTGGAATTATGGTTACACATGATAGCGTGAAGGATGCAGGCTTGTCGCCGGTTTTTGGCAGCGAAGCAGACATACCGGAAAAACCGCCTTTGCTGCTGCTGCATGGCTGGGGCATGAACCACCATGTCTGGACCCCGGTACGGGCTGAACTGGAGCAGCGTTTCAATGTGCTCACACCGGATCTGCCGGGACACGGACAGCGTGCCGGTGAAACACTCGGAACCTTGGATCAGGCGGTCGGGTCCCTGTTGCCGCTGGTTCCGCCTGCCTGCACCGTGATCGGCTGGTCCATGGGCGGTATGCTGGCCCAGCGGCTGGCCTCACGCTATCCAGAGCGGGTACGTGCGCTGATTCTGGTCGGCAGCACGCCCCGGTTTGTGAAGGGTGACGGTTGGGAATACGGACTGGACCCGGCAGCGCTGGCCGGTTTTGCCGCCAACCTGCAGACCGATCAGGCCGCCGCCCTGAAACGCTTTTTTGCCCTGCAGTTCATGGGCATCAAAACCGGACTGCGGGAACTGAATGCACTGCGTGATCAGGTACTGGAATACCCGGCCAGTCCCGAGGCACTGGCAGACGGGCTGGATATCCTGCGCCATGGCGACCTGCGCCATGATAAACCGTCACAACCGGTATTGTGGCTGCTGGGGCAGCTGGACCGGCTGATTCCGGTTTCGCTGGCACAGGGATTGCCGATGCTAGGGTATCCGGCGGACCGGATCAGGGTGATGGCCCATGCCGCCCATGTACCTTTTGTGACCCACAGTGCAGATTTTCTGCAGCAGGTTTTCAGTTTTCTGGATGGACAGAATTGATGAGCAGGCGGAATCCGGAGCCGGAAGCGGCCCAACAGCTGGAAAAGGCCCGTACCCGGCGGGGGTTCGAGCGTGCGGCGGATACTTACGATGCCGCCGCTGTCTTGCAGCGCGAGATCGGCACCCGGCTGCTGGAGCGGCTGGATTACATGCGTCTGGAGCCGGAACGGGTGCTGGATCTGGGTTGCGGCACCGGCTTTGTGACCGAAAAGCTCCTGAGCCGCTATAAAAAAGCCGAGGTGATCGGGCTGGATATGGCTCCGGCCATGGTGGCACGTACCCGGCTGCGGGGGCGCTGGCTGCGCAGGCCGCTGGGTGTGTGTGCCGATGTAATGCAGTTGCCGTTTCAGCCGGGCTGTGTCGACCTGATGCTGTCCAACCTGATGCTGCAATGGTGCAATGACCTTGAAGGCGCATTCCGGGAATGTGTCCGGGTGCTGAGGCCGCAGGGTCTGATGCTGTTCAGTACCTTCGGTCCGGATACCCTGAAGGAGTTGCGGGCCAGCTGGTCACAGGCCGATGGTTTCACCCATGTCAGCCGTTTCACCGACATGCACGATGTCGGGGATGCCCTGCTGGCTGCCGGGTTTCGTGATCCGGTGGTGGATATGGAAATGATCACCCTGACCTATGATCAGGTACGCGGCCTGCTGCAGGACCTCAAGGGTATCGGGGCCAATAATGCCACGGCAGGGCGCAATCGGGGCCTGACCGGGAAACAGCGCCTGCAGGCGTTTTATCAGGCTTACGAAGCGTTCCGGCAGCCGGATGGGCGTTACCCGGCCAGCTATGAAGTGATTTACGGCCATGCCTGGGCACCGGATATCCGGACACAGGGCCGACCGGAAAAACTGATTCCGGTTTATCCGGTCAGCCGCCCTTGATAGGTGGAAACAGCGTCAGTTCATCCCCCTCCTGCAGCACCGTGTCCGGGTAGGCCGTGTCCGGGATCAGTTCGCCGTTGAGCAGCACCAGATAGGTGCTCTGCTGAGGGATGGACAGGCTTTGCAGCGCCATACCCAGCGTTGTGGCCGGGGTCAGATCAAGGGTGGTGGTATTGAAACCGGCACCTGCAGGCAGAAAGGCCCGCAGGCTGCCCAGCAGTTTCAGGCGCAGCTTCATGCCGCACTCAGCCCCAGTCGTTCCAGCAGCGCCGGTTCGGGCTGTCCCTGCTCGTTCCAGCCGCGCAGCTGATAATACTCGGGCAGCATCACGTCCAGCCGTGCCACCAGCCCCTTGCCGACTCCGGAGGGTGCCGGTTCTTCCAGTATGCGCCGGGGCAGGGTGTCGTCAGCCCGGGTCAGTCCGGCCTGCAGGTTGAACAGGCGTTCCAGATTCCAGATGCGCTCTCCCACCTCACGGGCACGGGCTGCATCCCAGTCACCTTCGCAGGCGGTGTCCACCAGTTCGCAGTAGTCCTCCAGCTTCCAGCCTGCCCCGGAGGGAAACAGGCACAGACCGGTGGAGTCCATGAAAGCCACCACATCCTGGGAGTTTTTGACCACTTCGGCTTTGCCGGCAGTATCGGTGGTCTGGAAATCATGGCCATAAGGATCAGCGCGCAGGTGGCAGGCTCCCCGGTTGCTGGTGGCATAGGCCAGCCCCATGCCCTGCATGCTGCGTCCGTCATAGGCGGCAAACTCCTGCCCCTTGACGCTCATGGACAGTTCCGGGTGGCCGTATTTCTCGCACAGGCGTCGGGACCCCAGGGCAATCTCGCGCCCGAACCCCTGTCCCCGTCCGGTCAGTTCCGCCAGTGTGCACAGGGCTTCCGCCGAGCCGAAGCGCAGCGTGAGTCCGCCGGTATCGGCTTCGGTCAGTGCGCCGGTCTCGAACAGCTCCATGGCAGCGGCAATCGTACCGCCGAGTGAAATCGGGTCCATGCCGTATTCATTACAGAGAAAACCGGCATAGGTAGCTGCATCGATATCATCCACCCCCACAGCCGCACCCAGCGCATAGGCACTTTCGTATTCAAGACCACCGGAAGCCCCGTGGTACTGCGGTTTGTCACGTACCGAGAAATGCTGCGGGTCGATTTTGCAGATGCGTCCGCAGCCAATGGTGCAGCCAAAACAGGCCGCATTGCGCACCAGATTGGTATGGCCATGAGCGTTCGGTGTCTGCATGGCTTCCGCGTTGAGCCGGTTTGCACCCTCAAACTGGACGCCACGATTGTTGCGGGTCGGCAGACTGCCGAAGCTGTTGGTGACATCCATCATGGCCAGCGTGCCGTCACGGCTGTACCCGGCTTTACCGGTCAGGCGGGCGTTGATGCTTTGCACGGTGCGCATGAAGCTGGCTGCATCCGGGTTATCGGTACGGGTACCCCCGGTGCCGCGCACGGCGATGGCCTTGAGCTGCTTGGAGCCCATGACGGCTCCGACCCCGGAGCGTCCGGCAGCACGGTGCCGGTCATTGACCACACAGGCGTAATGGCACAGATTCTCCCCGGCCTGGCCAATGCTGGCGATGCGCAGTTGCGGGTCCTGATGCTGTTGCAGCAGCAGGTCTTCGGTTTCCCATACCGACCGGCCCCAGAGTGCCGTTGCATCACGTATCTCAACCCGGTCGTTTTCGATATAAAGGTAAACCGGTTTGGGTGCACGGCCCTCAATGATCAGCAGGTCATAACCGGCATTCTTGAGTTCGGCCCCGAACCGGCCGCCGGAGTTGGAGCAGGCGATGGCGTGGGTCAGCGGTCCTTTGGTGATGACCGAATAGCGCCCGCCGGTGGAGGCCATGGTACCGGTCAGGGGGCCGGTGGCGAAGATCAGGCGGTTTTCCGGGCCGAGCGGGTCGGCTGCCGGGTCCATTTCCTCGTAGAGGTATTTGCTGCCCAGTCCGCGCTGTCCCAGGTAATCCCCGGCCCAGTTCATATTCAGGGCTTCGGTGCTCGTGGTTCCGGCGCTCAGGTTGATGCGCAGGAGGGTTCTGTGCCAGCTCATGCAGTTATCCGTATTGCGTGGGTTGATCAAAACGAATGGCAGCTTTTTTTGCATGCCGTCGCCACCTGTGTTACGCATAGCATACCCCTGACAGGGACGATGATCGAGAGCAGTCATGGTGTCTGCAAATTAATCAGCATGCTACCATGAGCCTGCCAGTACAAACCCTTGATTTCAAAACGTAGCAGAATAGAAAGAAACCGGAAAAATGAGTCTGATACCCATTATTCTTGCCGCCGGACAGGGAACCCGGATGCGCTCGGCCCTCCCGAAAGTTTTACATCCTCTGGCCGGAAAACCGTTATTGCAGCATGTGATTGATGCCTGTGGTGCCCTGGGGGCGACACGCGCCGTGATTGTTTATGGCCATGGCGCTGAGCAGGTGCAGGCGGCCATTCCTGCCGTTACCGGCTTCCAGCTCGACTGGGCCTTGCAGGCCGAGCAGAAAGGCACCGGCCATGCGGTGGCGCAGGGTATGGGCGATATTGCGGATGACGATACCGTGCTGGTGGCCTATGGTGATGTGCCGCTGGTGCGTCCGCAAACCCTGAAGGCGCTGGCTCAGGGGCTGGAGGGGGCCGCCCTGTGTGTGCTGACTGCCGAGGTGGCGGACCCCAAAGGTTATGGCCGCCTGGTGCGCAATGCCGCCGGGCAGGTGCAGGCCATTGTGGAGGAAAAGGATGCCGATGCGGCCACCCGCCTGATCCGGGAAATCAATACCGGTTTTATTGCCGCCCGTGGTGCAGACCTGAAGCGCTGGCTGGCACACTTAAGCCCGCAGAATGCCCAGGGTGAGTATTATCTCACCGATTGCGTGGGGCTGGCGGTGGCCGAGGGGCTGGCAGTCAATACTGTGCCGTGTGCCGATGCGCTGGAAGTGGAAGGCGTGAACAACCGGGTGCAGCTGGCCCGGCTGGAGCGCGAAGCCCAGCGTCGGCAGGTGGAAACCCTGATGCTGGCCGGTGTGACGGTGGCGGACCCCGCCCGTCTGGATGTGCGGGGTGAGGTTCAGGCGGGTCAGGATGTGTTTCTGGATGTGAATGTGGTGCTTAACGGGCGCGTGGTACTGGGTAACCGGGTCACTGTGGAGCCGGGTTGCGTGCTCACGGATGTGGAAATCGGGGATGACTGCCATATTCATGCCCACAGCATACTGGAAGCGGCACAGGTGGGTCCGGGCTGCCATATCGGCCCGTTTGCCCGCCTGCGGCCCGGTACCGTGCTGGCGGCAAAGGCACGGGTCGGCAATTTCGTGGAGCTTAAAAAAGCACATATCGGCCAGGGCAGCAAGGTCAACCACCTGAGCTATATCGGCGATACCGAGATGGGGGCGGATGTGAATATCGGTGCAGGCACCATCACCTGTAATTATGACGGGGTCAACAAGCACCTGACCCGGATCGGCGACCGGGTGTTTGTCGGTTCCTGCAGCCAGCTGGTGGCACCGGTCACGCTGGAAGCGGGCGCGGTCATTGGAGCCGGGTCGACCATTACCCAAACGGCCCCGGCGGACAAACTCACACTGGCACGCGCCCGGCAGATCACAATCAATCACTGGCAACGGCCGGTCAAGGAGCAAAAATAATGTGCGGCATTGTAGGGGCGATTGCCCAGCGTCCGGTCATGGACATTCTGCTGGAAGGGTTGCGGCGGCTGGAATACCGGGGGTATGACTCAGCCGGGGTCGCGGTGCTGGATCGGGATGGGCAGCTGGCCCGTGTGCGTGCAGTGGGCAAGGTGGTGGAGCTGGAGCAGCGCCTGCAGCAGCAGCCGGTTAACGGTCTGGCCGGGATTGCCCATACGCGCTGGGCCACCCATGGCAGGCCCAGCGAGCTGAATGCTCATCCGCACCAGAGCCGTGGAGAAGTGGCCTTGGTGCATAACGGCATTATCGAGAATTATCAGGCGCTGCGCGAACGTCTGTTGCCGCTGGGCTACGAGTTCAGTTCCGAAACCGATACCGAGGTGGCGGTCCACCTGATTCACCATTACCTGCAGCAGGAAGGCAGTCTGCTCAAGGCGGTCATGAAGGCCCGGCACGAGTTTACCGGGGCCTATGCGCTGGTGGTCATGTCGGTGCAGGAACCCGATGTGCTGGTGGTGGCGCGCCAGGGCAGCCCCCTGTTGATCGGGGCCGGGCTGGGTGAGCACTTTGTCGGCTCGGATGTACAGGCCATGATCGCCGTGACCAGCCGTTTCCGCTATCTGGAAAACGGGGACGTGGCGGCAGTCCGGCTGCACGGCGTGGAAATCCTTGACCAGCACAACCGTCCGGTGGAGCGTCCGCTGGTGGAGTCACGGGCCAGCGCTGCCGGCACCGAACTGGGCCAGTACCGCCATTTCATGCTCAAGGAGATTTTCGAGCAGCCGGATGCGATTCAGGCCACCCTGAACGGCAGGCTGGGCGGGGATGAGGTGCTGCCCTGCATTCAGGGTGACTTTTCCATGGAGACGCTGGCACAGGTGCAGGAAATCCAGTTCATTGCCTGCGGGACCAGCTACCATGCAGGCATGATTGCCAAATACTGGATCGAGAGCCTGACCGATATTCGTTGCAGTGTGGAGGTGGCCAGCGAATACCGCTACCGGCGTCAGCCCCGGCGTGAGAATCAGCTGCTGGTCACAATCTCCCAGTCCGGAGAAACGGCGGATACCCTGGCGGCCCTGGAAAAGGTCAAACGCGAGCGCCAGTGCTTTGCCACCCTGACCCTTTGCAATGTGCCGGAAAGCTCGCTGACGCGGGAGTCGGACATGGCGCTGATGACCCTGGCCGGGACCGAGATCGGTGTGGCATCCACCAAGGCTTTCACCACCCAGCTGGTGGCGATGCAGTTGCTGCTGGGCCTGTTGCTCAAGGCCAAGGGCGACCCGCAGGGCCAGCTGCCGGCGCTGGTTGGCAACCTGTACCGGCTGCCGGCGCTGGTGCAGCAGGCACTGGAGCTGAACCCGCACATTGAGCAGCTGGCCGGGCATTTTCTGGAGAAACACCATGCGCTGTTTCTGGGGCGTGGCGAGCAATTCCCGGTGGCACTGGAAGGTGCACTCAAGCTCAAGGAAATTTCCTATATTCATGCCGAGGCCTATCCGGCCGGTGAGCTGAAGCACGGCCCGCTGGCGCTGGTGGACAGCGACATGCCGATTATTGCCGTGGCGCCCAATACCGCACTGCTGGAAAAGCTCAAGTCCAATCTGGAGGAAGTGCGCGCCCGTGGGGGAGAGCTGTACCTGTTTGCCGATCGCAGCGCCAACCTGAGTCCGGATGAGCGGGTGCATGTGCTGGAGTTGCCGCCGGTACCGGAGCTGCTGGCACCGATTGTTTACAGCGTGCCGCTGCAGCTGCTGGCCTACCATGTGGCCGTGCTCAAGGGGACCGATGTGGACAAGCCCCGCAATCTGGCCAAGTCGGTGACGGTGGAGTAGCGCTGACGCAAGGCACTCAAGAACAGAGACGGGCCAACCGATGATTTGGCCCACCAAAAGGAAGCAATGGATGAACGACAAGATCAACCAGGACAGTATCAACAAAGCGCTATGGAACGCCTGTGACACCTTTCGTGGCACCATCAGCGCTGATACCTATAAAGACTTCATCCTCACCATGCTGTTCCTCAAGTACATCTCGGATGTATGGCAGGATCACTACGATGGCTATAAGGCCGAGTACGGCGATGAGCTGGAACTCATCGAAGAGATGATGAAAAATGAGCGCTTTGTACTACCCCAGGCCGCCAGTTTCTATGCCCTGTGGGAACGTCGTCACGAACCCGGCAATGGCGAGCGTATCGATCAGGCGCTACACGCCATTGAAGAAGCCAACGGCACCAAACTGAAAGACGCCGGTAAGAGCGTGTTCCAGGACATCTCCTTTAACACCGACAAACTGGGTGAAGAAAAGCAGAAAAACACCATCCTGCGTCACCTGCTGGAAGACTTTGCCAAACCCGAGCTAAACCTCAAGCCCAGCCGAGTCGGCACCTTGGATGTAATCGGTAACGCCTACGAGTATCTGATCAAAAACTTCGCCGCCAGCGGTGGCCAGAAAGCCGGTGAATTTTATACGCCGCCCGAAGTCAGCGACCTGATTGCTGAACTGCTCGACCCGCAACCGGGCGATAGCATCTGCGACCCAGCCTGTGGTTCCGGCTCGCTGCTGATGAAGTGTGGCCGCAAAGTGGTCGCTAACCATGGTAGCAAGCAATACGCCCTGTATGGTCAGGAAGCCATTGGCTCTACCTGGTCACTCGCCAAAATGAACATGTTCCTGCACGGAGAGGACAACCATAAGATCGAATGGGGCGACACCATCCGCAACCCCAAACTGCTGGATAAAAACGGCGACCTGATGCTGTTTGATATTGTGACTGCCAACCCGCCATTCAGCCTGGATAAATGGGGACATGACGAAGCCGAGCACGACAAGTTCAGCCGCTTCCGTCGTGGCATACCACCGAAGACCAAAGGCGACTACGCCTTTATCCTGCATATGGTCGAAACTCTGAAACCACAGGGGCGCATGGGTGTTGTTGTTCCCCACGGCGTACTCTTCCGCGGTTCAAGTGAAGGCAAAATCCGTAAGCAGCTGATCGACGAGAACCTGCTGGATGCTGTGATTGGTCTGCCGGAGAAGCTTTTCTATGGTACAGGTATCCCGGCTGCGATCCTGATCTTCAACAAGGACAAGTCAGATACCAGCACTCTGTTTATCGATGCCAGCCGTGAGTTCAAAGCAGGCAAGAATCAGTGAAGTCTACCCCAAAAACTGGACACATCCTTAGATAGAATCTGGCATAACGC
>DAOPKY010000042.1:37378-38502 GCA_035391465.1 Thiolinea sp. | reverse complement strand
AACAAAAATACTACAAGTGGCCGCGCCGCGCCAATAGATCGCGTGAACGGTTACGTGTTATTGTCGCCTTTCTGCAACTAACCGTTGCTATTTTTTAACCGGAAGCACAGAAGATAATTACTGCAAACGAAACGTTACCGGCAACTGCACAATGGAGGTGATGTGCTTCCCATTGCGCTGTGCAGGTGTAAAAACCCATTGTCTGACAGAACTGACCGCTGCTTCGTCCAGAATACGGTGGCCGGAGCTGCGGAACACCACCGCACTGCTCACCGCCCCAGTCGGAGTTACATTGGCACGGATAATTACCTGTCCTTCCAGGTTTCGCGACCTTGCACCATGCGGATAAATCAGCTCTGTACGGCGCTGAAAACCCGGGTTGGTGATAATCGGTACCGAATTAGACTGGCTGTTTGCCGCAGTGACCGCACTGACCGGAGCAGGGCGTGCTGCTGCCTGTTGCCGTGAAGCGGCTTGCTGACGAATCTGTTCTCTTGCGGCAGCCTGCTGGCGGACTTGTTGCGCTTCCCACTCCCTGCGGCGCTGATCGGACAGCTGTTGCACCCGTTGTTGTGCTTCCTGTTCACGGCGACGCTGTTCAGCCAATTCCGCCTGTCGCTGACGTTGCTGCTGTGCTTCCCATTCGCGGCGGCGTTGTTCCACCAACTGGCGCTGACGTTCTTCTTCCTGTTTCTTTTCAAACTCGCGGCGACGTTGCTCGGCTAAACGTTTCTGGCGCTCTTCCTCAGCTTTTTTCTGTTCCCATTCACGGCGACGTTGTTCCACCAACTGGCGCTGACGTTCTTCTTCCTGTTTCTTTTCAAACTCGCGGCGACGTTGTTCGGCTAAACGTTTCTGGCGCTCTTCCTCAGCCTTTTTCTGTTCCCATTCACGACGGCGCTGTTCGACCAGCTGGTGCTGACGCTCTTCTTCCTGTTTCTTTTCAAACTCGCGACGGCGCTGCTCAGCCAGTTGCCACCGGCGCTCTTCCTCACGCTTTTTTTCCAGCTCACGCAGTCTCGTCTCGGCTAATACCTGCTCGCGTTCACGTTCGATACGACGTTGTTCAGCCAGAGCCTTCTCACGCTCTGCCTGCTGAGGTTCCTCCGGCGTGGGGCCTTCCG
>DAOPKY010000042.1:0-37278 GCA_035391465.1 Thiolinea sp. | reverse complement strand
GTTCTGGCTCCGGTTCTGGCTCCGGTTCTGGCTCCGGTTCTGGCTCCGGTTCTGGCTCCGGTTCTGGAATCGGGGCGGGAGCAGGTTCCGGCACAGCTTCTGCCACCGGTTCCGGGGCGGGAGCCGGTTCGGTAACTGCCGGTAATTCTTCCATCGGGGTGGCCGGAGCGGGTGGAAGCAGTTCAAACATCGCCAGCTCAATCGGTGTCAGTTTGGGCTGTTCGATTTCCTCTTCATCAGTTCTGGCGGTAGCCACCAACAGAAACAGCAATACACCATGCAGAAAAGCAGAAACAATAAAGCTAAAAAAGTGCCGCATGATTAGTCAGCCTGCTCCGCCTGAATTGACAGGTTAGTAAATTCCCCCGCCTTCAGCGGATCAAGAATCTTCACGAACTGTTCGAAAGCCGCCTGCTTATCAATCCGCAACACGATAAATTGTGCCTTATCAACATCGGCCAGTTTGGTTTTTAGCTCGTCATAAGCAATCTTTTTTTCGCCAAAAAACAAATCGCCGTTTTCATCAATAGAAATTTGCAACGGCTCTTCCTGTTTCGGCACCGGCTCGCTCACTTCTTCTGCTTTCGGCAAATTAACATCGATCAGCCCCTGCGATACGAACGTTGCTGTAGTCAGCACAATCGCCAGCAACACTAGCATAATGTCAATAAACGGAATCATATTGATCTGATTAAAGCGTTTCATAGTAGTCTGCTCAGGCCGTTCTTATGTCCTGCAGTGCTTTCCAGCGTGCTACCAGCACATCGACTTTACGCATCAGTCCGTTGTAGAAAACAATGGCCGGAATCGCCACCACTAGTCCGGCAGCCGTGGCTTTCAGTGCCATCGCCAGACCGACCATGATTTCATT
Source organism: Thiolinea sp. (assembly GCA_035391465.1). Classification (GTDB taxonomy): domain Bacteria; phylum Pseudomonadota; class Gammaproteobacteria; order Thiotrichales; family Thiotrichaceae; genus Thiolinea. Next base: position 36,407 of record DAOPKY010000042.1, on the reverse strand, counting down.
CACATCAATACGTCCTGCCTGCCCCATATCATTAAAGGTAATCAGAATGCCGATGACCGTGCCTAACAGGCCGATGTAAGGTGCGTTTGCCGCCACGGTGGAAATTGCTGTCAGATTACGGGTCAGTGCTGTTTGCAGTAGTTCGATGTGTTCAAACTTATCCAGTTTGACAAACCAGAAGTAAAAATAGCGTTCCAGAACGAGGGCCACCATGATAACGCTCATTGTTCCCAGAACGCCCAGAACGAGATGATCCAGATAAATTTTCAAAAAAGCCATCAGCTCATCAGTGCCTGACAGGCCTGATGTTGCATCCATTAATTCCATAACAAAATCGCTAAACAATTATTGATGCCCTGGCTATCAACAAGATTCGGGCTGATTGGCTTGGGGGGAGATGGGCTGAATGATAAGCAGGTAATCATATTTTTGCAAATGATAATTATTATCAAAGATATGATTGCCTGATAACTGCTCACCACACACCCACCAACTTAAGCACATAAGCCATTGATTAAATATGGCTTACCTCCAGTTCTTGGCAGATATTAATCCAGCCCATGACCTTTGCCGGCAGGGCTTGTAAACCCCGTCTTCGTGGACGTTCCGCGACACTTTTCAGGCAATCCTCCGTAAACCCATCTCCTTATACACAAGTCGTCAGGCTACTGTAAACTTACCCATTTTTGCCAAGGAACTGGTTATCCACCGAACTTGACCATCTTGATTTGGGAGACAGCCGTCTCGAAGCCCGTGCTGTCACGATTCTCAACGCGATGCTGCAAGCCCCGCAATCCAGCCTCCCCAAGGCTTGCCGGAGTGGGTCAGGCACGTTGGCGACGTACCGTTTCTTCTGGAACGAGGCGGTCAGCCATGAAGTCCTGATGGCCGCACACTTTGAGGCAACAAAGTGCCGAATCCGCCAACAGGACTCGAAGGTCATCCTGTGTATCCAAGACACCACTGAACTGGATTTCAATGGACAGGAAACCGAAGGATCAGGCCGGTTATCCCATGATAAACAACGCGGTATGTCCCTGCATCCGACTTTGTGCATCACCCCGGATTGCCTGCCATCAGGCATCACGGATACATGGATGTGGTCACGGGGCTTGAGCAAAGCCGCTGATCAGGCCAACCCCGATCTAATCAATAGCTTATTGCCAGTGGCATGCCGTCCACTTGAGCAACTTTTATCGGGGTATCATACAGCTCCGACAACAAGCCAGTTTCAAAAATCTGGGCGGTCTCGCCATGCGCAAATACTTCACCTTGCTTCATGGCAATAATATAGTCCGCATAACGGGCGGCATAATTCAGGTCATGCAGCACTAAGACAAAGGTACGCGCCTTTTGCTCCACTTGGGTACGGATGAGCTGCATCAATACCCGTGCATAGCTAAGGTCAAGGTTATTTAGCGGCTCATCTAACAGCACGGTATCGGTATTCTGGGCAAAATTCATTGCTAATAGCGCCCGTTGGCGCTGCCCACCGGATAGGGTGTCCAGAAAACGCTCCGCAAACGCCTCAAGGTCAAAGTCGGCTAGTGCCTGATCAACGATGGTTTCATCTTTCGGGGTGCGCCGTCCTTTATTGTGCGGATAACGCCCAAAGGCAACCAAGTCACGTACCTGTAAACGGGAGGCAATCCGAGTTTCCTGACGCAGAACCGATAAGTGACGCGCCAGCTCATTATGGGAGTAAGCCTGTATCTTATTTCCGTCAAGCTCAATATCACCTGCATCCTGTTTACGCAGGCGGGCAATGATATGTAATAAAGTGGATTTCCCCGCACCATTGGGGCCGATAAGCGCGGTAAATCGGGATTTGGGCACCTGAATTGAAACCTGGTTCAAGATTGGGTTACCCCCCAGCTTCAATTGGATATTGTGGGTATGAATCATTATCTACGTCCTCGTTTGTGCCGGCGTTTCTGTACCAAAATCAGGTAAAGAAATACCACTCCGCCCAGCAATTCAATCACAATACTGATGGTTACCTGCATCTGTAAAAGACGTTCCAGAATCAGTTGCCCACCAATGACCACTAGAATCCCAACCAAAATGGTCAGTGGAATCAATACTGCATGTCGGTAATCGGGGCTAAGTTGGTATACCAGGCTACTGATTAGCAGGCCCAGAAAGACTACAGGGCCGACCAGTGCAGTTGCGGTGGCAACCAGCACAGCCACTAGAGCCATGACCTGAAAAGCACTTTTATCATAATTAACTCCCAGCCCAATTGCTGTATCACGCCCCAGTGCCATGACATCCAGCCGTCGGTTAAGCAGGTAAACCAAGCCGGTGGCCAGCAACACAATACCGGTGGCATAACATAGGAATGCCTCATCTACTTGGTTGAAACGGGCATAGCTGGCAGATTGAACAATCGCAAACTCGGTTGGATCCATGACACGCCCCATGAAACCTGAGAGTGAGCGGAATAATACACCCAGGATAATGCCAGTCAGGATTAGACGGGAGAAGTCGGATTGCAACCGGGTTAGTAGTGTGCTGAACAGAGTGACTGACAATAAGGCCATTAGTGTCAATTCACCGAAAAATTTCCAGTGAGCGGGTAGACTCAAATAGGCTAGGCTACCGAAGAAAAAAATAATACTGGTCTGTAATAGCATATACAGAGCATCAAACCCCATGAGTGATGGGGTAAGGATGCGGTTGCCACTTAAGGTCTGGAACAGCAGAGTCGATAGACCGATGGCTGCCGCAGTCAGCACCAGTCCAGTAAACACTGGCAGGCGGAAGGTTCTGATAAAATGGTAATCCCCGCCGCCGCCCTGGAATAGGTAAATCCCACAAACAACGACCGTTATGGCCGTTAGCCAAAGCAATAGCTGGGCAGATGAGCCCATCGCTTGTACACGTTTCATTTAATTTCTTTGAGCTGAGGGTGAATGGTAGAGTAACCACAAGGTCACCAGGGCTCCTGCTACACCAAATACAGAGCCAACCGGAATTTCATAAGGGAAGATCACCAGCCGCCCGATAATATCACTCAGCAGAGTGAGCATGGCCCCTAGATAAGCCACCAGAGGCAGTGAGTCACGCAAATTATCTCCCCGCCAACGGCTGACAATATTGGGTACAATCAAGCCAATAAACGGGATAATTCCTACAGTTACGACCGTGACTGCCATCACCACAGAAATAATCAGTAGGCCAATCACCAGTACTATATTGTAATTCAGGCCCAGATTACGGGCATGATCCTCGCCTAGGCTGGCAATTGTGAATTGGTCTGCCAGTAAATAGGAAAAAATAGCTAACACCCCAGCAATCCATAGAAAATCATAGCGTCCGCGCATCACCCCCGAGAACTCACCCGTCATCCAGATACCCAACATCTGGATCAGATCAAACTGCCAAGCCAACCAAGTCGCCGCCGCTCCCACTACACCCCCATAGACAATCCCAACCAAGGGCACCAGATAAGTATCATGCCGTGGTAGCTTGTGTACCATTAACAAAAAGACCACGGTTCCCAATAAGGCAGCCAGACTGGCCAGCCCCATTTTGGTCATTAAAGAGCTATCTGGTAGGTACAACGTTACCAGCACAATGCCCAGTAAGGCAGATTGCCCACTCCCGGCCGTGGCGGGCTCCACAAAGCGGTTCTGCACCAGTACCTGCATAACCTGCCCAGCAATGGCCAGTGACACACCCGTCAACAATACGGCAAGGGTGCGTGGAATACGGCTGACCAACATTAGCCATAGGCCATCTGGGTCAGTAAACAGGCGATCCAAGTCCAGCTCAATAACACCAATGAACAGGCTGGCGATCGTGCTGAGCAGAAGTGCTGTGAGTGCCAAAGCCAGCTTGTGTGGCTGGCTTTGGGAGAATAGAGACGTAAAGCGTATCATGGAGAGGAAGGGACGTTTACTGTGGATCAGCCTTACCAAAAGCTTGGGTCAGGTCTTGCATAATATGGGTTTGTGCCTGGATACCGCCGCTGGTAATGTAAACTTCCTTGCTGTTCAGGTAGATAATTTGGTTATTTTTCCAGGCTTTGGTTTTATGCATCAGTTCATTATCCAGTGTTTCTTTGGCACTGGAACCTTCCGCATTGATAGCAGAACCTCGATCAATGACCAATAACCATTCCGGGTCAACTTTTAACAGAAACTCAAAGGAGGCTGCATCACCGTGGTTGCCAGACTTGATATCCTTGGTGGCAGGTTCCATGCCTAATGCACTGTAAATCCAGCCAAAGCGGGATCCTGGGCCATAAGCTGAAACCTTAGTGCCATTGGTCAAAATTACTAATCCGGTGCCTTTGCCGGCGGCCGCTTTTCTAGCTTGTTGGATCGCGGTATCCAGTTTGGCGATTAAGGCATTTGCCGCTTCTGTTTTGGCAAACAACTGGCCATAAGCCAAGGTATGTGCCTTGGTTTGTGCCATCAAATCATCGCGGGGGATCGTCATATCGATTGCAGTAGCAACTTTAGCGACGGAATCAAATGCTTTGGCGGAGCGTCCACCAACAATAATCAAGTCTGGTTTTAGCTGTGATAAAGCTTGAAAATCAGGGTCAAACAAGCTGCCAATAGGCTTGGCCGCCTTAACAACAGTTTCCAGGTAGTCAAGACTAAAGTTTTGGGGGATGCCGGCGATGGGGACATCTAAGGCAGCTAGAGTATCAATAGAGGCAGCATCATATACCGCCAGGGTTTTGGGGGCTGATTTGAACGATACCATGCCCCGAGCCGTTTCGATTCCAACAGGCTCCACTGCAAGGGCTGAGGTGGCACAAGCCAGGGCCAATAGCAGGATGGAAAGGGGGGAAGCAAGTCTCATCACTAATATCTCCAATATTTGAAAGTAGGGTGCTTTCTGTTGTGCATCCGTTGCGTTTCAGGAAGCACCCTGTCACAGTTGGTTGCTAATGAGAACAGAAATAAATCTCATTATCAAATTTATCTCACAATAAGTCCATCTTTATTGTGGTTTATAGTCACAATGCAATCTTTGGGTAGCTTGTTTGGTTTTAGAAGTCGACTGTCAGCCCAACATTAAAACGGCGGCCATCTAGCACCACGCCATAGCTTTCATTGGTGACTTCCTTGTTGAGCAGGTTGTAGATGCCTGCTTTCACATTGACATCCGGATTCAACTCATACACCAGCCCGGCATTGATGAAGCCGTAACTGGGCGTGCCTTCACTCATGCTGGTGCGGGTCAGGTAATCGCTGGTCTTGCCGCGATAGTTGCCCTGTGCCCAGACATTCAGCTTGTCATTGGCTTGCCAGTCCACGGTAGCATTCAGCATGTGCTTGGGGATTTTGTTTAATGGCTGCCCGGCAAACTCCCCGGTTTTCTGCTCGGACTCGGTGTAGGTATAGCTGGAATGCAGATTGACATTCTGGGTAAGGCCATAGCCAAATGAAAGCTCCACTCCCTGCATCTCGGCCTCATCAATATTCTCGCGGGTACTCAGGAACAGGTAATCAGTACCTTCGTATCCACAAGTCCAGGTGGCGGGGTCATTACGATCACCATTCGCTGACTCACAGAGACGGCTCTCGGCAATCTTGTCTTCAAACCGGGTGTGAAACAGCATCAGGCTGGCAGACAGGTCACGCTGGTCATTTTTAAAGGTAAAGCCTGCTTCATAGCTGGTGCTGGTTTCCGGCTCCAGATCGGGGTTGCCAATAATCAGTGCCCGCGGGTGTGGGGCTGGAGAGCCACTCCCACCGGTACCCCGCCCGAAACCTGCGGTGGCTTCTGCCAGTCCAGGTTGCTTGTAACCGGTGGAAATACCGCCTTTCAGGGTCCAGTCCGGGTTGAGCTGGTAGTTGGCGTAGATACGCGGACTCAGGTGGCCCCCAAACAACTCATCATCATTATAGCGCAGCCCCGTTGTCAGCTTGAGCGCCTCGCCCAGCTCCCATTCGACTTCACCAAATACCGCACCAATCCAGCGGTCGGTACTCCTGACTGCACCGGCAACACCCGATGTGAGCAGGCCGTTGGTTTCATCGGTGAAGTCTTCGTATTTGTACTGCCCGCCAAAGGTGATGATCTTTTTATCCCCAAAATAGGAGGCCTGGCTGTTCAGGGTGGTGACTTCTTCCTTTTTGGTCAGATCCTGTACCCGTTCGGAGGTATCCTGCTGAAGGAAGGTGTTCAGCAACAGCTTGCCATAGTTTCCCTGATGGGACAGGTAGTAGATATCCTTTTCGTATTCGTAGCTGAAAGGATCGCTATCCAGCGGATAGCTTTTGCCGGGGGTATGGGAATAATCCAGTTTGGAGTTGTTGATGCTGGCGGCCAGCTCGTTGCGCTCATCCAGTGTCCAGGTCAGTTTGATCCCGCCTTTTTTGCGGGTACTTTCCGGGGTACTCTCGGCGTTGTCATCACCACCGATGTAATCACTTTCCTCCGTACCGGCCCAGCTGGCATTGACCTGGGCGTTCAGCACCCCGGGTATCAGTGGTCCGGCGGCATACAGGTTCACCTGTTGCTGATCATTGCTGAGGTCGTTCATGGAGTGGGTGTACTCCGTGGCCACCGAACCCGCCCAGCGATCACCTGCCTTACGGGTAATGATATTGACCACCCCTCCCATGGCCTCCGAGCCGTACAGGGATGACATTGGGCCACGAATGACCTCAACCCGCTCAATCATGGCCAGCGGTGGCATGGCAATCTGCTTGCCCTCATCGGCACCGTTGGTATTGACCGACCGGCCTGCCGAAACCGGCTTGCCGTCAATCATATACAAGGTATAACTGTCATCCATACCCCGGATGCTGATGTCCTGTGATCCACCCCCGCCCGTGACATAAAGCCCTGGAATGTCCCGTACCGCATCCATGATGTTGGTATAGGATTTTTTACCCAACTCCTGTTGGGATATGACAGAAATACTGGCGGGTGCATCTGAGATATTCTGCTCAAAACCTGATGCGGTAACCACGACAGCCTCCAGTTCTGTGACATCCTGGCTTTGTGCCTGTGCTTGGTTCGATAAGCCTACGACAGCAACGACAGCAACGGCAGCAAACAGTGGTGGGCTAAAGCTCTGCATTTGTGATCTCTCGAAATGGTCAATGAGGGCGCTGATTGTAACACTAAAGAAAATGATTATCATTATCTTTAGTGTTACGTAACTACTCATCCCCCCCTGTCCTCACAAAAAAACCTTGCCAGCTGATCCAAAACCAGCCGATCTGGCCGCATGGAACCCGCACTCAAACTCCCCACTGTTAAAGACATCCGCGCCGCCTTTCGGCAGGGTGAGGATGCTGTTGTCACGCTGTTCCTGCAACAACAGGAAATGTTTCTGGCCCTGCTGGCGCAGCAGAATCAGGTGATTGAAAGGCAGAATGAGCGCATCCGTGAGCTGGAGACCCGCCTTGCGAAAAACAGCCGTACCAGCAGCAAGCCACCGTCCAGCGATGGCATTGGTGGTGTAAGTCGCCTTCCGGATCGCCTCCGGGTAGCGGAACAGGGTATTCAGGTTATCCCAATGAGCGTACCAGGACGAGCTGATTTTCGGGTACTTGGCGTCCCATTACCGGACTGGCTGAATTTTGCCGGCTGGCATACACTGGCGGCTCCACCATGGAGCAAGAGAAAGAGAATATGAATAACAGTGATCTGCCCGTTATCAGCCCGGATTATCCACCTGCCGGGGCTTGTCATCAGGCCGCTGATGCGGTTGTCGCCCTGAAGCAGTTGTACCAGACCAGTACCGATTTCCTGTATCAGTCGTTCTGCAGCCTGATGGCGGGGAATGCACCACTGGCACGTTTCCGGGCCTTCTACCCACAGGTCAGCATCACCACCGGCAGCCATGCCAATGTTGATTCACGACTGGCCTATGGCCGGGTGCCGGGGCCGGGAACCTACTTCACCACCATCACCCGCCCGGATCTGTTCGAGGGCTATCTGCAGCGCCAGCTGGAGCTGCTGATGGCCAACCATCAGGTAGCGGTGACGGTCAGTATCTCGGACGTTCCGATTCCGCTGCATTTCGCCCTGCCTGAGGGTATTCATGTTGAAGGCTCATTGCAGGAACGCCTGACCCGCCCCCTGCGTGATCTGTGTGACGCGCCTGATCTGGCCCAGACTGATGACCGTATTGTCAATGGTGAATACGATGGTCGTCCCGGCGTGCCTCAGCCGCTGGCACCGTTCACTGCCTCGCGCATTGATTACTCGCTGCACCGGCTGGCGCATTACACCGCCACCCGTCCGGCCCATTTCCAGAATTTTGTCCTGTTCACCAACTACCAGTTTTATGTGGATGAATTTGTACGCCATGCACGCAGGATTCTGATGCAGCCCGACTGTGGCTATGAGGCACTGGTGGAGCCGGGCAATGTGACCACATACCGGGGCAATCCGGAGCCGGAAGGCCGGCCCGTATCACGTGCACCACAGATGCCGGCCTATCACCTGACCCGACCGGATCATTCCGGCATCACGCTGGTGAATATCGGGGTGGGACCATCGAATGCCAAGACCATTACCGATCATATTGCCGTACTGCGTCCGCATGCCTGGCTGATGCTCGGGCATTGTGCCGGGTTGCGCAAGGGCCAGTCGCTCGGGGATTATGTACTCGCCCATGCCTACATGCGTGAAGACAATGTGCTGAATGAAGACCTGCCGGTGTGGGTGCCGATCCCGGCACTGGCAGAAGTGCAGGTGGCGCTGGAGCAGGCTGTGGAGGAAGTGACGCAGCTGTCCGGCTATGAACTCAAGAAGGTCATGCGTACCGGCACGGTGGCCACCATCGACAACCGGAACTGGGAGCTGCGTGACCAGTCCGGTCCGGTCAAACGCCTGTCCAAATCACGGGCCATCGGGCTGGATATGGAGTCGGCCACCATTGCCGCCAACGGTTTCCGTTTCCGTGTTCCTTACGGCACGCTGTTGTGCGTGTCGGACAAGCCCCTGCACGGGGAGCTGAAACTGCCGGGTATGGCCACCGAATTCTATAACCGCCAGGTGGCCCAGCACCTGACCATCGGCATCCGGGCGATGGAAAAACTGCGTGAAATGCCCTCTGAACGCCTGCACTCACGCAAACTGCGGGCCTTTGACGAGACGGCGTTTCAGTGAAGTCAGCACACTTCGGGATACTGGTGGCAAAAGCTGGAGCCGGGCCGTCACGCTTGGGGTATCCGTCAGTCACGGACTGCATGTGATCCCCTGAACAGATTCCCGCTACCCCGATATCCGGGATATACGCCATAATCACCCGATTTGTCCCGGAGTTGTCAACATGAGTACCCGTTCCCCGCTGGATGGGCAGGGCATGGCCATTATGGTCCTGCTGTGTGCCATCTGGGGCCTGCAGCAGATTGAACTCAAGGCTGTGGCCAGTGATTTTTCCCCAACCCTGCAGATTGCGCTGCGTTCCGGGCTGGCGGCGGTACTGGTGCTGGGACTGATGTTCTGGCAGCACAAGCCGTTGAACCTGCGCCAGAACTGGAAACCGGGACTGCTGGCCGGATCGCTGTTCGGACTGGAGTTTCTGCTGGTGGGAGAGGGGCTGCGTTATACCTCGGCTTCGCACATGGTGGTGTTGCTTTATACCGCACCGATTTTCGTGGCGTTAGGCATGCACTGGAAATTCCCGGCGGAGCGCTTGTCACGCCTGCAGTGGCTTGGCGTACTGCTGGCTTTTGCCGGGATTGCGGTTTCGTTCCTGGGTTCGGACAGCCAGCCCTCCGCCAGTGGCTCCAATGTATTATGGGGAGATTTTCTGGCCCTGCTGGCCGGGGCCAGCTGGGGAGCGACCACGGTCACGGTGCGCAGCACCAGCCTGGCTTCGGCACCCGCACTGGAGACCCTGTTTTACCAGCTGCTGATGGGCTTTGTACTGATTCTGGCGGGGGCTATCTGGACCGGACAGCTGACTTTTCAGCCAGGGCCGGTGACTTATGCCAGCCTGCTGTTTCAGACCCTGGTGGTATCTTTTGGCAGCTTTCTGACCTGGTTTGCCCTGCTGAAGCGCTATATGGCTCCGCAGCTGGGGGTATTTTCGTTCCTGACCCCGCTGTTTGGTGTACTGTTCGGGGTGTGGCTGCTGGATGAGCCACTGGAGCCCGGTTTTGCGCTCGGGACCACCATGGTGGTCGGCGGGCTGCTGACCGTCAGCGGTTATGGCTGGTACATGGCGCGGCGGCGCAGGCGGCAGCTGGACATGTTGTGACAAGACGCTGACACAATGCCTTCAGCACGCTATTATTGACGCCCGCCACACGCACCGTGTTGCGGTTTTTGTCTTGCTATGGATGCCAAGCTGATGCGTGTTTCCCAATTTCCGATTTCCACCCTGCGTGAAGTACCTGCCGACGCAGAGGTGATCAGCCACCAGCTGATGATGCGGGCAGGTCTGATCCGCAAGGTTGCCTCCGGTCTTTACACCTGGATGCCCTATGGGGTGCGGGTGTTGCGCAAGGTCGAGGCCATTGTGCGCGAGGAGATGAACCGTGCCGGTGCCATCGAAATATTCATGCCTTCGGTACAGCCGGGTGAACTGTGGCAGGAGTCCGGACGCTGGGTGCAGTATGGACCGGAGTTGTTGCGGTTCACGGACCGGCATGAGCGTGAGTTCTGCTATGGCCCCACGCATGAGGAAATCATCACCGATCTGGCCCGGCGTGAGTTGAGCAGTTACAAGCAGCTGCCCATCAACTTTTATCAGATTCAGACCAAGTTCCGCGATGAGGTGCGCCCGCGTTTCGGGGTCATGCGTTCACGCGAGTTCATTATGAAGGATGCCTATTCCTTCCACCTGACCCAGGCATCGCTGCAGCGGACTTATGCTGCCATGTATGACGCCTATGTGCGTATCTTTACCCGGCTGGGGCTGGATTTTCGTCCGGTAGCAGCGGATAACGGCTCCATCGGTGGCAGCGGTTCGCACGAGTTTCATGTGCTGGCGGCATCCGGTGAGGATGATATCGCCTTTTCCGACAGCAGTGACTACGCCGCCAATATCGAAATGGCCGAAGCGCTGGCACCTGCAGCCGAACGTGTGGCCCCGGCGGAGGCCATGCGCCTGGTCGATACGCCGGAGACCAAAACCATTCAGGCCCTGGTGGACAATTTCGGGCTGCCGGTGGAGAAAACCGTCAAGACCCTGATAGTGGCAGCCTCGGATCAGGTGGAGGCGGATTTTGTCGCTTTGCTGGTGCGTGGGGATCATGAGCTGAACGAGATCAAGGCCGAGAAGCAGCCGGAAGTGGCTGCTCCCCTGCGTTTTGCCACCGAGGAGGAAGTCCGGGCTGCCATCGGGGCCGGTCCCGGCTCACTGGGGCCGGTCAATCTGACCCTCCCGGTGGTTGTGGACCGCAGTGTGGCGGCCATGAGTGACTTTGGAGCCGGTGCCAATATTGAGGCCAAACACTATTTCGGTATCAACTGGGAGCGTGACCTGCCGTTGCCGCGAGTGGCTGATCTGCGCAAGGTCAGGCCGGGTGATCCGAGCCCCGATGGCCAGGGTACGCTGTCGATTGTGCGCGGGATTGAGGTCGGGCATGTGTTCCAGCTGGGGTGCAAGTATTCCGAGGCCATGAATGCCAATGTGCTGGATGAAAATGGCAAGGCCCAGCCCATGATGATGGGGTGTTATGGCATTGGTGTGACCCGCGTGGTGGCCGCTGCCATTGAACAGAACCATGATGACAGCGGTATCCTGTGGCCGCCTGCCATGGCGCCGTTCCAGGTTGTGATAGCGCCTTTGAACATGAAAAAATCAGCAGCGGTGCAGCAGCAGGCCGACGCTCTTTACCAGAGCCTGCTGGCGCAGGGGGTGGAGGTTCTGCTGGATGATCGTGACCTGCGTCCGGGGGTGATGTTTGCTGACCAGGAGCTGCTGGGTATTCCGCATCGGGTGGTGGTATCCGAGCGGGGCCTGCAGGCGGGTGAGCTGGAGTACAAGGCCCGCAGCGGGGGAGATGCCGTCAAGGTGCCACTGGGGACTGTTGAGGCTTTTCTGAAGGAGAAACTGGCATGACAACGACAAGCCTTCCTGTCACGCGGGCACTGATCAGCGTATCGGACAAGACCGGGATACTGGAGCTGGCCCTGGTTCTGCAGGCACGCGGGGTGGAGATACTGTCGACCGGTGGAACGGCCCGGTTGCTGCAGCAGCACGGCGTTCCGGTGGTTGAGGTCTCGCAGTACACCGGCTTCCCGGAAATGATGGATGGCCGGGTCAAGACCCTGCATCCGAAGATTCATGGCGGGATTCTGGGGCGGCGCGGCCAGGATGATGCCGTCATGGATGCTCAGGGTATCGGGCGCATTGATCTGGTGGTGGTTAATCTGTATCCGTTTGAGCAGACCGTGGCCCAACCGGACTGCCGCTTTGAGGATGCGGTTGAGAATATTGATATTGGCGGCCCTGCCATGGTGCGTGCCAGCGCCAAGAATCATGCTCATGTGGCGGTTGTGGTCGACCCGGCGGATTATACGCAGGTTCTGGAAGATATGGCGGCCCATCAGGGAGCCATCAGTGCGGAAACACGCCTGAAACTGGCGACCAGTGCTTTCCAGCATACCGCCCGTTATGACGGCATGATCGCCAATTACCTCGGCAGTCTGCAGGCTGACGGCAGTCGCAGCCTGTTTCCGGCACGTTTGAGCCTGCAGTTCGAGAAGGTGCAGGAAATGCGCTATGGCGAAAATCCGCATCAGAAAGCGGCATTTTACCGTGATTTAACCCCGACTGAATCGTGTGTGTCATTTTCTGTTCAGTTGCAGGGCAAGGCGCTGTCCTTCAACAATATCGCCGACACTGATGCGGCCCTGGAATGTGTACGCCAGTTTGATACGCCAGCCTGTGTGATTGTGAAACATGCCAATCCCTGTGGTGTGGCGACTGATCCGGATCTGTTCAAGGCTTATGAACGTGCCCATGCGACGGACCCGGAGTCGGCTTTCGGTGGCATTATCGCCTTTAATCGGGCGCTGGATGCCCGCACGGCAGCCGCCATTATTGAGCGTCAGTTTGTCGAGGTGATCATTGCCCCCGCCATTGCTGCTGCAGCCCGTGAGGTACTGGCAGCCAAGGCCAATATCCGGGTGCTGGAGTGTGGTGATTTGGCCCCGGTTCTGCAGCAGCTGGATTACAAACGTGTTGCCGGCGGCCTGCTGGTGCAGGAAGGCGATACCCGGCTGTCTGATGAACTGGTGGTGGTGACGGAGGTGCAGCCCGATGCACAGCAGCTGCAGGACTTGCAGTTTGCCTGGAAAGTGGCGAAATTCGTCAAGTCCAATGCCATTATTTATGCCAGAAATCAGGCGACTATCGGTGTCGGAGCCGGGCAGATGAGCCGGGTGAATTCGGCCCGTATTGCCGCAATCAAGGCCGAGCATGCCGGGCTTGCCATTCAGGACTCAGTCATGGCTTCTGATGCATTCTTCCCTTTCAGGGACGGGATCGACAATGCAGCAGCGGCGGGGATTGTTGCAGTGATTCAGCCGGGTGGTTCCATGCGTGATCAGGAGGTGATCGACGCTGCCAATGCCCATGGTATGGCCATGGTGTTTACCGGCATGCGCCATTTCCGGCACTAGACCGGAAATGTGCAGGTTCCCGAGAAGCCACGGTTTATTTTTAGGATTAATCTAGTTGGCTTTCAGACAATGGGTTTTTAACGAAACTTTTTCAGGCTGTCCGGCAGGTCATGTGCAGGACAGCCGGGGAAATCAGTCCAGCTTCACCATCAGGGTGTGTTTGGCTCCTTCCTTGATGACGATCTGATTGGTGCGGGTTTTATCCTGCAGTGTGGTATTGACCCGATAAGTACCGGGCTCCAGATCGATGACTGCGCTGTGTCGATGCACGGTCCGGATGATCTTTTCGTTGTCATCCTGATGCATGATACTCCAGCTGATGTTGCGAAATGCAGGTACATCACCAATGGTGGCCGAGAGGTTGAGCTGTCCGGTTGCGTCCTGCAGGCTGGCTGCCAGTGTGTCAGTGGCTGCCAGGGTCAGGCCGAAAATGGTAAGAATGATGGAAGTTCCCTTATTTACAGAATTCATGCTGCCCTCCAGATTTTTTTGCAAGTCCCGGTAATTCAATCTTGTTTTTGATGATTGGATGAGTTGTCCAAAAATTATGCTTTTTATTAAACGCTGAGCAGTGAGATACGCCAAGTAACAGTCCCAATCATACCGTAAATATTGCGTAAGTTTATTCATTAGTTAGATTGATCCTGTTGATAGAAAGTATTATGAAAAACAGTATCATGCAAGAGTGAATTTTAAGCAGTTTCTTAGCTTTTCATTAAGTCATTGTTAGTAGCGGATAAGTTCCCATGATCATGGAACAGGCCGGGGAAGGGCTGGCAAGTTGTCGGCAAAAAACTGCCGCTGGTAGGGTTTTGATAGGGAGGCGACTGGCACAATAAGAAACCAGCCGCCGATAATGCGGGGGAAAAGAGGGGAAGAGGCGCTTCAGTGCCCCTGATGTCGGGGTCAGTTGGCGAGCTTGACGCCGGCTTGTTCCAGCATGTAGTCAACGGCTGCCTGCATTTCTTCATCCGTCAGGCTGGGGTTGCCGCCTCTGGCCGGCATCTGGCCTTTACCATGAAGGGCCGAGTTCATCAGTCCTTCCATGCCGTTGCCAATACGGTTTGCCCAGTCAGCCTGATCCAGTTTGGGGGCTCCCAGAACACCGCTGGTATGACAGGCAGTACAGGTTGAGGCGAATATCTCCTGTCCTGAGCGGACTTTGGGGGCAATGGTCTTGTCTACGGCCACGACCGTACCCAGCGGCTTCAGGTTTTGTGCTATGGCGGGTGAGGGCAGATCGGTATCCGGGCCATGACGCACGCTGTTTTCGCTGATGGTGTTGGTCAGACTGGACAGCAGGAACAGTACGGCCAGCAGTAGCAGGACGGAACCACTCACCAGTACGGGCATTGCGAGAGGGTCTTTGACAGGTGTTGCCACATTAATCTCCTGTGCAGAACGGCAATGAATCTGTAAAACGGGTACAACAGGCGCTGCATTCTATTATAGGGAGCTAATATACTCCAGCCACTTGTCAGGAACCTTGAGGAATATCAGGGTTTGGCAGGGCAGAAAGGGAAGGCACCGGTATTGCTGCAGCGCTCTCCAGCCTGATTGTCTGCGGTGTCACTTGAGGTGATCAACCATCCAGTCCACGGCAGCCTTGACTTCATCATCCGACAGGGCCGGATTGCCTCCTTTGGGCGGCATGACATTCAGGCCGTTGATGGAGTAGGCGTAGACGGTCTCCATACCTGCTGCCAGACGCGGCTCCCAGGCAGCCTTGTCCCCCAGTTTGGGGGCATTGGCAATCCCGGCATCATGACAGGAGAAGCACAGGCCACGATAAACCTTTTCGCCGTCAATGGCTGGTGCTGCTGCTACCTGCTGCTGCGCCGGCTCTGCTGCAGGCGCAGGCTCGGCAGCCTGTTGTTCCGGTGCAGGGGCCGGTTCGGTTGTCTGCTGCGGCTCGGCTGCTGCGGGAGCGGACTCAGTCGCCTGCTGCTCAGGAGCCGGTTCGACAGCCTGTTGTTCGGGTGCCTGCTGTGGCTCGACAGCTACACCGGCGTTATCCAGCATGAAGTCAACCGCTGCGGTGATCTGATCCGGGGACAGGGCCGGATTCCCCCCGCCGGCAGGCATGGTGCCCTTACCATTCAACACACTGTCATAAAGGCCATCAATACCGGCAGCGGCCAGTCGCTCGCTCCAGACGGTCTTGTCACCCAGAAGCGGAGAGTTGGCGATGCCGACATCATGGCAGGTGAAGCACACACTGCGGTAGACCGCTTCACCATTGATGGAGATTGCAGCGGTCTGCTGTGGCGCAGCGGGGGCTTCCGGAGCCGCCAGGACCGCAGCAGGTGTTTCAGGCGCCTGAGCGGCGGCTGCCGTGTCCGTGGCAGCCTGGGCTGTTTCGGCAGCTGCACCTGCCGTGTCGGTTTGGGCCGTCTGGGCGGTGTCGGCAGCCGGAGCTGCTGCTGCACCATCCCCAAGGTGATAGCCGGCTGTGTCGGTCATGTACAGGATGGCGCTTTTGAGCTCATCATCCGTGGTATTCGGATTGCCCCCGCGAGGAGGCATGGCGTTCAGGCCGTTGATGGATGAGGCCAGCAAACCCTCTAGGCCCTTGCCGATACGGTCATCCCATGCCCCTGCCTCCAGTTTGGGCGCATTCAGAACCCCGGCAGCATGGCAGGCAATACAGACTGCCTGATAGACTTCTTCGCCACTGCGAACAACGGTGGGTGCGGCCTTGTCCACGGAAACGACGGTGCCAATCGGTTTGATATTTTCTGTTGCGGCCTCTGCCAGCGCCTGGGCCCGTGGCTTTCTGGCGACCTGGGCATCGGCTGCTGCAGCCGCTTTGGCTGCGGCTTTTTCCTCTGCACTGGGGGAGCTGCAGGAGTCAAGGATGGAGGCAAACAGAATCAGGGCGAGTGAAATACCCGCATACATCATGGGTTTGGCGTAGTTGTCGTGTTGAGCAGTGGCCACAGCTTTCCTCCTAAAACTTTGCTGGAACAGGGTGCCAAAAAGATGAAATCCGCGCAGGATCATGTTCGTGGGGAATTATAGGGGAATTGCATGCCTTAAACCATGGGGTAGCTGTGGAATCTTGGGAATTGTCAATGCGGACAGAGGCCCATATCAGCCATGGACTCTGCAGCAAAGCTCGGGTATGATGCGATCCTTCCCGGCACCCTTAGCTCAGCTGGATAGAGCGTTGCCCTCCGGAGGCAAAGGTCAGAGGTTCGAATCCTCTAGGGTGCGCCATCACCTCAACCGAGGGATGCCAACAACAGCCAACAGGCCGAACTACAAAGCCATTCCGGCTACCCTGCAAGACCGACCGATACCTGCCAATGACAGCCAATAAAAAAATTTGAGGCTATCAACCATCAGGAATAATCCCCCCGCGATAGGAATAAAAGGCGAGTCTGCCATCGGGTTTGTGCTTGAAGTGCTTAACCTTTGAATCTGTTAGCTTTCTGTTCATTTTGTTTGTATCTCTACGCGGAAACTGTGAAATACAAACAATAATGCAAACATTTGTATGGCATACCATGGAACATGGTGACACACCATGAGACACGGAAAACTATTCAAGTGAATGATTTTAGAAGGGTTTGGAACGGTATGAAACAAGGGGTGGTCGGAGTGACAGGATTCGAACCTGCGACCTCTACGTCCCGAACGTAGCGCTCTACCAAGCTGAGCTACACTCCGATTAAAATTTAGTGTTTGCGTTCGATGGCAAACACCGCCAGTGCTTCGAGGGCCTGTCGGTATGGGCTGTCTGGCAGAATCTGCAGTTGTTCCATGGCAGACCGACTCTCGTTTCTGGCGAGGTGCATAGTGTATTCAATCGCCTGCGTCTCTGCAATGGCCTGCATGATAATCTCCATGTTTTCCAGGCCGCCTCGTTCAATGGAGGTGCGTAGCGCCTGTGCCGTGTCACCGCTGCTGCGCTGCAGGGCGATAATCAGGGGCAGGGTAGGTTTGCCTTCCGCCAGATCATCCCCCACGTTCTTGCCCATTTCGTCGGCATCCGCCGTATAGTCCAGCACATCATCCACAAGCTGGAAGGCGGTTCCCAGATGCATGCCGAAGCGGGCCATGGCGTCTTCCCGTGCCGGGTCCTTGCCGGTGAGCACCGAACCCAGCTGGCAGGCAGCCTCAAACAGTTTGGCCGTTTTGGAGTGGATCACGTCCAGATAGCGTGCTTCGGTGGTGTCGGGGTCATGGCAGTTGAGCAGCTGCATGACTTCGCCTTCGGCAATGATGCTGGTTGTGTTGGCGAGGATTTCCATTACCCGCATGCTGCCGACATCCACCATCATTTCAAATGAGCGCGAGTAGAGGAAGTCGCCGACCAGTACGGCCGCCTGATTGCCCCAGACATTGTTGGCTGTCTCTTTGCCCCGGCGCAGGTCGGACTCATCCACCACATCATCATGCAGCAAAGTCGCAGTGTGGATAAACTCCACGATGGCGGCGATATCAATGTGACGCTCCCCCTGATAGCCGCAGGCATGGGCACTCAGCAGCGCCAGCATCGGACGCAGGCGTTTGCCGCCACTGTTGATGATATAGTGTGCGAGTTGGTTGATCAGGATCACATCGGTGTGCAAACAACGCTGTATCAGCGTGTTGACAGCCTGCATGTCCGGATCGACAAGATTGAAAACCGATTTGAGATCCATCGCCTGTAACAAGGGGCTTAAAGTCCTGCATGCTAGGAAGACCCCGTACCGGTGTCAAGCTTCCCGGATGCCATGGCGGTTGATGGTCGACAAATGTATTTGACCTTGATGATCTTCATCAGTACAATCCAGCGGCTTTTTACAGGACATTTTTGGAGCTTTGAGAATAATGTACGCGGTCATTACAACAGGCGGTAAACAGTACCGTGTCGCACAAGGTGATGTGATCCAGGTTGAAAAACTGGATGCTGAAGAAGGCTCTGGCATCGATTTCGATAATGTCCTGATGGTTGGAAGCGGCGATGATGTCAGGATTGGCGCGCCGTTTGTGGAAGGTTGCAAAGTTTCTGCCACCGTCAAATCCCAGATGCGCGGCGAAAAGCTGGAAATCATGAAATTCCGTCGTCGTAAACACCATCAGAAACGGACTGGCCATCGTCAGTACCTGACCAAGATCGAAATCACTGCAATCAACGCATAAGGATTTACTGACATGGCACACAAGAAAGCAGGCGGCAGTAGCCGCAACGGGCGTGATTCCGAATCCAAACGTCTGGGTGTGAAGCGTTTTGGCGGCCAAGTCGTCAGGGCAGGCAACATTCTGGTCCGTCAGCGTGGTACCCGTTTCCATGCTGGCGAGAATGTTGGCTGTGGCAAGGATCATACCCTGTTTGCCAAAGTTGACGGTCAGGTGGTTTTTGAGCAGAAAGGCCTGAAAAACCGCAAATATATCCGCATTGAGCCGGTTGCTGCTCAGGCCTGATTGGCGACTGGATCAAGTTTGTGAAAAAAGCCCCGCTGGTCGGGGCTTTTTTCATGGATAATGTTTGCAAGGCGACAGGCTTGGCAATAAAAGCGGTTTGTCTGCAGAAGCAGGGTAGAAACGGTGGAAATAATTTCAGGGTCGGTGACGCATGCAGTTTGTTGATGAAGTTTTTATCCAGGTCAAGGCCGGTGACGGTGGCAATGGTTGCGTCAGCTTCCGGCGTGAAAAATTCATTGAGTACGGTGGTCCGGATGGCGGTGATGGCGGTGATGGCGGTGATGTCTATCTGGTGGCCGAACGTAATCTCAATACCTTGATGGATTTTCGCCATACCCGGCATTTCGAGGCCGGACGGGGCGAGAACGGTGCCGGGCGCAACATGACCGGTCGACGTGGCGAAGACAAGCTGATTTCGGTACCGGTCGGCACCATGGCTTATGATGACGAAACCGGGGAACTGGTTGGTGATCTGGTCGAGCCGGAGCAGCGTCTGCTGGTGGCCAAGGGGGGATTTCACGGTCTTGGCAACCTGCGTTACAAGAGTTCGGTCAACCGGGCCCCGCGGCAGTCCAAGCCCGGTACTCCCGGTGAGTGGCGGCAGCTGCGTCTGGAGCTGAAGCTGCTGGCGGATGTCGGGTTGTTGGGCCTGCCGAATGCGGGCAAGTCAACCCTGATCAGTGCGGTATCCGCTGCACGCCCCAAGATTGCCAATTACCCCTTTACCACCCTGTACCCCAATCTGGGTGTGGTGCGGGTCGGTGAGCTGCAGAGTTTTGTCATGGCCGACATTCCGGGCCTCATCGAAGGTGCGGCGGAGGGGGCCGGGCTGGGCATCCAGTTTCTGCGTCATCTGGCGCGTACCAGTGTTCTGCTGCATGTGGTTGATATTGCGCCCCTGGATGAACGGGAAACACCGGTACAGGCGGTGCGTACCATTGAAGCCGAGCTGGAGCAGTATGGTGATGACCTGCTGGAACGTCCGCGCTGGCTGGTGCTGAACAAGGTTGACCTGTTGCCAGAGGCGGAACGCCAGGCCCGTTGCGAGGCCATTGTGGACGAGCTGGGCTGGGAAGGCGAAACCTGTTTTATTTCGGCGGCCACCGGGCTTGGCACCCGTGAGCTTTGTTACCGGATCATGCAGTTTCTGGAGCATCATGAACAGGACTGAGTTTGTCGGGAAAACCCGACGCTGGGTCGTCAAGATCGGCAGTGCCCTGCTGACGCGGGATGGTGCCGGGCTGGATCAGGCTGCACTGGCAGACTGGGCCGGCCAGATTGCACGCCTGCACCGGCAGGGCATTGAGATTGTGCTGGTGTCTTCCGGTGCCGTGGCTGAAGGCATGAGCCGCATGGGCTGGAAACAGCGCCCCAGGACATTATTCGAGAAGCAGGCAGCAGCGGCCATCGGCCAGATGAGCCTGATCCAGGCTTATGAGGATGTGTTCCGTCAGCATGGCTATCTGGCGGCACAGGTGCTGCTGACGCACGACGAACTGGCCAGCCGGCGACGCTACCTCAATGCACGCAATACCCTGAATGCGCTGGTGGGATTCGGTGTGATCCCGGTGGTGAACGAGAATGATACTGTCGCTACCAATGAAATCCGCCTGGGTGACAATGATACATTGGGAGCGTTGGTAGGCAACCTGATCGAGGCGGATCTGCTGATTATCCTGACCGATCAGCAGGGACTGTATGACAAGGACCCACGCCAGCATGCCGATGCAACCCTGATCCGTGAAGGGCAGGCCGAAGATGAGCGTTTTCTGGCATTTGCCGGAGGGGCCGGGTCGGTGGTCGGGAGTGGCGGCATGCGTACCAAGGTACTGGCGGCCCAGCGTGCCGCCCGCTCCGGTTGTGCCACCCTGATTGCTTCCGGGCATGAGCCGGAGGTGCTGGAGCGTATCCGGGCTGGTGAACCGATTGGTACTTTGCTGCTGCCCGAGCGTCAGCCGCTGGCAGCCCGCAAGCAGTGGATTGCCAGTCAGCTGCAGTCACGGGGTGAGCTGTGGCTGGATGAGGGAGCAACCCGTGCGATTCTGGAGACCGGGCGCAGCCTGCTGCCCGTCGGGGTGGTGCGGATCGAAGGTAACTTTGGGCGTGGTGATGTGGTGAGCTGCTACAGCCATGAAGGACGCATTATTGCCAAAGGTCTGGTTAACTATTCAGCCCTTGATGCCGGGCGCATCAAGCGGCATCCATCCGGTGACATCGAGTCCGTGCTGGGGTATGTCTATGCCCCGGAGCTGGTGCACCGGGATAATCTGGTCTTGTTGTGAGGGTAAGGGTGACTGATAATTTCGGGAGACAAACAATGGTCTGTCAGCATGAGTGAACATGAAGCGTGGGTTTATGACATCCGGGTATCGGTGGAGTCCCGGTATCTGGAGCAGGAGTCTGATCCGGATATTGACCGTTATGTGTTTGCCTATACCGTGACTATTGTCAATCAGGGCAATATCGCCGCCCGCCTGCTGAGCCGTCACTGGCTGATTACCGATTCCAACGGCAATACCCAGGAAGTCCGGGGTGAGGGGGTGGTCGGAGAACAGCCCTATCTGGAGCCGGGCGAAGGCTTCCGCTATTCCAGTGGTGCGGTACTGGAGACCCCGATCGGAGCCATGCAGGGCAGTTACACCCTGCGTGCCGATGACGGGGTACAGTTCGATGCACCCATTCCGGTATTCAGCCTGTCCGACCCGCGCAAACTGCACTGAGCTGCGTATTCCGGCATCAAACTAAAAAGCCCGTATCATCTGATACGGGCTTGGGTATAGCGGTCTCACAGTCCCTGTTGAAACCCGCCAACGGGTTGTGGCTTAAGGAGGTCAGCCAGCGTGAAAAGGATAATACCGGAAATGGCCAGACTTTGGCTGCAGGGGCGGGGACGAGCGGTGTCAAATTCATTACCGGCATGGCTGTTATCGTTTCCGTTTATCCGTGCTTCCGTGACAGCTGACCCCTGATTCTGTATAAACATCCGTGATTTAACCGAAATGCAAACCCCCTGTTCAATTCATTAAAGAACACCAAAAAAACAGTAATAACAAAGTCATGAATATGAATGCACTCAAAGCCGGAACCATCATCGGGCGTTGTGTCCTGCCCGTTGCAATGGTGTCAGCGTTTTCACTGGGGCAGACCGCTCACGCTGACGTTTATTCCTATACTGACAGCAATGGCGTCCGCTGGATCACCAATGGCTCGGTCAAGGGCCAGAAGAATGTCAAACTGCTGATGCGCACACCCAAGAAAAAGGTTCCCAAGGCACCGCTTGCGGGGCGGGGCGGGAGTCAGGCAAACCTGCCTGCCGTCACGACGGTCAGTTGCGGCAGCCACCAGCGCATAGAAGAGCGTACCAGCGACTACATGGATACCATCCACAAGTATGCCCGCCATTACGGAGTGGAGGCGAATCTGATTCGTGCCGTCATCCGGCAGGAGTCCTGTTTCAACCCACAGGCCCGTTCACATGCCGGGGCCGAAGGGCTGATGCAGCTGATGCCCGGTACCGCCGACATGATGGGGGTCAAGGACAGCCTGAATCCGACCCAGAACATCCGGGGAGGTGCAAAATACCTCGCGGCCATGCTGCGCCGTTATGGTGGTGACAAACATCTGGCGCTGGCGGCCTACAATGCCGGACCCGGTGCCGTTGACAAGTACAATGGCATTCCGCCTTACCGCGAAACCCAGGGGTATGTGGTCAAGGTCATGCACGAATATAACCGCCTGGAGCAGATTCGCCAGCAGTCTTATGCACGCTGGCAGCAGCAACAGCAGGCGGCTTTGGCAGCCGAACAGGATTCCCGTGTATCGCACCAGTATCTGCCTGCTGCGGCACCCGATTCCGGTTCCTATTCCCGCAGTGGCTATCAGAAGGCCGCGATTGAACGCCATAACGGGCAGGACTTCACCATTATCTATTCCGGTTGATGGCAGCTTGCCTGATACAAGCTGCAGACCCCGGTACGGCATCAGGCTTACCGGGGTTTTTTTATGAGTAGCGGCTGTGGCTATGGTATCGGATCGGGGCTGCTGTTATCCTCAAAGGGGTAATTTAGGCAGTTTTCTGGAGAGTGCAAGATGTCGATGGCCGATCGGGATGGTGTGATATGGCTGGATGGAGCAATGGTTCCCTGGCGTGAAGCCAGGGTGCATGTATTGACACACACCCTGCATTACGGGATGGGGGTATTTGAGGGGGTGAGGGCGTATGACACGGCTGCCGGCACGGCCATTTTCCGCCTTGGCGAACATACCGACCGCCTGTTTGATTCCGCGAAGATCATGCGCATGGACCTGCCGTTCAGCAAGGATGAAGTCAATGCTGCCCAGCGGGCTGTCGTGCGCGAAAATGGCCTCAAATCCGCCTACTTGCGTCCGATGTGCTTTTATGGCTCTGAAGGGATGGGGCTGCGGGCCGACAATCTCAAGGTGCATTGCATGGTGGCGGCCTGGGAGTGGGGGTCTTACCTCGGGGCCGATAATATGCAAAAAGGCATCCGGATCAAGACTTCCTCCTTCACCCGGCACCACGTCAATATCACCATGTGCAAGGCCAAGGCCAATGGTAATTACATGAATTCCATGCTGGCCCTGCGGGAAGCACTGGATGATGGTTATGATGAAGCACTGCTGCTGGACAATGAAGGTTATGTGGCGGAAGGGAGCGGGGAGAACTTCTTTCTGGTCAAGGATGGCGTGATTTATACCCCGGACCTGACCTCTGCCCTGAATGGCATCACCCGGCGCACCCTGTTCCGGCTGGCGTCGGATCTGGGTATCCGGATTGTGGAAAAGCGCATCACCCGTGATGAAGTTTATATTGCTGATGAAGCTTTCTTCAGCGGGACAGCGGCTGAAGTCACCCCGATCCGTGAGCTGGACCGGCGCACCATCGGCCGTGGCAGCCGTGGCCCGGTGACTGAAAAAATCCAGACCCTGTTCTTCGATGCGGTCTATGGGCGCAAGCCGGAGTATGCTGAATGGTTGACGAAGGTGTGAAGGCAGAAGGAGAGGAAGTCAGATCATGGGCAAACCCGAGCTGAAGGATTATCAGCGCCTGAATGATACCCGCGAAGTAGTGATAAGCCGCAAGGACCTGCCCCTGCATTGTCCCATGGACAATCGGGCTGCCTGGTGTGCCCACCCGCGCGTGTTTCTGGCGATTGAGGCCAGCGCCGATCATACCGTGCGCTGTCCTTATTGCGGCACCCTGTACCGCCTGCTGTAATGCCGGTCAATTGACTGGGCTTGGCTGTGGTCGCAGTGACTTGGGCGACGAGCGGTCGTTACCGGCCTGAGCGGGGCAGGATCAGGACCTGCCCCGTTTTGCATTTGCCCGATCTTTAAGCCTTGGGTTCACTTTTCCGGCTGCTTTTGCGCGCGGTCTTGTGTGCCGCCTTATCCGGCAGTTGGGTGACTGTCAGTTTCGGTGTCGGTTCACCCAGCTTGGATTTTACATAGGCCCCCGGCGCGTCCTCAATGGCCGGGAATACCCGTGCGCCGGGTTCACGGGCATCCACTTCCTCACTGTCCAGTGCATGTATCCAGCGGTTCCATTCCGGCCACCAGGAGCCTTCATGCTGCTGTGCGCTGGCAAGCCAGGCATCCGAGGTGTCCGGCAGCGGTTGCTGGTCATTGGTACGGTAACCGTACTTTTTCGCCTCCGGCGGGTTGACGATGCCGGCAATATGACCGGAACCGCCCAGAATGAAGTGGGTATTGCCCGAGAACAGGCGTGCACCGTCATAGGTGGATTTCCACGGGGCAATATGATCGTCAACGGTGGAGACGTAGCAGACCGGAATATCGACCTGGCCAATATCGATGGGTTCACCAGCCACACTCAGGGCTTTGGGCTGGCACAGCTGATTGTTCAGGTACATATTGCGCAGGTACCAGGAGTGCATCTTGTGCGGCATGCGGGTGGAATCGGAATTCCAGTACAACAGGTCAAACGGACGCGGGTCATTACCCAGCAGGTAGTTGTTGACATAGAACGACCAGATCAGGTCATTGGCACGCAGCAGGTTGAAAGCCCCGGACATCAGGGTGCCGTCCAGATAACCCTGTTTGCTCATGGATTCTTCGATATTGGCGATCTGGCCTTCATCAATGAATACACCCAGTTCACCGGGGTCCTTGAAGTTGAGCATGGTGGTGAAGAAGGTGGCGCTCTTGATGCGATCATCACCCTTGGACTTGAGGTAGGCCAGGGTGGTTGCCAGCAGGGTACCGCCGATGCAGTAACCGATCATGTTGATTTCATCTTCGCCGGTATCCGCTTCAACAGCATCAATGGCCGTAATCACGCCATCCAGCACATAGTCCTCAAACCCGGTCTCGGCATAGGTTTCGTCCGGGTTGACCCAGGATACCACATAGACGGTATGGCCCTGTTCCGTCAGCCATTTGAGCATGGAGTTCTTGGGCTGCAGGTCAAGAATGTAGAACTTGTTGATCCAGGGCGGAATGATCAGCAGTGGGCGCTTGAGCACCTTTTCCGTGGTCGGGGCATACTGGATCAGCTGAAACATGCGGTTCTGGAAAATCACCTTGCCGGGTGTGACAGCGACGTTTTTGCCCAGCTCGAAAGCCTTGGTATCAGTCATGCGGATGCGCAGCATGCCCTTGCCTTCTTCCAGGTCTTCCAGCATGTTCTTGAGGCCGTGAACCAGGTTGGCTCCTTTGGTTTCCCTGATCTTTTCAATCACCGCCGGATTGGTCATGGCAAAGTTGGTCGGTGACAGGCTGTCCAGGGCGCGCTCGGTGAAGAACTTGACACGCTCTGCGGTGCGGTCATCCAGCCCGTCGGCATTGGCCGCCAGTTTGCGGGCCCAGTCGGAAGTCAGCAGATAGGACTGTTTGATCAGGTTGAAGACCGGCTCCTCGCTCCAGCCATCATGCTTGAAACGACGATCGCCACGGGGTTCACTGATCACCGGCTCTTCAGCCTTCTGGCCGGACAGGGAGGCGAAGGCCTGCTGGGTCAGCTGCATGGACTTTTGCCAGAATTCAATATTGGCCTGTACCAGCTTGTCCGGGTTTCTGCTCATGGCGGTCAGCCAGTCCCGGTATAACTGGCTGAGGTTGAAGGGGTCCAGGTTCATGTCTTCATAGGATTTGGCAAATCCGGACATGATTTCCTCAACCTTTTTGAAATTCGCCTCCATCTCCTTGGCGGCGAAGCCCAGTGTATTGATTCCGGGCTGATTCTGCTCTGGCATCGTTGCGTTCTCCTCACGTTTGGGGGTAAGTCCGGAATTATACCAAGGTATTCCGAAACGTATACCGGTAGCACGGTTTGCTTTGGGGCTGTGCGCCTGCAGCGCTATAATGTTCGGACAAAAACCAGAGAGAAACAGGGGTGAATGAAATGGTGCAGCAACAGAAAACTACCGTGCTGGTGACCGGCGGGGCGGGTTATATTGGCTCGCACACCTGTCTGGAGCTGATCAGCAGCGGCTATCAGCCGGTGGTGCTGGACAACCTGTGCAACAGTTCTGTCGAATCCCTGCATCGGGTGGCGGCACTGTGCGGAGTGGATGAAATTCCGTTTCAGCATGGTGACATTCGTGACAGTGCGCTGCTGGACCGGCTGTTTGCGCAATACCCCATTCGCAGCGTCATGCATTTTGCCGGCCTGAAGGCGGTCGGAGAGTCTGTGGAGCAGCCGCTGGCCTATTATGACAATAATGTGCATGGCAGCTTGTGCCTGCTGCAGGCCATGCAGCGTCATGCGGTTCATTGCCTGATTTTCAGCTCATCGGCAACGGTGTATGGTGATCCCCAAAGCGTACCGATCCGGGAGGATTTTCCACGCTCGGCCACCAATCCCTATGGGCGCTCCAAACTCATGATTGAAGACCTGCTCATGGACCTGCATCAGGCCGAACCGGTGTGGCAACTGGCTTTGCTGCGCTATTTCAATCCGGTGGGGGCGCATCCCAGCGGCCGTATCGGTGAGGACCCCAGCGGTATTCCCAATAACCTGATGCCCTATATTTCCAGGGTCGCGGTGGGACAGTATGAGCAGCTGTCGGTATTCGGTAATGATTTCCCCACCCCGGATGGTACCGGGGTACGTGACTATATTCATGTGGTGGACCTGGCCAAAGGGCATGTCAGGGCGCTGGAAGCTTTTGAAGCCGGCACGGTACCGAACCTGCTGGCCGTGAATCTGGGGACGGGACAGGGCTGTTCGGTGCTGGATATGGTGCAGGCATTCGGTGCAGCTTGTGGCCGGCCGATTCCGTACCGGGTTGTCGGGCGGCGTGCCGGTGATGTTGCCAGCTGTTTTGCCGATCCGACGCTGGCGCAGCAGCTGCTGGGCTGGCGGGCCGAGCTGGGACTGGCGGCCATGTGCCGTGACAGCTGGAACTGGCAACGTGCCAATCCGGCCGGTTATGGCTGATGGGCCTCCTGTCGAGCAAATAAATCCACTCCCTCTTTTCATAATCGAATTCTATTAAGGATCAATTTAATGTCTGCGCATCAATTCTAAAAGATGCGGAGTGATGGAATGAAACGATCCGGCCTGTTTTTCACCTTTGTGTTGTCAGCCCTGCTGCTGAGTGCCTGTTCCAACCCTTACAAGAAATATGAGCCGCCACCACTGCCGCGTACCTCGACCACTGAAGTGCGTCACATGCCGGTGCCGGTATCCGGGAGTGTCTCGCCGCTGACCAGTGCGCTGGGGCCGGCGGAGCCGGTTGCCACGCGTATGGTTCCGGCACCCCGTATCGTGAATGCCTTTCCGTTACAGGGACAACTGGCCGGCAGCGATGTCATTGCAGTCAATGACCTGCTGGAAATCAATATCTTCAAGGTACCGGATTTGAGTCGTTCGCTGCGGGTGGATAACCGTGGTTTCATCACCTTCCCGCTGATCGGGCCGGTGCGGGCCCAGGGCCTGAGTCCGTCACAGCTGGAGAAAACCCTTGCCCAAAAGCTCGGGGCCACCTACATGAACAACCCGCAGGTATCGGTGCTGGTCAAGGAGTCGACCCAGAACCGGGTGACGGTCGAAGGTGCAGTGAAAAAACCGGGCATGTTTCCGGTCAGCGGTACCGTGACGGTGTTGCAGGCCATTGCGCTGGCGGAAGGTGTCACCGACAAGGCTGATCTGCACAGCGCGGTACTGCTGCGTCGGGATCCCCGTGGACAGGTGGTGCAGCTGCCGATTGATCTGGCGGCCATTCGCACCGGACGCATGCAGGACCCGCTGCTGCTGCAGGATGACCGGGTTGTGGTCGCAGAGAGAAGTGTCCTGAACCGCTTTACCGTGGGGGGTGCGGTAAGTAATGCCGGTGTGTTTGATCTGACTGACGGCATGACCTTCCTGCAGGCCATCAGCAGTGCAGGCGGCATTTCGCGTCTGGCCGACAAGAAGCAGGCTTACCTGTTCCGGCGTTCATCCGGCGGTGGCATCCAGCGTTACCGGGTGAATTATCAGGCGATTCTGGAAGGCCGGGCGGAAGATCCGCTGCTGCAGGCCGATGACCGTATCATGGTGATGGATTCACGTGGACGCCAGCTGTTTGAGGATGCGACCCGTGTGATCTCGCCGATGCGGGTGTTCTGAGCCGGATCACCCGATATTGCTGATTTTCTGTTCCCTGTTGCAATTCAGCCCGGTTGATACCGGGCTGCTTCGTATCCGGAGCCGGTCATTCATAGCGCTTTCCGCCGGTTTCGATCCAGCCGCCCTGTCGGCCCCCCGGATCATGATGGGTCCAGTGCATGACGCCACCCCGATTGTTCCAGGCATATTCCCCGTGCAGCAGGACCCTGTCCCCCGGTTTTACCGGTGCCCGTGGAGCCAGATCGATATTATGCGCGACCAGCAGGGTCAGGCCGGGTGCAATTTCCACCAGAAACTTCTGGTGCCGGCTGCCTTCGGTATCATCTTTGAGGTTTCTGATGACCGTGCCGGAGACTGTGGTCCAGAAGCGGGCCTGCGGATCATCGGCAGCCTTGCGAATCTGCTCCACGCTTGTAGCCAGTGCCGCAGGTGTTGGGGTGCTGCGCTGGCGACTGTCGGTGTGCGTGGCTGTTGTCTGATTGTTGCCGTTGGTAC
Source organism: Thiolinea sp. (assembly GCA_035391465.1). Classification (GTDB taxonomy): domain Bacteria; phylum Pseudomonadota; class Gammaproteobacteria; order Thiotrichales; family Thiotrichaceae; genus Thiolinea. Next base: position 7,345 of record DAOPKY010000042.1, on the reverse strand, counting down.
CATTCTGCTCACTATTGCCCAGGTACTGATAGAGGACGGCAATCAGCAGTACACCGATAATGGCCAGATTTTTGCTACTGTACATAAGTTGGGTCAGCCCGTTTGGTTTTTGATCGTTTTTTTCAGGTAGCTCATGATTTCTTCACGGGCTTCGGAAACGACCGAGTCACGGTCCAGTGAGTCGATGATCTGCTGTACCACGAATTTGGGGCCCGAGTCCCCCCAGGACTTGCCATTGGCGAGCCAGCGTTCGGCCACATTGCCGATAACCAGCGTGCTGTACCAGGCCACAGCCCCCTGTGTCGCCCCGGTCAGAATGGTGGACAGGCCGCCGGTTCCGAGTTTCAGGGCTGAGGAGGCCAGGTTGATGGCCCAGGTGATGCCGACCAGCAACAGCATGTGGGAAATGATGGTACGGATCAGCTCACCGGCTTCGGTGCGCGACATGGGCAGGCCGTACAGACGTGACAGGTGGACAATCATGGTCACATCCAGGGCGATGGCTGCCAGAATGTCGGCCACCGGAATCGGGTTCAGCGCCACGGCCACACCTTTGGCCAGGCAGTAGAAGCGGATGGTGCGCTGGCCCAGTTCCTGCTTGACCTCCAGAACACGCTGACCGATTTCACTGCTCAGGTTGCCGGCAAACAGCGAGGCATTCAGGGCCGAGAGCGTCTTGCCTTCCGCTTCCAGAATATCCCAGAGCCGGGTCTTGAGTGCCTGTACCTCGACCGGGCGCACGCGCAGGTTTTCCTGCTCTTCACCGTTCTCATCCACCTGGATGACAACCTGCCGGGTGGGCCGGGAAGTGGTGAAAATAAGGTTTTCCGGTGCAATCAGCCCGTGGGTGCGTTCACGCAGAATGGCACGCAGCTGACGCTGCTCGGTTTCGGTGTAACGGTCGGCCTTGTTGACCACCAGCAGGGTGGGGCGCAGGGTATTGGTCACCATGCGCAGGGCCTTGAGCTCGACATCGGTCAGGTCACTGTCGACTACAAACAGCACCAGATCGGCACGGCTGGCCACCTCATGCGCCATGCGTTCGCGTTCTTCTCCCTCGACCTCGTTGATGCCGGGCGTGTCAATCAGGTACAGGCCGCCATCTTCGTATTCTTCCCAGCTTTCCATGCTGCTGGTGCGGGTTTCCCCGTGCAGTACGCTTACGCTGAAAGCCGGTTTGCCAATCAGGGCATTGAGCAGCGAGGACTTGCCGACACTGACGCGCCCGAAGACGGCAATGTGAATGTGGCCATGCTCCAGCTTGCTGAGCATGTCGCGGACCCTGCCATAATCCTGTTGCAGATGTTCACGCACATTGTCCGGAATGCGTTTGTCATCCAGCAGTTGGCGCAGGCTTTCCGTCGCCAGTTGCAGGTGGCTGTCGCCACTGCGGCCGGTTGTGACGGGGGCGGCATCGCCGGCGGTGCCGGGCTGGCTGGAAACCGAACCGGGCAGGCCCAGCGGACCGGACAGCCAGTCCGGTACCCATTGCTGCCAACTGCCGGTATCTGCCGGTGCTGGCGTGGTACCTGATTTGGCGGGGTGCACCGGGTCGGCTGTGCCGCCTGCATCAGCCGCCGTATCAGTCGCGTCCGTTTTCTTTGTTTTTGCTTCGGTACTGGTCGATAACCAATCTGGCAAATGTTTTTGTACGTTCTTCCAGATTTCCACTCAACATCTCCCTAAAAGTGAGCGCTGCCGGGGCGGCCTTGAGCGTCCCGCGTTTTTCCAGTGTATAGGCCACCGAGTGGCCCAGGGCATCGAAAATAATGCCATAAGCAACGGCATGCACCAGCCCGCCTGCGACTGTGCCGATGCCGGGAAATGCCTTGAGGGTGTTTCCGGCCACGGCCAGCATGATGGGAATGCTTTTTTTCAGCTGTCCCTGGCTGAAATCCAGAAAATTATCAATGTCCAGCTGTTTGACCGGGCTTTCGTACAGGTCGCACAGTTGTTTGACCATGCGCGCCCCCAGAATGCCCTGGATTACCAGATCGGTGCCGGGTGTCATGGCCGCCATGGCTCCGATTATCGCATTTCTGGTGGAGTTGCGGATTATTTTCTCGGCCTCCTGGCGTCGGTAGTTCAGGCGTGACTCATCCAGTTTCTGGTGTACCAGACTGAAGACGCTGGCATCACGCAGCTGCTCCAGCCATTCGATATGACTGTCGATTTCCCGCTGCAGCTGATTCACCAGCGGCCGTACATTGACCTTGCGCGGGCGCAGTACGGTTTCCTCCCGGCCTTCGGTATTGACCTTGAGCACCTCTTCCATGCCGCCGGACTGAATAAAGACCACTTTGGGGACGGGAAGATCGGGCTTGTCGCTGTTGGCCGAGGTGGTTTCAGGACGCTGAAAGCGGCTCTGGATGCGCTCGGTCAGCTGCTGCTTTTCCTTATCGGCATAAAGGTCACTCTTGTTGAAGGCAATCAGCAGGGGTTTGCCAAAGGTATAAAGCTCGCGGATGTCTTCCAGCTGGTTGCGGCTCAGGTCGGAGTCCACCACGTAGACCACAATCTGGGACCGTACCGCTTCATCACGGACCATGCTGTCCAGCGTGCCATCGGCTTCGTTGCGTCCCGGCAGGTCGGTCAGCAGCAGACGGTCACCTGACGGTGTGGTCCAGACATACTCGCGGATTTCGCGTGTGGAACCGCCGCGCAGGCTGACTTCAATGTCCTGTTCCGGCAGCATGGCCTTGATGATGGAGGATTTTCCGGTGCTGACATCCCCGAAAAAGGCGATATTGATCTGGCCGGTGGAACGCCGGGCCTGCAGCCGGGCCAGCTCTTCGCGCACATGGCGGATGTCGAGGCCGGCTGCCTCCATCTGCTCCATTTCTGCCACCAGCTGCTTTTCGTTCAGTGCCTTGCCGCCCAGCGCCGGGCGCTCATTACGGAACAGACGCCAGATGAGCCAGAAGCTGCCCCCCAGCACCAGCAGGACCAGGGCCAGATAGGTGTAGACCAGCCAGTCGGGCAGTTGGCTCATGCGGGTCCACAGCTCCAGGAAGGTGCTGGTGGCAAAGAACAGGAACAGCAGAAACAGCAGGGTGGAAACGGCAATGATGGCGGCAATCAGCCAGCGCATTTTATTGGCGACTTTCATGTTCAGGCTCCTCCCCACAGCAGGTTCTGCCACCAGCGCCGGCGGTTGTTGGGGGGCTGTACGGCAGCCGGCAGGTTGATGGGCGGCAGCCGGGACAATATCCAGCCGGGCAGCGGCGGGTGGGCACTGCTGCCACAGGTGGCTCCCAGGTTGTGGGGGTCAAAGACCTTGATGAAGCCGGGGTGCTGCAGGTCATCGGCATAGACAATGCCACAGTAGTCCTCGCGGTGTTCACGGTGCAGCAGGGCATCCAGCTCCCGGATCACGGTCTGCAGCCGGGCCGGTTCCAGTGGTTGGTCCGGTGGTGGCTCGCCGGGGACGTGGACATACCAGTGCTGCTCGGGATGGGCCAATACCTGCTCCCACAGGGCATCAAGCTGGTTCCAGCGCATAATGCCCTGGAAGCGGCCATGAAATGCCGTGAGGTAGGGATGTTCGGTTGCCGTTGGTACCGCAGGGGTCATGCCGTATTTTCCTTGATTTTTTCCTTGATGACGGGTCATGGTCGGTTATGCCGGAAGCCGGCTGATCTCAGGCTTTCCGGCGCTGTCTGACCGCTTCAAACAGACAAACGCCGGTTGCAACCGAAACATTCAGGCTGGAAACCTGCCCGGCCATGGGGATGGAAACCAGAAAGTCACAGCGCTCTTCGGTCAGCCGCCGGATACCTTTACCTTCTGCACCGAGAACCAGCGCGGCAGGGCCGGTCAGGTTGGCCTGATACAGGCTTTGTCCGGCCCGGTCGCTGGTGCCGGTGAGCCAGATGCCACGCTGCTTGAGGTGGTCCAGAGTACGGGCCAGGTTGGTGACGCTGATAAAGGGCAGGGTTTCTGCCGCACCGGAAGCCACCTTGCGCACGGTCGGCGTAATGCCGGCGGCATTGTCACGGGGGGCAATCACCGCCTGTACCCCGGCTCCTTCCGCCGTGCGCAGGCAGGCTCCGAGGTTGTGCGGGTCGGTGATGCCGTCCAGTATCAGCAGGAACGGGTCTTCCTGCAGCCGGTCGAGCAGGCCATAAAGGTCGTTTTCCTCCCAGCTGCGTGCGGCATGGTATTCGGCCACGATACCCTGGTGGCGTGAGGTTCCTGCCTTGCGGGTGAGGGTGTCCTGATCCGCGTACTCGGGCTTTTGCTTCAGGGTGTCCATCAGGCCCAACAGTCTTCCCAGCCGTTCTCCGCGTGCCCCCTGTTCCAGCCAGATGGTACCGAGGTATTCCGGTGTATTGTGCAAAGCGCTTTCCAGCGCGTGGATGCCGTAAATGATGGTTTTCCTGCTCATGGGGTCCGGGCTGTTGTCCTTAACTTGAACTTGTGGCTATCGCTGTGACTGTTTCTGTGTTACGGCAGTGTTTGCCGCCATCATTGCTTTTTTCGACGCTTGCCTTTACCGGTACTGTTATCACCGCTGCGGCGGCCTTTGGCTTTGCTGCGTGTTTTGCCCTTGCCGGTTTTCGGGGTTGCCGATGCTCCGCTTCCGCCTCCCGCCACAGGCGCGGCTGTGGCCGCATCGGCGTCAGCCAGCACGAAGTCAATCTTGCGCTCATCCAGATCCACCCGGACCACCGTGACCCGGATGCTGTCTCCCAGACGGAAAGTACGCCCGCTGTTCTGGCCGGTCAGGCGGTAACGTACCGGGTCGAACTTGTAGTATTCATTGGTCAGTGCGGTGACATGGACCAGACCCTCGACAAAAATACCGCTCAGCTCCACAAACAGGCCGAAGCCGGTCACGGTGGAAATAATGCCGTCGAAGCTTTCGCCCACATGCTCCTGCATGTATTCGCACTTGAGCCAGGCTTCCACATCACGGGTGGCATCATCGGCACGCCGTTCGGTCATGGAGCAGTGTTCGCCCAGCGACTGCATGTCATTGTGGCGGTAGGTGAAGTTGTCCTTGCTGCCCCCCTGCAGCACATGGCGGATACCCCGGTGTACCAGCAGGTCCGGATAGCGCCGGATCGGTGAGGTGAAGTGGGCATAGTCATCCAGTGCCAGCCCGAAATGACCGATGTCGTCCGGACCATAGAGGGCGCGGGACAGGGAGCGTAACAGCACGGTCTGGATCAGGTGTACATCAGGGCGGCCCTGGGCCTGCTCCATCACCCTGGCATAATCCGCCGGTTCCGGTTCGGCACCACCGCCCAGCGACAGGCCGATACCAGCCAGAAAGGTGCGCAGGTCATCAAGTTTGTCCGGGTCCGGATAGTCATGGTTGCGATACAGGGTCGGCATTTCCCGTTCGGTCAGGAAACGGGCGGCACAGACATTGGCCAGAATCATGCATTCCTCAATCATGCGGTGGGCATCATTGCGCTCACGCGGCAGGATCTGGGCAATCTTGCGGTCCGCACCGAACACAATGCGGGTTTCCACGGTTTCAAAGTCAATCGCCCCCCGGCGCTGGCGGGCCTGCAGCAGCACCTGAAACAGGCGGTACAGGTTATCGAGGTGGGGCAGCAGTTGCGGGTATTCGTTACGGGCGGTCTCGTCACGCTCGACCACCATGCGTGCCACCGCATCATAGGTCAGGCGGGCATGCGAATGCATCACGGCTTCATGAAATGCGTGGGAGAGAATCCGGCCATGGTCATCAACCTGAATTTCACACAGCATGCACAGGCGGTCGACCTGGGGATTCAGGGAACACAGGCCATTGGAGAGTTCCTCCGGCAGCATGGGGATAACCTCGCCCGGAAAATAGACCGAGGTGCCGCGCAGGCTGGCCTCAAGGTCCAGCGGGCTTTGCGGTTTCACATAATGGGAAACGTCGGCAATGGCCACCAGCAGCCGCCAGTGTCTGCCCTGACGCTCACAGTAGACCGCATCATCAAAGTCGCGTGCATCAGCACCATCAATCGTGACCAGGGGCAGATGACGTAAATCCATGCGCCCGGTCTTGGCTTTTTCAGGAACCGTATCGCCCAGTCCGGCGGCTTCACGGCGAACCTTCTCGGGCCATTCAAACGGCAGCTCATGGCTGCGCAGGGCGATGTCGATTTCCATGCCCGGTGCCATGTGATCACCCAGTACCTCGATAATCTGGCCGATGGGCTGCGCACGGCGGGTGGGCTGCTCCACAATGCGGGCGACCACGATCTGTCCCTGTCTGGCACCGTTGAGATGATCGGGACTGATCAGAATGTCATGGGTGATGCGCGAATTGTCCGGCACCACAAAGGCCACACCGCTTTCAACCAGAAAACGCCCGACCACCTGTTCCGTGCCACGTTCCAGTACTTCAACCACTGCGCCTTCACGCCGCCCCTTGGGATCAATGCCGCGCACACTGGCCAGAACACGGTCGCCGTGCATCAGGCCGGACATCTGTTTATTGTGCAGATAAAGGTCCGGGCTGCCGTCATCCGGGATCAGGAAGCCGAACCCGTCCGGATGACCCATGACCCGTCCGGCCACCAGGTCGGTCTGGGTGACCGGTACATACTGCTTGCGGCGGTTGAACAGCAGTTGCCCGTCACGCTCCATGGCCCGCAGGCGTTTGCGCAGGGCGTCCAGGTCCTGCTCGTCTTCCAGGTCCAGCGCATCACTCAGGCTGAAAAAATCAAGCGGCTGTTTGCGTTGCTCCAGGGTCTGGAGAATGAGTTCGCGGCTGGGAATCGGGTTCTGATACTTCTCGGCTTCACGCTCAAGAAAAGGGTCTTTGAGTCTCACGGTCATCCATAGTGATTGAGTGTGGCGCAATCATAACAAAAACCCCGATTTTGTGTTTGACAAAAAAAAATGAAGGCGCTACTCTACGCGCCTCTGACACACCGGGCCGAAGTGGCGGAATTGGTAGACGCGCTAGCTTCAGGTGTTAGTGGGGGAAACCCCGTGAAGGTTCAAGTCCTTTCTTCGGCACCACTGTCAGTTACCCGAAAAGCCAGCGCCACGCTGGTTTTTTTGTATTCTCATGCTGGCTATAATTTGTCCATTCGGACTGCCTCCATACGCGGCTGACCGCTTCGTAATCTGTATCGCCAATCGCGACAGTGTTTTTTTCAAAAAAATTCCAGGTGGTATTTTCATTTGTCAAGTTTTTTCTGGCAAAAGTGAATATCTTCATTTGCCCCTGCCGGATGCATGACAGGGTACGGCTTCTCAGGCATTATCAACTTCAGTTCAGACTGTTTCTTCCTTCGGGTTGAAAGTGGTTTGACGCTTTTCTGAGTCTCTCTTGAGTGCCGCTGGAGTAAGACAATAAGTGCAACAGATCAAGACTTGAGAAGGGAGCCAACAG
>DAOPKY010000041.1:0-38674 GCA_035391465.1 Thiolinea sp. | reverse complement strand
GGGAATTTACTACAAAATCGCTGCAATGCCTAACGGAAAGCGTGAACGCTTACGCTTCGATGGCGGTGTACGTCTGCTGGAATTTGTCAGCCCGGACATGATTGCAGTCAAAATCGGTGCACCCATCCGCATGGCGGCTGTTGCTGCTCCCGACTACTGCCGCGAGCATGGTATTCCCGAGCACCCGACAGCGCTGGAGAACCACACCTGCCTGACACTGCGCTTTCATCCACATGCCCCGGCCTACGACTGGGAATTTGAAAAAAATGGTGAGGAAATTGTGAAAAAGGTAACAGGACCATTTATTTTCAATGATAGTGAGGTCTGTATTGAAGCCGCCAAAGAAGGGCACGGTATTGCCTTTGTAACAGAACCGGAAGTCCTGGAAGCTATTGAAACCGGATTGCTGCGCCGGGTTCTGAGTGATTGGTGCCCACCCTTCGACGGCTACCATCTCTGTTACTCCGGCAGAAGAAACATCAGTTCCGCCTTTCAGCTGGTCATTGACCGCCTTCGCTACCGTGACTGACCGTGGACTCACGAGGGTTAGTTGCCTTTATTAGATAACCATGTGCTGGCCCTGCAATGCCACCTGGAAGCAGAGCCGCAGCGTCTGGAGCAATGGCTGGTTGGCCACACCTGCGAACTGGCACAGGCGGGTATTGATCCACGGGCCTTGCGTGTTGAAGCACAGGCCTTGCAGTCGGCGTTGCCGTTGGCAGCCAAGGCCGCTTTCTCTGCCTGGTTGGACAGGATTTGAGCGTCTTGTTCAGGAGTTCCATGCACGCGCGCGCGTAGGGCATTTTTTCTCAGCACTTGTCTGGAGACTGTCATGGCATGGACAATGGCTGTTTTGTACTATTTTTGATCATATCCTATGAAGCTCACTTTTATTTCCGATACCCACTCCCTGCATGCGCAACTGCCACCCCTTGGTTCCGGTGATGTACTGGTGCATTGCGGCGATTTCACTGGCCGTGGCAATCTGGTCGATACGATGGATTTTGCCGGTTTTATCGCAGCTCAGGATTTTACCCATAAAATTGTGATTGCCGGTAACCATGACCGTTGTTTTGAAGATGAGCGCCGCCTGGAGGCCGAGGCCTGCCTGCATGACCATGGGATCATCTATTTGAATGATTCCGGCGTGGTGCTGGAGGGGCTGAAGTTCTGGGGCTCACCGATACAACCGGCCTTTTTCGACTGGGCTTTCAACCGTGAGCGTGGGGCGGATATCCGGCGACATTGGGCGTTGATTCCTGCCGGGACTGAGGTGCTGATCACCCACGGCCCACCCTGGGAGCGACTCGACAGGTGTACGCATGGGGCACGGGTCGGGTGTGAGGAGCTGCTGACGGTGGTGGAACGTATCCGGCCCCGTATTCATGCTTTTGGGCATATTCATGAGGACTATGGGGTGCTGGAGCGGGAGGGAACGGTATTTGTGAATGCCTGCAGCCTGAATGAGCAATATCAGGTGGTGAACGGGCCGATCAGCCTTGAGATTGCACGGGCACTACCGGTTCGGCTCCGACCTTGCTAGTATTTTCCGATTGAATCATCAGACTGAAACATCAGCAGGAGGAACCCATGTTGCGCTGGATTGATGTCCTGGAATTTGCCGCCAAAGGCAACCCTGAGCCGGACCATTCCGTCCACAAAACCGAGCAGGCATGGCGTGCACAATTGACACCCGAACAGTTTGAAGTGACGCGCCGGCACGGTACCGAACGTCCGTTCAGTTCCGCAATGTGTGGCCTGTTCGAGCCGGGGCAGTATGCCTGTGTCTGCTGTGGCAGTCTGTTGTTTGATGCCACGGAGAAATTTGACTCCGGCACCGGCTGGCCGTCCTTTACCCAGCCTGTGCGCGAGAATGCCATTGCCTATCACAGTGATAATTCCCATGGCATGCGCCGGGTCGAGACCTTGTGCAATGCCTGTGATGCACATCTGGGACATGTTTTTCCTGATGGACCGGCACCCGGCGGTTTGCGCTACTGCATGAATGCCGTGGCCCTGAAAAAGGTGAAATCCTGATGGCACGGGCAACCTTCGGCGGTGGCTGTTTCTGGTGTACTGAGGCCGTATTCCAGCCCCTGCGCGGGGTGAAAAAGGTCGAGAGCGGCTATAGCGGTGGCACTGGCCCGGCGGATTACCGTGCCGTCTGCAGCGGGCGCACCGGGCATGCCGAGGTGGTACAGGTGACATTCGACCCGGACATGATCAGCTATGAAGACCTGTTGCGGATTCATTTCAGTACCCATGACCCCACGACACTGAACCGGCAGGGTGCAGATAGCGGCACCCAGTACCGCAGTATTATTTTTACCCATGATGAGGCACAGGCGACCAGTGCGGAGCAGGTGAAGCAGGCGATGCAGGCGTATTTCCCTGCACCGATTGTGACCCGGATTGAGCCGTTGGCACAATTCCACAAGGCTGAGGATTACCACCAGAACTATTACAGGGACAATCCCGGTGCCGGTTATTGTCAGGCGGTGATTGCGCCCAAGCTGGCCAAATTCCGGCAGCAGTTTGGCGACAGGCTGCAGGAGGATTGAGTGGAACTGGATGACGGGCAGTTATTACGCTACAGCCGTCAGATCATGCTGCCACAGATTGATCTGGCCGGGCAGGAGAAGCTGCTGCAGGCGCGGGTGCTGATCATCGGCCTGGGCGGGCTGGGTTCGCCGGTTGCCCTGTATCTGGCCGCCAGCGGTGTCGGCACCCTGGTACTGAATGACTTTGATCACGTGGACCTGAGTAACCTGCAGCGCCAGATTGTGCATGCGGATACCCGCGTGGGGCAGCTCAAGGTGGATTCGGCGCGGGAACGCCTGCTGGCACTCAATCCCGGTATCCGGGTGGAAACCGTGCCGGAGCAGCTGAATGCCGATCAACTGCTGCAGCAGGTGCAGGCGGTTGATCTGGTGCTGGACTGCACTGACCAGCTGGACGTGCGCCTGATGATCAACCGTGCCTGCGTACTGGCCGGCAAACCGCTGGTCTCGGCGGCGGCCATCCGCTGGGAGGGACAGATTTCCGTGTTTCATTCCGGCATGCCGGACAGCCCCTGTTACCAGTGTTTCTACGGCGATGTGCAAGGCATTCCGGAAACCTGTACGGCCAATGGCGTGGCTGGTCCCCTGCTGGGGGTTATGGGCAGCATGCAGGCGCTGGAAGCGCTCAAGCTGCTGACGGGGGCGGGGACGAGCCTGGTTGGATGGGTGCTGCTGTTTGACGGTCTGGGTATGGAGTGGACCCGTTTCCGGTTGAAGCGGCGGCCCGATTGTGCCTGTTGCGGACAGTGAGCGCCTGCACTTTCCCTCCATCGGGAACTCAGCCGGTTTTCAGCCATCCAAGTTTACAATAACAATTGTTTAACAAAACCTGATAACAATCCGGCTTCAGGGTGGGCTGATAAAACAATAAGCGCCTCCCTGGAGCCCATAGCAAAGGTAGGTGACATGCAAGCCCGAATGCCCGCACTGGGGATTGATGCCGGTGGTACCGCCACCCGCTGGGCTTTGGCCATGCCGGATGGCAGCCTGCTGGCCCAGGGGGAAACCGAACCCCTGTCGGGACTCATCCACAGCGACATCGAACAGCAGCGCATGCAGCACACCCTGCAGCAGCTTTCCCGTACCATCGCCGATCAGGCCCAACCTCGTGCCCTTGTCATGGGCATTACCGGTCTGGGCGAAGATGTGATTCGGGCACGCTGGTTTGTCCGGCACCTGCTGACTTTCCTGCCTGAGGTCCGGGAGCAGGTATATTTGATGGGAGATATGCTGTTTGCCTATCTTTCCTGCATAACCCCCGGCACGGCCTGTCTGGTCTATGCCGGTACCGGTTCGGTGGCGGTTTATGTCGATGCGGACGGGGCAGTGCACCGGGCCGGTGGCCGTGGCAGTCTGCTGGATGATGCCGGAGCCGGGTACTGGATCGCGCGAGAGGCCCTGCGTCTGATCTGGCGGCGGGAAGATGAACAGCCCGGCAGCTGGCGGCACTCGCCCATGGCACAGCGTTTGTTTGCCTCGCTGGGGGGCTCAAGCTGGGATCATTCACGTGAATTCATTTATCAGCGTGATCGTGGCAGTATCGGTCAACTGGCCTTGCAGGTGGCGCAGAGTGCAGAAGATGATCCGCTGGCGGCACAAATTCTGCGCCAGGCTGGGGAGGAGTTGGCACGGCTGGGCAACAGTGTGCTGCACCGCTTCGGGGAACGTCCCATTGTCCTGTCCGGGCGGGCTGCGGCGCTGCATTCCCTGGTTTATGAGGCCATGCTGGCGCAGCTGGCGTGGCCGGTGCCGGTACGGCTGCATGCCCTGAATGCCCATGTGGATTGTGCTGTGCAGCTGGCAGCGGCACAGGAGCCGTTTGTGCGCATCCTGACCCGCCATAATGTTTACCGATCCCTGAGGAGCCGTCATCGTGACCCACACCGTTCCCCTGCAGTGCACTGCTGAGCCGGACCTGATCCATACCCTGGCCACCGAGTCCGTGGCCGGGCAGGCGTTGGCCCTGGAGCAGCTGGACAGTGCCGGATTGATCCGGGCTTTTGCCGCCGATCAGCAGCAGGCCGTTCAAAGCGTGCTGGATGCTGCGTCGCAGCTGGAAGCGGTGCTGGATGCCCTGGTGGTACGTATCAGGGCCGGCGGGCGGCTGGTTTATGTGGGCGCGGGGACATCCGGGCGGCTGGGGCTTTTGGACAGCGTGGAGCTGAACCCCACGTTTTCCTGGCCGCTGGAGCGCTCGGTGGCTTTGCTGGCTGGGGGATTCACCGCTCTGGTTCAGGCTGTCGAGAATGCCGAGGATCAGCCACAGGCCGGGGCTGATGCGGTGCTGGATGCCGGCGTCGGGGCGCTGGATTGCGTACTGGCCATTGCGGCTTCCGGGCGAACCCCGTTCTGTATCGGTGCCCTGCAGCAGGCGCGTCAGGCCGGTGCCTTGTGCATTGCACTGGTCAATAATCCGGACTCGGCTCTGGGGCGGGCGGCAGATCATGTCATCGAGCTGCTCACCGGGCCGGAGGTACTGTCGGGCTCTACCCGCCTCAAGGCCGGGACCGCGCAGAAAATTGCCCTTAATACCCTGTCCAGCAGCCTGATGGTGAAACTGGGCAAGGTTTACGGCAACCTGATGGTGGATGTGCGTGTCACGAATGAAAAACTGCGTGTCCGGGCCTGCCGGCTGGTAATGCAGCTGGCCGGTGTGCCGGAGGCTCAGGCGCTTCAGGCACTGGCACAGTGTGATTATCAGGTGAAAACAGCGGTGGTGATGCTGACCCGGCAGCTCGGGCCGGATGCGGCTGCCGACCTGCTGACACAGGTACGGGGGCGGCTGGAGCGGCTGCTGTAGCAAAGAAAAGAAAAAGGCGGGGAAGGAGCACCCGCCTAAAGATTGCTTAGAGCACAAGCCTGTAAATCCGCACTAAAGAGAACGGGCTGGCGAAAGACCCGTTTTCTGCCGAAATAGTCAACCATTTACCAGGTTGATACAGTGAGATATAATAACCGGAGTAACAACAGTGAACCTGATAAACTAATATTTCAGCCTCCTTGGACGGTTGCCTTATTTTTTGTGCTTCCTGTTGTCCAAGCGTTAAGTCATTATAGACCGCTGGTCTGCCTAAAAATCAGTAAGCCGGGCCTTGTAACGGTGAAATACCGCCGCTGCCGTAGCGGCTGCAACAGGATCATTCCTGTTTTTCATGGCTGAATCTTTCTTTCTCTGATATATTGAAAAATGGCCAAGTGGCTGAGTTTTAATGGATTTTTCATAAAAACCTGATGAAAAAAGGGATTCGTTACCGTTACATCAGTTTTGCGTGAAAATTGCTCGAAACAGGGAAGGCTGGTGCCGGATAAAGGTTAAAAAGGCGGGCTGAGTAAGCCCGCCGAATGATTGAGGAAGCTGATCGCTTGGTAACGATTCTTGTTATTGTTCCCGGTATTGATGCTTGCACATCAATAAGGCGATTATAGAAAACCTAAATTAACAACGCTTGAATCTCTGGGTAATAAGAAAAATTTATTCATATTTCAGATGAATATTTCTCGATAAATCAGATTAAAGTTATTTGGTAATTATTTGAATTATAAAAATAAATTATTATTTCTACCAATGTTCTTCGACAAAAAATCCCGGATCAAACATCTGGATGAAGCGTTTGGCCTGCGGGGTGAAGAACTTGCCCTTGCGCACGATGAGGCCGTAGGTGCGGGGCGGGAAGTAGGCATCCATGGGAATGGCGGCGATATTCTCTTCCTTTCCGGTCAGGCAGACCTCGGTCAGTATGGATATGCCGATACCAAGCTCCACATACTGCTTGACGATTTCCCAGCCACCGGCTTCCATGCTGACCGAGTAGGGGATGCGGTGCTGGCGGAATACGGTATCGACCATACGCCAGGTACTCTGGTTTTTGGGTGGCAGGATCAGGCTGTAGGGACTGATGTCTTCCAGCGTGACAGTCGCCTTGCGGGTCAGCGGGTGGTCACGCGCCACAATCAGGATGGAGTTGAACGTGGCGAAGGGCTTGTAATTGATGCTGTCCGGAATCTGCAGCAGCGGACCGACCGCCAGATCAACCTGATCTGCCATCAGCATTTTCATGCCGTTCTGGCCCTCAACATTGTGCAGATTGATGCGGATGCCGGGGAACTGGTGTTTGAAGCGTTCAATGTACTCCGGCAGGATGTAAAGCGAGGTGGACTGGCCGGCGGCAATATTCAGCTCACCCCGCTCCATTTTGCCCAGGCTGGCGGCAAAGGTTTCACGCAGGGCTTCAATCCCGGCCGTCAGCGGATGGGCCAGCTGGTAAAGCACCCGGCCTTCCGGAGTCAGTTTGATGCTCGGGCCGCGCCGTTCCAGCAGCTTTTCCCCCATTTCCCGTTCCAGCGCCTGTACCTGCAGCGAGACGGTGGGCTGGCTGATGTGCAGCGCTTCGGCAGCGTGGGTGATATTTTCTTTCTGGGCCACGACACAGAAGGTTCTCAACAGCTTGTAGCGGGTCTGCTTGTAGTAATGCATTATTGAGCCAGGAAATAATGAAAATTGAAACAATTGATTTTAGCCTGTCGCTCCGGCTTTGTTAACATATGCGGCATTAATTGCGCGTTACACAAGATACAGTGTTTTCATGCCAATTCACAAAATGCTAACTGTGGTGCTTGCGGCATCAGACAGATGCCGCTCTTTTTTCTCCTGAGCACCCGTCCCTTGCAGATGCAATCTCCCTCCTTTTTCTTTACCCTATCTTTCCTTGGCCAACCAACCTATAACGATTTAGCAGGAGTTTCCGAGCATGGCTGACTATATTCTCTGGTTTGATCAACTTGGTATGGATGATGTCGGCGTTGTCGGCGGCAAGAATGCATCCCTTGGCGAGATGATCAGCAACCTGACCGGCAAAGGTGTGAGTGTGCCAAACGGCTTTGCCACCACCACCTCGGCCTATCAGGACTTCCTGTCTCACGACGGACTGGCAGAGCGGATCAATGCCATGCTTGCGACCCTGAATGTGGATGATATTGCCGCCCTGACCAAAGCCGGTGCCACCATTCGTGGCTGGCTCATGGATGCTCCGCTGCCCGAGCCCCTGCTGGAGGCGATTGAAGCGGGCTATCACAAGCTGGCTGCCGGTTCCGGGGATGATGCCTCGTTTGCCGTGCGCTCCTCGGCAACCGCTGAAGACCTGCCGGATGCCTCGTTTGCCGGTCAGCAGGAAACCTTCCTCAATGTCCGCGGGCTGGATCAGGTCATTGCCGCCATCAAGGAGGTGTTTGCCTCGCTTTATAATGACCGTGCCATTGCTTACCGTGTGCACCAGAACTTTGAGCATGACAAGGTCTTTCTGTCCGCCGGGGTGCAGAAGATGGCCCGTTCCGATGTCGGGGCCAGCGGTGTCATGTTTACACTGGATACCGAGTCCGGTTTTGCCGATGCGGTATTCATCACCGGGGCGTATGGCCTGGGTGAGACCGTGGTGCAGGGAGCGGTGAACCCGGATGAATTCTATGTCTACAAGCCCAACCTGAGTGCCAACCGCCCGGCAATCCTGTCGCGCCGCCTCGGGAGCAAGGCCATTGAAATGGTCTATGCCGGGGGGGATGCCCATAACAAGGCCACCCTGACCCGCGAGGTGGAGCAGGCCCGGACCCGGCGCTTCTGCCTGGATGACAGTCAGGTAGAGACACTGGCACATCAGGCCATGATTATCGAGGCCCATTATGGCCGCCCCATGGATATCGAGTGGGCACTCGACGGGATTGACGGGCAGCTTTACATTGTGCAGGCCCGTCCGGAAACGGTGAAAAGCCGCGATACCAATACCACCATTGAGCGCTACCAGCTTCAAGGCAGAGGTCAGCGGCTGGTGGAGGGCCGTGCCATTGGCCAGAAAATCGGCAAGGGGGTCGCACGGGTCATCATGGGTGTGGAACAGATGCACGAGGTGCAGGAAGGGGATGTCCTGGTCACGGACATGACCGACCCGGACTGGGAGCCGATCATGAAACGTGCTTCTGCCATTGTGACCAACCGGGGCGGACGTACCTGCCATGCGGCGATTATTGCCCGGGAAATGGGTATTCCGGCCGTGGTTGGCTGCGGGGAGGCCACCCGGCTGATCCGGGATGGCGATGAGGTCACGGTTTCCTGTGCCGAGGGCGATACCGGCTACATCTACCGGGGCCTGCTGGACTTTGAAATCCAGCGCGCCGATACCGGCAAGCTGCCGCCGCTGTCGGTCAAGATCATGATGAATGTGGGAAATCCTTCGCGTGCGTTTGCCTTTTCACGCCTGCCGCATGCCGGGGTCGGGCTGGCACGGCTGGAGTTCATTATCAACAATACCATCGGTATTCACCCCAGGGCACTGCTGGAGTTTGAGCGTCTGCCGGCGGACCTCCGGGAAACCATCGCGGCACGGGTGGCCGGCTATGCCGATCCGGTGGCCTTTTATGTGGAAAAGCTGACCGAGGGGATTGCGACGCTGGCAGCGGCTTTCAGCCCCGAGACGGTGATTGTGCGGATGTCGGATTTCAAGTCCAATGAGTACGCCAACCTGCTGGCCGGGGAGCGCTATGAGCCGCATGAGGAAAACCCGATGATCGGCTATCGGGGGGTATCGCGTTACCTGTCGGCGGACTTTGAAGCCTGCTTTCAGCTTGAGTGTCAGGCCCTGCGCCGGGTGCGTGATGAGATGGGCCTGACCAATGTCGAGGTTATGGTGCCGTTCTGCCGCACGCTGGAAGAGGCGGAGCAGGTAACGACCCTGCTGGCACGTGAAGGACTGGAGCGCGGTAAAAACGGTCTGCGCCTGATCATGATGTGCGAAATCCCTTCCAATGCGGTCCTGGCTGATGAGTTTCTGCAGTATTTTGACGGTTTTTCCATTGGCTCCAATGACATGACCCAGCTGTCTCTGGGGCTGGACCGGGATTCGGGCCTGATTGCGCACCTGTTTGATGAACGCAACCCGGCGGTGAAGAAGCTGCTGGGTATGGCGATTGAAGCCTGCCAGCGTCAGGGCAAGTATGTCGGCATCTGCGGGCAGGGACCGTCCGATTACCCGGATTTTGCCGCCTGGTTGCTGGAGCAGGGGATCAGCAGTATTTCCCTGAATCCGGATACGGTGGTGGGGACCTGGCTGTACCTGGCCGGGCTGGAGGGGCGGGCCTGATGCAGAAACAGCGTTCGGTTTTCTACCTGTCTGATCGTACCGGTATCACCGCTGAAACACTGGGGCACAGTCTGCTGACCCAGTTTGACGGCATTGAATGGCGACGCAGCAGCGTGCCGTTTCTGGATTCGGCGGACAAGGCACATGAACTGGCCGAACGCATCAATCAGGCGGCACAGGCGGATGGTTGCCGTCCGCTGGTGTTCAGCACCCTGATTGATGAGGAGGTTCGGGCTATCGTGCAGCAGGCTGACTGCATCATCTATGATTTTTTCGGTACTTTTATCGGTTCCATGGAGCAGGAGCTGCAGCAGAAGTCGGCGCATGCCGTGGGCCGCTCGCACGGTGTGCAGAATAACTCGGCCTATTTCAACCGGATTGCTGCGATTAATTATACCCTCAGTAATGATGATGGTATTTCGGCCAAGAATTTTGCTGAGGCTGATATTATTCTGGTCGGGGTATCACGTTCCGGTAAAACCCCGACCTGCCTTTATATGGCGCTTCAGTACGGTATTTCTGCTGCCAATTACCCGTTGACGGAAGAGGATATGGAATCCATGCGGGTGCCGAAAATTCTGGAGCCGTTTCGCAGCAAGCTGTTTGGCCTGACGTTGAGTGCGGAACAGTTGCACCGTATTCGTCAGGAGCGCCGACCCAACAGCCGTTATGCCTCCCTGAGTCAGTGCCAGAGCGAAATCCAGTGGCAGGAAAATCTGTACCGCATGGCCAGTATCCCGTTTATTGATACCAGCAATATCTCGATTGAGGAAATCAGTACCACGATTCTGAACCGTTCCGGATTGCGGCGGCAGCTTTACGGGCAGTAGGCAGGGGATAAAACGGGAGTGAACCGGGACATTCCCCGGGCCAGCCACCCCTTGCCCTGAAGCAGGGAAGGGGCGGCAGGATGATCAGGAAGAAAGGGGAAAAAGCCCCTTTTCTTTTTACTTGGGCTGCTGTGACAGTTGTTGCAGAACGGCTTCCGGCAGTGCACCGCTTTCACGCAGACGGCGGATGACTGAAGCGGGCAGGCAGACAACTTCCGGGTCAGCCGCAGGCAGCAGGGTACCGCTGCTGCTGCAGCGACGGCGCTTTTCATCACCTTCACGGGTCTTGACCGGGTCTTCACGCAGATAGGCCATATTGACCCAACCATTGATGCCACCCCAGCGTACCTGCTCAAAAGCGACATTGCCGGCACGGGCAACCTTGCCCATACGGGTAATCCAGGTGGCATTGTGTGGAATTTCCACGGCAATGGCAGAGCCATCACCCTCTTCTTTGTACATCATCAGGCTCTGGCCGGGACGCAGGCCTTTGACGGAAAAAATGGGGACAGAGCGGAAGGGGATGCCCTTGGCGGTTTCAGGATAGCCACAGCACATTTTGTCTGCCACTGCCGGATTGTTCATGCAGGCACGGCGGGCAGCAGCAATGGCGGTCGCTTCGGGGTCATAGGTCAGACGGTTGGATTCCACCCAGCCGGTCATGGTGTCCCAGCTGACTTTCTCCCAGAGTGTATTGCCGGCCATGGCCTGGTTGTTGCGGCGTACAATCCAGGTGGCATTGTGCGGCAGGTTAACCAGAATGCCGGAGCCGGGATTGGCGTACATCTTGAGTACGTTACCCGGTGTCAGGCCCTGGACCCGGTAGATCTTTGAGCTGTCTGCCGGCAGGGTGAGGGGCGCTGCCTGTGCGACCTGGGCCATATTCAGCAGCATGACCCCGGCAAGCAGGGCTGGAATCGCGTATTTCAATAACTTGTTGATCATCTGTGTCTTCCTCCGACAAACCTGTCCGGACAAATGGTACCGGGCGAATGTCATTTTAATGTAAAGCAAAAACATGGAACGAAAAGAAAGGGTTTACTGTTTTCAGTGTTGAACGGACTGCACACTAATCAAGTTTACAACAGACAAGGATACTATATGTTGTAAAAAAGTCACATCAAAACATCTAATATCCGCTGAATTGTCCGGTTTCAGCTGACCGACGGAGGCGAACGGGCCGGGTAAAGCAACATGGCATCACCATAACTGAAAAAACGGTAATGCCGGGCGATGGCATGCTGATAGGCTGCACGGATATTGTCCATGCCGGCGAAAGCTGATACCAGCATTAACAGGGTTGATTCCGGCAGGTGGAAGTTGGTAATCATGGCATCCACCGAGCGGAACTGATAACCGGGTGTAATAAACAGTCGCGTATCCCCCTGAAAAGGTTTCAGTCCTTCCGGGCCGGATGCACTTTCCAGACTGCGTACCGAGGTGGTACCGACGGCAATGACCCGCCCGCCCCGCGCCCTGCAGGCCTGCACGGCATCACAGGTCGACTGTGGTACTTCGGCATATTCGGCATGCATGGTGTGGCGGGAAAGCGCCTCGGCCCGGACCGGCTGGAACGTACCGGCACCGACGTGCAGGGTGACGGCTGCCGAGCGGATGCCCTTGTGCTCCAGCGCCTGCAGCAGAGGCTCATCAAAGTGCAGTCCTGCGGTCGGTGCTGCCACGGCCCCCGGCGTGCGGGCAAAAACGGTCTGGTAGCGTTCCCGGTCGGAAGCCAGGTCAGGGCGCTCGATATAGGGAGGCAGGGGGATATGCCCGAACTGCTCCAGCAGCTCGAATACCGGAGTCTGGTGCAGAAAGTGCAGCAGGAACAGACCCTTGTCTGTTCGGTCTGTGACTTCAGCCTCCAGGCAGTTTTCCAATATCAGGCGGGTACCGGGACGTGGTGCCTTGCTGGCGCGGATGTGTGCCTGCACCGTATGGGCATCAATGATGCGTTCCACCAGCACCTCAACCTTGCCGCCACTGGCTTTCTGTCCGTGCAGACGGGCAGGTATGACGCGGGTATTGTTGAACACCAGCAGGTCATCCGCCTGCAGCAGTTCGGTCAGCCCGGCAAAGTGCCGGTCGTCAAGCCTGCCGCTGATACCGTCCAGTACCAGCAGTCGACTCTGGCTGCGTTGTGGCAGTGGGGACTGCGCAATCAGCTCGGGGGGGAGGTGGTAAAAAAAGTCACTACGTTGCATGGAGGCTGATCATACACGCGGGAAAAAGACTTTCCAAATGCTGAATTTCAGGTAGAATGCATGCCTCTCCCGGCCTGGGTGGCGGAATCGGTAGACGCAGCGGATTCAAAATCCGCCGGTGAATAACCGTGAGAGTTCGAGTCTCTCTCCAGGCACCAGCTTAGCGTCCAAGGTTGTTTGGGGATGTCCAAAGAAAAAAGGTAACTACTCACCCATTCCCCCCCTGAAAAAAACCTTGCCAGCCACCCCTGACCCAGTCAATCATGAGCGTTATGGAACAAGCGCTCAAACTCCCATTGAATCTGTCAGCTTATTTTCCGTGCTCTTGCCTGCCTTGCTGGTATGCCTTTTCAGGGTTTTGGGGACATACCAGCATGTTTTCTTAGGTGTCGGGCTTACTATTGAGGCTCATTATGTGTTTCGGGGTCTTGCAGTCGCCGTGCCCCCGCCACCCTGTCAAACTCCCGTACAAACCAATGCCGTTAAGTTAAGAGATTTAGCCACTTTGCCAGCTCACTCAAGTTATTGATTTGCGGTGTTTGTGGAGAGAAGCTTTTGCTTGAAACTCGCTCAATTCTTCTTAACTTAACGGCATTGCCGTACAAACTCCGTCGCCGTCGACATCTCGGTTTTGTGCGCTTTCGTAACCATCGAACTGATAGCCGTCTGCTCTATCAGTCGGACAACTTCAACAGCACTGACAGGCTCATAGCCCATTAGCCCCTCTCGGTAAACTGACACCTGAAAAATGGATTCAATACATCGTGGGTCAGGCTCAGCTTTTAACGCATGGATTAGTGCCCGCGCCTTATCCGCTATCTGTTGATTTTTTTTCGTCGCCTGGCTCACTGGCATTCTGTTCTGATTGCATGATGCGCAAACTGAATTTTTGTATGCAAGCGACACAGCAAACAGGAAGTTAAATGCATTACCATTGAAAACCACCTCAGCCGCATGAACCAAACCTGCGACATCATCGCCGCCCCCCCCCTATCAGCCCCTTTGCAATGCCAGCCACAGGACATGCTTCATCAATCTTGCCAGCCTCGACAGCAAGCAGTTCCAGAAAAGTCATACCGCACCCTTCGCGTGCAACCTTCGCCAGAGGAACATCAGGGAAAGCAGGTGCGAAGGAATCCCGCCTTATCGGTTGGCCGACCTATCCCCGACGTTGAACCATTACGCCTTACCCATGCGCCGACTCGTTCAGCGCCTCAGCTATCACGGCCTCAGACACGCCACGACGTTTCAGACTGGACACCAGCGCCGACACAGCGTCATTATCCAGCCGTTCAAGGTCATGCCTCAGCCCCTGCCCAACATAAGTTTTCAGCAATGCCTGATACCCCGTGAAGCCCATCATGGGGGCAATGCGTTTCAGATCGTCCACCACGTCTACCGGCATCCTCAGCGTTACCGTGGTCATCGGCCTGTCTTTGGTGAGGCGTTTTTTCAGTTGTTCAGTCTTCATAATATTGCTGTTCCTGTCTGGTGGCCTTTCTGGCTGAAATGATTCTGATCCGGTCTTCTTCCTGCTGGATATGCACCACAAACAGCAAGCGCCAGTTGGCATCCATCCCGATGATTGCCTCTCTGGCTTCATCGTTCCTGCTGGCATCAACCAGTTTCAGGAACGGATCAAAGAAAGCCTGTGCCGCCTGTTCAAAGGTGATGCCGCCGTGTTTGTTGCGGTTGATTGCCGCCTTGTCGGCATCCCATACAAACGTGATTCCGCTGGAAGCGTGTATCACATCCATTGTATACCCCTCTGTATTGCACCTGTAAATACACTGGCCATCTATCCGCCCTTGCGCCTGATTGGCACCACCTGCGCCCCCGCTCGCAGCCCGTCCAGATAATCCGCCCATGCCTGCATCATCACGGTACGCTCCTGCAGGTAGTCTGCGCGGTTGTAAGCGGCCCTGATCCGATCCTTGTCCTTGTGACCCAGCGCAGCTTCGACAACCTCACCCCGATAGCCCAGCTCATTCAGCAGCGTTGACGCCATGGCCCGGAACCCGTGCGCCGTCATTTCATCATTGCTGTAGTCCATGGCCCGCAGCGCCACCCGGACAGCATTGTTTGATAGTGGTCTGCCTTGGCCACGATTGGATGGAAAGAGGTATTGCCCGCGCCCGGTGTACTGGTGCAACTCTTGCAGAATGGCGGTTGTCTGAGTCGATAGCGGAACCAGCAAGGCATCCTCTGCCCGATCCGCCTGCTTGATGTGTGTTGGAAGCTTGCGCCGCCGGGCCGGCAGCGTCCAGATGCATGCATCCAGATCGAATTCCGCCCACTCAGCCAGCCTGATTTCAGCCGGTCTTGTGAATACCAATGGCGACAGCGCCAGCAACATCCGGACAGACAGTCCGCCCTGATAGCCGTCAATGTCCCGCAGTAACTGCCCGACCTTCGCCGGATCAGTGATCGCAGCAAACTTACCCTTGATGCGCTTGGGAAGTATCAACTTCACAACATCCTTTCGGACCATACCATACAGGATACAACATGCGTGATAAGTGGATACAACAAAACGTAGGTGAGCAGCTATCTAATAGACTGGTTGGAATGGCTTTCTGGCGGGGTTTCAAGGCATCATTAGATGCCCTGAAATTTGAAGTTGGTGGCTACGGTGAGATTCGAACTTACGACCCCAGCATTATGAGTGCTGTGCTCTAACCAACTGAGCTACGTAGCCAAGTGGGCGCAAATGGTAGCGGCATGTTGTCAGGCTGTCAATAAGGCATCGGCCCCAAAGTCAGGCAGGCGATGAAAAAAACAGGGCCTGTGCCAGCATGATCAGCCCCATGGCGGCTACCAGCAACCCTGCCACACCACGCACCTGCGGTTTGCGCACCCAGCCCAGCAGGCGCTGGCTGACCAGCCCCATCAGCAGCAGGTTGGGCAGTGTCCCCAGGCCGAAAGCCAGCATCAGCAGGGCACCTTCCAGGCTGCTGCCGGCGGACAGGCTCCAGATCAGGATGCTGTAAACCATACCGCAGGGCAGCCAGCCCCAGATCAGGCCGAACGGAAAGGCTTTCAGTGCATGGTCAATGGGCAGGAAGCGCCGTCCCAGCGGTTCAATCCGCCGCCACAGGGTCTGCCCGGCCTGCTCCAGGTGTCGCAGTCCCGGCCAGATACCGGCCAGATACAACCCCAGTCCCAGCATGAACAGGGCTGCAACGCCCTGCAGCAGCAGCTGGGCCAGGTACGGGCTGAGGCTGCGGGCCATCAGGGTTCCCAGGCCGCCGGTGAGTGCACCGGCCAGGGCGTAGCTGCTGATGCGTCCCAAGTTGTACCCGAGGTGGATGCCGAGTGTGCGGGCCGAACGGGTGGTGCCCTGACCCAAGCTCATGGCCGCGACAATGCCGCCACACATGCCCAGGCAGTGCACCCCACCCAGCAGCCCGGTCAGGAAGGCAGCTGCGTAGCGCGAGTGTTGCAGCCATTCGATCCAGCTGGAATCAGGCATGCCGGATCAGTTGGGACGCATGCGCAGGCGGTACAGGCCATCCTGGTAACCGGAAAAGAAATTGTCCAGCAGCGGATGCTCGACCGGGAGGTCGCTGTAGTCGATTTCCAGGTTGCGCTGGGCCACGTAGGCGACCCGGCCATCGTCATCAATCAGGACGTGATACCAGGGTTCATCCCGTGGCAGGGAGGCATTTTTGGCATGTTTCTGATACCACTCTTCCGTGCCTTGAAAGTCGGCATCGACATCAAAAATAACGCCGCGGTAATCAAACAGGCGATGGTGTATCACCTGTCCGATGGCAAAACTGGCTTGCTTGTCCATGATCTGATCCTTATCAGTTCCCCCTGCAGCGTGCAGGGGGATACAGCATAACCCCAATATGTGACCCCGCTGACCGTTATTCAAGTATTCAGGGTCCACGGGGCGCGATTGTCAGTGTTCAGCCGGCGGGAACGGGTTTTCCCGTTGTAGTGCCTTGATGGCCTGAATGCGCCGGGCATGCAGCTGCTGGCGAATCTGTTCGCCACGAAACCCGGCCTGTACAATCGGCCGTACATCCACATCCAGACAGGCCTGATGCAGGCGGGTAAACCATTCACGCTGGGGGTAGGGTGACTGCTCCATTCCAGCCCGGCCCTGGGCATCAGCCTGACAGGCCAGCAACAGATCATGAAAGCGCTCCGGACGGCGGAAGGCATCACATTGCTCCATGACCCGGAGCAGGGTGCGCGGGGTGAGTTCCCGAGTGCGGTGAATATGCAGGTGGTGGCGGGCAACCAGCCGTGCCAGCTCACGAAAATCATTGGGTACCCGGTAACGCTGGCAGAGCTGCTCCACCAGTCCGATGCTGCGCTCCTCATGGCCATGATGCCGGGGCCATTCGGCAGCCGGGGTGGTGCCCTTGCCGAGGTCATGGGTGAGGGCTGCGAAACGGATGCACGGATCAGTGCTCAGGGCCGCCGCCCGTTCCAGTACCATCAGGGTATGCAGACCGGTATCGATTTCCGGGTGATAGCGGGCGACCTGCGGAATGCCGAACAGGGCATCCAGTTCCGGAAACAGTACCCCGAGTGCGCCACACTCGCGCAGCACCTCGACAAACCGGCGCGGGGCCGGCTCTGCCAGCGCCCGTACCAGCTCCTGCCAGACCCGTTCCGGCACCAGCGCATCCACCTCGCCCGCCGCCACCATGGTCTGCATCAGTGCCAGGGTCTCTTTCGTGACCTGAAACCCCAGCGGGGCAAAGCGGGCCGCAAAGCGGGCCAGCCGCAGAATGCGCACCGGGTCTTCTGCAAAAGCCGGGGAGGCATGGCGCAACCGGCGCTGCTCAAGGTCCTGCAGGCCACCGCTGACATCGATTACCTGCCCGTCCTCATCCTCTGCCAGTGCATTGATGCTGAGGTCACGACGCAGCAGGTCCTGCTCCAGGGTGACATCGGGCGCTGCATGAAAGCTGAAGCCATGATAGCCGGGAGCGGTTTTACGCTCGGTACGGGCCAGGGCGTATTCCTCCCGTGTTTCGGGATGCAGGAAAACGGGAAAATCCTTGCCGACCGGCATGAATCCCATGTCCAGCATGTCGCCCGGTGTGGCTCCCGTCACCACCCAGTCACGGTCCTTGACCGGCAGGCCCAGCAAGCGGTCGCGTACTGCCCCCCCGACCAGAAAATAGCGAATATTCGGTTTCATGGATTTGTATTGAGCTGCAATTGATCGTATGGTGCCAGCCTGACAGGGACGGTGTCCATCCTTTACCAATTTGATATTCCGCAATGCAAAGGACAGGGGTAATATGCTAAACCATCGAATGAGGATGGGTTTTCCTTTTCTGTTTGCCTGATCATTTCTGTAACCCCTGCTTTGGGGGGCGCTTGACGGCTGTCCTGCAAAGCCGGTGACAATTGAGGAGTAAGTTATATGGCGCATATTGTTGTACTCGGTGCCGGTACGGGAGGAATGCCTGCCGCCTATGAGCTGAGGGAGACTTTGGGGGACGGGCATGATATTACGGTCGTCAATGAGCGTGACTATTTCCAGTTTGTCCCTTCCAATCCCTGGCTGGCAGTGGGCTGGCGCAAGCGGTCGGATATCACGTTTGATATTGATAAATACCTGAGCCGTAAAAATATCAGGTTTATTGCCGGTCGGTGCAGCAGGCTGGACCCGGATAACAATACCCTGGTGCTGGAAAACGGCCAGAGCATCCAGTACGACTACCTGATGATCGCCACCGGCCCCAAGCTGTTTTTTGGTGAGGTACCGGGTGCCGGACCGCATGGCGGTCATACCCACTCCGTCTGTACCGTTGATCATGCCGAGCTGTTGTGGGCGGATTACCAGAAGTTGCTGGAAAAGGGCAGCGGCCATATTGTTGTCGGCGCCATGCCGTTTGCCAGCTGCTTCGGCCCGGCCTATGAATTTGCCTTCATCGTGGATTCCGACCTGCGCAAGCGCAAGATTCGCCACAAGTTCAAGATGACCTATGTTTCTTCCGAGCCTTATATCGGGCATCTGGGGCTTGCCGGTGTGGGCGACTCGCGCGGCATGCTGGAGCACGAGCTGCGCAATCATCATATCGACTGGATTGTGAATGCCAAAACCACCAAAGTGGAAGTGGGCAAGCTGTTTGTGGATGAAATCGCTGAAGGAGGTGCGGTTAAAAAGCAGCATGAAATCGCGTTTGATCTGGCCATGATGCTGCCTGCCTTCAAGGGGGTGGATGCGGTTGCCGGTGTTGATGGTTTGTGCAATCCGCGCGGATTTGTGATTGTGGATGAACTGCACCGCAGTCCGCGCTGGAAAAACATCTATTCCGCCGGTGTCTGTATCGCCATTCCACCGGTCGATGCTACGCCTGTCCCCACAGGTGCACCGAAAACCGGTTATATGATTGAGTCCATGGTCACTTCTGCGGTACATAATATCGCAGACGAGCTGGCAGGCAACGAGCCACACACCACCGGGACCTGGAACACCATCTGTCTGGCGGACTTCGGTGATACCGGTGCGGCCTTTGTTGCCCTGCCACAGCTGCCACCCCGGAATGTAGCCTGGTTCAAGAAAGGCAAGTGGGTGCACATGGCAAAGATTGCCTTTGAAAAATACTTCATCCGCAAGATGAAAAAAGGCAGTTCCGAGCCATTTTACGAAAAATCGATACTGAAGATGATGGGTATTACCCGTATCTGAAGACTGAATTAATTAGGAATACCAGACAATCAGGAGTCTGGGCTTGTTGAGAGGGAGCCACGGTTTATACCCGGCTCCCTTTTTTTATGCGGGTGATTCAAGAAAACCGCCGGCTCGCGTATTATGTCGGCCATGAATACACCAGATGAAATCAGGGCCAGTGTCGCGCTGGCACTGGCCGAGGATATCGGCAGTGGCGATGTAACGGCAGCACTGATCGGTGCCGGGACACCGGGGCATGCTCATGTGTTGTGCCGTGAGGCTGCCGTACTCTGCGGTACCGCGTGGTTTGAGGAAGCCTTCCGGCAGGTGGATCCGGCCACCCGGATTGAATGGCTGCTGCAGGATGGTGAACAGGTCACTCCCGCTACCGTTCTGTGCCGGATTCATGGCAATGCCCGCGCCATGCTCACCGCCGAGCGTACTGCCCTCAACTTCCTGCAGCTGCTTTCCGGAACCGCAACCCTGACCCAGGCCTATGTGGCGCAGCTGGCCGGTACCCGTTGCCGCATTCTGGATACCCGCAAAACCATACCGGGGCTGCGCAATGCCCAGAAATATGCCGTGACCTGTGGCGGTGGCAGCAACCACCGTATCGGCCTGTATGACCGGGTACTGATCAAGGAAAACCACATCATGGCGGCTGGCTCCATCACCGCAGCGGTACAGCAGGCCAGGACCCTGTATCCGGCACTGCGGGTTGAGGTGGAGACCGAAAATCTGGATGAGGTGCAGGAAGCCGGCGCTGCCGGGGCCGACATCATCATGCTGGATGATTTCGACCGGGCGAGGATGATACAGGCGGTGCGCTGGAATAATGGCCGCATCCCGCTGGAAGCCTCCGGCGGGGTCAGTCTGGAAACCGTGCGCGAAATTGCCCTGACCGGGGTGGATTTCATTTCCGTGGGCGGGATCACCAAACATGTGCGGGCAGTGGACCTGTCCATGCGCTTCGAGGCCTAGGCCATGGATGGCGGATGGCGCGACAGAATGGCCGGCTGGCTGCTGCTGGTACCGGTCCTGCTGCTGGGTGCCTGTGGCAACCGGGGGCCTTTGTACCTGCCCGAAAATGAACCCCCGGCAGCCCCGACGGTTTCCGGGCGGCCGCAGACCCCGGCTTCAGAACTACAGGACCCCGATCAGAAAACAACAGACATGGATCACTTTAATGGATCATTTTGAATACCGCCATGGCAGCCTGTACGCTGAAGAAGTCCCGGTGGCTGATATTGCTGCTGCCCATGGCACCCCCTGTTATGTTTATTCACGTGCCACCCTGGAGCGGCACTGGCATGCCTTTGATCAGGCACTGGCAGGTCAGCCGCACCTGATCTGTTATGCCATCAAGGCCAATTCCAGTCTGGCCATCCTCAATCTGTTTGCCCGTCTGGGGTCCGGCTTTGACATTGTGTCGCAAGGTGAGCTGGAACGGGTGCTGCAGGCGGGTGGTGCCCCTGACAGGATCGTATTTTCCGGGGTTGGCAAACAGCCGGGGGAAATTCGTCGGGCACTGGAAGTCGGCATTCGCTGCTTCAATGTCGAGTCGGAACCGGAGCTGGAGCGCCTGAACCGGATTGCCGGGGAAACGGGGCGGGTGGCAACGGTGTCGATCCGTGTCAATCCGGATGTGGATGCCCAGACCCATCCCTATATTTCCACCGGCCTGAAGGAAAACAAGTTCGGCATTGATATTGCCCGGGCCGAAGCCGTGTACCAGCAGGCGGCGGATCTGCCCCATCTGAAGGTGAGCGGGATTGACTGCCATATCGGTTCCCAGCTGCTGTCGCTCAATCCGTTCATGGATGCGCTGGATCGCCTGCTGGTGCTGGCGGAGCGGCTGGGAGAGCAGGGCATTGACATTCACCATCTGGACCTCGGGGGCGGGCTTGGGGTGCGTTATCATCAGGAGCAGCCACCGCTGCCGAAAGAGTATGTTGAACGCCTGTTTCAGGATGAGCGCCTGCGCCGTTATGAAATCGTGATGGAACCGGGACGGGCGATTGCGGCCAATGGTGGCATTCTGGTGACCGGGATCGAATACCTCAAGCACACCGCGCACAAGCACTTCGCCATTGTCGATGCAGCCATGAATGACCTGATCCGCCCGTCTCTTTACGGAGCCTGGCAGGAAATTGTGCCGGTGACACCCCGCAATGGAGCCGCACTGCCTTACGATATTGTCGGTCCCATCTGTGAAACCAGTGACTTTCTCGGCAAGGACCGGGAACTGGTCCTGCAGCAGGGGGATTTGCTGGCGGTACGCTCTGCCGGTGCTTATGGTTTTGTCATGTCATCCAACTACAACTCACGCCCGCGGGTGCCAGAGCTGATGGTGGATGGCGAGCGGGTACACGTGATACGCCCCCGGGAAACCCTGGCAGACCTGTGGCGCGGGGAAAGCCTGCTGCCAGGCTGAGGAGGCGGGGAGTACGCAGCCCCCATTGAGCCGTTCAGTCTGAAATCCTGGGTTTTGAGCGCGTTAATTGCTGACTGACCCGCAGATTGTTCTATGCTGTAATGGTGTGTGACCCTGAACAAAAGGAGTTTGATTATGGGCCAACAAATTCTGGAGACTACTCCAGTGGCTTCGGTGTTGTCCAAGCGAGGCAAGGTGACGGCGATCCGCAGCGGTCAGGAAATGCGTATTCTCAAACGGGGTGATCCCGTCTATCAGGACGATACCGTCAGTACCGTGCGCGGAGCCAATCTGCAGTTGCGCATGAAGGATCAGAACATTGTCATGCTACGGGGTGGCAGTTCGTTTCGGGTGCGCCTCTACCGGTTTGATTCCCATGAAAACGAGATCAAGCGTTTCGATTATGCAGGGGGAGAATTGCGCCCGAGCCGTCGCCAGCTGGCCAATTGAGAAAGGGTTCAGCAGCATGCGTCCTGCCATTTATTGTGCATTGCACAATTTTGGTTGTGCATCGCACAACTTAATGGTTAAATGATTGGTAACACAGTAAACCGATCAACAACCTGACATGGCATAAACGGATGGATGTAATAGCTGTTTACCCCGGGACTTTCGACCCGCCGACCAATGGACATCTTGACCTGATCAAGCGGGCGACCGGCCTGTGCAGCCGGATTATTGTTGCAGTTGCCGCAAACCCGCGCAAAAAGCCGCTCTTTACCCTGATGGAGCGGGTGGACATGATCAGTGCCGAAGTACAGCGCATGGGGCTGGCCGGGCGGGTGGATGTGATCGGTTTTGAAGGCCTGTTGGTCAATTTTGCCCGTGAACACAAGGCGCGCATGCTGATCCGTGGCATGCGTGCCGTGTCAGATTTTGAGTACGAATTCCAGCTGGCCAGCATGAATCGTTCCCTGGCACCGGATATCGAGTCGGTATTCCTGATGCCGGGTGAGAGCCTGTCATTCGTTTCCTCCACCTTGGTGAAAGAGGTGGCACGCCTGCATGGCGACATCTCCCGCTTTGTCACACCACAGGTACAGCAGGCACTGCAGAGTCGCCTGACAGAAATCTGACGGGCTGCCACTCCAGCAGCCAGTCTGTCCTTTTCCTGCCAGGGTTAGGGGCATTTTATTCCCGGTCCCAGGTTGTTAAAATCAACCTTATTTGCTTAAGGAACCATACTGATGGCTTTGCTGATTACTGACGAGTGCATCAACTGTGATGTCTGTGAGCCGGAATGTCCGAATAATGCCATTTCACCGGGGGATGAAATCTATGAAATCAACCCGGATCGCTGCACGGAATGTGTCGGCCATTTCGATGAGCCGCAATGTGTGGCAGTCTGTCCGGTCGACTGTATTCCGAAAGACCCGGATCGGGTCGAGTCACCGGATCAGCTGCAGCTCAAGTATGAAAAATTAATGGCGGAAGATTAAACAAAAACTGCTGCCGAATTTCCCGTTTTACTCCAGCGCCTGTGCCGTCATGGTCAGGCGTTTTTGCTTCTGAGGCCTAACGGTAGCGCGCCCGGTAATCCCACGGTGCCTGCGGACGGGCTGCCCGCCACAGCCCGCGCCGGGCCTTGTGTGCTTCGGTTTCCGCAAGCGCATAGGCTGCCCGGTCACTCGGGCTCTGTTCATTGGCATAGGCTTTATAATGCCAGCCACAACCTTCCTGCAGCTGGCTCAGGGCTACATCCTCTCCCTTGCGGCTGACTTTGGCTACTATGCGTCCATAGCGATCCTGCTTGTAGGCTTCCAGTTCAACCGGCAGATTAAGTACCTTGCGGGCCAGTTTTTCCTTGCACAGTTGCCCGTAAGCCTGTTTGCCCTCCGGTGCATCAATGCCCTGCAGACGGATGGTGTACGGTTTCCGGTCCGGCCCCATAACCTTGAGGGTATCGCCATCGCTGACCCGTACCACCTGTCCCCGGGCCAGCAGAGTCCCGGCAGAACTGATACGGGTGCCGGGCGGGAGTTTGCCCGGTGTATCGGTGGACGGGTCCAGCGGCATCCTGCAGCTGCCCAGCAAAGGCAGCACAAGCAGCATCGGGACCAGAACCCGTAACCGTGATGACCATGCGTGGGACGGCTGTGCTGCGGGGGGCAATGCCCGTATGGCTGAATGGCAGCGGCAGGGCATCATGAGCCGGCCCCGGTGGCGGTTTCTGTTGTTTCAGTCGTTTCTGCCCCGTTTTGGTCCGCTGTTTCTGCTGTTTCCGCTTTGCCCTTGAGGACCGGTTCCAGGGTCGGCCAGATATGTGCCAGAATTATGGGCTGGGCCTCGGCCAGCGGATGCAGCCCGTCTGCCTGCATCAGGCTGAAATCTTCAGCCACCCCGTCGAGTAGAAAGGGAATAAAGGGCAGTTGGTATTGTTCGGCCAGTTCGCTGTAGACCGCCTCGAATTTTTCGGTGTATTGCGGACCGTAATTGGGCGGAATCTTGATACCGATCAGCACGACCCGGGCTGCGACTGCCTGAGCCTGCTCAATCATGTTGGCCAGATTGGCACGCATATTGGCCGGTGGCATGCCCTGCAGGCCGTCATTGGCCCCCAGCTCCAGCAGCAGAAAATCCGGTTTGGTGTTTTCCAGGGCATCCGGGAGACGGGCAAGTCCCCCCTTGCTGGTTTCGCCGCTGATGCTGCCATTGGTAATGGCGAAGCGGTCCCCGAGCTGTTCACCCAGCAGGTTGACCCAGCCTTTTTCCACCGGGATGCCGTAAGCCGCACTCAGGCTGTCGCCCCAGACCAGAATGCGGGTGACTGTCTCGGCGGTTTGCGGGGTGGTGGCCGCTGTTTCGGTACGGGTATCCGCACTCCATGAGAGCGAGCTGGTCATCATGATGATAAAGGCTGAAAAAACGGTAATGATGGTCTGTAATGGTTTCATGTATCTTGATTTTCCTGGTCCGGCTTGCCAAGTGGCATGGTTTAAAGGCATGCTGTCGGGCTGATGCCATGAAATAAAACAACATTGGAGTAGGGAGACATCATGAAGTTTCATTCCATCCTGTTCCTGCTGGTTATGACTTTCGCCGTGCTGGGTATGCAGGCGCAAGATACCATAACAGTGCCCGGAGCCGCTGCAGCAACTGAACCTGCCATGCCAACCGAAACCGGTACGACAGCCCCGGTGAGGGTGATTGAGGCCACCAGCATTGCCCTGCACGGCAAGCCGTATTATCCGCCGGCATTCACCCACTTTGATTATGTGAATCCGGATGCCCCCCCGGGGGGACGCGTGACTGAATGGGTGATGGGAACGTTCGACAATTTCAACCCTTATTCCCAGCGCGGCGATGCAGCAGCCGGTTCCAGCTCTCTGTTTGATGACATTATGGCCTCATCCGATGATGATTTGAGCGCCTATTATCCGCTGATTGCCGAGAAGATCAGCTATGCCACGGATTATTCCTACATTATTTTCCATGTTGACCCACGGGCCCGTTTTCAGGATGGCCGGCCCATCCGTCCGGAGGATATCCGTTTTTCCTTCTACAAGCTGACGGAAGAAGGGCTGCCGGGGCTCAAGGCCGCCTACAGCTATGTGGACACGGTCGAGGTACTGGATGCGCAGCGGGTGCGTTTCGATATCAAGGCCGGGCAGCGTGAAAAGGACAAGATTGTCTACCTGTGCGGCTTGCCGGTTTTTCCGGAGCATTACTGGAAGGACCACCGTCTGGACGAGCCGCTGAAGGAAGTCCCGGTGGGCAGCAGCGGCTGGCGTATCGGCCAGTTTGACTATGGCAAATATGTGGAGCTGGAGCGTTTCGGGGATTACTGGGCCAGGGACCTGCCGGTCATGAAGGGGTTGCTGAATCCGGATGCCGTGCGTTATGAATACTACCGTGACGAGACCGTGGCCTTTGAGGCTTTCAAGGCCGGCAAGATTGACAAGTGGGAGGAGAATGTGGCCAAGCGCTGGGCGACCGACTATGTCTTCCCGGCAGTGAAGGACGGACGGGTGCTGAAGCTGGAAGTGCCGCACCGGATTCCGCTGGCGGCTCAGGGATTTGTGTTCAACACGCAGCGTGAGCTGTTTAAGGACCGGCGCGTGCGTGAGGCAATGGCTTACCTGATGGATTTTGAGTGGATGAACAGGAACCTGTTCTACGATCAGTATCAGCGGGTGAACAGCTATTTCATGAACACGGACTATCACGCCAGTGGTTTGCCCTCCGAGGCCGAGCTCAGCATTCTGGAGCCGGTGAAGGATCAGGTTCCCGCGCAGGTTTTCAACACTGAAGTCAGCCTGCCGACAACCGATGGCAATGGCAATATCCGCGCTAACCTGCGCAAGGCGCTGGGCCTGCTGAAAGAAGCCGGCTGGGAAGTGAAGGACCAGAGGCTGGTGAATGCACAGACTGGCAGGCCCTTTGAGTTCGAGCTGCTGCTGGTTTCGCCGACCATGGAAAAAGTGGCACTGGCTTTCGACAAGAACCTGCAGAAGGCCGGGATCAGGATGGCCATCCGCACGGTGGATACCAGCCAGTATTTTCAGCGCCGCAATCAGCATGACTACGACATGATCGTGGGCAGCTACGGCCCTTATGCCTACCCCAGTGCCCGTACCCACCAGCAGTGGCATTCCGACAGTATTGATTCCGGTTTCAACCTGGCCAATGTCAATGACAAGGCCATTGATTACCTGATGGATGAGGTGATGAAGTATCAGGAAGATGAGGAAAAGCTGCTGCCATTGGGCAAAGCGATTGACCGGGTGTTGATGGCCGGTTACTACATGATTCCGCAGTGGAACATCAGTAAATTCCGCATCGCACACTGGGACAAATTCGGCAAACCGGAAAAGACGCCACGCTACGCACTGGGTGATGGTGCCTGGTGGGTGGATACAGCCCGACAGCAGCCGTCAGGGCCGTAGTCGCAAACGCTCTGGCCGGCTTTCACTTTACGGCTATTGACGGGCTTGTTGGTTAAATTATCGCTAATCTCCAGCTATTTGGTCTATATTGATGGATGCCTGTATCGCAGGCGTTTCATTTCAACAAGCGAAGGAGAAACGTGCATGAGTAATCTGATTGTCGTTGCATTCAGTGATGAGCAAAGCGCATTCAAGATGCGTGATCGTCTGGTGCAGATGCAGGGTGAGTACCTGCTGGAGCTGGAGGACGCTGTTGTTGCCACAAGAAATGACAAGGGTAAGGTGGTATTGCATCAGGCCGTCAACCTGACCGCTGCCGGGGCGGTTGGTGGTACTTTCTGGGGCATGCTGGTCGGGTTGCTGTTCCTGAATCCGCTGGTGGGTGCAGCGGTCGGGGCCGGTACCGGAGCCCTGAGTGGTGCCTTGTCGGATATCGGTATCAATGATGATTTCATGCGCAATATGGCTGACAAGCTGGAAACCGGCAAATCGGTACTGTTTGTGCTGATCCGCAACGCTACCGGCGACAAGGTGCTGGATCAGCTGCGTGAATTCAATATTCACGGTGATGTACTCCAGACCTCCCTGAGCAAGGATCAGGAGGAAAAGCTGCGCCAGGTATTGCATTCTGCCCAGGCCGCAGCTCAGAGCGCCCCGGCTGCTGCGGGTGCATCGGCCGGTGGCAAGGCTGAAAACTGACGGGAGGCAGGAGGCCCTCGGGGTCTGACTGTTCCCGCTGCTGAAGCGTACCGGCAGCCGGGCGGGCTTTGTTCCTGTCTGGCTGCCGGCTGACAGGCAAAAACAAGGGGACAGGGTTGACCGCTTATATTATTCGTCGTCTGCTGCTGATGATTCCCACCCTGTGGGCCATTATCACACTCAACTTCTTTGTCATCCAGCTGGCACCGGGCGGGCCGGTGGAGCAGGCACTGGCCAAACTGCACGGGATTGAAAACAGCGTCACCGACCGTATCAGCGGTGCCAATCAGGGGGATGTGCTCAACAACAAGCCATCTGCCGACAGCCCCGGCGTATCCGGCACGGGCCACAGTGATTATCTGGGAGCCAAGGGGCTGGACCCGGTACTGATCGCCGATATTGAAAAGCGCTTCGGCTTTGACCGGCCGATACTGGAGCGTTATGTCATGATGCTGAAGAACTACCTGCTGTTTGATTTCGGGGACAGCTTCTTCAAGGGTGACAGCGTGGTGAATCTGGTGTTGTCACGCCTGCCGGTTTCCGTTTCTCTCGGGCTTTGGAGCACAGCGCTGATTTACCTGATCTGCATTCCGCTCGGGGTCTACAAGGCACGGCATTACCAAACCCGTTTTGATGACATGAGCACCACGGTGCTGATTGCCCTGAGTGCGATTCCGGGGTTTCTGTTTGCGGTCATGTTAGTGATCATTTTTGCCGGTGGCAATTACCTCAATTGGTTTCCGCTGCGCGGGCTGGTATCCGGCAATTTTGAATCCCTGAGCTTCTGGGACAAAATCATGGATTACCTGTGGCACATCACCCTGCCCACCATTGCCCTGACCATCGGCAGTCTGGTGAGCCTGACTTTCCTGACCAAGAATTCCTTCCTGGATGAAATCGGCAAGCAGTATGTGATTACGGCGCGTGCCAAGGGCAATAATGAACGCCGTGTCATGTACGGGCATGTATTCCGCAATGCCATGCTCATTATTATCGCCGGCTTTCCCGCCACCCTGATCGGCATCCTGTTCACCGGGGCCGTGCTGGTCGAGGTGATCTTCTCGCTGGAGGGACTGGGCCTGCTGGGGTTGGAGGCGGCTATGGGGCGTGATTACCCGGTCATGTTCGGGACGCTCTATATTTTCACTTTTATCGGCTTGCTGACCGGGCTGCTGGGTGATCTGATGTACATGGTGGTCGACCCCCGCATTGATTTCGAGGCCCGGGGATGAAGCTTTCCGGCATCAACCAGCGCCGCCTGGCACGCTTTCGCGCCAACCGCAAGGCAGTGTGGTCATTGTGGATTTTCACGATCGTGTTTGTATTGAGCCTGTTTGCGGAATTTATTGCCAATGACAAGCCCCTGATCGTGTCTTATGACCAGCATTATTATTTCCCGGTATTGAAGGACTACCCTGAAACCGCCTTCGGGGGCGAATTTGCCACCACGGCAGACTACAAGGACCCCTATGTGCAGGGACTGATCCGGGAAAAGGGCTGGTACCTGTTCCCGCCCATTCCCTACAGCTACAGCACCATTATCAATGATCTGGGCCAGCCCGCACCCTCACCCCCGGATGGCAGGCACCTGCTGGGAACGGATGAGCAGGCCCATGACCTGTTTGCGCGCATTCTGTACGGGTTCCGGATTTCCGTGCTGTTCGGCTTCTCGCTCACCATGATTTCAGCCATTATCGGCGTGGCTGCCGGGGCGGTACAGGGGTATTACGGCGGCTGGCTTGACCTGATGTTTCAGCGCTTTATTGAGGTCTGGAGCAGCATGCCACAGCTTTACATCCTGATCATTCTGGCCAGCATCGTCCGACCCAGTTTCTGGATACTGCTCGGTTTCATGCTGCTGTTCAGCTGGATGGGTTTTGTCGGGGTGGTGCGGGCCGAATTTCTGCGCTGCCGCAATTTCGATTACGTCAAGGCCGCCAGGGTCATGGGCATGAGTGACCGGCGCATCATGTTCAAGCACATCCTGCCCAATGCCATGGTCGCCACCCTGACCTTCATGCCGCTGGTACTGAGCGGTTCGGTGACCACGCTGGTGGGGCTGGATTTTCTGGGCTTCGGCCTGCCGCCGGGATCGGCCAGCCTGGGGGAGATTCTCGCGCAGGGCAAGAACAATATCCAGGCTCCTTGGTTATGGCTGTCGGCATTTTTTTCCATCGGCATCATGACCATGCTGCTGGTATTTATCGGTGAAGGGGTGCGGGATGCGTTCGACCCGCGTGCGGTGAAAAAATGAGCCTGTCGGAAAATAATCTGGTCACCATCAACAAACTGCGCCTTGAGTTCCGCAGCGGTATCGCCTCCGGCCCGGCCAATCCGGTGGTCAATCAGGTCAGCTTTGCGATCCGCCGGGGGGAAACCCTGGCACTGGTGGGGGAGAGCGGGTCGGGCAAAACCGTGACAGCCCTGTCCATCCTGCGCCTGTTGCCCAGCCCGCCGGCACACTGGAGCAGCGGTGAAATCCTGTTTGACGGCCAGGACATGCTCAAGCTGCCGGAAGCGGCCCTGCGTGCCATCCGTGGCAACCGCATCGGGGTGATTTTCCAGGAGCCGATGATGTCGCTTAATCCGCTGCATACCGTGGAAAAGCAGCTGGCCGAGGTTTTGTGGCTGCATCGGGGCCTGAAGCTGGCAGCGGCCCGGCCCCTGATCCGCCAGTGGCTGGCGCGGGTCGGTATCGATGACCCGGACGGGAAGATGAAAGCTTATCCGCACCAGTTGTCCGGTGGCCAGCAGCAGCGGGTGATGATTGCCATGGCGCTGATCAATGAGCCGGAACTGCTGATTGCGGATGAGCCCACCACGGCGCTGGATGTCACCATCCAGGCCCAGATTCTGGCGCTGATCAATACCCTCAGGCAGGAACTGGGGATGTCGGTATTGTTTATCACCCATGATCTGGGCGTGGTGCGCCAGATAGCCGACCGGGTGGTGGTGATGTGCCGGGGGGATGTGGTGGAGGTGGAGGCAACTGAAACCCTGTTTAAGCAGCCGCAGCATCCCTATACCCGCACCTTGCTGAGCGCCTTTCACCAGCGCCGTACGGATACCCTGCCTGCCGATGCCCCGATACTGCTGCAGGTTGATGACCTGAAGGTCTGGTTTCCGATCCAGCAGGGGGTCCTGCGCCGTGTGACGGGGCATGTCAAGGCGGTGGACGGGGTGTCACTGACCCTGCATCAGGGCGAGGCACTGGGGATTGTCGGGGAAAGCGGCTCGGGCAAGACCACGCTCACGTATGCGCTGTTGAAACTGGTGCCTTCCAGCGGCCGCATCCGCCTGGGTGATGTGGAACTGTCCGGGCTGGATGCGGATGGCATGCGTCCTTACCGGCGCTCGATGCAGCTGATTTTCCAGGACCCTTATGGCAGTCTGAGTCCGCGCATGTCGGTAGGGCAGATCATTGGTGAGGGGCTGGAAATTCACCGAATCGGTACCGAAGCCGAACGCCATGCACGGGTGCTGGAGGCCATGCGGCTGGTGGAACTGGACCCCGGCTGGATCGACCGCTATCCGAATGAGTTTTCCGGTGGCCA
Source organism: Thiolinea sp. (assembly GCA_035391465.1). GTDB lineage: Bacteria > Pseudomonadota > Gammaproteobacteria > Thiotrichales > Thiotrichaceae > Thiolinea. The sequence goes on along the minus strand of DAOPKY010000041.1, from coordinate 7,733 downwards.
GCGCCAGCGCATTGCCATTGCCCGTGCCCTGATCATGGAGCCGCAGCTGGTGATATTGGATGAACCGACCTCTGCCCTGGATCGCACCATCCAGGCTCAGGTGCTGGCGCTGTTGATCCGCCTGCAGCGCGAGAAAAACCTGACCTATATTTTTATCACCCATGACCTCGGTGTGGTACAGGCCATCTGTCACCGCGTGCTGGTGATGCAGAAGGGCAGGCAGGTGGAAAGTGGTACAGTGAGCGCGATTTTTGATGCACCGAAAGCCGCCTATACCCGACGCCTGCTGGCCTCCGTACCGGAATAGACCGCCTGGCTCCCCGGCAGCGGATCAGGTATGGGTGAATGTTCGTGTGCTGTCAGCCTCTTGGTAACTGTGCTATACCTGCACGTCACCCTTAATTGTCAACAAAGGAACCTTCCCATGAAAAAGGAAAGTCTGTCCATTCACGCCGGTTATGAGACCGACCCGGTCACCAAGTCTGTGGCCGTGCCGATCTACCAGACGGTGGCTTACGAGTTCGAGGATGCCCAGTACGGGGCCGATCTGTTCAACCTGGCCCGACCGGGTAATATCTACACACGCCTGATGAACCCGACCAATGACGTGCTGGAAAAGCGCATTGCCGCGCTGGAAGGTGGCGTCGCGGCGCTGGCGGTCAGTTCGGGCATGGCGGCGATCAATTACGCCATTCTGAACATTGCTGAAGCGGGCGACAATATCGTTTCCACTTCACAGCTCTATGGCGGTACCTACACTCTGTTTGCACACATGTTGCCCAGGCAGGGGATTGAAGTGCGCTTTGCCGCCAGTGACAGTGCGGCGGATATTGAAAAACTGATTGATGACAGAACCAAAGCGGTCTTCTGCGAAACCATCGGTAATCCGGCGGGCAATATTGCCGATATTGAAGCCATTGCCAAGGTGGCGCACAGGCATGGTGTGGCCGTGATTGTCGACAATACCGTTGCCACCCCGATGCTGTGTGCGCCGATCGAGTATGGTGCGGATATCGTGGTGCACGCACTGACCAAGTACATTGCCGGGCACGGTAATTCGCTCGGTGGCATTATTGTCGACTCCGGCCAGTTCCCCTGGGCACGGCACAGCGCCCGCTATCCCGCCCTGAGCCAACCGGAGCCGGCCTACCATGGGGTGGTGTATACCGAGTCATTCGGTGCTGCCGCCTACGTTGCCCGCGCCCGCACCGTGCCGCTGCGCAATACCGGCTCGGCACTGTCGCCGTTCAACACCTTCCTGATCCTGCAGGGGGTGGAAACCCTGGGACTGCGCATGGAACGTCATTGTGACAACGCACTGGCAGTGGCCGAATACCTGCAAGGGCATGACAAGGTGGCGTGGGTGAGTTTTGCCGGATTGAAGGGCGATCCGTATCATGCGTTGGCGCAGAAATACTTCAAGGGCAGACCGGCCTCACTGATGACTTTCGGCATCAAGGGCGGCTTTGAGGCGGGAATCCGGTTTTATGACCAGCTGCAGATGATCAAGCGGCTGGTCAATATCGGTGATGCCAAATCACTGGCCTGTCATCCGGCCTCTACCACGCACCGGCAGCTGAGTGAGGCAGAACAGCTGAGTGCGGGCGTGAAACCGGAAACCATCCGCATCAGTGTGGGTATTGAACACATTGACGATATTATCGCCGATCTGGAGCAGGCGTTCACGGTCGTCTGAGCGCGGCGAACGCCAAAGACAAGGACTGCGGACGGGTTGTCACACCAGCCCGCAGTCGGCTCACCAGTCTGCCCGGTGCGTCAATGCGGCTCAGGCCAGCTCATCCAGCGAATCCAGATAGCGGAAGCCTGCCTTTTCCAGACCGGGGCGCATATTGTACATGTCCAGCCCCAGCACGCCGGAGGCCAGTTTCTGGCGCTTTTCACCTTCATTGGCTTCCCGTGCCTGGGCTGCCTTGAGTGCTTTTTCGGCATTCTGGCGCGGTACAATGCACACACCATCATCATCCGCCACCACAATATCACCGGGCATGACGTGCTGACCGGCACACAGGACCGGGACATTGACCGAGCCGAGGGTGTTCTTGACCGTACCCTTGATGGAGATGGCCCTGGACCAGACCGGGAAATTCATTTCAGTCAGGTCGCGGATATCACGCACCCCGGCATCAATCACCAACCCGCGCACACCGCGTGCCTGGGCTGAAGTGGCCAGCAGGTCGCCGAAATAACCGTCAGTGCAGGGCGATGTGGTGCCTACTACCAGAATATCACCCGGCTGGCACAGCTCAATGGCTACATGAATCATCCAGTTGTCACCGGGCTGGGCCAGAATGGTGACGGCACTGCCTGCGATGCGTGCACCACTGAAAATCGGACGCATGCAGGGGTTCAGGTTGCCGATACGCCCCTGCGCTTCGTGTACGGTTGCTGCACCACACTGGGCCAGGGCATCAATAATGGCTCCGTCGGCCCGTTCAATATTCCGGACGGCGACGCCCTGTACTGTATGAGTAATCATAGATGTCCTCCTTAAGACTCTGGCCATGTTAACGTCTGCAGCGTCGGGGCTCCATGCCAGAAACGGAATTTCTCTTGTACTTTGCACCTTCCGGTAGCGGCTCACACCGGACCGGCTGGCGTTTTCCGGTACTTTTGCACGACAGGCAAGCGTCATTTACGTCCCTTCGCAGGCTTCACTGGCCTGAACCGGGCATGCGCCCTGAGCATCTGCGCTGACAATGACAGCCAGAATGGGGAGCGGTCAGCTGTTTTTTGCAGATTGCGATGTCAGCCGGTTATTGCGGGGTATTGGGCCGGACATAATACGCTTCGGTGAAAAACTGGTCTGTCGGTAGATAGATCATGTCAGGCCGAACCACCCAGTTATAAGCCTGAAACAGAATGGGAATCAGGGCGAGGTCTTCAAGGGCGATGTGCTGGGCCTTGCGCAGTTCACGCCTTTTAAGTTCCGCCACAGTCCGGGACAGGGCGTGGTCAAGCTGCTGATCCAGGGTTGGATTGCTGTATCCTCCCTTATTGCCTGCCGCGCCGGTATACAGCAGCTGCGTCAACAGGTTGGCGAGATTCCCGTCGGTGCTGTAGGCAAAAAATGCAGCACTGAAGGCGCGGTTATTCGCCTTTTTGAAGTATTCCCCGGCAGGCAGGGTCTCTATCCGGGCCTGAATTCCTGCCTCATTCAGCATGGCAGCAATGAGTTCCAGATATTCCCGGCGAGCATCTTTGTCACGGATGATCAGGCGAAAGCCCGCCGGATACCCCGCTTCCCGCAGCAGGCGTTTTGCCGCCGGAATATCCTGTTTTTCCGGGAACAGGGTGGGGTCGGCCATTTCGGTATTGTTATTCACCAGCTGGCCGGCGGGTTGTGATCCTGTCTGGGACCCCAGCAGCTGGCTGACCAGTTTGTCACGATCCAGTGCCCGTGAAATGGCCTGTCGCACCCGCAGGTCTTTCAGCGGATTATGGGGCAAAGGCTGGCCATCCGCTCCCGACACATCCGGTGACTGCTCACGGGCGGTATCGAGGGCCAGCATATAGAGAAAATGTGAGGTTTTATTGGTAACGCTGGCCTGTTGCTGCAGTTCCTGCAGGTATTTGAAAAATACCCCCTCGGTCAAGTCGGTCTCCCCGGCAAGAAAGGCCGCCCGGCGCTGTTCCGGATCAGTTTCGGCGCGTATCAGTACTTTGCGGATGTACGCAGGGCCACGGTGGTAATCCATAAACGCCGCCAGTTCAAACTGCTCGAAACCCTGCCGTTTTATCAGACGGTAAGGACCGGTCCCGATCAGCTGCTCACCACTGTTGAAGGCTGCGCTGTCGGCATTTTCCGCTGTATGCCTGATGACCCGGATATCTTCCAGGTCCCAGAGCAGCTCGCTGTTGGGGAAGGGGGTGTCGATCTGAAACCGGTAGGTATCCAGAGCCTGAATTTCATGGTTTTTGATATGCTCATAGGCGTTGTTCCGGAGCCGGGCAGCCCGCCGGAATGTGGCGACGACATCCCTGGCGGTCAGTTCACTGCCATCATGAAAGTGCACTCCTTTTTTCAGTACAAAGCGCCAGCGTGTCGGTGTTTCCCACTGGTAGCTTTCAACCAGTACGGGAATGGCCCTGCCGTCCTGAAGCGTGAACAGGGGGTCAAAGAAATATTGCTGGAAACCATGATCGCCGGAAAGCGAGCTGGCCTGGGGATCAAGAGTGGTAGGGGGCGACAACAGCAGAACCCGGAAAACGTCATTATAGGCGGGTGAAGTATTTTCTCCGGCAGCATGGCTGCCATTCAGCCAGCATAATATGCCTGTCACTGCCAGCAGGCACACAAGGTTTTTCACAGCCTCTCCTCTCGAATCCGCCTGAATCAGGAATACAGATACCTGCCGTACCTGCAACCTGTCAGAACTACGGGCACAGAACAGCCTGCCCGCCCGATTAAATGAATGCTTCACGCAACAATATCAACTTATAACAGTCAATATTTTTTATGAAGTAATCCTTTCGATCTTTTTTTGGCATCGAAAATTTGATGAATTCCATTAATTATCAATATCTTAATGAGGTTATTTGTTTTTTGTAACTTGCTTAACCGTTAAATCCTGCAGTTTTACTGTTTTCCGGCCTGCGGAGTTTTGATACTGTACCTGTCCGGCTGCAGGTGTCGGGGGGTGGGAGTAGAATCAAGGCTGCATGCGGTATTGAAGGTGTTGAAAGTTTCCAGGCATTCTTCCGAAGCCTGTGCTGCAGCGATGTGGTGCTGGCGTGTGCAGGGAGGTATTCACGGCGGCTTCGGGAAGATTTCCGGAAACTTTTTCACAACGACTTATAACATAATAAAGAATGCCAGGCTTGCATGCTACCGAACAGTGTGGCAGCAGAAACCCTAGAACTTGGCAATAATGAATAAAATGTTCTATTTCCCCGGCAACTTCAAGCTCTGGATTATTGTTTTCATGGCTGTGATATTGCTTTTGTTTACCATTGCCGGTATATTGTTTCTGCGCGAGAATATTATCAATGGCGTTATGGATCAGGTTCATTCAGAAATCAGTATCAAGAACAACCTTGTCAACCGGATTATTGAGAACCTGATCCGGGATACGGACAAGAAGATTCACCGGATTTCACAGGGGTATACTGAAAGGAATCCGGAAGTCCAAGGTATTGATAAAACCATCAAATACATAGATTCACAGTGGCTGAAAATAACGGGTGACAGTATCGACTATAAACTGGCCTATTATGACAGTCAAGGAGGGTATCATAGTATATCAGATCAGGATAACCCGTTTGATCTTTCGTCAGCCCTGCAGATTAATGAAATATCAACCCACTTCAATTATACGGACGGAAAGAGCTTCTTTTATTGCAAGGAGTACTGTCAGCTTTATCTGATCAAGCCACTATCCAATGATAACTTCCACAGTGGTTTCATCCAGGTCTCCATCAGTATTGACAGTATTCTGGATCATGTGATGGAAGGTATCTATGGGGCCAAGATTGTTGTTTTCAGAAAGTCACATGTGCGTAAGGATGAGGATATCTGCCTGCAGGGCACCCATTTTTTCTATGAACAGGCAACTTTCCCGTTTGCATATCAGGACTTTCTGAATGATTTTCCCGCTTTTTCCTGCCGGCAGGGGGGGGCAGTTGCCGAAAACACTGTCTTTTTAAGGCGAAAGACTCTGGCCAGTGAGCTCCGGAAAGATGAGCTGTTGTTTGTGATTCTGGGGGATGCCTCCCTGCTGCTGAAGAAAGCTGATGCTGCCATCTATGAACTGATCAAAAAATCCTCGTTGATTTTTCTTTCCCTGATGATTCTCTTCTACATGATGCTTAAATTCGCGATGCAGCGTATCAAGGTATTGGGAGGGATTCTGGATAGTATTGCCAGGAAAGAGTTTACCTTTGCCAAAAGCCGGCTGGCCGTTTTTTCACGCCGCCGACGGCATGATGAAATTGATGATATTTATCATCATGTCAGTCATCTGGCTACCGAGCTGGAACTGGCCATGCGGGAGATCGGCATCAAGAACCGGCAGCTCATCGAAAAGATGCATGAAACCCAGCAACTGGCGGATAATGATACCCTGACCGGGCTTTTCAACCGCCGTCGGTTTACGCTGGAGCTGAATGCCCTGATCAGCAGGAATGAGCCTTTCACACTGGTGAGTGCCGACCTGAACCATTTCAAGCTGGTCAATGATTCTCTCGGCCATGCGGCGGGTGATAACCTGCTGATTGATTTTTCCAGAATACTCTCTGCCATTTTTCAGGATAAAGGCATCGTCGGCAGAATGGGAGGGGATGAATTTTCCATTATCATCCACGATGCCGATAAAACCCGTGTTGCAGAGCTGTTGACCCAGGTTTCAGAACAGACCAAAGGGCTGTTTCAGGATAACAGCCTTGGTATTCATGTCTCAACATCAATCGGTGCTGCCCGGTTTCTGCATGATGCTGCCGATCTGGATGAGCTTTCCGCTTTTGCGGATGTTGCCATGTATGAAAACAAACGTTTGAAAGCCAGTCCCTATCATTTCTATAATGGTGCGGAAACCATCCTGCAGGAAGAACGGGAAGCCAAGTTCTGGGATGACCTGCTGGAGGCCGGTTTCAGGAAAATGCTGTATGTCGTTTACCTGCAGCCCATTGTCTACGCTGACAGCCATCTGAATTTTGCCTATGAGGCGCTGACAAGGATAAAAGCCGACAATGAACTCTATACGCCGGAAGGTTTTATTGATTATGCGGAAAAAAATCGGAAGATTGTAGCAATTGACAAGTATACCCTGAAAAAGGCAATGAGCATGGGAGCAGGGCTTGGTTATCCAATATTAAATATCAACCTGTCTTATGCAACCCTGTCAAACCCGGACCTGATGCGCTATGTTTTTGACTGCTCGGTATCCACCCACTATCCATTAAAGAACATTATTATCGAAATTACCGAGACTGCCGAGATAAAAAATATTAATATTACCCGAGAGTCTATAAAAAAGATGCGGCAGTATGGACTGCGTTTCGCACTGGACGATTTCGGGACCGGATTTTCTTCTTTTTCTTATCTGGCAAAGCTCGGTGTTGATTACATCAAGCTGGATAAATCCCTGATCAGGGAGCTGTTGATCAACCGCTCAAGCCATCACATTGTCCGATCCCTGATCGACTTGTGCAAGAATCTGGAAATAAAGACCATTGCCGAGGGGGTGGAAAATCATGAAATACTGCTGGAAGTCAGCCAGTACGATTTTGACTTCATGCAAGGCTATTACTTCTCCAGACCCAAACCCATCAGCGAGTTTGTCGATGTGGATCAGGCACTGGCCGAGCCGATGCTCCAGCGCCTGATTCACATGTAGGTGCAGGGCATCTCCTTATACACAAGTCAGTCATCCGCCCACTGACTCGCCATTTGAATCCCATAAATGCAATCCAGCACCCTTGAGTAGCCCAGCCAGATACTTTTGGCACCCGGCTCACCATCGCCTTTTCTACCCAGAAAACCCCCCAGTTCCGCCAGATTGCGAATGACTTGATTGAGGGAAGGAATGCCATCGGGCAGCGCTTTTTCTCCGAGCCGGAACGCGACTTTCCATTCCATGGGGTCAAACACCAGATCCGCCGGAAGTTCCGGGCAGGTACGCCCCAACCGCATCAGGAACATGATTCGCCATGCCACCATGATGTGTAACCGTTCACGCCATCTATAGCGGCTCAGGTCAGGCGTTGCGGCTCTTGGG
>DAOPKY010000040.1:0-38714 GCA_035391465.1 Thiolinea sp. | reverse complement strand
CGTTATGCCAGATTCTATCTAAGGATGTGTCCAGTTTTTGGGGTAGACTTCACCCGAAATCGGCCACAGCCTGCTGCCATTTGGACCATCGCATCAACCGCTGACGACCTGCAGGCGACCCAATAAACGGGGCGGCCATGCTGTCTGGCTGAAAAAGAAATTCTCAACTGAGGATGGGGCAGGTCCGCCCCAGGTTGCATCAGACGCAGTATCTGCTACGCCACCAGCAAATACAAAACGCCCCCACCTGATAGATGGTTGATCATTGTAGAGCTTTGACTTTGCAACCGGCCGGACACATGGAAAAACCTTTTGACTTCCCGACGTGCCCGGTTCGCCAACCGGCTTATCAGCCCGCCCGACCTTGCCAACACTACGGTCAGTGAATAACCGCCATGCAACCGGTGGGTAGTAAACAGATAGTTGTCAGTAGATAATCAATAGCAGATTCAATAGTCAGTAGATAATCAATTGCCGGGCATGATAGCAAAAAACCGAAGAAAGTTGGGTAGAAATTATAGGTGCCTGAGCCAGGCACCTATAAAAAGGCCGGATAAACAATCGCTCCTGACTCAGTGACTCATCCGGTCCAGCACCTGCATGGTCTCCTTGACCGCTGCAGCCGACTGGTGCACCAGCTCCATTTCGGCATCATTGAGCTGAAGCTGGATCACGCGCTCCACGCCGTTACTGCCCAGAATGACCGGCACACCGAAATAGATGTTGCTCAGGCCATACTCCCCTTCCAGCCAGGCGCTGGTGGGCACGATCTTGCGTGAGCCGCGCAGAATGGTCTGCACCATGTAGGCCGCAGCGGCACCGGGCGCATACCAGGCGGAAGTCCCCATCAGCTCGACAATCTCGGCACCGCCGTGGATGGTGCGCTGTACCATGGCCTCAATGCGCTCGGCACTCATGAGCTCCGTGAGCGGGATGCCGCTGATGGTGGTATAGCGTGGTAGTGGTACCATGCTGTCACCATGCCCGCCCATCAGGATGGCGGAGATTTCCTTGGGGGACACATTCATTTCAGTGGCAATAAAGGACTTGAAACGGGCGGTATCCAGCACCCCGGCCATGCCGAATATCTGGTTCGAGGGTTTGTGTGCGGCCAGGTAGGCGGCATAGGTCATGACATCCAGCGGATTGGAAACCACAATGATCTTGGCATTCGGGGAGTAGTGAATGATCTCGCGTGTCACCTCCTGCACAATGCCGGCATTGGTGGTGATCAGGTCATCACGGCTCATGCCGGGTTTGCGCGGCAGGCCGGAGGTAATGACCACGACTTCGGAATTGCGGGTTTTCTCATAATCATTGGTATAGCCGCTGATGCGGGTGTCATACAGCTGCACGGCGGAGGTCTGCCACATGTCCAGCGCCTTGCCCTCGGCCACACCCGGCTTGATGTCGACCATGACCAGATCCGAGGCCACTTCGCGGTTCGCCAGTGCCCTGGCACAGGTGGCACCGACATTGCCGGCTCCGACGATGGTTACTTTCATTGGTTTTGTCTGCTCTGGTGGTAAAAGGCTTGATTCTAGGCCCATGATCAGGGCTTGCCCATGGTAAAATCGGCGGAAATCTTGAAGATTCCGTTTATTGTCACCGGACCCAACCCGGCTGTCAGGCAGTTTTTTTCAGCTTTTCAGCGGATGTTACTTGAATATCATTATCAGCTTACATAGAGTTGATAACTATTCTCATTCATGGTGTTGTACTCCGATGAATTCATACTGCACGATCACCCCGCTGTCCCGACTGGCTGAAACCCGTCAGGGCCATATCCACACCGTGGAAACCGACAAGGCAACCCGTATCCGCCTGCTGGGCATGGGGTTGGGCAAAGGATCACGCATCCAGGTACTGCGCAACCGGCTGGGAGATGTGGTACTGGGCAACGGCAACAACCGCATCAGTCTGGGGCGCTCAATCAGTGACCATATTCTGGTCCAGGAACAGGAGTGAGCCATGGCCCGTGCCTGCTGCAATGACCATGAAACCGTCCAGGCCGGAACCCCACCGGCACCAGCCACCAGCCGCACCATTGCCCTGCTGGGCAATCCGAATGCGGGCAAGACCACGCTGTTCAATCGCCTGACCGGTGCCCGCCAGCGTACCGGCAACTGGCCGGGCGTGACGGTGGAGCGCAAGGAAGGCCACTTCCTGGCCGGGGACCGGGAGGTGCACGTTGTTGACCTGCCGGGCACCTATTCACTGGACTTCAGCAATACCACCGCTGATGAACAGGTGACGCGCCATTTTGTCCAGGCAAGGCCGGACTGCCTTTATGTCAATATTGTGGATGCCAGCACCCTGGAGCGCGGCCTGTACCTGACGCTGCAGCTGCGCGAGCTGCAGGTGCCCCTGCTGGTACTGCTGAACATGATGGATGTGGCCGAACGGCGCGGCATGAAAGTGGATGCTGCCGCGCTGCAGGAACAGCTGGGCTGCCCGGTGCTGCCGGTGTCGCTGCGCCGGGAAGCCGATATCCGGGCCGTCCAGGCAGCCATCGGCCCGTTCCATGCCGGGGCAGCGGTTCCGGCGGCTTACCGGATTCATTACCACCCGGCTCTGGAGCAAGCCCTTGAAACACTGCAGGCAGACGGCAGCACACGCACCACCGCCCTGCTCGGGCTTCAGACCGGGACCGATGCCCGGATTCAGCAGCTGCAGCAACAGGTGGCACGGCAAAGCGGGGAGGACGTGGATTTTCTGCTGGCCGATGCCCGCTTTGAACAGGCCACCCGACTGGCCCAACAGTGTGTGCAGGAACGTGGCAAGATCAGCCGTACCCTGTCCGACCGGATTGATCGCTGGGTACTGGGCAACTGGAGCGGGGTTCCGCTTTTCCTGATCATGATGTACCTGCTGTTTCTGTTCAGCATCAATCTGGGCGGGGCCTTTATCGACTTTTTCGACCTGTCGTTCCAGACCCTGGCGGTTGATGGTGTGCGTCACCTGCTGGAGAACATCGGCAGCCCCGGCTGGCTAACCACCCTGCTGGCTGACGGGCTGGGCGGCGGGCTGCAGGTGGTCGCCACCTTCATCCCCGTGATTGCCGCCCTGTACCTGTTCCTGACCATCCTGGAAGAATCGGGCTACATGGCCCGTGCCGCTTTTGTCATGGATCGTTTCATGCGCCGCCTCGGCATCTCCGGCAAGGCTTTCGTGCCGCTGATCGTCGGTTTCGGCTGCAATGTCCCGGCCATTATGGCCACCCGCACCCTCGACAGCCAGCGCGAACGCATCCTGACGGTACTGATGGCCCCGTTCATGTCCTGCGGGGCACGTCTGGCGGTCTATGCCCTGTTTGCCGCTGCCTTTTTCCAGACCGGGGGCCAGAACATCGTGTTCCTGCTCTACCTCATTGGTATCGCCTTTGCCATCCTGACCGGGCTGGTGATGCGCAAAACCCTGCTGCAGGGCGGGGCTGACCATTTCGTGATGGAAATGCCTACCTATCAGGTGCCGGGGCTGCACAATATCCTGCTCAATACCTGGAACAAGCTCAAGGGCTTTATTCTCGGGGCCGGCAAGATCATTGTACTGGTGGTCATGCTGATCAATGTGGTCAACAGCCTGGGTACCGATGGCAGCTTTGGCAACCAGAATACCGAACAATCAGTGCTCAGTGCCGGTGCCCGTGCCATCACCCCGGTCTTTCATCCCATGGGCATCACGGATGACAACTGGCCGGCCACGGTCGGGATCATGAGCGGCCTGCTGGCCAAGGAAGTGGTGGTCGGCACCCTGGATGCGCTCTACAGCCAGCTTGGCAACCCGGTCGTACCGGATCAGGCCGCCCCCTATGACCCCGGGGCCGGACTGGCTGCTGCCCTGGCCACCATTCCCGCCAATCTTGCCGATGCCGCCGCCAACCTTGGTGATCCTTTGGGCTTCGGGGTGGTCAGCGAGGAGCAGGCCGTCAGCAACAGCACCTTCAGCGCCATGACAGCCCACTTTGATGGCCGGATCGGGGCCTTTGCCTATCTGCTGTTCATCCTGATGTATTTTCCCTGTGTGGCCGCCACCGGTGCCATGTGGCGTGAAGTCGGCCCCCGCTGGGCTTCACTCGGTGTGGTCTGGAGCACCGGGCTGGGTTATGGGGCTGCAGTGCTGTTCTACCAGCTGGCAACCCTGAACCGCCACCCGCTACAGTCCCTGTTGTGGGTCGTGCTGATTCTGGGGGTTTTCGGCGGGGTGGTCTATGCCCTGCACCGGGCTGGCAGCAAGCCACCGCCTTCTGCACGCGGGCGCTTCACCTTAAAGGTCCATCCGTCATGATGCTGGGAGACATCCGCAACTACCTGCAGCAACAGGGACAGGCCAGCTTGAATCAGGTAGCGGTGCATTTTGATATTGCCCCGGACACGGCCCGTTTCGCCCTCGGCTACTGGCAGAAAAAGGGCAAGGTGCTGGAGCAGAACACGGCTGCTGCCTGTGGCGGTGGCTGTGGCTCCGCCTGTGGCAAGGCGGCTGATCCGGTTTATGTGTGGGCACAGCGCGCCGTACCATTGCAGCGGATGACACGCAGAAACTGAATCAACAGCCAGTCCCCGGCCTGCTGGCTGATGCTGTTGGCCAATACACAGGACCGGCAGCCCGGCAGGTAAATTACCACTCATCCCGGAATTGCCTGCTGCCATCCTGCTGCCCGTCGTCAGCAGACCTTGTCATAAATAAAAATGATTAAATCAATTAATAAAACCAGGGAACCGCTCCATGAAACCCGTCACATTGCTCATGATCGAAATCGGATTCTGCGCTCTCCGGCTCGGTGCCTTCACCCAGGCCGGGAAACTGTTTCAGATTGCAGCTGAACGCCACCCTGAAGATGCCGCCGGCAGTATTGGCCTGGCCATGGTGGCGTTGGGACAGGGACAGGTCGACAATGCCCTTACCCTGCTGGAACAAGGGCTGGAACCGGCACGCCTGAACCGGGAAGAGGCAGAAAAACTGCTGCTGATTACCTACATGCTGGCGGGTGAAGACCGGAAAGCCGGACAGCTGCACCAGCAGCTGGCACACAACAGCCCGCATCCGGCCAGTCAGGAACAACACGAGCAGGCCGGCCACTTCTTCAACCCGGCCCTGAGTGCCAACTGATTCCCGTCAGACCTTTTTATGGAGTCCATCATGTCAGTCTCAACCAATGACTACGCCTTTCGCAATCTGGCCGGAACCCTGTGCGGCCTCAGCCATGGCACGTCCCAGCACACACAGCCGTCCGGAAAGGCTGATAATTGCCAGTCAGCCATCGCCAGTCCCCGTTTCAGCGCTACAACCAACACCAGCCTGACCCAGGGTCTGAGTGGTTTTCAGCAGAGCATCGGCCAGCGCTACCCCAGTAGCGGTCAGTCTGGTGAGCAGCTGATCCGGCTGTTTACCGAAATGCTGAACACCCTGATGCAAAGTGTTATCAATAATTCGGCGGCAGACACCGGCCCGGTTCAGGGAAATGGCAATAACACCCGGATTGATGCCGGCAGTACCGTCAGCAACGTCAATAACGCCGGTATTGCGGATACCGACAACAATGCATCGGCGAGTTCTGCCAGCAATGCTGCCAAGGGGGGCTGCCCTTTCACGGGCAGCCAGACCCCACCGGCACAGGGCGGGAAGGTTTGAACTGATGCGGGCTGGTTCCTGAAACCCGGTGCACAGCGCCTTAAAAGTTCAGGGAAACATCCCGATGGTGGGACAGGCAGGCAGCAATATCGGTTGCCTGATCCCTGCTCAGGCGTGTCTGGGAGCGGGCACCGAAGGTTGGCCTGACCGCATCATCCAGCTCCCGTACCACAGGCAATAACGCTGTCACCGCCTTGTCGCGCCATGCCAGCTCCCCGGTCAGGGCCGCCCGTGATTCAGCCACCAGCACCCCGACTTCGGCCTGTGTCGCCGCCCGGTCATCACCCGGTTTTTTCAGCAGACGCCGGGCCCTGGTCAGAGGTGACTTGACCGCTGATGACTCTTTTACATCGCTGAGGCGGTTTTCCAGCGCCTCGATACGGGCCATGCCCTGCTCCGGGTCCAAGCTGGCCAGTTCACCGGCCAGTGCAGCGAGATCAGGCTCCAGTGTTTTAAGTGCCTCCCCACCCTCAATGGCCTGACGCACCGTGCGCAGCTTGTCATAGGCACCATCCACGGTCATGAAATAGGCATTACGGGCCTTGCCGAGGGCTGTTGACAGCTCCTGATAACGGCTGTGCATCTGCTCATCGTTGGCGGGCAGCGCATTTTCCTCCCGAACCCGAGCCGCCTTGAGCGCATTGACGGCTTTCTGCTGCGCTTCACGTTCGCTGTCGGTGGCATTTTCACCCAGCCGCGCCAGCCCCTGTTCCTGTTCGGCAATCTGGCGGTCAATGCGTGCCATCAGCGCCTGGGCATTACGCAGTTTCTGATGTACCGGGTGATATTCCTGCGCAAAGTTTTCCTGCTCGTTGCGTGCCGTGCGGACTTCTTCCAGCCGGTCAAAGCCCTGCCCCAGTTCACTGATACCTGCCTGCAGGTCGGTCTGCAACTTGTCGGGCAGGACAGACAGGTCAGAGGCCGACACCTGCTCCAGTGCCGTCCGGATGGTATCCGCACTGCCCTCCAGCTCGCTGAAGGTATAATCCTCCAGACAGACCTGCAGCTTGGGGTTGATCGGGGGCGGGGCATTCTCGGAAGTGAGGTAGGAACGGTTGGGCAGGTAATTCACCAGTGAGGGGTAATACCCGACAATGGCCAGACCGATCAGTTGCAGCACAATAAAAGCCAGCGCTCCCTTGTAAATGTCCAAGGTCCGGATTGTCTTGTCCGCCACCCCGCGCAGGTAAAACAGGGCAAAGCCGAAAGGTGGCGTCAGGAAAGATGTCTGGATATTGAGACCGACCATGACCCCGAGCCATACCGCAGTAATATTGGCTTCCGGATTCAGCAGCAGGATCGGTGCCACAATCGGTACCACCACAACGCAGATTTCAATGAAGTCCAGGAAAAAGCCGAGCAGGAAAATCACCAGCATGACCACCAGAAACTGGGTCCAGAATCCGCCCGGCAGGCTGGTCAGGTAATGCTTGACCAGCTCCTCGCCACCAAAGGCGCGGAAAGCGGAAGTCAGCATGGCAGCACCCAGCAGGATGATAAAGACCATGGAAGTGGTTTTGGCGGTTTCCACCATCACCTCCCACAGAATATTGCCGGTACGCCGCACCCTGACAATGCTCCAGAGCACGGCCAGCAGCAGTACACCCACCGCCACCAGTGCCATCTGGATCGCCTGCCATTCGGCTTCATTCTGAATGCTCTTGATATTGAGTGAATAACGGGACTTGAGAATGGCGATGGTGATAATGGCAATAAAACCCAGAATCGCCGGCAGGTAACGCCCCCACTTGCCCTCGTACATGCGATAGCCTGCCATGATGATGGCACCCACCGCCCCGATGGCTCCGGCCTGGTTCACGGTGGCAACCCCGGCGAGAATGGAGCCGAGTACAATGAAGATCAACGCCAGCGGCGGCACCAGTGCCACCAGCACCCGGCGGGCGAACTGGCGGTCATACGCCCCTTCATACGGGACCGGTGGAGCCAGTTTCGGGCGGATCCAGGCCACTATCAGAATATAAAGGATATAAATACCGACCAGAATCAGGCCCGGTATGAGGGCCCCCATGAACATGTCACCAGCACTGGCAGATACCACCTCAAACCGGGATGGCATGGAAAACTCACCGGTTATCTGGCGGTACAGGGCCTTGCGTGCGGTATTGGCCTGATCGGAAGCGCTGGAGAGCTGGTCGGCCAGAATGATCAGCACAATGGACGGTGGAATGATCTGCCCCAGCGTACCGGAGGCACAGATGGTACCGCAGGCCAGGGGTTTGGAATAATTGTTCTTGAGCATGGCCGGCAGTGAAATCAGCCCCATGGCTACCACGGTAGCACCGACAATGCCGGTGGTGGCCGCCAGCAGTGCACCGACAAAAATCACCGAAATGCCAAGGCCGCCGGGCAGTGGTCCGAACAGCTGCGCCATGGCCACCAGCAGGTCCTCGGCAATCCGGGAGCGCTGCAGCATGATGCCCATGAAGATAAACAGCGGGATGGCGATCAGGGTATCACGATCCACCCCCCAGTAGAGGCTGCGGAAATTGGTAA
The DNA here is from genome assembly GCA_035391465.1 of Thiolinea sp. GTDB lineage: Bacteria > Pseudomonadota > Gammaproteobacteria > Thiotrichales > Thiotrichaceae > Thiolinea. The sequence goes on along the minus strand of DAOPKY010000040.1, from coordinate 30,569 downwards.
CACCGGCGCTGAGCCACTGGGTCGGCCCGTCACCTGCGAAATAGGCGGATGTATCTCCGGCAAACAGCCAGCCGGACAGCGCAGCCAGGGTCACGGTGATAATGGCCGAACCCGGCAGGGCAAAAGCCACCGGGTACCCGGCCAGCAGCGCCCACATCATCAGCAACAGCAACAGCCCGAGAAAGACCAGTTCCATCACATGCCCTCCTCAGTCAGACCGGAAGGACCGTCGATATCATGCCCACCCCCGCTGTAGCCATAATCATCCACGGCATCCGCCTCCACCTCATGCACCAGAATGGCCGCACTGCAGAGGAAGTAGGACACGAACTGGCAGGCCATGGACACGGCGAAGATCAGCAGGAAAGCCGCCATCAGGTACATGACATACATGCCGTAGTTGCTCTGGGAGATTTCAAAATTCACCACCGGTGCAATCAGCACACCCTGCCGGTTGCCCATCCCCATGGTCAGTATCACCCAGCACAGCGACAGGCCCAGCAGCACCGAGCCGATCGCATTTACCCAGGCCTGGGTGCGCCTGCGCATCCCGGCATACAAAAGGTCAACCCGCACATGCCCGCCCTGCAGCAGGGTATAGGCGCTGCCGAACAGAAACAGTGCGGCATACCAGAAGCGCACCAGGTCGCCCATGAAAGCCTGCTCATAGGAAAAAATGAAGCGTGTCAGCACGATGGCAAACTCTGCCAGTATCACCAGCAGCGACAGCCAGACAAAACTGATGGAACGGGTAAAGGCAGCAATGACAAACGACAGCAGTACCAGCGGATAATGCACATACAGGCCACGGGGACGGGCCTGCTCCAGAATATTGTTCCATTCCGGCCCCACCAGCCCGGCCAGCAGGCCCTCGACCCGCAACAGGGAAATGGTGGCATCCACGATACCGACCAGCAGCACCGACCAGAAGGCTGCCCGGATAATATAGGCTGCCAGCGCACTGTAACGTCTTGAGTCCTGCATCAGGGTGGTATCGGCACTGCGGCGCACCTGCCGGATCACCAGCATAACCACCAGTACATACAGCAGTACCAGCCCCAGCCCTTTGGCAAACCCGAGACCATCAAGCGCTGAGTCAGCAGAAAAATACCCTAGCAGTTGTGGAATATCCGGCCAGTCAAACCAGAACACCAGATAGCGGTTGAGCAGAAACAGAAAAACTGCCGCCATCATCAGCATGGCAAAAGTACGAAGCAGGAGACGGGATCGGAGCATGGAGAAAGCCGCCGTGGAGTTGGGAAGCCAAGAAGCTGCCCCTGATGAAAACAGGAGCAGCCGGTTTGCGTGCAGTAACAGCCGGGTACTTACAGTCCCAGCACGCGGTTACGCTGATTGAGGTAAGCCTGGTCGGCAATCTTGGACCAGCCACCATACGTGGTACGGGCCTTGATGAAGCTTTCATGGATTTCTTTGGCCAGACCGCCCTGTTTGACCACATCCTCGAACACCGCCTCGGAAGCCTCACCGAAGGCATCATAAATATCATCGCTGAAGGCCATCAGCTTGACACCCTGATTATTGACCAGCTGATCCAGTGCATCACCGTTCTTGGCATTGAACTCCGCCAGCATCACGTCGTTCTCCATGGATGCGGCAGCCTCGATAATGGCCTGATCGACCTTGGACAGGCTGTCCCACCATTTTTTGTTTATGCCAAGCGACAGCATCGGACCCGGCTCATGCATGCCCGGATAATAATAATACTTGGCCGCTTCATACAGCTTCATGGCCTGGTCATTCCAGGGACCCACCCATTCAGTGGCATCCAGGGCACCGGACATCAGGTTTTCATAAATCTGGCCGCCGGGCAGGGAAACCGGAGAGGCTCCCATCTTGGCCAGCACATCCCCGCCCAGACCGGGCATGCGGATCTTGAGCCCCTTGAAATCATCGGCACTGTTCATTTCCTTGCGGAACCAGCCGCCCATCTGCACACCGGTATTGCCGCACAGCAGCCCCTTAACCCCGAACTCGGCAGCCAGCTTGTCCCACAGCTCCTGCCCGCCGCCGAAGCGCATCCAGGAATTCACCTCGCTGCTGGTCAGGCCGAAGGGTACCGCTGCAAAATAGGCAAAACCGGGATGCTTGCCCTTCCAGTAATATTCAACGCCGTGGTACATCTGGGAGTTGCCGGAGGCCACTTCATCAAAAGCATCAAAAGCCCCCACCCGCTCGCCGGCAGCAAAGTAGGTCACCTCCATGCGCCCGCCGGTCATCTTGCCCAGGCGCTCGGCAAAACGCTGGGCACCGGTACCCAGGCCCGGAAAATCGCGGGGCCAGGTAGAGACCATATTGATCTTGAATTTATCCTCCGCCCGGAGAATGGCCGGTGCACCCACCGAGGCCGCAGCAACAGCACCCAGACCGGCACCTTTCAACAGATCGCGTCTTTTCATGAACTCCTCCACTTCAACTGAATTAGTTAATTGATTTAATTGAAAAGTATCAAAAAACTGTTTTGGCCATAAGCGGCGCGGCGGTTTGTCAGACGGTTCCCCCACCCCCAAGGCCGGACTGCCCCGATTATTGCCCAGTGACGCAGAAAAGTAAAATCAACATCAAGTACGAAACCGCCCGGAAGCCATCCGCCTGGCGGCGCTTTTCCGGTCAGACTCAGACGCTCACAGACATCAGATATAAAGCTCGCCCCGGCTCAGCAGGCGTGCCGTGCGCAACAACCCGGCCTTGACGACCTGCCCGGCTCCATCCAGCTGCAGTTCGACAGAAAACTCACCGGAAGGATGTTCGACAGACAGTTTTTTGCTGTGACCTTCCGGTACCACGGCAATGCCTTCAGCCACCGAGCCGGGCAAAATGCAGGCCGTGGCCACCGAAACCGCGCCCAGCACGCCGATGGAGGAGTGACAGGCATGCGGGATAAAGGTGCGGGTACAGACATGGCCACCGGTACGCGGCGCGCTGATCAGGGTCATTTTCGGTACCACTTTTTTGGTCACATCCCCCAGCCCCATGCGCTCACCGGCCTGAAGGCGCACCGCTTCCAGACGCTCGCGGAAGGCGGTATCGGCACTCAGCGCCTCACAGCTTTCATAACCGCTCTTGCCGAAATCCGCCGCCCGCAGTACCACCACCGGCATGCCGTTATCAATACAGGTGACGGGAATCCCATTGATTTCATCCCGTACCTGGCCGGTAGGCAACAGGCTGCCACAGGCAGAACCGGCAATATCCATGTAATTGCAGATTACGGGGGCTGCGGTTCCCGGCACCCCATCGATGCGGGCATCACCCCGGTATTCCACCGCTCCGTTCGGCGTTTGAATCAGCAGCTCACAGGCATTGCCGCTGTTGACCATGTAAACCCGTACACCGGTCACATCCCCGGTGATGGGCAGCATCCCGGTTTCCAGTGCGAATGCACCAACCCCGGCCAGAATATTGCCACAATTGGGTGTGGTATCCACCCGGTTCTCACCCACAACCACCTGCACAAACAGGTAATCCACATCGGCATCCGACCGGCTGGACGGGCTGACAACCGCCACCTTGCTGGTCAGCGGATTTGCCCCGCCCAGCCCGTCAATCTGGCGCGCATCCCGTCCCATGGCATCCAGCAGAACCTGATCACGGGCTTCGGGATCAGCCGGTAAATCTTCGGCACGGAAATACAGGCCCTTGGAACTGCCGCCACGGATCTGCATATAGGGAATGGCTGTCTGCATGAAATCCTCCTCGGAACGGAAAAACAAAAAAACCGCAAAACCCCAGTATAAACCGTTTCATCTGCACCGGAATGCAGATTCCGTCAACCCTGTTGCACTAATTGACCAACCTTGCCACTCTGCCAGGATGACCAGGCCGCCAGCAGTACAAACAGCAGGGAAACAAAGGCGCTGTAATGCACCACCTGATTCATGGCGGCATAATGCTCGGGCCGGATCTCCTGCCCCCCGATAAACAAACCCAGCAACAGGGTCAGCACCGCAGTCCCCAGCATCTGCCCCATCAGGCGTCCCATATTGACCAGTGCCGAGGCAATCCCCATGCGCTCCTCACTCACCGCGCCCAGGGCGTTACTGTTATTGGGGGTGGAAAACAGCCCGTGGCCGACCCCGAACAGCATCAGGCTGATGCCAATAAGGTACAGGGGCGTCTCCTCGGACAAAAACTGCAGCAGCAGCAGTCCCAGCGCGAAAGCCAGACAGCCCGCGGTAGCAAACAGACGCGGCTGCCAGCGATCCGACAGGCGTCCGGACAGTGGAGCCAGAATGGCCATAATAATGGCCTGCAGCACCAGCATCTGCCCGGCAGCCGAAGCCGAAAGCCCGCGGTTGTACTGCAGGTAAAGCCCCAGCAGAAACAGCAGACCGTAGCCACCGGCATACATCATCACCGCCGCCAGCAGGGAGCGTGAAAATACCCGATTTTCCCAGATCACCCGCAGGCGGATCAGCGGGTACCTGGCCGTGCGGGTATGGCGCACAAACAGGTACAGCACCCCGAAAGACAGCAGAAAGGCAATCCAGGCCGAAACTTCCGGCAGATGGCTGGAACCACCCACCAGCAGCAGCAGCCAGAGGGCATAAATCAGTGTTCCGGCCCAGTCCATGGGCTCAGGCTCCTGACTTTTCCACTCGCCTTTCATCCGAAGCAGTGTCAACCCCAGCGCCAGCAAGGCAAAGGGCACAACAAACAGGAAAACGGCGTGCCAGCCGAAATGGTCCGTCACCCAGCCACCAATCAGGGGACCGGCACTTAACCCGACATAAACACAGGCACTCAGCCAACCCAGTGCAGCACCGCGCCCATGCCCCTGATAGACACTGCTGACAATGGCCATGCCCGTCCCGAAGAACAGTGCCGACCCCATGCCCTGGATGACCCGGAACAGCAGAATCAGCTCGATGGAACCGGCAAATCCGGCACCGATGCTGGCCAGTACATAAACAAAACTGCCGATCAGGAACAGACGCTTGCGCCCGTAAATATCAGCCAGCCGCCCCGCCGGCAACAGGGTAATCAGGTTGCTGAGCAGAAAACTCGCGGCAATCCAGCTTACATACACCGCATCGACCTGCAGGTCACGGGCGATACCGGGTACAGCCACCAGAATGGCCGACAATGAAATCGGCGTCAGCAGCGTACTGATGCCGACAATGAACAGAACCCCCAGACGGGCAGACGCATTGGCGTCATAATAAGCACGGGTTTGCTGGATATTCACCAATTATCCTTTTGTTAATGATCCGTATCGGAATCGGACGCAAGATTGCGCTCCCGGATGCGTTTCTTGAATTGCCCGGGAGCCTCGCTGCAATGCTTGGTAAAAAAGCGCGAGAAATAGGCGGGATCCTTGAATCCCAGATCATAGGCCACTTCGTTCACGGAACGGTTGGCGTAGATGAGCTGGCGTTTGGCCTCGGTTACCAGACGGTCATGTATCAGCTGCAGGGCATTCTGACCCGCATAACGCTGACAGAGGCGGTTGAGGCGGCTGCCGGTCAGGCCCAGTGTACCGGCATACTGCCCCACATTCCAGTGCTCGCGGTAACGCTGCTCCAGCAGGTGCAGGAACTGTTCATAGACCGCAATGCGGGCATCCGAGTCCGGATCGGTACTGCGCAGGTGGTCGGCAAAGCGGGCCAGCATGACAAACAGCATCTTGAGGCAGCCGCCGATCAGGGCCGTATGCCCGGCCTGTGGCTCCCGGTACTCCTGCACCAGCTGATGCACCAGTTCACGCAGATCGCGCTCTTCCCGGCTGCCCGGTTTCGGCTGCACCATCAGCACCTCCCGGAGCAGGCCCGGAAACTCCTGGCGCTCGCTTTCGGCAAAACTGCCGCGCAGGAAGGACTCGACAATCGTAACCATGTAGCCGCACACACCGGGCTGGTGCACAAAACCATGCACCTCTCGCGCTGGAATGGACAGGATGCAGAAACCGTTCCGGGTCCCCAGCAGATCACACACCCTGACCAGCACACTGCCCTGCTCCACAATCAGGAGCTGATGCATGTTCCCGTGACGATGAGGATGAATATCCCAGTTGTGTTTGGGCAGGGACTCCTCCAGCTGGGATATGTGCAGGTAATCCAGCGTATGGGAGGGGTCAGTCTCTCCATACAGAAAGTAATGGGGTACATCTGACATGGTATTGGTGATAGCTGAAAGCATAAAGGGGCATGCCAAAAACGGACATGCCCCCTGATATTAACCGCCACAGGGTACCAATGCCAATAACCCTGTTCGGTGAAAATGCCGAAATCCCGTGCGGCTCAGATCGCGGTCGTGATGGCGTTGAGCTTGCCGGTGAAATCCAGCTGGTCGCTGACATTGTTGCCGGTACTGCGCAAGGCATCCAGTGCCATGGCATAGAACAGGTCATTCTGCTGTGCCGTGAACTGGCTGCTGCCCGACTGGCTGCGGGTACCGGAACCGTTCAGGGCGCTGAGCTGCTGCTGCACCAGTGGCAGGTTGCTGCTGGCGGGCTGATCTGGCTGATGTTTAAGCTGCCCCAGGTGTTTGCCCGGATGACCGGCGGTTCCCGGACGACGTGAATGACTGGCTGCCTGACTCTGTGTGGCGGCGGTTGCTCCAGAGGTAGTGATTCCCTGCATGTTATACTTCTCCACGATAAACTGCTTTGTTGATTACCTTGGATACCTTACGGTTCCTTCCCGAGGATAACGGCCTGTCCGGGCCGGGAACACGGGATTCAGGATACCCGGCAACAGCGACGGGACAGACTGACCGGGAAAATGCTTCAAGCATTGTTCAGACTGTCCAGCAATGACCGGGTTACCAGCACCTGATAACGAACGGAGCCGGATGACAGCAGGCCGCCGGTGCCGCTGGTACTTTTAAAGCCGGTAATGGCATCACCCACACTCAGACGGCCATCATTATTGACATCACTGGCCGTGACATTCTGCAGGCCGAGGCTGTTGCCCAGACTGCCCTGCTGGGCCGTGCTCAGCTCCAGCGCCGCCCCGCTGGAGCGCAGCTCCATGAAGCGCCGGACATCCGCATCCGTCACGCTGTAGTTCTCGGTCCCACCGGTATTGACCGGAATCAGCACCACCGTGTCATCCTGATTCAGGCTGCCGGAGGCATTGGTATCCAGTACCTGATCCACACTGGCCTGATTGGTGCCGGTATCGCGCCCCAATGCCCGGGACAACAGGCTTTTGTCAGTGCCGGAAAAATCCAGTGCCTCCCCTTGAGCCGACTGGCTGCCGGTATCAGCGACATTACCGGTGTTGTTGGTATCGTCGGTACCGGCCTGCGGGTCCTGGTCACAACAGCCGGCATTGCGTTCCTGAATCTGGCCCAGCAACATCTGGATCATCATCAGGATCAGCTGCAGCATGGTCTGATCCAGACTGGCATCACCGGTCAGACCGGTGGTTCCGGTTCTGGTGTGAAAATTGTTGTCACGATTGCGGGTGGCTTCGGTCTGACTCTGGGTACGGTTCTGGACCGTGTTTTGAAATGCAGCCAGAAACGGGGAGCTCTGGGTAGATACATCCTGCATGAAAATTGTCTCCTGATGAACGAGTGGTGCCCCGGGTGTGATCGTAGACGTTACGAAGACAATACCGGCCATGCGGATTGATGGCCGGTAGCAGTATATTGATAACCGGAAACGGGTTTCAGCCGGCCTGTTGCCGTGCTGGCGGGGGTTCATCCGGGGCTTGTGTCAGGGTAGCGGCTGGTGTGTCCTGAATCTTTTCACCCGTGATCTCGGCATACCAGCGGTCATGATGCTCTTTTGCCCAGTTACTGTCACAATAACCGGTGGCCATGCACTCGAACGCACCCTCCATGGCAATCGTCCCCATGTAGATATGCCCCATGGAAACGGCCATCATGACAACGGCCCCGATGCTGTGCAGACGGTGGTATCCGATCATGGCATCACGTTCCAGACCGCCCGAATTCGGAAAATCCAGTACCAGTCCGCTGACCACAACCACCATGCCGACACTGGCGGCCAGCCAGTACCAGCCCTTTTCACCGGCATTGTAACGCCCGGCCGGTGCATGTCCGCCCAGCAGCCCGCCCGCCTTGAACACCCACTTGATGTCATGGAGAGTGGGGAAATTGCCTTTCATGAAGGTGAAGATCATCACCACCAGGGCAATGCCGAAGGCCGGGCCGGAAAAGTCGTGCAGGCGCTTGAAGCCGTAAGTCAGGGGGCCGCCCAGTTCAGGCCCGAGCCAGGGAATCAGGAAATAGCGCCCGAACAGCATGACCAGCCCGGAGACCGCCAGCCCCACAAACAGGATGGCCACCGTCCAGTGCACCAGCCGCTGGAAACCGCTGAAACGGTGGATTTTCTCCCCCGAGCGTCCGGCCCTGATGGGAATTTTACCGCGCAGCAGCCGAAACAGCAGGATGGCCACCGCCACCCCGGCAAGAATCCGGGCCGCCACGGGAATCAGCTCCTGCATGCGGAACTGTCGCCATGCCTCCCCCCCGATATTGATCAGCGCATCCCGCTCCCCTCCCGGTGGCTGGGTGCGTATCTGCCCGGCATCGAACGGCTGGCGCTCACGCACCGCATTCCACAGTTCGATACCGGGGGAAACGGCAGTCGGATCCGGTACCTGACGGGGGGCTTCTTCAACGGCTGCGGCAAAGGTGGCTGAAAACACCAGCAGCAGAACCGGCAATATGACCAGCAGCCCGTACCGGCAGACCGGGATAACAGCCGTTCTGAAAATACCTGTACTCATCTTGTATTGCTTACCTTAACGCTGAGGAGCAAAAGCCCCCGCCGGTCAGCACAGCTAACCGGCAGGGATTTCGGCCACCGGATTCCGGGTGGTCCGCCACAGGTCATTCCGGCTGTGGCGGTGTCTGCAGGGCCTCGAAGGCCCCCTTCTGCAGGCTGCCGGAAGCCAGGTAGGCATTCGCGCCCCGGTTGACCACCCGCTTGCGATAAATATCGGCGATAACCCCGGCATCCCCGGCCAGCAACGCCTTGGTCGAGCACATTTCCGCACACAAAGGCAGCTTGCCCTCCGCCAGCCGGTTGCGTCCGTACTTGCGGATTTCATCAGGACTGTTGTTCGCCGTTTCCGGTCCACCGTTGCAGAAAGTGCACTTGTCCATCTTGCCACGGGTGGAGAACTGCCCATCCAGCGGAAACTGCGGTGCACCGAACGGACAGGCATAAAAGCAGTAACCGCAGCCGATACAGGTGTCCTTGTTGTGCAGGACCACCCCATCCGGAGTGGTGACAAAGCAGTCAACCGGACAGACCGCCTGACACGGTGCATCGGAACAGTGCATGCAGGCCACTGACAGTGAACGCTCACCCGGCTCCCCGTCCCGGATGGTGACCACCCGGCGACGGTTGACGCCCATCGGCACTTCATTCTCGTTCTTGCAGGCCGTGACACAGGCATTGCACTCGATGCAGCGCTCTGCATCACAATAAAACTTCATTCTTGCCATGGTTCACTCCTCAGGCTTTGGCGATGCGGCACAGGGTACATTTGGTCTCCTGCATCTGGGTCACGGAGTCATAGCCATAGGTAAAGACCGTGTTACAGGCTTCCCCCAGTACATACGGATCCGCCCCTTCCGGGTATTTGGCACGCAGATCCTGCCCCTCGAACACACCGGCGAAATGGAATGGCGTAAAGGCTACACCCGGAGCCACCCGCCGTGTCACCAGCGCCTTGACCCGGATGCGCCCGCCTTCCGGGCCTTCCACCCAGACCTGATCACCTTCCTGGATACCGGCATTGTTGGCGTCACGCGGATTCATCTCCACAAACATGTCCGGCTGCAACTCGGCCAGCCAGGGATTCGAGCGTGACTCATCCCCACCCCCTTCGTATTCCACCAGACGCCCGGAGGTCAGGATAATCGGAAACTCGCCGGAATAATCCCGGGCCTGAATCGACTGGTAACGGGTCGGCAGACGCCAAAACGACTTGCGATCCTCATAGGTCGGGTAGCTGGCCACCAGATCGTGGCGGCTGGTATAAAGCGGCTCACGGTGAATCGGGACCGGGTCCGGGAAGGTCCAGACAATGGCCCGTGCCTTGGCATTGCCATAAGGTGCACAGCCGTGTTTGATGGCCACCCGCTGGATGCCGCCGGAAACATCGGTTTTCCAGTTTTTGCCCTCGGCAGCCTGCTGCTCCTCCGCCGTCAGGTCACCCCACCAGCCCAGCTGCTTGAGCATGTCGGCCGTAAACTCGGGGTACCCGTCGGTCAATTCAGCCCCGACATTGGAAGAACCTTCCGCCAGGATATTGACACCGTTGTGTTCAACGCCATAGCGGGCCCGGAATGGCAGTCCGCCCTCAGCTACCGGCTTGCCGGTATCATACAGGTTGGGCGAACCGGGATGCTTCATTTCGGCGGTACCCCAGCATGGCCAGGGCAGACCGTAGAAATCCCCGTTACAGGGACCGCCATCAGCCTTCAGGGAGGTGAAGTCAAAAGTACCCCAGTGCTGCTGATGCTGCTTCAGGCGCTCCGGACTCTGGCCGGTATAGCCGACAGTCCACATGCCCCGGTTAAATTCCCGTGTCAGGTCCTCAATCAGCGGCTCGTCATTCTCGATCTGAATGTGCTTGAACATCTCCTGCTCAAAGCCAAGCTTTTTCGCCAGCTGGTACATGATGACATGATCAGGCCGGGACTCGAACATGGGCTCAATCACCCTGTCACGCCACTGCAGCGAACGGTTGGAAGCCGTGACCGAGCCGTAAGTTTCAAACTGGGTTGCTGCCGGGAGCAGGTAGATACCGTCCTTGCGGTCAGGCAATACCGAGCTGAAGGTCGGATAGGGGTCCACCACCACCATCATTTCCAGCTGCTCCATGGCCTTTTTCATTTCCGGCCCGCGCGTCTGGCTGTTGGGTGCATGCCCCCACAGGAACATGGCCTTGATGGCATTTTTCTGGGCGATATTCGCCGGCTCCTCCAGCACCCCGTCAATCCAGCGCGATACCGGAATGCCGTTGGTATTCATGACCGGTGTCTCCTGATCACCGGACTTCTCGTAGCTGCCGTTGTCAAAACGGCCCTTGAGCCACTCAAAATCCAGGTCCCAGACCTTGGCCCAATGCTTCCAGGAGCCCTCCGCCAGTCCGTAATACCCCGGCAGGGTATCGGCCAGCACCCCAAGATCCGTGGCACCCTGCACATTGTCATGGCCCCGGAAAATATTGGTTCCGCCCCCGGCCACGCCCATATTGCCCAATGCCAGCTGGAAAATGCAGTAGGCACGGGTATTGTTGTTGCCGATACTGTGCTGGGTACCGCCCATGCACCAGACAAAGGTACCGGGGCGATTCTGCGCCATGGTCCGGGCCGCCCGCAGAACCTCGGCTTCCGGCACGCCAGTCACGTCTTCCACCACATCCGGCGTCCATTTGGCCACTTCGGCACGAATCTCGTCCATGGCATAGACGCGCTGACGGATGAACTCCCGGTCTTCCCAGCCGTTTTTGAAAATATGCCACAGCATGCCCCAGACCAGCGGCACATCAGTGCCCGGGCGCAGGGCAATGTGCTGGTCGGCGTGGGCAGCGGTACGGGTAAAGCGCGGGTCGATCACGATCAGCCGTGCCCCCCCCTCATCTTTGGCCTTCATGATATGCTGCAGCGAGACCGGATGTGCTTCAGCCGGATTGCCACCCATGATCAGAATGGCCCTGGCATTGTGCATGTCATTATAGGAATTGGTCATGGCTCCGTAGCCCCAGGTATTCGCCACCCCGGCCACCGTGGTAGAGTGGCAGATACGGGCCTGGTGGTCGACATTGTTGGTGCCCCACATGGCGGCCATCTTGCGGAACAGGTAGGCCTGCTCATTATTGAATTTGGCCGATCCCAGCCAGTAGACCGAATCGGGTCCGGCATTGGCACGAATATCCAGCAGCTTGTCACCGATTTCATTCAGGGCCTCATCCCAGGTGATGCGCTTCCATTTGCCATCCACCAGTTTGGTCGGGTACTTGAGGCGGCGCTCACCGTGCCCGTGCTCGCGCACGGCGGCCCCCTTGGCACAATGTCCTCCCCGATTGAAGGGATGGTCAAAAGCCGGTTCCTGCCCGACCCAGACGCCGTCCTGAACTTCCGCCAGAATGCCGCAGCCCACCGAGCAATGGGTACAGATGGTCCTGACCTGTTTCACCTGCCCCCCTTGCGGGGTGGCCTCGGTGGCAGCCTGTGACTTTTTCATCATGCCGGCCCCGAGTCCGGTTGCCAGTGCCGCACCCCCGGCCACCAGGCCCGACTGGCGCAGAAATTCACGCCGGTTCAGGGTTTTGGTACCGGTCAGGGCTGACGGCTGAAGCGTTTGTTCGCTGATGCGGGTCAATTTCATGAAGGCACCTCCCTTAACTGGCGCTCTGGTAATAGGCGGCGATGTGCGGGGTGACTCGATACCCCTGCTCCCGGGATGATGCGGCCTCATCAAGCGGCGGTGCGGCAGGACCGGCCTCAGCCGCCTGCCCGGCCAGCAATACCGCTCCGGCCCCGGCCGCTACCGACTGGCGCAGAAAGGTGCGGCGGCTGTTTTTGACATCGACCCCGGGGTCGGAATGGTTATTTTTCATCTCCAAGTCCTCATCGTTGGCAGATAGTCCCCCGTCGGGAACCAGTGGTTGTCACGATCCCTGCCAGGCAGGTCCCTGGCTTTCGATACGGAAATACCGGTTTTCAAACTGCAGGAAAGCCGCCCCGAACCGGGCGACCGACTGATAAAACACGGCGGATGATGCACAGGCCATGTCCTCGAAAAAGGCCGGCATCCAGCTGTCAATGTGGGTGGCAAAAAAACCGGCCTGTGCTGCCGGATCGGTCGGCTCCTCAATCAGCAGGGCCATGACCTCGCACAGGGCAGCGGCATGGTCCTCAGGCTCATGCACCCCGGCCTCGCGCTCAAACCCGAGCCGGGCCAGGTCCTGGCGCAACACCCCGAGCGGCTTTTCCATCAGATAGCCGGTCAGGTACCAGGAGCCGAAAGGCACCAGTTCCCCGCGTCCCAGCCCGATGAACAGGGCGTTGAACTCATCTTCCAGCACCGGCGGATCACTGTGACGCGCCGTCAGCCCCAGCAGGACCATGGAAGCGGCCAGACCATCCGGTCCGTCCCCGGCTGCCGAAGCCGCACCGTTATCAAAACCGGCCAGATACCCCAGCACATCCCGATCCGGCGGCTGACGCAATACCGCAGCCAGCAGACGATAGGCATTGGCGCGGTACAATGCCTCAGGCTCCGACCGGTTTTCCAGCCGAGCGCCGGCCTGGAAGCTGTCCGCCGGGCTCACTGGAAATCCGCCATGGCCTGCTGGTCCTGCACCACATCCACCACCCGGCAGTCCTCGCACATCTGCAGGCGCCGGCGCGCCCGCTCTGTCTGGAACATCGTATGTCTGGCCAGCTTGTGCAGCATATTGTCAATCATGCGTCGGCTGCCGAACGGCTTGCCACAGCCGACACAGCAAAACGGCTCCTCCTCGTACAGCACCCGCTGTTCACGCCGCTGCACAGGATCGGCCAGATACAAAGGCTGCAACCGGACAGCCTGCTCGGGACAGGCATGCTCGCACAGCCCGCACTGGACACAGGCGGTCATGTTGAAACGCAGCTGAGGCCGCTCGATACCGCCACTGAGTGCCTGCAGCGGACAGACCGTGGCACAGGCCATGCACAGGGTGCAGCGTTCCTGACTGACCGCCAACAGGCCAAAAGGCGCACCGGTCGGCAAGTCGATTTCGCATGCCGGAATGGCGGCCTGTCGGAACAGGTGATCCAGCGCCAGCAACCATTGCTGGCGCTTGTCGCTCATCCCGGCCTGGGTCGCCGGGGTGATAGCCGGCATCACCGCCCCCGGACCGATCCCGTCTTCCGGCACCCCCGGCTCAAGGCGCAGAATGGCATCCGCCGGATAACCCAGCCCGGTGAGCAGGGTATGGGCAATGCCCAGCTGCTGCTGCAGGGTCTCGCGGGCCAGCACCGGTGTGGCAGCCTCATCCCGCAGCAATACCTGAGCGGCACCGAAGGACAGTGCCGCAAACCAGAGTTCCGGCCTGGCAGCCGCCAGCTCCTCGACCGCAAACGGCAGTATATTGGGTGCCAGTGCCTCAAGCTGCAGGACCTGCTCACCCCGGTAAAACAGGATTTTCGGTACTACCCCGCCCGCTTCACGATAATGGCGCAACAGGATACGCAGGCTGTCTACTGCGTGGGAAGCCGGTGGGTAATCGTAACGGATGGCACCGGAGGGACAGGCCGTGGCACAAGCCCCACCCCCCTGACAAAGCGCGGGGTTGACCTCAATCTTTTCGCCCGTGGAAATAATGGCTTCCGCCGGACAGGCATCAATACAACGGGTACAGCCCCGGATGCCGCTGCTGCCGTGTGCACAACGCTGCGGGTCATACTGGAAATAGCGTGGCTTGCTGAACTGCCCGGTCAGCTGCACCAGGTCAGTCAGGGCAGCTTCCAGCGTCTCGGGGCCGGGGGCAAAATACCCCGGTGGCAGGATGCCGCGCACCAGCGCCGGTGCAGGCTGCAGATCGAGCACCAGATCCGCCTGCAACATTGTTGCCGTTTCCGTTGTTCCCGTCGTTTCTGCGGCTTCCAGCGTCACCTCGAATGCCCCCAGATACCCGCTCACCTGCAGCCTGCGCCCGGCCAGCGGAATCACGGTCTGTGCCAGAGGCCCGGCTGAAGCCGCCAACGCCCCGGACACTGGCCCGTCAGTCAGCACCACCCTGGGGCTGAGCGGTGCCTGCAGGCGGGTGGCAACCGCCAGCGCCTGCCGGTCCCCAATCACCAGTACCTGCCCGGCTGACTGGTAACCAACCATGCCGGCGATGGCCTGCGGACGCTGCTGCAGGGCTTCCAGCGTCTGCATGCGTGCTTCGGCCAGCTGCTGCATGCCGGTCCGGTTATGGTCCAGCAGCTGCTGCAGCTGGGCCTGTGCCTGCCGTTGCAGACGGTGTTTCAGGTCAGTGGTCACAAGCGCTCCCAGCGGCTCAAACGTGGTGTAGTCCCCGGCATAATCATCCAGCCCGTCCAGCCTGTTGAAGTGCGGCTGGCTGAACAGGCGGCGCAGGGCCTGATTGCGCAGCCCGGCACTCACGCCCGGAGCCATGAACAGGCGGTAGTCCGAATCGTCCCCCAAAGATGCCAAGGGTGGCATGTCGGCATCCGTAAGTTCGGCAAAGGCTTTTTGCTGCACGGCAGCCTGCTGACCTTTCTGCAGCGGATGCGGTGCTGTGGTCACAGTGGCCACACCTTCCGGCTTCACCGAAGCGGACGGATCAACAGCCTCGGCACTGGAAACAACCGCTACAGATGCCGGATCGGCCTCATCCGGCACGTCGTCCGCCCGTAACGGTGCTGTAACAGGGGACTCGGGAGCCGTCGCCGGGGATGTATTATCCTGCGCCTGGCCGGCCTGGTGCTTCAGCTTTGACCAGCGCTGCAGAAAGCCGGCCTCCGGCGGGGGCTGCTGTTCAGGCATGTGGCCTCCCGAAAACCGCTCGGGGCGTGTCGGGAGCAGTCGCTCCGGCATTGTGGTCACCCTTGTCGCTCCAGCGGGTACGGCGGCGTTTTGTCCTTTTCACCGGCACATGATTGGCCACCACATAGGTTTCCAGCCAGTGATACAGTGCCGGTGGCAGGGACAGGGCATAGACGGTCAGTGCACCCTGCAGATAGGCGTTGGCTTCATCAAAACACAGTGTCACCTTGAGGATCGCCGGTCGTTCCGTACTCGCGTCCGGATCAGCCAGCACATAACAGCCGGGCCGGGGGGAGCACAGGTTGTGGTAGTAGCTTTCGCATTCATCCGGATGCAGCTGCACCTTCAGCCCCGGATACAGGAATTGCGCCACGCCATCCTGTTCGTGCAACAGCGTGACATCCCGGTATTCGCTCGCTCCCACCACCACACCGGCAGCGACCCAGCGCACCTGTGACCAACGGCTTGTCGAGGGCCGCCGTTCCATCATCACGGAAACCGGCAGAAATTCGGGAATCGCAGGGGTATCGACGGGGCTGCTGGATTGCAAAATGACTCCTTTCCATAACGGATCAAAACGTCTGCTGACTGATATAGCAACCCGTGTGCCAGAAAGAATACAAAATACGCCGCCATTATCCGCTCTGGTAAGCGGCAATGCCGACCATTCAGGTCATTTTGTCCTGCCCGGCCCGGTTCCGGCAGCTGATCAGACAAATTGTCCGGGTCACAGGAGCATCGGGTCGATCCGGGTCTGGATAACTCCGGCAGCCAATCACCTGCCGATCCGGAAACCCATTTGCAGCCTGACAACAAACTTGCTAATTTCAACGTCATCCTTTCCCTGCAGCGAAGAGTAACCCGCCCATGAGCGCCACCCAGCCCGACAGTCCGCAATTGATCGACCGTTTTGGCAGAAAAATCACCTACGTCCGGTTTTCAGTCACCGACCGCTGTGACCTGCGCTGTGTCTACTGCATGAGTGAGGACATGAGCTTTGTCCCGCGTGCCCAGCTGCTGACTCTGGAGGAACTGGCGCGTCTGGGGCAGGCTTTCGTGGCGCTGGGCGTCCACAAAATCCGCATTACCGGCGGCGAGCCACTGGTACGGCGCAATGTGATCTGGCTGTTTGAGCAGCTGGGGCGGCTGCCCGGTCTGCGTGACCTGACCCTGACCACCAATGGTACCCAACTGGCCCGTTATGCACGTGCCCTGCGGGACGCCGGGGTGAAACGCATCAATATCAGTCTGGACACCCTGGACCCGGAACGCTTCAAGCGCCTGACCCGCCTGGGGGACATCAGCAAGGTGCTGGCCGGGATTGATGCCGCGCTGGCGGCCGGGTTTGAACGCATCAAGCTCAATGCCGTGATTCTCCGGAACCGCAACCATGACGAAGTGCTGGCGCTGACACAGTTTGCACACCAGCGCGGTATGGATATCAGCTTTATCGAGGAAATGCCGCTGGGCGTGATCGGCGACCATGACCGGGCCGAAGCGTATTACTCCAGCGACCGGATTCTGGTCGATCTGCAACAGGCACTGGAGCTGGTGCCGGTCGCGGACAATACCGGCGGCCCCTCACGCTATTACCGCCGTGCCGATGGCCCGCAACGGGTCGGCTTCATCTCGCCGCACAGCCACAACTTCTGCGATACCTGCAACCGGGTGCGTGTCACCGCTGAAGGCCGTTTGCTGCTGTGTCTGGGGCAGGAGCATTCCATGGACCTGCGCCGCATTCTGCGGGGTTATCCCACCGAGCCGGAGCGGCTGCGCGAAGCCCTGCTGCAGTCCATGGACCTCAAGCCACAGGGGCACGAATTCCAGCTGGCCGCCCAACCGGTCATCTTCCGGCACATGAGTGTTACCGGTGGCTGAGAACCTGCCGGGGACCGCACCGTCAGCCGGTCGTCCGCAACTGAGCAGGGCAGCCCTGGACATTACGGTCGCCGTCCGCTGTATCGATGAATATGCCCGGGCACGTGAGGTGCATGTTTCCGCCGAGCGCCCGCTTACCGTTTACCTGGACAAGCGCGAAGTCGTGACCCTGATGACCATGGGCTGCGCCCCGGAACTGCTGGTGCTGGGCTGGATCCGCAATCAGCAGCTGGTGGAACATCTGGAGGACATCCGGGCCGTGCAGGTCGACTGGGAAACCGACGCGGTGGCCGTTACCACCACAGCCGGTGTCGAGGGGCTGGACCAGAAACTGGCCCACAAGACCGTCACCACCGGCTGTGGTCAGGGCACCATGTACGGCAAGCTGATGGCCCGGCTGGAACAGCTGCACCTGCCCCGCCCGATGATCCGGCAGTCGCGCATCTACGCACTGCTCAACGCCCTCACCGACCATAATGCAATCTATCGCCGGGCCGGGGCCGTGCATGGCTGCGCCCTGTGTCAGGATACTGAAATTCTGGTCTTTATCGAGGATGTGGGCCGCCACAATGCCGTGGATGCCATTGCCGGGCACATGTGGCTGGAGAACGTCGATGGTGCAGACAAGATTTTCTATACCACGGGCCGGCTGACCTCGGAGATGGTGATCAAAGTGGCCCAGATGGGTATCCCCATCCTGCTGTCCCGTTCAGGAGTGACCCAGATGGGGCTGGAGCTGGCACAGCAGCTGGGGGTGGTCCTGATTGCACGGGCCAGGGGGCAACATTTTCTGGTCTATCACGGCCACGAACAGATCCGGTTTGATGCCCTGCCCGAGCAGCCGGCGGCGCCCCCCCCGGCGCAGGCGCACCGGAGCCACGGGGAATGACCCGGAATACCTACCTGACCGTCAAGCAGGTAGCCGGTTATCTGCACCTGAATGAAAAGAAGATTTACGAGCTGGTGCACGATAAACAAATTCCCGCGACCAAGGTCACAGGAAAATGGCTGTTCCCCCGTGCCCTGGTGGACCGCTGGCTGCTGGAATCCGCACATGAGGGGTTGCTGAATGATCGCCTGATCATTGTCGGCAGTGATGACCCGCTGTTTTACCGCCTGATCCTGGCCTATACCGCCCGTATCGGTATCCAGGGGCTGGTCTGCTATGCCCCGAACGGGACCGGTTTGGGGCTGCAGCAGCTGCAGAAACGCCGGGCTGATGCCTGTTGCCTGCACTGGGGACCTCAGGCGGAAAGCAGCCTGCGTCACCCGGCACTGGTCCAGCAGCACCGGGATGCCGGGCACTGGGTACTGGTGCATCTTTACCAGCGTGAGCAGGGCCTGATCGTGCATCCCGAGCGGCTGCGGAACCATCGCCAGTCGGGCACCCTGCTGCAACAGGACCTGCGCTGGGCCATGCGCCAGGAAGGTGCCGGCTCCCAGCGTTACCTGCTTGAAATAC
Source organism: Thiolinea sp. (assembly GCA_035391465.1). Lineage (GTDB taxonomy): Bacteria > Pseudomonadota > Gammaproteobacteria > Thiotrichales > Thiotrichaceae > Thiolinea. Next base: position 11,742 of record DAOPKY010000040.1, on the reverse strand, counting down.
TGGCACAGGAAAACTGCAGTCCGGATCAGCTCAACCAGGTGCATACCGCCTATTCCGAGCGCGAGGCCGCTGCCCTGATTGCCATGGGCGAGGCTGACATTGCGCCCGGTGCCCGTGCAGCAGCGGTGGAAACCGGCATGGGCTTTATCAGTTACGGCTGGGAATCTTTCGATATGGCCCTGCCCCGCAGTATCTGGTTCCGCAACCTGTTTCAGGGGCTGCTGAAGGAGATGCAGACCAGCCAGAGCCACCAGATAGTGCGCAATTATCAGGGCTACAACCTGGCACGTTGTGGCGAGCTGCTGTGGGGGGGTGACTGACACTACCGTTTTGGCTCCAGAACCTGCACCTGCCCGCGTCCCAGTTCATTCAGCACCCCGATCAGCACTTCCAGCCCTGCCTGTGCACAGCGGCAGTCCAGGGTCAGCTGCTGCTCGTAGGTGGCGGCCTCGATACCGGCTCCATGCTGCTGCAGGGCACGGCGCACGCTATCCTCCAGCGCAAAGGGAACTCCCAGCTTCAGGCTGACCAGCGCCACCCGCTCGCCTGTCACCAGCTGTTTCATGGCCAGACTAACGGAGCTGGAATAAGCCCGTACCAGCCCGCCGGCCCCGAGTTTGATGCCACCAAAATAACGTACCACTACCGCCACGATCTCGCCCACATCGCCATGCTGGAGGACATTCAGCATCGGCCGACCGGCGGTTCCGCCCGGTTCGCCATCATCACTGCAGCTGATGGCGGTGGTATTGCCGGGCTCCCCGGCAATATAGGCCCAGCAGGCGTGACGCGCATCCGGATAACGCGCCCGGATGGTGGCAATAAAATCCAGTGCCGCCGCAGCATCCGGGGCATGGCCGATGAAAGTGATAAAGCGGCTTTTCCGGATGGTCTGTTCGTGTTCCACGGTTGCCGCAGGGATCAGGTAACTGCTCATCGGTCTATCTTACCCGGCTTACTCCGACTCCGGAATGCTACCAGTCATCCTGAAAATTGATGACAGGCTGAACGGGCACCGTAATTTTAACCGTAAATTTTATCTAAGTCAGCCATAAAAACATATACTAGACTCATGTTTTTATGGTATTCGGTTGGGGAAAAAACATGGGCCAGGAGCACTGAAATGAATCAAAAAGCAAAAATAACAGGCCGATCCAGGTGCATGATTTTATCACTGCTTCTGATTGCCGGTTCCGCCGCTGCACAGCCGCAGCAGAACCTCCGCAATACCGAAGTCAACAACATAGCGCAGCACTACCAGAATCCGCTGGTGCAGCTCGGGTCAATGTTCACCCTGTCGGCAGTCTATGACTACCTGAGCACCAATCCGGATTTTGTCAAGCTGAGCAATATTGCCGAACGCCTGTGGGCCACACAGACCGGCCAGCACCAGCTCAACCGGGTACAGCCCAGACCTGACGACATCACCCGGACAGCTCCGATTCACAGGCCCTTACCCTGATTCCGGCACCGAGTAAAGACACTTTCCGACTTGAGCGACAAAAGCCACCGGATGCAGCACCACACCGCTGCATCCCCCTTCAGGGACAGAAAAGGGCCGACGGGGTTGTGCTGATGGACCGGCAGCAATACAGGCCGGGTAAAATCCGGCAAGATACCGCGTCTTCTGGTGCTACTTACCGTAAACCCGAATCCCCGGATCAACCAACTTGTGTCACTTGCGTGAGAATTGCTTGCAATCCGCTGACCAATGCAGATAATAAGAACAATTCTTGTTTAGATTATCAATGAAGGTCCCGTCATGCTCAAGAAAATCACCCTTGCCCTCCTGGTCGGCAGTCTCGCTGCTCCGGCCTTCGCCGAAGGCGAGGTCAACGTCTATTCCGCCCGCAAGGAACAGTTGATCAAGCCGCTGTTTGATCGTTTCACCGAACAGACCGGTATCACCGTCAATCTGGTGACCGGCAAGGATGACGCCCTGTTGGAGCGCCTGCGTCTCGAAGGCGAGAACACCCCCGCCGACCTGCTGATGACTGCCGATGCAGGCCGCCTGTACCGTGCCATGGAAATGGCGCTGACCCAGCCGGTGGAATCCGAAGTATTGCAGCAGGACATTCCGGAACACCTGCGCGACCCCGGTAACCAGTGGTTCGGCCTGACCTCGCGTGCCCGTCCGATTTTCTACGCCAAAGACAAGGTAAAGCCGGAAGCACTGTCCACCTACGAAGACCTCGCCGACCCGAAATGGAAAGGCCGCATCTGCATCCGTTCCTCCGACAATATCTACAACCAGTCCCTGCTGGGTTCGATGATTGCGGCTGATGGTGCCGAAAAGGCCCAGGTCTGGGCTGATGGTTTTGTTAAAAACTTCGCCCGCCCACCGGAAGGGGGCGACCGGGACCAGATCAGGGCAGCAGCCGATGGCGTCTGTGATCTGGCCATTGCCAATACCTATTACTACGGCCAGATGCTGGCCGGTAATGATGCTGATGAACAGGCAGCAGCGGAAAAAGTCGCCATTTTCTGGCCCAACCAGCAGGATCGCGGCACCCATATCAATATCAGCGGCGCGGCAGTCACCAAGGCGGCCCGGAACAGGGATAATGCCATCAAACTGCTGGAATTTCTGGTCAGCGATGACGCCCAGCACTGGTACGCCGAGGCCAATCAGGAATACCCGGTCAAGCCCGGCGTCGAACCCGGTGAGCGGCTGAAAGGCTGGGGCGAGTTCAAGGCGGACAGCGTGAACCTGTCCGAACTGGGCAGGAACAACGCCGAAGCGGTGAAGATTATGGACAAGGCCGGTTGGAAATAAAGTCTGCCCTGTGGCGCGCCGTGCTGATCGGCATGGCGCTGTTCACCGCCCTTCCCATCCTGGCGGTGTTCGGCTATGTGTTCGTTCCCGCCCCGGCAGTCTGGCAGCACCTGATCCAGACGGTGCTGCCAGACTACCTGCTCAATACCGCCTTACTGACACTTGGTGTCGGCGTCGGAGTGCTGCTGCTGGGCCTGCCCGCTGCCTGGCTGAACAGCATGTGCCGCTTTCCGGGCCAGCAGCTGTTTGAATGGGCACTGCTGCTGCCGCTGGCGATGCCTGCCTATATTATCGCCTATACCTACACCGGCATGCTGGATTTTTCCGGGCCGGTACAGAGCCTGCTGCGCGACGCAACCGGCTGGGGCTACGGCGATTATTACTTCCCCAACATACGCTCGCTGGGTGGTGCAATCCTGATGCTGGCACTGGTGCTGTTTCCGTATGTTTACCTGCTGGCGCGGGCGGCGTTTCTGGAGCAGTCGGTCTGTGTGCTGGAAGTCAGCCGCACCCTGGGTTGCAATCCGTGGCAAAGTTTTTTTCAGGTCGCCCTGCCACTGGCGCGGCCTGCCATCATCACCGGTCTGTCACTGGCGCTGATGGAAACCCTGGCCGATTTCGGCACGGTGCAGTATTTCGGCGTTACCACCTTCACCACCGGTATTTTCCGCACCTGGTTCGGCCTCGGTGATCATGCTGCGGCCTCACAGCTGGCGGCCCTGCTGCTGGGCTTTGTGTTCATGCTGATCCTGCTGGAGCGCTGGTCACGCCGGCGGGCACGCTACCATCATACCTCCAGCCGCTATTCACGCCTGCCACGCCATCAACTGCACGGCGGCCAGGCGCTGGCAGCGGTACTGGTCTGCGCCCTGCCCCTGCTGCTGGGCTTTGTGATCCCGGTCGGGCAGCTACTGTACTGGAGCCTGACCACCGCTGCGGAAGGGCTGAATCCGGCCTTCTTCAAACTGGTCAGCCACAGCCTGCTGCTGGCCGGGCTGGCAGCGCTGTCTGCCCTGCTGCTGGCGCTGGTGCTGGGGTACGGCAAACGGGTGCGCAATGATCCGCTGGTGAACCTGACTGCCCGCATTGCCGCCATGGGCTACGCCATTCCCGGCACGGTGATCGCGGTGGGCGTACTGATCCCGTTTGCCTGGACCGACACGCAGCTCAACCTCCTGACCCGTGCGTGGTTTGATACCCGTATCGGCCTGTTGCTAAGCGGTACCCTGTTTACCGTGCTGTTTGCCTATAATGTGCGCTTTCTGGCAGTATCACTGCAAACCGTGGAAGCGGGTCTGGGCAAGATCAAGCCCACGGTGGATAATGCCGGACGCTCACTGGGCCTGAATGCCCTGGGTGTACTGTACAGACTGCATCTGCCCCTGATGAAAGGCACCTTGCTGACCGCGCTGCTGCTGGTGTTTGTCGACGTGCTCAAGGAGCTGCCCGCCACCCTGATCCTGCGCCCTTTCAACTTCAATACCCTGGCGGTGCGGACTTATGAGCTGGCCTCGGACGAGCGGCTGGCGGATGCCGGTCTGCCGGCACTGATGATCGTGGCAGCCGGTATTGTGCCGGTGATCCTGTTGAGCCGCTCAATCGGGAAATCACGGGCCGGAGCGCACCGGAAACCCGTCAGGCAGAAGGAAGCCAGGGAAACCAGGAAAGCCAATGAGCAAATTAACCCTGCAGAATACTCACATCGCCTACGGTGACATGACCGTTGTGCATGCAGTCAGCCTGACCGTGGAAGACGGCAAAATCGGCTGCCTGCTCGGTCCCTCCGGTTGCGGCAAGACCACGCTGCTGCGCGCCATTGCCGGGTTTGAAGCCGTCACACAGGGCACAATGGCCCTGAATGACCAGATTATCAGCGCACCCGGCACCAGTCTGCCACCGGAAAAACGCAATATTGGCATGGTCTTCCAGGATTATGCCCTGTTCCCGCACCTGAGCATTGCCGACAATATCACTTTCGGCATGCGCAGGCAGTCCGGTCGGGACAGGACACAGCGTGTCCGGGAGTTGCTGGCCCTGGTGAACCTGTCCGGTTACGAAAACCGTTACCCGCATGAGTTGTCCGGCGGCCAGCAGCAGCGCATTGCCCTGGCGCGCGCCCTGGCACCGCGTCCGCGCCTGCTGCTGCTGGACGAGCCGTTCGGCAGTCAGGATGTGGAGTTGCGCGCCATGCTGGCCCGTGAGGTGCGCGATATCCTGCAACAGGAAGGCATGACCGCCATTCTGGTCACGCATGACCAGCAGGAAGCCTTTGCCATGGCGGACGAGATCGGGGTATTGCAGGATGGCCGCCTGCAACAATGGGACACCGGTTACAACCTGTATCACAAACCGCAAAACCGCTTTGTCGCCAGTTTCATCGGTCAGGGCAGCCTGCTGGCCGGTACGGTCATCAATCAGGACACCGTGAGCACCCTGCTCGGGCCGGTCCGGGGTCAGGTACCGGCACATTGCCGACCGGAATCGGTGGTGGATGTGCTGATCCGCCCGGATGACCTGAAGCTGCTGGACAGTGCACCGCGCAAGGCCAATGTGGCCGAACGTGTGTTCCGGGGAGCGGAATACCTTTACACACTGGCCATGGCGGACAACAGCCGCCTGCTGGCGCTGACGCCCAGCCATCAGCGCCATGAAGTCGGGGAGACCGTGTATTTCGAGCTGGACATGCAGCACCGGGTGATCCTGTCCAGGGACTGAAATCGTCAGTCAGCCTGTCATGGTCTGAGGCATTAATAGCCATCATCCAGACCTTTGATCAAGAATCACTTGCATTTAAAGGCAAGGTTTATTACCATTGCTCACATTGAGAATGATTCTTGTTTGAGAACAGTGTATTACCATGTATATCTGTATCTGCCATTCAGTTACCGACAAAGCCATCCACAATGCCGTTCAGGATGGCCACGACTCGCTGGAAGCCATTCAGGAGCAACTGAAGGCCAGTACCTGCTGTGGCTGCTGCGAGCCGCATGTACTGGAAGAAATTCACAAGGCACGCACTGCCTCACCCACTGAAGCCATGGGCCTGTTCTTCCCGCAGCCGACACTGGCCTGAGCACAGACGGCAGATTCCATCAGCCCCCTTCCCGCAGCCTGCTCTGCCCATGCCATCATGCCGGGCGACAGGGGGCTGTTGTCGCCCCCTGGCCTGGTGACAATAACTGTCAGCCTTGCACGCAACCGACAGAAAGGTGATAATTCATTCACTGATGGGTTAGCCCCCATCACAACATCCATCATCGCCTGTCATCACCAACGAGTCGCATGCCCACCCGCAAGATACGCACACCACTGACCGGACTGCTCCTGCTGGCCTTGGTACTGACACCCTGGCTGAGCTTCTGGAGTACACCGCAGCTCGCACGGACAGCTGCAGGCGAGACCGTGGTCATCTGCACCCTCGAAGGTCTGAAAACCATTCGTCTGGATGCCAACGGCATTATTGCCGACACCCCTGCGCCTGACGGTCTGCACTGCCCGGCACTGCATCTGGCCAAACTGTTCAGCCAGACAGTCCTACCGGGACCGATGCTCCCGGACCTGCCGATACAGGCACAGCACTCCCCGCACCATCACCACCATTACACCCATATTGTCCCTCACCTTTCGGTTTACTCCGAACGCGCTCCTCCTCATCAGGGCTGAGTCCGGACTGCTGTTTTAATCAAGTTTCAATACTGGAGATACCGAATGAACGACCTTAAATCCCTGGCCGGCAGCCTGCTGCTGGGCCTGTTTCTTACCCTGCCTTTGTCTGCGGCTGAATATGCTCAGGGCGACCTGGTGATCAAGGACCCCTACACGCGCAGTACCCCCCCGGGCACCACGGTTGCCGGCGGATTCATGAACATCACCAACACCGGCAAGGACGCTGATACCCTGATCGGGGGGACTGTTGATTTTGCGGCCAATGTGGAAATACATGAGATGCCCGTCATCGACGGGGTGATGAAAATGCGCCAGCTTCCGAATGGCCTTGACATTCCGCCCGGAGCCACGGTGGCCCTGAAACCCGGCGGTTATCATGTGATGTTTATTAACCTGTCAACGCCTCTCAAGGCGGGTGAGACCCGGAAACTCACCCTGAAATTTGCCCGGGCTGGTGAAGTCACGCTGTCCCTGCCGGTACGGGATGTGGCAGCCATGCAGCATCCGGGCATGCAACACAATATGCCCCACCATGGCATGCAGGATACGGCGGAACACAAGGCAGAACACGAGATGCCCGTTAATGAGATGCAGAACATGCTGCACGCAAACCCGATGCCAAACCTGATGCGCGTCTTGCAGCAATACGCTGATCAGCTGCAGCTCAGCGAGGAACAGCAGGAGCGCTTACAGCAGTGGCGCAGTGAAAACCAGGAAAACACCCGGGCACTGGCCCGCCAGATCGCAGAGGATGAACAGCTGCTGCTGGACATGGCACTGGGAGACGCTGCAGCGGCAGACCTTGAACAACAGTACGCCAATATTGCCAGCGCACGCCAGCAGCTGGTTGAAATCAAGATCGCCTGCCGTGATAACCTGAAAGCCGTGCTGAATGCCGGGCAATACCAGCAGGTCATTGCGCACTACCGGCAGGAATTTGCCGGCACTCATCAGCACGGCATGGTGAAACCGTAAGGTTTTAACAGCCTGCTGCCCACCCCCACCTGCACTTTTCCTGCTTCAGGTTGAAGGACAAAAGGTGGGGGCCTTCCATCCCCCGGAAACAAGGAACAGGTAAACACACAGTGAAGCAGAACATCGAAGACAAGGTTGTCATTATCACCGGTGCCAGCAGCGGTATTGGCGCAGCAACCGCCAGACTGCTTGCCGAACAGGGCGCACAGGTGGTACTGGGCGCACGTCGGGAAGAGCGCCTGCAGCAACTGGCAGAGGAAATCCGCAGCCAGGGCGGCAGGGTGGTGCATCAGGCCATGGATGTGGTCAGCCCTGCCGATAATGCTGCCCTTGTCGCGCTGGCACGACAGCAGTTCGGGCGTGTGGACGTGATTTTCCTGAATGCAGGCCTGATGCCCAGTTCACCGGTTTCAGCCCTCAAGACCGATGAGTGGGAGCGCATGGTCGATGTCAATATCAAGGGTGTGCTCCATGGTGTTGCTGCGGTGATGCCGGTCTTCATGGCGCAGAAATCCGGACACATCATCGCCACATCGTCGGTAGCCGGGCTGAAAGCCTACCCGAGTACGGCCGTGTATGGCGGTACCAAATGGTTTGTACGCGAGTTCATGGAGGTGCTGCGCATGGAATCCGCGCTGGAAGGCACGAACATTCGCACGGCAACCATCTACCCCGCGGCAATCAACACCGAGGCGCTGGACACCATTACCGACCCGGCCACTGCTGCAGGCATGGCGGACCTGTATCAGCAGTTCGGCATTCCGGCAGAGCGTATCGCCAGGGTTGTCGCCTTCGCCATTGCCCAGCCGCAAGATACCAATGTCAGTGAATTTACCGTAGGGCCGACCCCGCAGCCCTGGTAGGTGGCCCGGTTGTTTGGGCAGCGGCTTTATGAACGAGTCGCTTTCCAGAGGTATCCGTTATCTGCGGGGGAAACCATCATTCCATTTATCCCTCTGCCCCCACCAGCAGCTTCCGTGCCAGCTGCCCTTCCAGCTCGATATTGAAACCTTCGGCACACTGCATGTGATCGCGCATCAAGCGCTCCACCGCCGCCCGGTCACAGGCCCGGAACGCCACAATCAGCGCCCGGTGAAAATGCAGGTTGGAGTGGGAAAATTCATGCTGTTCCGGCAGTTTCAGCTTTTTGAACACCACCAGATCACGAATCAGGTCATTGAGAAAGTGCCCGATAAAGGCCAGCAGCGGATTACCGCAACGCTGCGCCAGCAGGTTGTGAAAATCCAGCTCGGCGATACGCTGGACCAGCCGCTGCTCCATATCGATCGCAGCTGTCGCACACAATTCGGTCAGGTGCTCCAGCTCCGCCAAATCCGTATCCGTCAGCTGCCCGACCGCCAGCCCGGCAATTTCCGGCTCCACCAGCCGTCGCAGGCGGTAGACATCCGGCCCGGACAGCGGCTGAAAATGCAGGTAATTCCGCAGCAGTTGGGAGGCCAGTGCATAGGGCACCTGTTCCAGCACGGCCCCCCCGCCGGGACCGGTTTTTATGCTGATCAGCCCCTGTACCTCCAGTGATTTCAGCGCTTCACGCATGGTCCCGCGTGAACAGGAAAACAGTTCCATCAGGGTCTTTTCATTCGGCAGGCGTTCGCCGGGCTGAAGCTGATGCGCCACAATCCAGCGCTTCACGGCATCCACAATCTGGTCGGCACGCTTGAGCCGGGGCGGCGATGCCAACCCGTTCAGGGACTTGTCCATGGTTGTCTGATCCTGATTTTTCCGGTTTTGATACTTGATTTTTACTATTTATTATAATAAATATTATCAAAACAGACCAGTCAAATGGAGACAAACCATGCAAGCCTTCCAGTGGGACGACCCCCTGCTTCTTGACCAGCAGCTGAGCAGTGACGAGCGCCAGGTCCGCGACGCTGCCCGCGCCTATTGCCAGGAAAAACTGCAACCACGCGTCCTTTCCGCAGCCCGTGAGGAGCGTTTCGATCGCGAGGTCATGAGTGAGATGGGCGAGCTGGGCCTGCTCGGACCGACAGTCGCGGAAACCTATGGCGGTGCCGGGCTCGGGCATGTGGCCTATGGCCTGATTGCGCGCGAGGTGGAACGGGTTGACTCCGGTTATCGCTCGGCCATGAGTGTGCAGTCTTCACTGGTTATGTACCCAATCGAAAGCTATGGCAGCGAGGCACAAAAGCAGAAATACCTGCCCAAACTGGCCAGTGGGGAAATGATCGGCTGCTTCGGCCTGACCGAACCCAACCACGGTTCTGATCCCGGCTCCATGATCACGCGGGCCGTTAAAGCAGATGGCGGCTATCGCCTCAGTGGCCAGAAAATGTGGATCACCAACAGCCCGGTGGCGGATTTTGCCGTGGTCTGGGCCAAGTCGGATGCGCATGAGGGCAAGATTCGCGGCTTTATTGTCGAGCGTAGCAGCAAGGGCTTCAGTACCCCGAAGATTCAGGGCAAGCTTTCCCTGCGCGCCTCCATCACCGGAGAAATCGTGCTGGATGAGGTCTTCGTCCCCGAAGAAAACCTGCTGCCGCATGCCAGCGGACTGGCCGGTCCGTTCGGCTGCCTGAACAAGGCCCGTTTCGGTATTGCCTGGGGTGTCATGGGAGCGGCGGAGTACTGCTGGCATGCGGCACGCCAGTACACCCTGGACCGCAAGCAGTTCGGTCGGCCGCTGGCGGCCAACCAGCTGATTCAGCTCAAGCTGGCCAATATGCAGACTGAAATCACCCTGGGACTGCAGACGGTGCTGCAGGTGGGACGACTGATGGACAGCGGTAACTGGGCGCCGGAAATGGTATCGCTGATCAAGCGCAACAACTGCGGCAAGGCGCTGGATATTGCCCGCATGGCCCGCGACATGCACGGTGGCAACGGTATTTCCGATGAATTCGGTGTCATGCGCCACATGGTGAACCTGGAAACCGTGAACACCTATGAAGGCACACACGATGTCCATGCCCTGATCCTCGGGCGGGCCCAGACCGGGATACAGGCATTCTTCTGAAGGGACAGCTAATGGAGCAGACAATGTCCGGACCACTGCAGAACATCCGCATTCTTGACCTGTCCCGCATTCTGGCCGGCCCCTGGTGCAGCCAGCTGCTGGCCGACATGGGGGCGGAGGTGATCAAAATCGAACGCCCCGGCGAGGGTGATGACACCCGGCGCTGGGGGCCGCCATGGCTGCCCGGTACGGAAGAAGCAGCCTATTATCTCGGCACCAACCGGGGCAAGCAATCGGTCACCATCGACATGGCCAAAGCAGAAGGACAGGCACTGCTGCACCAGCTGGTACCACATTGTGATGTGGTACTGGAAAACTTCAAGGTCGGGGGCCTGCAGAAATACCGGCTCGACTACGCCAGCCTCAAGGCCATCAAGCCCGATCTGGTGTACTGTTCCATTACCGGCTTCGGGCAGGATGGCCCCTACGCCCGGCGGGCCGGTTATGACTTCATGATTCAGGGCATGGGCGGCATTATGAGCCTGACCGGGCAGCCGGACAGTGAAGGAGGCGGACCGGTCAAGATCGGGGTGGCCTTCGCCGATATTTTCACCGGACTGTATGCCGCCAATGCCATTCTGGCCGCCCTCTGGCAGCGCAACCAGACCGGACAGGGCACACACATCGACATGGCCCTGCTGGATGTGCAGGTCGGGGTACTGGCCAATCAGGCCCTCAATTACCTGACCTCGGGCACGGTACCGCAACGGCTGGGCAATGCCCACCCCAATATTGTACCGTACCAGACCTTTGCCACCGCTGACGGCCACCTGATTCTGGCGGTGGGCAATGACACCCAGTTCCAGCGCTTCTGTCAGGAAGCCGGTTGTGCAGAACTGGGGCAGGACCCGCGCTTTGCCACCAATGCCGACCGGGTGGCCAACCGTGACACCCTGATTCCGCTGCTGGTTCCGTACCTGCAGGCCCGCAGTACCGATGCCTGGCTGGCAGCACTGGAACCGCTGGGGGTGCCCTGCGGTCCCATCAACACCCTGGACCGGGTGTTCGCCGATCCGCAGGTCAGGCACCGGGGTATGGCCCTGGAACGGCTCCACCCGCAAGCCGGGCCGGTCAGACTGCTCGGCAACCCGATACGGTTCGATGGTCAGGCCCTGAATGCCGAACGACCGCCTCCCCTGCTCGGGGCGGATACCGACAGCGTGCTGAAAACCCTGCTGGATATGGATTCGGCACAGCTGGCTGCTTTGCGGGCGGACGGGGTGATCTGAGGACGGCGGGCCAGTTCAGGAGCCTCTTCATAATCTGATCCACAGCTAGTACACCGCCCCGTAAACTTATCGGATAATGGCAGCCCGACCTATTGAGT
>DAOPKY010000039.1:17201-39471 GCA_035391465.1 Thiolinea sp. | reverse complement strand
ATGTTGAATGCCCGGTAGTACTTGTCGTCATGCAACCTTCCGAAGAGATCGAGCGATGCCCCGGACGCCAGGGAGTGGGTGTAGGCTCCCGGGAAAAACATGACGGTCGGCTTTTCTTTCGCCGTGCTCTGCAAATTGTTCAAGACGTTGTGCGAGCGGATGTAGGGGAACACCTCGCCAACGCCGGACAAAAAAAGAACCTCGAAATCGGTGCTTGCCAACTTGGCTGCAATGGCCGGAACGAGATGCGCTTCGGGGTCCAGTACGCCTTGCAACAGTTCCTTGAGCTGCTCTTTGGAGAAGGAATCCTCCATCTCGACAATCTGGTCCCAAATATCACGTTCTTTAAGGATTTCTATCGAAAGGTCATACAGATTGATCTCCAGAATCCGAATGCCGGCCTGCTCAAGGCGATTGATCAGCTGACGACGGAGCCGCTCCATTTCGACGGACTCTTCCGGCCTGTAGGGGCAGATAAAGAACGGAACCTCGTTGCCGAGTCCTTGCTTATTGAGAAAACGTTGGCCCGAGATCACAGCAAAGAGATGCTGAAATCTGTCCTGCATCGACATTCTGGCACTATCTGCTGTCACCGCTTTATCCCCTTCACATCGGATTCAAATACAGGGAAGTGCAAAATATCCCTGCGGCCGCCCTGTTGGATCAGACCCAGCAGTCTCGGGCTGAGCATGGCAGCGTGAATCATGTTGTTGGCCGTTAGAAGATCAGCCTCACGAAGTATCTTGAACAGGACCTGCCGCAATTTGCCTCGTGTGGCCGGGGTGATCTCATCCAGTTCCAAATGCCACTCGGATTTCCAGTTGAAGAAGGAATCAAAATCATCAAAGGTCAGATCGCTTTTCAGTGTGATGTAGCGCTCTCGAAGCACTTCGACGGCAAAATCAGCAATGAATCTGTACCGGCGGCAAACAGCGATCCACAAGAGATAAGCCTGCTCCTGGTGGCTGCCCTCAACAAGGAATTCAAGTTCGTTTGGGCTCAACGTCCTAAGTCGAGAGATGACCTCGCGGCAGACTCGTTTGAGCGTATTCAGTGTTCTGGTCTGCAGTAAATTTTCTGCGATGACCTTGTCTCGAACAGAGTTCCAGTCGCCAAGATCAAGATACAGCGCGGCCAGCTCCACCGATTCGCGGTGAAAGAGACTGCCCGTTGTAAATGACATGCTGTATCTGTTGTTCATTTCCGGACAGGATTCCCTTTGCGTAATATCGGCTGCAGTCTACCTCAATTTTCGATTGAGCGTCTCACTGGCCAGCCAGTAGCTTGCTTGTCTTTGAGTCATTGCACATTGCAGCTGTGCCACCACAGGTTCATTGACGACTCCCGGACTATCCTGGTCCCGCAAATTCTGAGAAACTGGGGTATGCCTTCACCGGCATCCCCGGTTCTGCCGGGACTGATTATTCTTTTGTGAGGAGTCAACATGGAAACCGTTTCACGGGCCGCTCTCGCCGTTTTGCTGGGGCTTTCCGCCCTGAGCACTCACCTGTCTGCCGCCGAACCCGATACCTGTGAAGGCGTGCGCTTTTCCGATGTGGGCTGGACTGACATCACGGCCACGACAGCCACAGCCACGGTTCTGCTGAAAGCGCTGGGTTACAAGCCGGATACGCGGGTACTGTCGGTTCCCGTGACCTATGCCAGCCTCAAGAACAAGGATATTGACGTGTTTCTGGGCAACTGGATGCCGACCATGGAAGCCGACATCAAGCCCTACCGCGAGGATGGCTCGGTGGAAACCGTGGTCAGGAATCTGGAGGGAGCCAAATATACCCTGGCAACCAATGCCTACGGGGCAGAACGCGGTATCAGGAACTTTACCGACATCAGCAAATTCGCCAGCGAGCTGGACGGCAAAATTTACGGCATTGAAGCCGGTAATGACGGGAACCGCCTGATCCAGGGCATGATCGATGCCAACCAGTTCGGGCTGAAGGATTTCACGGTGGTTGAATCCAGCGAACAGGGCATGCTGGCCCAGGTGGCACGTGCCGACCGCAAGCAGGAGCCGGTGGTGTTTCTGGGCTGGGAACCGCATCCGATGAACAGTCATTATCAGCTCACTTATCTGGACGGCGGGGATGAAGTGTTCGGCCCCGATCTGGGCGGTGCCGAGATTTTCACGAATACCCGTGCCGGTTTTGCCACCGAGTGTCCGAATGTGGGCCGGTTGCTCGGCAATCTGGTTTTCAGCCTGAAGATGGAAAACGAGATCATGGGTGCCATTCTGGACGACGAGAAAGAACCCGAGGCGGCTGCCACGGACTGGATCAAGGCCAATCCGGCGGTGCTGGCCACCTGGCTCAAGGATGTCACCACCCGTGACGACCAGCCGGGACTGGAAGCCGTCATGGCCCGTCTGGCGATTCCGGCGCTCAAAACCGATACACAGGAAGAGCCGAAAAAAGAAGGGCAGCCGGAAGATGACAGCAAGGCAGCAGCCGAACAGCCGGCTTCCTGACCCGCAGCGGCTGACCGGAGCGCGGCATGGACTGGCTGACCGAATACAAACTGCCCCTGGGCAAATGGATCAGGAACCTGGTTGAATGGCTGCTTGATCACGCCACCTGGGCCTTTGACATCTTTTCCGACAACCTGGATGCCCTCATCAATGGTTTCATCGACCTGATGCTCTGGCCGCATCCCCTGCTGATGCTTGCCCTGTTCGCCGGTATCGCCGGGTGGCTGCAGCGCAGCCGGAAACTGGCCCTGCTGGTAGTGCTGAGCCTGCTGCTGGTCATCAACCTCGGGTACTGGACCGAAACCATCCAGACCCTGGGGCTGGTCCTGTTCTCGACCCTGGTCTGCGTGCTGATCGGCATTCCGCTTGGTGTGGCGGCGGCACACCGGCCCCGGCTTTACCGCTTCCTGCGTCCGCTGCTGGACCTGATGCAGACCATTCCCACCTTTGTCTACCTGATTCCGACCATGATCATGTTCGGGCTCGGGGTGGTACCGGGGCTTATCTCCACGGTGATCTTCGCCCTGCCCGCACCGGTGCGCCTGACCTGTCTGGGGATTTCCGGGGTGCCGGTCAGCCTGCTGGAAGCCGGGCAGGCGTTCGGAGCCACCCGGCGTCAGCTGCTGTGGAAAGTGGAGCTGCCACACGCCATGCCCGCCATTATGGCCGGTGTGACCCAGTGCATCATGCTGTCGCTGTCCATGGTGGTGATCGCCTCCATGGTCGGTGCTCCCGGCCTCGGCATTCCGGTGCTGCGCGCCCTGAATACCGTCAATATCGCCCAGGGATTTGAAGCCGGGCTCGCCATTGTGATTCTGGCCATCCTGCTGGACCGGATCTGCCGGCGACGTGACCCTGCTTCAGGAGGGCAGCATTGATGGCAGTGGTGGAATTCCGCAATGTCGACATCCTGTTCGGCTCCCGACCGGGTCCGGCCCTGAAACTGCTGGACCTGGGAGCAAGCCGCCAGGACATCCTGCAACAGACCGGGCAGGTGGTCGGGGTGGCCGATGCCTCGCTCAGCATTGAAACCGGGGAAATCTGCGTACTCATGGGCCTGTCCGGTTCGGGCAAGTCCACTCTGCTGCGGGCCGTAAATGGCCTGAACCCGGTTACACGCGGGCAGGTACTGGTTGAATACCGTGACAAGCCGGTGGACGTGGCACGCTGCAATGCCGGAACCCTGCGCCAGCTGCGCATGAACAGGGTGGCCATGGTGTTCCAGCAGTTCGGACTGCTGCCCTGGCGCACGGTGCGCGAGAATGTCGGGCTGGGGCTGGAGCTGCGCGGTATGGCCCGCAGGCAGCGTGATACCATCGTGGATCAGCAGCTGGAACGGGTGGGCCTTTCACAATGGGCCGGCAAGTATGCCCACGAACTTTCCGGTGGCATGCAGCAGCGGGTCGGGCTGGCGCGTGCCTTTGCCACCGATGCCGACATCCTGCTGATGGACGAGCCGTTCTCGGCTCTGGATCCGCTGATCCGCACCCGGTTGCAGGATGAGCTGCTGGCGCTGCAGGAAGGACTGAAAAAAACCATTATCTTTGTCAGTCACGACCTGGATGAGGCCATGAAGCTCGGCAACCGCATCGCCATCATGGAGGCCGGGCATATCGTGCAATACGGGCAGCCGGAAGCCATCGTGCTCAACCCGGTCAATGATTACGTCAGCGACTTCGTGGCGCACATGAACCCGATCCACGTACTCAGCGCTGCTGCACTCATGAGCCCGCTCACGGACCTCAGGCAGCACCGCGATGAGTACCTGCTGGATGAACAGGGACGCCTGCGCATGCAGCTGGATCAGGATGGCGGCATCCTGAGCGTGGTTGTGAACGGCATTCCGGTTGACAGCCTGCAACCCGCCGGCTCCAGTGTCACCGATGAATCCCTGTCACGCAGCCGCATCCTGCACTATGCCCGTCCGGATACCCTGATGAAGGCATTGATGGAGCTCAATTACCAGACCGGCCTGCCGGTGCCGGTGATTGAAGGCGGGCGGCTGCTGGGCGTGGTCGGCAACCGCGAAATCTACCGTGGCGTGCTCAGAATACGCGAGCCGTAATCCGGCCTCAGGCAAACACCAGCCATTCAAACCCGACGATATTGCGCAGTGAGCGGCTGAACTCGATGCCTATCAGGACAATCCGGTGGGCACCGTCATCATATTTGGCTGCATACCCCCGGTCCTGCAACTGGCGCAGGGCACTGCCGTCACCCTTCTCGCCCTCGATCACCTTGAACTCGAAGATACAGACCTGCCGCTGTCCGTCGGGAAGCCTGAAACGCAGGGTCAGGTCAATGCGTCCCCGGTTTCCGGTCTCTTCAGCGATGGTATCAAGACCCAGTGAACACAGGTAGGCATACATCACGGCAGCATAATAGCCCTCATAAGCCGCAATCGGGTTATTGCGGTAATTATCATTTGCAATCCCGGCAAACAGGGCACTGAAAGGCTGCTGCAGGGCGGCAAAATCCTGTTTCAGCAAAGCCCGCAACACCGGCAGGCGTTCCTGGGGTTCACCGGTCAGGTAACGCTCCAGAATCACCTGGTTGAAAGTGCTGCGAACCTCGCGGTTCGGGTAATTGAGCAGAAACACCGTCTCCTCGAACAGGGTTTCCTCGTGCTTGATGGTGAGATAGCCGGTCTGGAACAGCAGGGTTTCCAGACGGATATGATCAATATCGAAATCACTGAGCCGGGTACTGCTGACTTCCATATTCTCGAAATCCGGCACGTGGTAACGCCCGGACTTGAGCAGCGCAATCAGAAAGGACGGGGTGCCGGTCTCAAACCAGTAAGGGCGGAAACGCTTGCCGGTATCCAGAAACAGCAGCACGTCAAAAGGATTGTAAACCCCCTCCCCCAGCCACTGATAGCCGTTGTACCAGCTCTGCATTTCCATCAGGTCAACGCCCTGCAGGTGTTCGGCAAACACGTTTTCCAGCTCCGACTGGGTATAGCCACAGATCGTGCTGTAGGCCGGGTCCAGGGTAATGTCCTTGAGATTGTTCAGGCCGCTGAATACCGACACCTTGGAAAACTTGCTTACCCCGGTGAGAAAGGCAAAGCGCACATAGGCATCGCTGTCCTTGATGACCGAGTAGAAATTGCGCAGGCCATTACGCATCTCGGCAGCCACGTCCGGGGTGGTGATATTGTCCAGAATCGGCTTGTCGTATTCATCAATCAGAATCACGACTCCCTGACCGTATTTTTCACTGGCCTTGCGAACCAGTTCGGCGAAGCAGCCGGAGACATCCTCCCGGTCTTCGCACGCAATGCCCAGGCGCTCCTGATTATCTTTCAGGATACGGCGGATATGACGGTCCAGCTCCTTTGGGCTGCGTAAAATCCCGGCTCCGAAGCTGAGCTGAATCACCGGATAGGTGATCGGCCAGTCCCAGTGCGGATGGATGTACAAACCCCGGAACAGGGCTTCATTGCCGGAAAATACTTCACTCAGGGTATTGAGCAGCAGCGACTTGCCGAAGCGGCGCGGGCGCGACAGGAAGTAATAGCCACCGGCCTGTGCCAGTTGCAGGACCTGACGGGTTTTGTCGACATAGGTGAAATCCCCTTCAAGCAGCTTGCGGAGGGTGCTGATGCCGATGGGTAACTTTTTCATGGGAAGTATCCTGTCCGTGCCAGTTCGGAATAGGTACAAGGATAGCGCAAATCGGAACAAGACTCCCGCAAGCCAGCCTGCTAACCGCGCTGCCCGGTGTTTCAGTCACCCAGTGGCTGCGGACCGGTACGGCCATGATAGGCGGTCAGCGAGGCACGGATACGGCGCAGGTTCTCGATGGTGGCTTCCTGCCGGCTGCGGGCAACGGTCATGGCCAGTGCATCGATAATGGCCAGAAAGGCATAGCGTGAGGCGGTCGGTTTGTAGATGCTGGGGTCTTCAGGCAGGTTGACACCGATCAGTATCTGGACCGTCTCACTCAGGCGGCTGCCGGGTTTGGTCACGCCGATGGTCGAGGCCCCATAGCCTGCAGCAATCCGCGCAGCAGCAATAATGGCGTCCACCTCGCCACTGGTCGAGATCAGCAGCAGCGTATCCCCCGGCTGCAGGGTCGCCGCCCGCATCTGCAGCAGATAACTGTCGCTGACAGCAACGGCGGGAATGCCGATACGGAAAAAGCGGTTGGCTGCCTCGGCAGCAATCATGGATGACCCGCCACCCACCCCGACCGCCACAATCTGGCGCGAGTTGAGAATGACGCGCTCGGCATCGGCAAGCCGGCCCGGGTCAAACTGCTGCCGCAGCAGGTTCAGGGTGTTGTAGAGCGAGGCCAGTACCCGGTCCAGCGCGGTATCATCCGCAGCCAGTTCACCATCCGTCTCCACCTGCAGGTATTGCAGGCTGACAGCCAGATTCTGGGCCAGCCGCAACTTGAACTCCCGAAACCCGTCACAGCCCAGCGAGCGACAGAAACGGATTACGGTCGGGGTACTGACCCCGGCCGCCTGGGCCAGTTCGGCAATGGTCATGGTACTGATCTGCTCCAGATTGCTTTTCACATAATCAGCCACCTTCTGCTCGCGGGCTGCCAGCCGGCCATCCTGCCGGTGCAGGGCCGATATCACATCACTGATGGCGGGTCCGCCCCGGTTCGGCAGTCCTGCCACTGCCTCGCCATGGGTCCGGATATTTTCCTGCTTGCTCATACTTTCTCCCTGGCAGCTGTTGTGTGCCGGTCAGTCTGTTGACTGTACCTTAGTTACAGTTTTCTCAAAATCCAAGTAAAGCTTGTAAAAATTCAAATATATTGTACTTAAGTAACGTTTTTTTACTTGATAGGGACACTAAAATAACTCAATATGTACTTAAGGTACATTTGAATTATTTCGGGAGGAGAACACATGAGATCATGGGCGTTCAAGGCCAGTGATCGGATCAACACCATTGTCGAAGCCATTGTTGCAGTGCTGATGCTGTTACTGGTGCTTGATGTCTGGCTGGGTGTTGCCGATCGCTACTTCTTTCACTGGCAGTTACCCTGGCCTGAGGAGCTGGCACGCTACCTGATGATCTGGGCGGCGATGCTGGCGGTCTCTTCGGGAATTTCCCGGCGTGAGCATATCGGCCTGACGGTACTGGTCCTGGCCATGCCCCGGAACCTGCGCCGGATGGTGCTGATCGGCATGGACCTGGTGGCACTGGCGCTGTTTCTTTACGTTTTCTGGTACGGGATCGGTTTCGCCCAGAGCGGTGAAAGCCGTCAGGCAATGATCTTCGGTACCAGCCTGCAACCCTACTACGCGGCCATTCCGGTATCGGCGGCGATTGCCTCGATCCAGATCATGCTGGTCACGGTGCGCGATCTGGGCCTTTATCTGGATACCGGTATTGAACAGGAGGAGGCAGCATCATGCTAGCTGCACTGGCATTCATCATTTTTGTCCTGCTCGGCCTGCCCATCGGCTTTGCCATCGGTGTGGCCGGTGTGATCGGCCTGATCAGCATGGGGGGGAGCAACTTCCTTGCCATCGGCCCCGGCAAGATATTCAACGGGCTGAATATTTTCCCGTTCCTGGCCATGCCGTTCTTCATTCTGGCCGGTGAAATCATGAACGATACCGGCATTACCCAACGTCTGGTCAAGCTGGCCCAGGTACTGGTCGGACGGTTTCGGGGCGGTCTTGCCCATGCCAACATGCTGGCGTCGGTCTTCTTCGCCGGGCTGACCGGCTCGGCCACGGCGGATGCCGCTGCCTTCGGACGCACGCTGGTGCCGGCGATGGAGAAAGAAGGCTACCAGCGTGACTATGCCTGTGCCGTCACTGCCGCCGGTTCGATTATCGGTCCGACCATTCCGCCTTCAGGGTTGATGGTGGTCTATGGCTCATTGATGGGGGTCTCGATTGCCGGGCTGTTTGCCGCCGGTATCCTGCCGGGTCTGGTAATCTGTGCGGTCTGCATGGTTGTGATCTTTCTCGGCGGCAAGCGCGAGAACCTGCCGGTTGCCGAGCGTGGTGCCAGCCTGAAGGAAGTCTGGGACACTTTTATCTCATCACTGACGGCACTGGCCATGCCGGTGATTATCCTCGGCGGCATTCTGGGCGGCATTGTCACCCCGACCGAGGCAGCCTCCATCGCGGTTGCCTATGCTGCCTTCATCGGCATATTCATCTACCGCACGCTGAACGTCCGAAGTTTCTACGGGATGCTGGTGCGCACGGCGCGCATTACCGGGGTGATCTTCGTGATTATTGCCTTTGCCGGCATTCTGGGCTGGTTCCTCAGCTTTGAACGCATCCCGCAGGCCATTGCCGAAGGTGTCATGGGCTTGTCCGATAATCGCTACGCCATTATCGCCATTATTATCGGGCTGCTGATGCTGGTCGGCATGGTGATGGACATCACGGCGATCCTGATCATCCTCAGCCCGGTGCTGGTCCCCCTGACCGAACAGGTCGGGCTGGAGCCGATCCACGCCGGCATCATCTTCATACTGGCGCTCAATATCTCGCTGATGACGCCACCGGTCGGGGCCTGCCTGTTCGTGCTGTCATCGGTGACCGGTGAAAAGCTGGAACGCATCTCCATCAAGCTGATGCCTTTCCTGGTCGCTGAAATCATTGTGCTGTTCATCTTCGCTTTCTGGGAGGACGCCGCCCTGTTGCTGCCGCGTCTGCTCGGATTTGCCTGAACCCCGTAAACCACCCGCCAGCTGCGTATCCCTTTGCGGGTACCCTGGCACTGACCCCCTTCCACCTTTCCAACAGGAGAAACTGCAATGAAACAACGTTCTGTCTGTCTGGCACTAGCTTCGGCTCTTGCCGTGAACATGCTGATTTCCGGAAGTGCTGTCGCCGGAGGATTAATCAAGTTCGGTCATGACAACAAGACCGATCCCTTTGAAAACCCGGCTCATGCCTGCACTGCAGTGTTTGCCAGCCAGGCGGAAGCCGCCACCAATGGCGACATCACCGTCGAGGTCTATGGCTCCAACCAGCTCGGTACCGCACAGGAGCATGTGCAGATGGTACGTGACGGCATCCTGCAGGCCACACTGACCTCCACGGGTGCGCTGGCCAGCTATTATCCGCGTATCGACGTTCTGAATCTGCCCTTCGCCTTCCGCGGCAACTCAGCCACCTATCAGGTATTTGACGGCGAGTTCGGCAAAGTGCTGGCCAAAGACATTGAGGACAGCCTGAGTGATGTCGTGGTCCTGGGCTTCCCCGATACCGGCGGCTTTTTTGAAGTCACCAACTCCAAACATGCCGCTGCGACACCGGAGGAATTCAAGGGTATCCGCATCCGTACCATGACCCTGCCCTCCCATCAGAAAATCGTGCAGGCCATGGGGGCTGAAGCCTATCCGCTGGCCTGGGGCGAGGTTTATTCAGGACTCCAGACCGGTGTTATCGACGGTCAGATGAACCCGATTCCCATTATTGCGTTCTCGAACTTTGCCGAAGTCCAGAAATACATGACGCTGACCAACCACCTGTTTGCGCCGTATACCTTTCTGATAAACCGCGCCTATTACGACAAGCTGTCGGACAGTGAAAAGACCGCCGTGCACGAGGCCGCCGCCAACTGCGTCGAAGCCAGTCGGGGGCTCAGCCGGATTATCGAAGCTTCCGACCGGGGGCTTGCCGGCCTGAAAAAGAAAATGGAGATCACTGCCCTGAGTGAAGCACAGCGTCAGGCACTGGCCACAGCGACCCAGCCGGTGTTCGAGGAACACATCAAGACCAATCTGGATCAAAAGGCCAATGAGCTGCTGGGCCGTTTCAAGGCGGCCGTTGAACAGGCCAACAACAGCCAGTACCTCCAGTAACCAGGTTCCCGGCAACGGGTGCATGATGAACTGATGGTGTACCCGACCGGGTCGTGAATCGTGACGGGCGAACCGACCGGATCGCCCTTGCCCCGACAGTAAACCCGACTGATCAGACTGAGATAGAGACCAAGCCCTTATGCGCGTTTTCTGTGCTTCCGTTGCGACGGAAACCAATACTTTTTCGCCACTGCGTACCGATTTTACCGACTTTACCACCAGCTTCTATGCCCCGCCCGGACAGCATCCTGAGGCCCCTTCCCTGTGCAGTGCCGTGTTTCCGGCCCTGCGCCGACGCCAGTATGCCGGCGAGATTG
The DNA here is from genome assembly GCA_035391465.1 of Thiolinea sp. Classification (GTDB taxonomy): domain Bacteria; phylum Pseudomonadota; class Gammaproteobacteria; order Thiotrichales; family Thiotrichaceae; genus Thiolinea. Next base: position 28,872 of record DAOPKY010000039.1, on the reverse strand, counting down.
AGCTGATCGAGGGCACGGCAACCTGGGCTGAACCGGGCGGGCTGGTGAATGCCCGGACCTGGGAGCACCTGCGTGACGAAGTACTGGGCCAGCTGCGTACCGCCCTGCCGGTCGATGCGGTGGTTCTGGGCCTGCACGGTGCCATGATTGCCGAAAACTGCCCGGATTGCGAAGGCGAGCTGATCGAAATGATCCGCGCCCTGGTCGGTCCCGGTGTAAAGATCGGTGCCAGCTTTGATCCTCACAGCCACCTCAGTGCAAAGCGCGTCAGCAACGCCGATATCATCACGGTCTTCAAGGAGTTTCCCCATACCGACTTCGTGACTGCGGGTGAAGCCTGTGTTGATCTGACCCTGCGGGCAGCACGCGGTGAAATCACCCCGGTCATCTCGGTCTTTGATGTGCGCATGATGGAGGTACTACCCACCAGTCGTGCACCGATGCGGGGCTTTGTTGACCGGATGATCATGCTGGAACAGCAGGGTGTCGCCCTGTCCATTTCGGCCATACACGGCTTCATGGCCGGTGATTCCCCGGACCTGGGAGCCTGGATGATTGTCATTACCGACAACGATCCCGAAACCGGGCAGCAGCTGGCACGCAAGCTGGGCATGGAACTGTTTTCCTTTCGGGGCCGTACCCGCCCCGATTTCCTGAGTGCACGCGAGGCATTGACCCGTGCCGCTGCCGCCCCCAAAGGGCCGGTAGTGGTTGCGGATGTCTGGGACAATCCGGGAGGCGGTGTGGCGGGTGACTCAGCCATTCTGCTGCGTGAAGCCCTGGACCTGGAACTGGGCAATATGGCCTTCGGTACCCTCTGGGACCCGATGGCGGTGCGCCTGTGTCATGCCGCCGGGGAAGGTGCACGCCTGCATCTGCGCATGGGTGGCAAAACCTCGGACCAGGCCGGTGACCCGCTGGATGCCGATGTCACCGTGGTACGGGTGCAGAAAGATGCGCAGCAGCGTTTCGGCAGCTCGATTGTGCCGCTGGGGGATTGTGCCGTAGTACGCACTGATGGCGGGATCGATATCGTACTCAATTCAAACCGTGCCCAGGCTTTCTCCCCCGACCTGTTCACCCGTCTGGGGATTGATGTCCTGAGCAAACAGATACTGGTGGTCAAGTCCACCAACCATTTTTACGATGCCTTCGCCCCGATTGCCCGCGAGATTCTCTATGCGGCAGTTGAAGGCCCTTATCCCAGTGAACCGGCCCGCAACCACTACACCCGCCTGACCCGTGCCATCTGGCCGCTGGTGGAAAAGCCGCATGAGGAGGAAAACTGATGTTCAACAGGCTGGAAACCCCCGCCGTGCTGGTTGATCTGGATGTGGCTGAAGCCAATATCCAGCGCTTTCAGGCCCACTGCGAGCGCCACGGACTGAAGCTGCGACCGCATGTCAAGACACACAAACTGCCGCTGCTGGCCAGACGCCAGGTGGCTGCCGGGGCCATCGGCATCACCTGTCAGAAAGTCAGCGAGGCCGAAGCCATGCTCTCGGAAGGCGGTATTGATGACGTCCTGATTACTTACAACATTCTGGGACCGGAAAAACTGGCCCGCCTGCAGGCTCTGGCAGCAAGGGTCCGGCTGTCGGTGGTCACTGACAATATCACGGTCGCCCGCGGTTTGTCGGCAGCTTTTGCCGCCATGCCCGCACCGCTGCGGGTGCTGGTTGAGTGTGATACCGGGGCCGGACGCTGTGGCGTTGCCAGCCCGGCACAGGCGGCTGAACTGGCGCAGCAGATTGCGGCCCTGCCCGGACTGCAGTTCACCGGGCTGATGACCTACCCGCCCGCCGGTCATGAACCCGAGGTACAGCAATGGCTCAGCGCTGCCAGGGACCGGATCGAGGCCGGTGGACTGCCGGTTGAGGTGATCTCGAACGGCGGCACACCCGGTATGTGGGAGGCCCAAAACGTACCGGTGGCCACCGAATACCGTGTCGGCACCTACATTTACAACGACCGTTCCCTGCAGGCCCGTGGTGTCTGTGACTGGGCAGATTGTGCCCTGACCGTGCTGGCCAGCGTCATTTCGGTCCCTGCTTCCGACCGTGCCATTATCGATGCCGGATCAAAAGTGCTGACTTCGGATTTACTGGGGCTGGCGGGCTACGGCCATGTGCTGGGCCGCCCCGATATTCACATTACGGGACTCTCCGAAGAGCATGGCACCCTGAAGGCTGCGAATATCAACCTCGCGGTCGGCGACCGGGTCCGTATCGTGCCGAATCACGCCTGCGTGGTCTCCAATATGCTTGATCAGGTCGAGCTGGTACGCGGTAGCCGGTATGAAATGAGCACCCCCGTGACTGCACGCGGCAAAGTGTGGTGAAAAGTTTTATCAATCAAACATCAAAACATCTCTGAACAGGATTGCAAACATGAACACATCAAACGCCAATACCCCGAATCTGCCCGGTGCCTCCAGCACCGCCCGACTGATCCGTTATGATACCGCCGATCCGCAGGCCGGTGGCCAGAAACGCCCGTTTGCCAAGGCCGTCCGGGCGGATGCCTATGTGTATGTCTCCGGGCAGGTGCCCACCGTCAACGGCGAAGTCGTACCCGGCGGCATTGTCGCCCAGACCGAACAGGTCATCGAGCACATCAAATCGGTACTGGCCCTGGCCGGTTGCGGGCTGGAAGATGTCATCAAGGTCAATTGCTGGCTTGATGATCCGCGTGATTTTTCTTCTTTCAATGCGGTATTTGAAAAGCATTTCATGGCACATCCGCCCGCCCGCTCGACGGTGGAGTCCCGCCTGATGATTGATGCCAGGGTTGAAATGGACGTCATCGCCTGGAAACCACTGGACTGAGGTACCCGTCCATGACAGCTCCCCTGATCCTGTCCATTGGCGAGGCCATGGTCGAGTTGTCACAGGCCGGTCAGCACGGCCTGTGGCAGCAGGGTATTGCGGGTGATACCCTGAATACCGCCTGGTATCTGCGTCGCCTGCTGTCCGGTCACTGGCGCGTCGGCTACCTGTCCCGCGTGGGGCTGGGCGAGTTTTCGCAGCAGATGATGGATTTTCTCGCCCTCGAAGGCATTGAAACCGCCTATGTCAGCCGTGATTCCCGGCATGAGATCGGCCTGTATGCGATTTCACTGCGCAACGGCGAGCGCAGCTTTTCCTACTGGCGCGAACAGTCGGCGGCCCGGCGGCTGGCTGATGATCCGCAGCCACTGGAACGGGCGCTGACCGGTGCCCATACCGCCTACCTGTCCGGCATCACGCTGGCGATTCTGCCCGAGCACAGCCGCAACAACCTGATGCAGGCACTGCTCAGGGCGCGCAGCCAGGGTACCCGGCTGGTCTTTGATTCCAATCTGCGTCCCCATCTCTGGCCCGACAGCGCCAGTATGTGCCATCAGATTGAGGCCATGGCGGCTCATGCCGACCTGATACTGCCAAGCTTTGATGATGAGAACCGCTATTTCGGTGATCCCGATCCGCAGACAACCCTGGCACGCTATCTGGCCTGCGGGGCACGTCAGGTTGTGGTCAAGGCCGGCGGGGCTGCCGTTTATTACGGCGGGGTGGAAGGACAGGGAGTGGTTGAAGGGCTGGTGCGTGAAACACCTGTTGATACCACCTCGGCGGGAGACAGTTTCAATGCTGCTTATCTGGCAGCACGGCTGGAAAGGGAGGCGGATATTCCCACGGCAATCCGCTGTGCACATGAACTGAGCCGCAAGGTCATCCTGCATCACGGGGCACTGGTACGGCAGGCACTTTCCTGAGCAGATGCCTGACGCACCTTCCGTTCCCTTGTGACCCTGCGGTTTCAGGCATGAGATGTACCCAACCACGGAAAATCCCGGAAAGCCGAAATTTGCCAGTGCAAAAGGCATTGCGCATACTGCATCCATGTATATGACACCCTTGCCTTTCCGTCCGGCCTGGTGGTTGCCGCATGCGCACCTGCAGACCCTCTACCCCACCCTGCTGGGGCATCTGCCACCGGCAGCCCTGCAGCGCGAACGCCTGGAACTGCCTGATGGTGATTTCATGGAGCTGGGCTGGATGACGCCCCGCCAGCCGGATGCCCCCACGGTGATGCTGATTCATGGTCTGGGTGGTAATGCCGACTCGCATTATGTGCGCCTGCTGCTGCCCCTGTTGCAGCAGCAGGGCTATCAGGGGCTGTTTCTGGCCCTGCGCGGCAGCGGTCCGGAACCCAACCGCCTGCCATGCAGTTATCATTCGGGTGCCAGTCGGGACCTGGCAGCGGTACTGGCTATTCTCAAGGCCCGCCAGGCCCTGCCACAGGCCATTATCGGTGTCTCACTGGGCGGCAACCTGCTGCTCAAGTACCTGGGGGAAACGGCAGGGCATGATGATTCGGGCTGGCTCAGAACCGCGGTGGCGATTTCCGTGCCCTTCCGGCTGCAGGATTGCTCACGGCGTCTGACACGCGGACTTTCGGGGCTGTATGGACGCTACATCCTGAAGGAGCTGCGCAAGATGCTGCATGACAAGCTGGCAGTACGGGGCAACCCGCTCGGCCTTGATCCACAGCGGATCAGAACCCTGCGCCAGTTTGACGAAGCAGTGACAGCCCCCGTGAATGGCTTCAGGGATGCCGAAGATTACTACCGGCGTTGCAGCAGTCGTCCGTTTCTGGCCGCCATCCGCACGCCGACCCTGATCCTGCACGACCCGCATGATCCCTTCATGCAGCCGCAGACCGTACCGGAAACAGCGGAGCTGGGACCGGGGGTGACGCTGGAATTATGTGCCGGGGCCGGCCATGTGGGTTTTATCAGTGGCGGCTGGCCGTGGAAGCCGGACTACTGGCTGGGGCAACGCCTGCTTCACTGGCTGCAGCAACAGGGTCTGTCGCCTACTCACCCCATATCTGCTGCAGGGCATGAAAACCGTCCGGATCAAATGCCCGCAGCTGCTCGCGATTGAAAGGATAATAATCATTGCGCCCGAAATACGACTCGGTGAGCTCGGCAAAATACTCGCGCTCATTGGTCAGGGCATAAGCCTTGCGCCGAAAACCGCCGACATAGTCCACGCTGTCATAAAGCCCGGCGCTTCTGGCATGTTCAAACGCCTTGCGGATCACCCCGTCAAACGCCTTGACATGCATCCAGTGATAGCCATGCGACAGTTCATGCAGGATGAGCCAGGGCTGGTCCCGCCGGGTCCATTCCAGAAAGTGCCGGGCATTCTGTATCTCCACCGATCGGGCCTTGTCCGGATTCATGTCGTGCCGGTTCAGCCAGTCCTCGCTGTAATGAAACACCGCGCCTGCCGGACCGGTATCCAGCTCGACCCAGAACGGGACCTGCAGCAGGGACTGGAAGGCTTTCGATGGCACGACAGCCGCAATCCGGGTCAGCTGCCGCCCCAGTTCCTCCAGGGTTTTCCGCCGCAGGCCGACCTTGCCGAGAGCAAACTGTGACGAGATATAAACCGGAAACCCGGCCAGCCGGACCTGGCTGTAGAGACTGGTCGGCTCAAAGCCTTCGGAAGGCATCAGTCACTGATCCGGTACTCTGCCGAGCACGCATGCGCCACCAGCCCTTCCCCGCGCGCCAGCACGGATGCCACCCTGCCGAGCCGGGAGGCTCCCGGTGCCGAGCAGTTGATGAGTGAAGAGCGCTTCTGGAAATCATACACCCCCAGCGGACTGGAAAAGCGTGCGGTGCGTGAAGTTGGCAGGACATGATTGGGACCGGCGCAGTAATCGCCCAGCGCCTCAGCGGTATAACGCCCCATGAAAACCGCTCCGGCATGCCGAATCTGCGGCAACAGGGCCTCAGGCTCGGCCACCGACAGCTCCAGATGTTCCGGTGCAATGTAATTGGCCACTTCCAGCGCCTGCACCATATCGGTCACCTGAATCAGTGCTCCCCGATTCTGCAGGGATGCCCGGATAATCTCCCGGCGCGGCAGGTCGACCAGCTGACGCTCAATGCTGGCGGCCACCTGATCCAGAAAGGCCGAATCCGGAGAGACCAGAATCGCCTGCGCATCCTCGTCATGCTCGGCCTGCGAGAACAGGTCCATGGCAATCCAGTCCGGATCAGTCCGGCCATCGCACAGCACCAGTATCTCGGAGGGTCCGGCAATCATGTCGATGCCGACGGTGCCGAACACCATGCGCTTGGCCGTGGCCACATAGATATTGCCCGGCCCGACAATCTTGTCCACCTGCGGCACGGTTTCCGTACCATAGGCCAGCGCAGCCACGGCCTGTGCTCCGCCAATGGCAAATACCCGGTCCACCCCGGCCACCGTGGCTGCTGCCAGCACCAGATCATTCATCTCCCCGCCCGGTGTCGGCACCACCATGATCAGCTCCGGCACCCCGGCCACCTTGGCCGGAATCGCATTCATCAGTACCGAGGACGGATAGGCAGCCTTGCCACCAGGCACATAAAGCCCTACCCGGTCCAGGGCGGTGACCTGCTGGCCCAGCAGTGTGCCATCCGCTTCGGTATAAGACCAGGATTCCAGTTTCTGATGCCCGGCATAGGCGCGGATACGGGCTGCCGCCTGTTCCAGTGCCTGCAGCTGTGTTGCCGGAATCGCAGCCCGCGCCTGTGACAGGCGTGCGGGTGACACCACCAGATCAGCCAGGGAGGCGGCCTGCATGCGGTCAAAGCGGTTGGTGTATTCCACCACCGCAGCATCACCCCGATTGCGCACGTCCTTCAGGATGGTATTGACGGTCCCGAACACCGCCTCATCCGAGACACTTTCCCAGGCCAGCAGTGCCTGCAGCCGGGGCCAGAAATCCGCCTGTGTGCGGTCAAGTCGCTGAAGACCCATTATTTCACCGCCCTTCTGGCCCGTACCGCACCGGCCAGTTCCCGCAATACCTGCTCGGTGGTTTCCCAGCTGATACAGGCATCGGTCACACTCTGGCCGTAGACCAGCTCTTCACGCTGTTTGCCATCGGCTTTCTGGTTGCCCTCCACCAGATGGCTTTCAATCATCACCCCGCAGATGGCTTTCTGCCCGGCGGCGATCTGGGCGGCAACATCATGGCTCACTTCAGACTGACGGTGATAATCTTTGCTGCTGTTGGCATGGCTGAAATCCACCATCAGGTAGGGGGGTAATCCTTCCTGGTGCAGCGCATCCACTGCCGCCGCCACACTGTCTGCGTCGTAGTTCGGCTCCTTGCCGCCGCGCAGGATGATATGGCAGTCCTCATTGCCACGGGTGGCAAAAATGGCGGTATGGCCTTCCTTGGTCACGGACAGGAAATGGTGTGGACGCAGGGCAGCAGAAATGGCATTGATGGCGATATTGACATTGCCGTAGGTGCCGTTCTTGAAACCGATGGGGCAGGAAATTCCGGAAGCCAGCTCACGGTGGCCCTGACTTTCCGTGGTCCGCGCCCCGATGGCTCCCCAACTCACCAGATCGGCCACATACTGCGGGCTGATCAGGTCCAGAAACTCGGTCGCCGCCGGAATCCCCATGTCGGCCAGGTCCAGCAGCAGCTTGCGTGCCATGCGCAGGCCCTTGTTGATCTTGAAGCTGTTGTCCATATCCGGATCATTGATCAGCCCCTTCCAGCCAACACTGGTGCGCGGCTTCTCAAAATACACCCGCATGATCAGGTGCAGGTCCCGCTCCAGCTCCGGACGCAGCGCCTTGAGACGGGTGGCATACTCCAGAGCCGCCTCCACATCATGGATGGAACACGGCCCCACCACCACCAGCAGGCGGTCATCACGCCCGTGGATGATTTCATGGGCGGCCTGACGCCCCTTGTAGATGGTCTCGCTGGCCACCTCGTTCAGGGGCAGTTCGACATGCACGGCCTGGGGCGAGGTCAGCTCGTCCTTGCCGATAATGCGTAAATCGTCAGTCTGGTATTTCATCTGCGTGTCCTGTGTTCGACTGCCTGGGCTACCTGTGCCAGCAGTGTTTCAATCCGGGCATGTTTAAGCGTCATGGAGGCACGGTTGACCACCAGACGCGAGCTGATGTCCGCCATGTGCTCCAGGGGTTCGAGGCCGTTGGCCCTCAGTGTATTACCGGTGTCAACCAGATCAACAATACAGTCAGCCAGCCCGACCAGCGGTGCCAGCTCCATGGAGCCGTACAGCTTGATCAGGTCAACCTGTCGACCCTGTGCAGCAAAATAGTGCCGCGCACAGTTGACAAACTTGGTCGCCACCCGCAGGCGTTCCGCCGGCAGGGGTCGTCCGGCAAAACCGGCCACCATCAGCCGGCAGTTGGCAATCTTCAGGTCCAGCATCTCGAACAGGCCCTGCCCGCCATGTTCCATCAGCACGTCCTTGCCGGCCACCCCCAGATCGGCAGCACCGTACTGCACATAGGTCGGCACATCGGTGGCGCGGATAATCACCAGCTTCACCTGTGGCTGGCTGGTATCCAGAATCAGCTTGCGGCTGGTTTCCGGATCATCCAGCGGCTCAATGCCGGCAGCCTTCAAAAGCGGCACGGTTTCCTTGAAAATGCGTCCCTTGGACAGGGCTATCGTAAGCGTTTGTGACTTCATGGCAGCATTCATCAGGCATTGACCCGTTCAATCCTGGCCCCGAGCCCGGCCAGTTTGTATTCGATACATTCATAACCCCGGTCGGTGTGGTAGATACGGTCCACGGTGGTCCGGCCCTGGGCGGCCAGTCCGGCCAGAATCAGGCAGGCAGAGGCCCGCAGGTCAGTGGCCATAACCGGTGCGCCTTTGAGGTAAGGCATTCCGGCCACAATGGCAGTATTACCTTCCAGGCGGATATTGGCTCCCAGCCGCTTGAGCTCTGCAACATGCATCATGCGGTTCTCGAAAATGGTTTCCACCACCACGCCAATTCCCCGGGAACAGGCATTCATGGCCATGAACTGGGCCTGCATGTCGGTCGGGAAGGCCGGATACGGATCGGTGCGGATATCCACTGCCTTCAGGGTGCGTCCGCGCATGTCCAGCTCGATCCAGTCATCCCCGGTGCGGAGGTCGGCCCCGGCCTCGGTGAACTTCTGCAACACCGCATCCAGAGTGTCGGGTGCCGCACTGCACGTGCGCACCCGCCCACCACTGATGGCACCGGCAGCGAGAAATGTCCCGGTTTCAATCCGGTCGGGCAGCACCCGGTAATCCACCCCGTGCAGGCGCTCAACCCCCTCGATCACCAGCCGGTCGGTGCCCACCCCTTCGATATTCGCCCCCATGGCAATCAGGCAGCGGGCCAGGTCGGTAACCTCCGGTTCCCGCGCCGCATTTTCAATCACGGTGCGCCCTTCCGCCAGGGTTGCCGCCATCAGCAGATTCTCGGTCCCGGTCACGCTGACCATTTCCATGACAATGCGTGCCCCCTTGAGGCGTTTGGCCCGAGCGCGGATATAGCCTTCCTCCACCCGGATTTCAGCCCCCATGGCCTCCAGCCCGGCAATGTGCAGGTTGACGGGCCGGTCGCCGATGGCACATCCCCCCGGCAATGACACTTCCGCCTGTCCGAAACGCGCCACCATCGGCCCCAGCACCAGAATCGAGGCCCGCATGGTACGCACCAGCTCATAGGGTGCCGCAAAGGTATGGATGCCGCCGGTATCGGTATGGATGTTGTTGTCCGCATCAAAACTGACCCTGACCCCCATGCCCTCGATCACCGCAGCCAGGGTCTGCACATCCTTGAGGCGCGGTACATTGCGGATGGTCATGGGCGTATCCGCCAGCAGGGTGGCAGCCTGCAGCGGGAGCACTGCATTCTTGGCCCCGGAAATGGTCACTTCGCCATCCAGGGCGACCCCACCTTCAATGATAAATTTCTGCATGTCTGCGTATCCAGGCGCTGTTTCAGCAAAAGGAAGGGCATGATAGCGAAAAAATGCGGGCCGATCACCCGGTTCATCCGGCTGAATCCTTCCCTTCGGTACCATCGCTTCCGGTCACCGTTTTCCGGTCGGCACAGACAGGGCTCCACACCAGCCGGCCCGACCTGTTCCGCAGGCAGCGTTTCTGATACTGTGCCAGACAACAGGGGACCTAAGGAGCGTCACATGAACTGGACCAGCACGGCCATTCGCAAAATCGAAGCGGATTATCAGCGTTCCGCCGATACCCACCTGATCCACCTGCCGCTGGATGCCTTTCCGGCCATCGACATCTACTTCAAGGATGAATCGACCCATCCGACCGGCAGCCTCAAGCACCGGCTGGCACGCTCGCTGTTCCTGTATGGTCTCAGCAATGGCTGGATCAGGGAGGGCAGCACCCTTGTCGAAGCCTCCAGCGGTTCAACCGCCGTCTCGGAAGCCTACTTTGCACGCCTGCTGGGTCTGCCCTTCATCGCCGTCATGCCCGCAAGCACCAGCCAGGACAAAATCAGGGCCATCGAAAACTACGGTGGCCGCTGTCATCTGGTGGCACAGGCCGCCGACATCTACAGTGCATCACAACAGCTGGCACACGATAGCGGCGGGCATTACATGGATCAGTTCACCTATGCCGAACGCGCTACCGACTGGCGTGGCAACAACAATATTGCCGAATCCATCTTTCAGCAGATGCAGCGCGAGCGGCATCCGGTACCGCACACCATCGTGGTCGGGGCCGGTACCGGCGGGACCAGCGCCACCATCGGGCGTTATATCCGCTATGCCTGTCACAAGACCCGCGTGCGGGTGGCCGACCCGGAATATTCGGTGTTTCATGATTACTGGCGCACGGGTGATAACGGGCTGATATCGGACCGCAGCTCGCGTATCGAGGGCATCGGTCGTCCGAGGGTTGAACCTTCTTTCATCCGCAGCGTGGTCGACGAGATGGTGACGGTGCCTGACTGTGACAGCCTTGCCGCCATGCGCGTACTGGGACGGCTGCTGAACCGCCGTATCGGCCCCTCGACCGGCACCAGCTTCAGCGCCCTGATTCCACTGGCACAGCAGCTGCAGCAGGCCGGACAGACGGCCTCGCTGGTAAGCCTGATCTGTGATTCGGGCGAGCGTTACAGCCAGACCTGCAATACTGAAGGCTGGCTGGCCTCCCGGGGACTGCTGGATCCCGTCCGGCAGTCACAGGCCCGGCTGGAGCAGTTACTGGGGCTGGGGCCGGATTGACCGGCAATCAGCCTCTGGAATCCGGCTGTCTCCATCCCCGAACCTTTTATCCCTGAAAGCCGGGCAAACAGCGTGACCTCTCAACATGCTGGGGCCTTCCTGCCATCTGGCGGGCTTGCTGTAAACCCAATTGTTGAGAAAAACCATGCCTAACTTTCCACCTGCCCATGCACAGGCAGCTGCCAGTGCGCGCGCCAATCGCCAATCCAGCCCCTCGGCTGCCAATAACGCCAATGCCGGCGCTGCCTTTCAGGGCCTGCTGAACCAGCTGGCACGGAATCCGCGTCTTCCAGCCAGGCTCAGCAACCTGGTTTCCAGTCTGCTGAGCCAATTTGGTGCCGGTGGAGCTTCAGCACCGGCCCCAGCACCCACGCCGGGCCCAGCTCCCACTCCGGTTCCAGCTCCAACACCGGTTCCAGCTCCAACACCGGTTCCAACTCCAACACCGGTTCCAGCTCCAACACCGGTTCCAGCTCCAACACCGGTTCCAGCTCCAACACCGGGCCCAGCTCCCACTCCGGTTCCAGCTCCAACACCGGTTCCAGCTCCCACTCCGGTTCCAGCTCCCACTCCGGTTCCAGCTCCCACTCCGGTTCCAGCTCCCACTC